>NZ_OZ255701.1:661250-1322500 GCF_965276875.1 Lichenicoccus sp. | reverse complement strand
CGGTCGGGTCAGCGACTGGGGTGAAGTCGTAACAAGGTAGCCGTAGGGGAACCTGCGGCTGGATCACCTCCTTTCAAGGATGTCTCTTGAGCGGGTGTGGCTTTGGCTGTGCCTTTGAGAGACGTTCGACAAGTCCCGTGTTGGATCAACGCGGGCGTGCCTGGATTTTGCCGGGCGTAAGATGCGCGTGGCGCCGTCAGCATATCCCTTCCTGCAATGATCGAGTTCGAGTTCGGGCCAAATCTGTTTGGGGCTAGTAGCTCAGTTGGTTAGAGCACACGCTTGATAAGCGTGGGGTCGGAGGTTCGAGTCCTCCCTGGCCCATGCCATCCTGTCTGCTTTGCAGCCAGGATGGCATCCCCCGGAGAGCCTAGGGGCGCACGGGCTGTTTGGCATGGGGGCGTAGCTCAATTGGTAGAGCACCTGCTTTGCAAGCAGGGGGTCGTCGGTTCGATTCCGTCCGCCTCCACCAGGGTTGGTGTTGAGGGGGTGGGGGTCATTGCGGGAAAGCCTGGATTGGGCGGCATGGCGCGAGCGATGTCGTCCGGTGTGTTGTGTTCTTTGTCAGTGTGAAGAGGTTGGTGCGTTTCTGTTGGCGGCCGCGGCTTGGGTGTCTGACCCGAAGGCTGTGGTGGCGAGCAGAAGCGTCGAGAGAGAAGAGTGTGCTTGGGATGACCAAGTGATGTGCAGGTCGATCTCGCAGTTCGTGAGGATTGTCCGAGACTTCGCTGTGTTGAGTCGTATGGCGTGTTTTTCGAGAACCGGAGCGGAGCGGCCGTCGGGCCGTGAGCACCGGAGCGCAGAGGAGTGCGTCTAGGCGGCCAGCACAGTAGAAGTATCGCGCGATCCCCCGGGTGTGGGTGGTTCCTGTGCGTGTGTTTGAGTATGATAAGGGCATTCGGTGGATGCCTTGGCACCAGGAGGCGATGAAGGACGTGGCACGCTGCGAAAAGCCATGGGGAGCCGCGAGCAGGCTTTGATCCGTGGATATCCGAATGGGGCAACCCACCTAGCGATAGGTATCATGATCTGAATAGATAGGGTTATGAGGCGAACCCGGGGAACTGAAACATCTCAGTACCTGGAGGAAAAGAGATCAACTGACATTCCGCTAGTAGTGGCGAGCGAACGCGGAGCAGGCCAGTGGTTTATGGGACGCAAGCAGAAGGGTCTGGAAAGGCCGGCCGGAGCGGGTGATAGCCCCGTATGCGTAATGGCTCATGGATCCTTGAGTAGGGCGGGACACGTGAAATCCTGTCTGAACATGGGGGGACCACCCTCCAAGCCTAAATACTCCCTGGTGACCGATAGCGAACGAGTACCGTGAGGGAAAGGTGAAAAGCACCCCGACGAGGGGAGTGAAAGAGACCTGAAACCGGATGCCTACAAGCAGTCGGAGCCTTCGAAGCACGCGAGTGTGGGTCGGGTGACGGCGTACCTTTTGTATAATGGGTCAGCGAGTTTCTGTTTGCAGCGAGCTTAAGCCGTTAGGTGTAGGCGCAGCGAAAGCGAATCTGAACAGGGTGTTTAGTTGCTGGCAGAAGACCCGAAACCGAGTGATCTAGCCATGGCCAGGCTGAAGGTGCGGTAATACGCACTGGAGGGCCGAACCCACGCCTGTTGAAAAAGTCGGGGATGAGCTGTGGCTAGGGGTGAAAGGCCAATCAAACTCGGAGATAGCTGGTTCTCCGCGAAATCTATTGAGGTAGATCGTTGGATGTTCGCCTCGGGGGGTAGAGCACTGGATGGGCTAGGGGGGCCCAAAGCCTTACCAAACCTAACCAAACTCCGAATACCCGAGAGTGTAGTCCGGCAGACAGACGGTGGGTGCTAAGGTCCATCGTCGAGAGGGAAACAGCCCAGACCACCAGCTAAGGCCCCCAAATCGTGGCTAAGTGGGAAAGGATGTGGGGATTCCAAAACAACCAGGAGGTTGGCTTAGAAGCAGCCATCCTTTAAAGAAAGCGTAATAGCTCACTGGTCTATTAGAAACCCTGCGCCGAAGATGTAACGGGGCTCAAGCCACGTGCCGAAGCTGTGGGTGTGTGAGTAACATCATACGCGGTAGCGGAGCGTTCCGTAGGTCTGTGAAGGGGATGGGGTGATCCTCCCTGGAGATATCGGAAGTGCGAATGCTGACATGAGTAGCGACAAACAGTGTGAGAAACACTGTCGCCGAAAGTCCAAGGGTTCCTGCGCAAGGTTAATCCGCGCAGGGTGAGCCGGCCCCTAAGGCGAGGGCGAGAGCCGTAGTCGATGGGAATGGGGTGAATACTCCCCAGCCTGCCAGCAGTGACGAATGCGAGATGTTGTCTGTCCTTATCGGATTGGGCGGGCTTTTTGAGCATTCCGGGAAACAGCTCTGGCGTATAGACCGTACCCGAAACCGACACAGGTGGACTGGTAGAGCATACCAAGGCGCTTGAGAGAACGATGCTGAAGGAACTAGGCAAATTGCTCGCGTAACTTCGGGATAAGCGAGACCCTTATGTGGGCAACCATGTGGGGGTGGCACAGACCAGGGGGTAGCGACTGTTTAGTAAAAACACAGGGCTCTGCGAAGTCGCAAGACGACGTATAGGGTCTGACGCCTGCCCGGTGCCGGAAGGTTAAGAGGAGGTGTGCAAGCACTGAATTGAAGCCCCGGTAAACGGCGGCCGTAACTATAACGGTCCTAAGGTAGCGAAATTCCTTGTCGGGTAAGTTCCGACCTGCACGAATGGCGTAACGACTTCCCCGCTGTCTCCAGCATCGGCTCAGCGAAATTGAATTCCCCGTGAAGATGCGGGGTACCCGCGGTCAGACGGAAAGACCCTATGAACCTTTACTGCAGCTTTGCAGTGGCATCAGGAAAATGCTGTGTAGGATAGGTGGGAGGCACTGAAGCACGGGCGCCAGCCTGGGTGGAGCCATCCTTGAAATACCACCCTGAATTTTTCTGATGTCTAACCGCGTCCGGTCAGCCCGGACCGGGACCCTGCATGGTGGGCAGTTTGACTGGGGCGGTCGCCTCCTAAAGTGTAACGGAGGCGCGCGATGGTGGGCTCAGGCCGGTCGGACATCGGTCGTTGAGTGCAATGGCATAAGCCCGCCTGACTGCGAGAGCGACAGCTCGAGCAGAGACGAAAGTCGGCCATAGTGATCCGGTGGTCCCGCGTGGAAGGGCCATCGCTCAACGGATAAAAGGTACTCTAGGGATAACAGGCTGATCTCCCCCAAGAGTCCACATCGACGGGGAGGTTTGGCACCTCGATGTCGGCTCATCACATCCTGGGGCTGGAGCAGGTCCCAAGGGTTCGGCTGTTCGCCGATTAAAGTGGTACGTGAGCTGGGTTTAGAACGTCGTGAGACAGTTCGGTCCCTATCTGCCGTGGGTGAAGGAGACTTGCGAGGACTTGTCCCTAGTACGAGAGGACCGGGATGAACGCACCTCTGGTGCACCGGTTGTCGCGCCAGCGGCACCGCCGGGTAGCTACGTGCGGAAAAGATAACCGCTGAAAGCATCTAAGCGGGAAACTTACCTCAAAACCAGGTCTCCCCAAGGGCCGTGATAGACCATCACGTCGATAGGCCAGATGTATACATGCAGCAATGCACTCAGCTAACTGGTCCTAATCGCCCAATTGACTCAAACCACACGCACAGCAGTCACCCACACACCCACTCTCTCCCCGCCGCATCGCACCAACCCCACACGCCCGAGCCCACACACCAACGGCTGGCTCGGACGACCTGGTGGCCATGGCGGGGAATGATCCACCCGATCCCATCCCGAACTCGGCCGTGAAAAACCCCAGCGCCCATGATACTGCACCACAAGGTGCGGGAAAGTCGGTCGCCGCCAGGTCTTCCAAACCAGCCCTCACACACATCACCCACGCGGGGTGGAGCAGCCCGGTAGCTCGTCAGGCTCATAACCTGAAGGTCACAGGTTCAAATCCTGTCCCCGCAACCACTTTCACCGAACGTACGAATGTCTCGTCGCCGGCCAGCTTAGCCGGCGACGCTGCGTTGCGTCTGTCGGTCAGGCCGAGACTCAGCATCGCGCCAATCTCGCCAGTGATATCAATCACCAGACCAGCGGCATCGAACACCGGCCCCACCGTGATGCGCTCGATCAGCCCGCGCGCAATCTCCAGCGCCTCCTGTCCGCCCCTCTCGCGCTTGAGGGCCTCTTGCAGCGCCGCGACACGATCGCGGTAGAGCGTGGCGAGGTTTGGGTGGAGCCGCGGCGCCGTCGCCGTTGCGCTTGCAAGTTGGTCTTCGAGGAATGATCTGCGTGCTTCCAACTGATCAAGCTGCTTTTGCAACCCGGGCCCCCGAAAGCCTTCTGCGAGCGCGTCGATCAGGCCGGCGAGCTTGCGCTGGACCTGAGCCAGCTCGCGCTCCTGCTGTTCACGTCCGGCTTCCTTCTCGGCCTGCACGCGGTTCCATTCGGCGGTGAACTCGCTGATGAAGGCGGCGACGGAGCCAGGATCCATCAGTTGGGTGCGCATCGCGTCGAGCACGAGGTCGTCCAGGGTCTGGCGGCGGATGCTGCGGCGGTTGTCGCACACGCCCTGCTTTTTGGCGGCGTTGCAAGCCAGGTAGTCCCGGCCGCTGTTGCTGAACGCGCCGCCGCAGCAGCCGCAGAATACCTTTCCGGTCAGGATATGCTGGGCGCGGCGCCTGTCCCAGAAGCGTGGCCGCTCCGGATCATCGGCGCCTGAGGCGGATCGAATGTCACCGAGCCGCGCTTGCACCCGTGCCCAAAGCTCGTCGTCGATGATCCGCAGCTTCGGGACGTCCACCGTGATCCTGGCATCACGAGGGTTCAGGCGGGAGACGCGGTTGCCGGTCGCCGGGTCGCGCACGTAGTGCATCCGGTTCCAAACGAGGCGGCCGATATAAAGCTCGTTACGCAGAATGCCGGTGCCACGTGTGGCATGGCCGCGCACGGTGGTGTCGCGCCATGGCTTGCCGCCCGGTCCCGTAAGGCCCTCGCCGTTGAGAGTCTTGGCGATCGCGATCGGGCTAGAGCCTGCCGCGAACAGGGCGAAGATCCGCTGCACGATCAGCGCCTCAGCCGGACAAATGATACGTTCCCCGCGCACAAGATCGCCGCGGTCGTGAAAGTGGCGTGCGACGCGGTAGCCGTAGCTCAGGCCGCCCCCCGACTTGCCGGCTTCGACCCGGCCTGCCAAGCCCCGATGAGTCTTGGCGGCAAGATCCTTGAGAAAGAGGGCATTCATGGCGCCCTTGAGGCCGACATGCAGTTCGCTGATCTCGCCCTCCGACAGCGTGGTCAGCGTGACGCCGGCAAAAGCCAACAACTTCCAGATGCCGGCCGTGTGCTCCTGGTCGCGGCTGATGCGGTCCAAAGCTTCGGCCAGCACAATGTCGAAACAGCCGGATCGCGCATCGCTCGCCAGTGACTGCAGGCGGGGGCGGTTTGTTGTCGCGCCGCTGAACGCGTAGTCCGCGTAAACCTCCACAACAGTCCAGCCCTCGCGCTCAGCGCGGGCCCGGCAGGTCCGCACCTGATCGTCGATTGAGTGCTCGGACTGGTTCTCGGACGAGTAGCGCGCGTAGATTGCGACACGTAAAGGCATCGGAATTCCTCGACCGGGCGGAAGCTTATGCTACTGCTCGATCGGTGCGATCGCCAATGGCGTGGTCCGTGTGCGCTCCTCGGACGGCTCGCTCAACGCTTGGTCCTAGTTTGCCTTGCAGGCCCGGGAAGGCGGCCTCAGAAATCGTGGCGAGACCCAGACAATTGTCGATCGTTCCGGCGCGATCATCTCAGCTGCCTACGGCAATCCAGACGTGTTGAGACCGCTCTGATCTGTCGACCCTTGTGCGGCCTGCTCAGCGTATAGCTCGCGAGCTGCTTGCCGCGCGAGACTCTTGACCAACTCCTCAAGCGGCCGTTCGTTCCGGGCGCCCTTGTTTTCGCACCTGTTTCCTGTGCTGAACACGGCGGTGCCCAATGCGGCCCGAGGTCGGTGATTTGGAGCGCCGGAAGTCATCGGCGCAAATAGATACAGCAGTCCCAGTTGCTGTCAGCAAGATAGCTCGCGGCCGGTGCAGGGTCTGTGCCAAACATAGGATCGGCAGCTGTGCCGGTGAATACGAGTTATGAATGTCCTGCCTCGGATGGAAAGTTTGGAAGTTGATCAGTGGCGCTCCGCATGAACACGGTCGGCGTCGATATCGGCCGCTCCCTCCCGGTAGCCTCCCAAACAGCCTGAGAACGCTGGGGAGCCCCGCCACATAGTGGTCGAACCGGGTTCGGTCCGGGGGCGCCACGACATCGACGAGCCGACGTGATGCGCACGCGCCCCGATCAGCCAGGTAGGAAAGGTATTTCTACGCCGCCGCGTGCAATTAACTGCAATTAACTGCAATGAAGAACTGTAGGCCTGTCGCCCTCATTTGAGCCGCTGCCGGTCTGGTGGACACCGGCAGGATATCTCACTGGACCGAAGCTGGGTGACCCGGCCGCCGGGACAACCCATCCGCGGCTTCCGGCTCGATGTCCGGTTGCTGGATAGGAGCTGCCATAGGGCGGTCTGATCCCTCGACCGGCAGCTTCGCGCGTCATTTCGGACGTTCAACGCCTCCCGCGACATGTTCCATAGCGGACGCGTCAGTGGTAGCTGCTATTCGCAGCATCTCGACCATTGAGGTGCCCAGACTGGCGTTCCAAACGCGAACACCGGCATCAGCTCGACGTCGAAAGCTATGTCCTGTAACGCTTTATGCTGCGTCACGTCCACTCTATTTACGAGCTACCGCAGCAGCGCTCTCGGATCTGTGCTGGCCAACAAACAAGACACCTAGCTGCACGCTCTGGGCAAAACGGTTTGATCTCAGGGCTTAGGTTGCGAGAAAAGATAACCTGCGCGGACGTTGGCAAACTGCAGCGACTGCCGCGGGGTCGGAGGTCCGGCCTTCTAAGATGGCGCATGCGATTGGCTCTGGGAGACACAGACCGAACTTGAGGGCTTCCTCGATATTGTCGGGGAGCCGCGGGTGCACGGTGTTTGGCTCGATAGCATCGATGGCCGACGCCACGTCGCTTGGAGCCCGGGTCCTCACAGTGACGCTGAAGTCGTCGAAGGATGTCGCCAGAAGGCCGAGGTTGTTCAGGCCCGACGCGATGGATGCCATGGCGGCGCCGCCGGCGAACCCCCACAGCAAGACATGCCCTTCGCCGTCCGCCACGAGCGGAAGCGCGCCGCCGTCCACGAACTCAAGACGCGTGCGGATCTGCTCCAGAGCCATCGCAGCGCGCCGTGACAAGCGACATCCAGGGTGGGTTCCGGTCACCACGCGTTCGACGGCGTCGGCCACCGCGCTCGACATCGGGCGCCCTGCGCCAAGCCAGCGCGAACGACCGCCGCCCTCGGTAGGCAGGACAGAGACGGTCCGGCGTCTCCAGTCGACTTCAGTGACCCTCCAACTTCTCCCGCCAAGCGAGATCACGGCAGGTTCGCCGCCGTGGCCTAGCGTGATGCTTGCCGGATGCACCGAGCCCAAGTCCAGTGGCCCGTGCCGAACGGCCAGCAGGAGGGGTTGGCTGAAGGCGGCGACGAGGTCACCAAAGTGCCGACGGCCGAATTCGCGCTCGCCGAAGGATCCAAGGCCGAGGATGCCCATGTCCGTAACGAGGATGCCGTTCGCCAGCATGTGCGTGAGAACGTCCTGGCGGTCTGCCACCGGCACCGCGTCCGTCGCGGCGCCGAGCCACAGGTCGATATCGGCCTGTGCGATGCCTTTCTCCTGGAGGACGAGCGCCATGACCTGCTGGGCGAAGATGTGCGATGGCCGCGGCGGAGCGCGGATCGCTTCAACGACTCCCTCCCGCCACAGAGTTGCGAGGGCGAGACAGGCCAGCAGCTCTTCATCGTTGGTGGCCAGGAACAGGCAGTTCCTGGTCGTCCCGCTCCGTCGTCCCGTGCGGCCCATACGCTGGAGAAAGGAAGCGACACTCGGCGGCGTACCAACTTGGATGACCCGGTCCAAATCGCCAAGGTCCAGACCGAGCTCGAGAGTGGATGTCGCCACGACGACGCAGTCCGGCTCAGAAACGAATGCGGCCTCGGCCTGCCGGCGTTCATCAAGCGAGAGCGACGCATGCGACACGAAGGTCCTGACGCCCGCCGCCCTGAGCCCCGCCGCGATCTCCTCGACGCGCATCCGGCTATCCGCGAAGACCAGCCGCCGTTCACCACGGTGCAGGCGCGCGATGACAGTGACTGCGTTACGGACCGATCCGACGTGATCGGCGGTGACCTCGCCGTCCGTAACGGGGCTCATGGGCCCGAGCACCCGCCCACCGCGCCCCAGTGTCAGCCAGGCGAGCAGCTCGGTAGGGTTGCCAACCGTCGCCGTTAAACCGATGCGCTGGATCTGACGTCCTGTGAGGCGCTCCAGGCGCGACAGCAGGAACAGCAGATGCCAGCCTCGGTCGTCTCCGGCGAAGGCGTGTAGTTCATCCACGACGACCGAGCGGACGCCGCTGAGGAGATTGACGTGATCGAGGCGCGCCGAGATCAGCATCGCCTCTAGGGATTCGGGCGTGGTCAGGAGGATCTCGGGTGGGTCTCGCAGCATCCGCTTCCTGGCGGGCTCGCCGACATCTCCGTGCCACAGGCCGACGCGCAGGCCGACGAAGCCGGCGTATCGTTCGAGCCGCGGGGCCAGGTTGTTTAGAAGGGCCTTAAGCGGACAAACGTAGATCGCCGACACGCCCCACCCGCCCTCTACTGCGATGCGGGAGATCAGCGGGAACACTGCTGCCTCTGTCTTCCCACCGGCGGTCGGAGCCAGCAGCAGTGCGTCCTCGCCGGCCATCACCGGCTCGACGGCCTCGGCCTGCGTGGGCCGCAGGTCGGGCCAGCCGAGGGTGCTGACAATGTGGTAGCGTAGCGCGGGGTGAAGCGCGTCAAACGCTGCGCTCACGGGTCGAGCTCGACGTCGTCCACGTCGGTTGCGCCGGCGGCGGCGCGTTCAGCTCTGGTCATCTCCCGCTCATCGACAGTCGGCGCGTAGTGCCGGCGTGGGTCGAAGTCGGCGAACTGGTCCACACGGTCGAGCACCTCGGCGACGAGCTTTCGGAGGTAGAGGCGTGGCGCGACGCCGGCACGTCCGCCGAGGCGTCCCGCGACGCCGCGCGCGAGGTCGGCGACGTAGCCGTCGTCTACCACTTGGCGGATGCGTCCCTCCTCGGCGCTATGCTCGGCGAAGAGGTCGCGGACCCGCCGCCCTACGGTGGCCAGGGCATCGAGGTCGAAGCCCTGTAGCCGCACCTGCACGGCGCGCGGGTTGTCAAACCGCGAATCGGTGGCGAAGTCCGTATGGAGCCTTTGCGCGAGCGGCGGGAGGCGTTGGACGCCTTGCGGTCCGTCGAAGAAGGCCGTTGTGCCGGTCACGACCAGGTAGAGGCCAGGATACCGACCGGCATCGAGTTCATCGAGGACCTGCCGCAGCGCGTTGAGGCCCTTCTCGCGCGTGTCGGCTCGCATGCGCTGGATCGTCTCGGCCTCATCGAGGACCAGGACGAGGCCAGATCGGCCGCTGTCGCGCAGAATCGTCAGGAGGCCGCCGAGGAAGTGCATTGCCCCGAATGCATCGAGGTCGCCCTTGATCCCCGCCGCCCGCTTGACCGCGGCGGCGACGTTCGGCTGGCCACCGAGCCAAGCAATCAGGCCCTCGGCCAAGCCAGCATCATCGACGAGAAGGGCGCGGCGATAGGCGCGGAGGATAGCGGAGAAAGCGGGTGCGGTCCTCGCGATCGTCGCGAGCCGGCGCTCCATGACGACCTCGGTGGCCGCAGCCAGCGCTGCCACGTCGTCGGGGGCAATCCGGCCCTCGGTCAGTACGTCCTCCTCCAGGGTGTAGAACCACCCATCCACGGAGGGCCTGAGGGCCCCCTCGGCGGTGTCGGAGGTCGCAAGGCGTTCCACGAGGCGGCGGTAAACCGTCTCCCAGCGGTGCAGGGGCGTCTCGGTCTCGCTTACCTGGACCTCGGCCGTTGCGAAGCCCGCGGCGCGAGCGCGTTCCTGCAGCCAACGCGCCATGAAGGTCTTGCCCGACCCGTACTCGCCGCGAACTGCCTTGAAGGCTCCGCGCCCGGTTGAGGCCACTGCGAGGTCCGCGTCTACCGCCGTCTCGAAGCGGTCCACCCCTACAGCGAAGGCGGCCAGCCCCTCGCGGGGCACGGTGCCACGGCGGAGGGCGTCGAGGATCGCGGCCCTGCGTTGAGCGCCAATCATCAGCGACTGCCGAGTTCAAATTGCAAGCGGAGCAGCAGCTCGTCGAGGATCACGTCGTCGCCGTCGACGACGAGGATCTGCGCCTGGTCGAGATTGAGTACGCGCCGCGCCGCACTGACAAAGCCCGCGATGCGGACCAGCGGGGTTCCCAGAGCCTCAGCCAGGCCTGCGCGTGTGATCCTGCCGCCGCGTGCTGCAAGCGCTGCCACAAGCGCGCGGATCTGATCGTCTGGTGGCGCCCCGCGCCCAGCCAAGATCCGCTGGGCGGAATAGCTTTCGGAGCGCAGCAGCGCTTCGATCCAAGACGGCGCACCCGCTATCGGCGCCGGGCTCCGCGACGGTACCCCGGGGGCGGGTGCATCGCGACCGCGGCCTGGCCCGCCAATGAACAGATCGACCTGACGTGGCTCTGCCTTCCGGCGCCGAACCGATGGTGCGGCTTCCTCAGGCGTGCCTGGAGGCTTGGCCTCTGCGTCGGTTCCGCGCCACCACGCCGGCTCTGCTGGCGACGCCTCGGTCCAGCCAGAGGGCGGAGCGGAGGATGAAAGTACGGCGATAGGCACGAGAACCTCTTGTGGGGCTGCACCCCCATGATAGCCGCCCCGCCGCGCGGCAAAGCGGAGGCGTTCGCTCCAGGCCACGACGATAGACGTCGCGCCGCCGGGGGCTAGAACTCGGCCGCCCGCAAGCGAGATCTCGCCGTCCGACGCTGGCGCGCCGGCGCTGCGCCAGCGATCGCCCGCCCCGCCTGGCCTCTGGACGGTGCCTTCATCGACCACGTGACCATGGTCGCTGGTGATGACGATGATCCGGCCGGCCTGCCGGGCGGTGTGCAGCAGGGCGGAAACCTGGCGGAAATCATCGGCGGACCAGGTGATCTCGAGCTGGTCGCTCCCCGACAACTGGGCGTCGACCGCGTTGTGGACAATCCCGACGACCTTCTGCTGGAGGTCGGCCACGGCTGCCTGGACGTCGATGCCGAGTCCCGGACCGACGCCGAGGTCGGCCTTGTGGAACAGGCGCGGTGGCTTCCCCGACCGTGACACCGTAACGAGGCTTGCAAGCCCGGCGAAGCCAGCTCGCTCCGCCGCCTGGTCACCGCGCGTCAACCTCCCGCAAAGTAGGCTCGCCCGGGAAATCTCGGTGACGGAGGGCAGCGCCGCCGCCGCGATGAACGCACCGCGCCCATCTGCCGGGGCGAGCTCCACCCAGCCAAGCCGGCCAACAGTCTCGGCGAGCTGGCGCCAGACAGCGAAGCTGAGGCCGTCGAAGACGATGAGCAGGACCGGCTTGTCGTGCGCCAGCGGAGCGACCACGGCATCCAGGACACGCTCGACTGGGAGCGGCACGTCGCCGGACCCGCCGCCCTGGTTCCATCCTCTTAGCAGCGTCGCGAAGCTCTGGTTCTCCGTGTCGCGTTGTGTGGCAGCCGCCTTGGCAACACGCGCGTAGGCGTTCGCCACCTCAGAAAGGTGGTCTCCGCCGCGGAGGGCCTGCCGGGCGCGGTCCACGAAGCCGCCGTCTGAAGCGTAGCCTGCGGCAGCTTCGCCGAAGCTACGGAACGGCTGCAGCCGCGCCTTCGTAAGCCAGCTCATAAGTCTAGCGGCCATGGTCAGACGCCCGATCCGTGCGGCGTTGTCTCCGGCGCGGTCGTGACCGGCGGCGTTGCGAACCCCGGCCCAGGCGGCGCCCGCGTCGTCGGCGTGACCTGTCTCTGTCGCGCGGCACAGCGCGTCGGCTGCTTCGCGCATCCTGGCATCAAACCCAAGCTGCAAGGCTGGGCTGAGCCCCGCGGCCCGCTCTGCCCGGATCTCAGTCAGTATTGCTGCTGTCCGCGTCTCCACGGCCCGACACGCCGCAGAATCATCGCGAGCAAGGCGACCAAGCACCCGACGTCCCGCCTCGGCGAGGTTCCGCCCGACGGCAGGATCGATCGGGACGCCGCCGACGAGCGGCTCGAGCCGCACGGCAGCATCCCGGAGCTCAAAACGCGACATTGCCGCTTCGCCAAACACAACGCCGCAGGCCAGTGCGATGGCTAGAGCGTCGCCGCCGCGGCCCACCGACGCCGCGCCCAATACCAGAGCTGCAGCCGGTCCTGCCTCCATGCCAAGTCGGCTGGTCAGGGCCTGGCGCACATCCGGCGGAAGTTGCGCAAGCCGATCCAGGCCGACAGGGTCAAGCGTCCAAGTCAGCAGGGCCACCGCGTCGCCGCGGCCTTCCGACAGGCCCAGCACCTCTTCGAGCGCGGCTCTCCATGCGGTGTCGAGGTCAAGGGCGCCCCCAGATGCCGGGCGATACCCGTCTCCAGGCACTTGAGCCAGAAGCAGATCGGCGAGCCATCGGTGGGCGGCCAGCCGCGGGTCGACCATGTGAGCTTTAAAGAGGCTCCGCAGCGCTGACCACCGATCGGTTTGTTCGAGTCTGGCGCGTGGGAAGCGCGCGATGATGTCGCTGGCGAGGGCAGCGGCGTCGAGCGGAGTCAGCAGGATCATCCCGTCGGCGTTGGCTTCCGCCTCGCTGAGGCGCTCCCGTATTTCGAGCTCCGAAGGGCACCACGCAACGCGGAAGTGCTGTCCTCGCCGCTCAATGATCTCGGGCCAGGTGCGCTTGACCGGAGAACGCATGGCGAGAACGCGCGCGCCGGCGTCTCGCCGCAGGAGTTCCTCCAACGCCCGTTCGATCTCGGCCCGGTCCGGCGCCAGCAGAGGGCTCAAGCAGCGCCACCGGGCTTCGGCCGGGTCAGCCGCCACGAGATTGTAAGCCGGGCGCCGGGAGAGGCGACCAGGCGACCTCTTAGCTCGTCAATCGCCGCCGTCGCGGCGGAAGCGTCCAGCACGATTTGTTGGCGTTCGTCCACCACCTCCTCACCGGCCGGCGGCGCGGGCGCGGGGGCCGGTGGGATTGGGGGAGGCGGCGAAGGTGGCGCCTCGGCCAGCAGCCGCGAGGCCCGGGTCTGGACGTCGCGCAGGATCAGCTTGAGTTGAACCGCATGCTCGTCCGCGTCGAGCATTTCGACGAGCCTCGCCCGCAGGCCCCCGGCGGCACCCTTGCGATGATCGCCCAGGCCAATACCGGCCTCAATGATGTTCCAATCGGCCGACGCCACTGCCTCCCGAATCTCGGAAAGCGCCGCCAGGAGACGTCCGACGGCCGCCTCGCTGGTCTCGAGTTCCGCATCGGCCAGCGCCTCGACGCGAGCGAGCGGCGTGGCCGCCCCGGCGAGGTCGCCGAGAAGATTTTGGGCGGAGCGCATCGTGGTGAAGCGCGGAGCCGTAGCCGCGACGCCGAATCGCTCTGCCCGTTGCCAGAGGTCCTTCAGCAGATCGGCAAGGAGCGTCCGCTTGGCGGCGCCCTTGTCCAGAAGCTCGGCTGCCAGGGCCGACAATGTTGCGCCCTTCCGGACCTCACCTGATTTCAGGCCGAACAAAGCCGCGGCGCGCTCGCGCGCCTTGGCCCAGCTCGTCTCGTCCGGAAGAGCTTCCTCCCGCAGTTCAACAGTGTCGTCGATGCGGTCGAGCGTGATCGTCACGGGCGCGCCGTTGCGGACCGGCGCGCGGTCAGCCTGCGCAGCGAAAGCGAGGATGACGAGGTTCTGCACGCGCGTCGGCAGGCCCATCGGCTTCGGCTCGTCGATCCAGCCGCGGAGCTTCGTCACCGTCAGCGGCCCGTCCCCGAACCGCACATGCATCGTGGCGAAATGGTTCGCCCAGTCGTTGGTCAGTTGCAGATGCGTCTGGCTCATCACCGCAAGCTTCAGCGGGACTGCGATCCCGCCGAGATGCTTGCGGTCCGCCGGTTCTTCAATGAACTGCCGCTGGTCCGGCGCCTGCGCCGCCGCCTGGACGCGCTCCAGCACGCGGCGGAGCACCGCGTCCCGCACCTCGGTATCGAACACCGGATGGGCCGGGTTGCGATGCTCGAACCAGCGATCCAGGAGCTGTGTCACCGCGCCCTTCATGTCGGCGCCGACCGGCATCTGCGGCACGAAGGTGCCCTGGAGCGACACCAGCCGGTCTTCGGGCGGTACCGGCGTCCCGATGCAGCCATCGTTGTCGTTACGGATGCCGTAGGCGGTTTCGATACAGGCCCGGATACGCTGGTGCAGCGCGCTCTGCTGGCTGCGCAGCACGGCCCGCGCCTGTTCGCGGTCGGAGGCGGAGAGCATTCGCGCTGCTTCGTTCAGCCGCTCGCCGCCTCCTGCAAGCAGGAAGTCGATGCGGACCAACGTACCGAGATCCTTCATCGCGCGGTCGCTCAGATACGCAGGTTGCCACACCACGCCGCCCGAGGCGCCGTCGTCGTTGAAGTTCTTGGCATGGGCCAAGTGTGTCGAAGGTGGCCGCCCTTTCGGATCGAAGGGCAGGCCGAGCACCAGCACCGGCGCGCCGCGGCCCTTCAAGCGGTCGGCGCTCATCTCGGCCACCGCCTCGAAGTAGAGGTCGACCTCCCGTTTCGTGCCGCGCCAAGCGTGCTCGTAACTCACGAAGGGCTGGGCGCCGATGAGGGTGCCATCCTCCCGGATGCCGAGCGCGTCAAACAGGATCCGCTGGAGCTTGCTTCGCCGCTGGCCGTCATTGTCGGCCTGGGCCGCGTTGGCGAGGATCGGCTCCACGTCGACGCCGCTGATCTGCAGCGACACGATCGGCGTCTGGTCATCGGTGATGCGGATCTCGCCGATCCGCGAGGCCCATTTCCGGACCTTCTGAAGGACAATACCCCCTTCCCCTCCTGGCACCGGCGACACCACCGTCCCATGGTTCAGGGCGGCCAGCCGGGGCGCAGTGAGTGCCCGCAGCGCCGGCACCTCCGGCACCAGAGCCGCCAGCAACAGGGTCTTCAGCAGGCGTGCGTCATTCGCAAAACGCCGGGCGACCTGCGGGTCCGCGCGCCCGTCCTGCAAATCCTGCCACGCCACGTTGTGCTCTTGCTCCAGGAGCGGGAGCAACTTCAGGGTCCAGAGCTTCTTGGCGTTTTCGAACTCGATCAACATCCCATCCGAGAAGGGCTGGTCGCCGGTCGAGATCTCATCCCAAAGATCGCCCACCGGAATCAGAGCGCCCAGGCGCAGCTCGTCCCGCCGTTTCACCAGCAAGGTCAGCATCAGCTTCAGTGCCGTGCGCTCCCGCTGCAGGACCGACGACGCGGCGATCAACGCCTGCACCAGGGCCGGGCTGAACGGGTAGGTCATGCGGAACAGCGCCCGCTCACCGTCCGAGCCGAGCAGCGTGTCCAGCACCGTTTGCCGAGCGCGCATCACCCGGTCGAACTCGGCATCGATCTCCTGCTTCGCCGTCTCCGACTTCGGCGCGAGGAGGCGCTTTTCGGCAATCACCGGCAGGTTCCGGTCCTCAAGCACGACCTTGTCGAACCGCGCCTCCCAGTATTTCAGCGTGTCGAAGAAGCGCACCTGAAGCGCGCCGGCGTGCTGCTGGCCGATGAGGTTGCGCAGGTCGCGCTGTCGGGCCACGAAGGACACGATCGGGATCGGCCGGTTGGCGTCCTGCGCCTCCACCAGCTTCGACAGCTTCGATCCCTCATCGTTGACGAAGTCCACGTCGCCGGCGCGGCTGGCCAGCCACAGGATCAGCTCGTCAAGGAACAGCACGACAGCGTCGTAGCCGAGCCGCTTGGCATGCTGGCTCATGATGGCGAGGCCGGCGTCGAGGTCCACGAAGGCCTCGCCGCGCGTCGCCGCCACGCCGGCATAGTTGCTGAAGTACGCCTCGATCAGCCGGCCAACCAGGCGCTGCCGCTCCTCGCCCTCAGGCGGCTCCAGCGTCGCGGCCTCGAAGGACCCGGCATCCCACTGGTTGCCGTAGTCGCCCCAGCCATCGTCGCTCGCGGCGGCGCCCTCGTTCAGGTGCTGAAAGAAGGCGTCGTCGCCCATCTTGGCGCGAAGGCCGCTGGCGTCCTCGAACAGCTTCTCGCCGAGGTAGAAGCCGGGCGTGGGCGCGGCCGGCTCGACCTTGCGGACATGCGCTGCATAGCCGCCCAGGATGGCGCTGGTGACGTCCTTCGCCCCGATCATGTGGTAGGGCACCATCAGGAAACGTTTCCCGCCAAGCCAGCGGTCATGCTTCGTCACCAAGCCCGCGAGTTCCGGCACGCCGCGCGCCTTGGCGTGGCCGGCCAGCAGCAGGTTCAGCACCGCCATGAAGTGCGACTTGCCGGCGCCGAAGGAGCCGTGGAGATAACAGGCCGCGCTCTTACCGCCCTCGACCGAGCCCTGGATGAAGCCGAGCGCCTTGTCGAAGGCATTGGCGAGTTCCTTGGTGACCACGTAGCTCTTGATGGTCTCGGCCGCGCCGGCCTCGGTGACACCGTCCGACAGCTTCAGGACGAAATCGTTGGTCTGCACCCGTTCCGGGATGTTGATGAGGTCGCGGAGCAGCGGGCGGCTAGAGGGAGAAGTCATGTCGCTCATGCCGTGGTCCTCCGGGCACGTGTGCGCCGGGCGGGCGCCGGCGGCGTCCAGTTGCGGAGGTCGTCAATCGTCAGGCCGCGCTCGCGCGCTTCCTCCTCGATGAATCCGGCGAAGTAGTCGCCCATGCGTAGTCCGGTTTCCGCGTCTATCTCGTTGTGCCACTGGCGGAGCCAGGGGACGAGTTCCAGCAGGCCGGCCAGCATCGGCAGGAGCCGCGCGGAGGGCCAGCCATCCGTGTCCCGCCGTTCCACGTAGAGGGAGGCGAGCGCCCGGGCGCGAGCGAGGTGGTCGTGGCCGGCCCAGAGGATCGGCAGGCTGGGATCGGCATCGCGGGCGCAGTGGGGGAAGGAGACGAAGCGCTCCTTTGGCACGTCGAGGCCGCCGCGGAGTCCCCAGAAGCTCGCCGACTGGAAGTCGGCCGACTTGTATTTCGGCGGCACGGGGATGTCGCCGACCTCCGTCGCCTTACGACGCTTCGTCTCTGCGGCAATGGCGGTGTCGGCGGCCTGCTGCACGGTCTCGGCACCAAGGCCGACAGCCATTCGGGAGGCATAGGCTTCGGCGGCTTCCCCCGCGCCGCGCGCATTCTGGCGGGAGTAGGCGGCACGGAGGAACTTGTCTCGGCGGCCCGCCAGCTCCTCGTCGATGGCGTCCTCAGCGCGCTGCTTCTCCCAGGCTGCTTCCCAATCCGCGCGCTTGCGCAGGCCCGTCTCGCTGTAGCGGAGGGCGGCAAGGAAGGGCACGGATTCAGCCGCGACCAACTCTGCCATCAAGGCTTCGAGGTCGAAGCCGCCGCGGCCGACATAGAGTTCTGCGACGGCTTGGAATTCGGTGTCGGCGCGTGCTGAGTCTGCGAGGCTGCGGCTGGTGACGATACGGGTGTCCGCAGCGTCCCAGAAGCGCGCGTCTTCCAGCCTGTCGAGCAGCCAGGCCCGGAGCGCGTTCCGCTCAATGGTCTCCCATGATTCGGAGGACCAGCGGCGCTTGTACTCGGGCCGCTCGACCATGCCGATGGTCGGGTCGGACTCGATGAGTGCGATGCGGCGCTCGACCGTGGCCCGGTAGTCGTCAGGCCAATGGGTGGGCAGGTCTGTTATAGGGGTGGAGCAGTGGCGGTCGAACCAAGCCGTCTCAAGCTCCTCGGCTGCCATGCGGCGGGCCATGAGGATTTCGAAGGCGCGCTCGCCGAGGCGGAGCGGTGGCGGGCTGGTGTGCTGCGGCGGCGAAGTTCGCAGGCCATAAAGGCCATAGCAACGCCAGTCGAGTTCCTCCTGCAGTGCGATCATACGAGCGCGGGCTGTCACTGCGTCGGCACGGGCAGCTGTTAGGGAGTCCTGGGTCGGAACTGCAATAGCGCGATGTGTCACCAGCAGGCTTTGGCCGAGTTGCCGCGCCTCATTGTCGAGGGCACGGGCTAGGTCAACGGGGCGATCAGCAGCGAGGGGAAAACGACCAATCTTGCCGCCGTCGTGCTCGTAGAAGCGCTCCCAGGGCTCGTTTGCTATGCCACCACCAATTCCACCGTTTCCTCGATCCATAAGGACGTTTTTCATCCAGAATCGGGCGGTGGACGAGTTGAGGAGTCCCAACACACCCAGGTGCTCATCTTCCGACGCTCCGGCTGGAAGCTTAATGATCGGTGCTGTTCGGCCAAACACCATCTTCCCGCGATCAAGAACGAAATGGTTATGCGTCGCCACAAACGGGAAGGTGATGGTAAGCCCGCCTAGGCGCTCCAGCGCCGTCTGATGCCACTCCCACCAGGGGCGCCCTTCGTCGAAGTAAGTGCGTTGGCTGAAGGTCGCTCGATTTCCCATTACTGTTCGCGCTAGCCAAAGCCAGCGGGCTGTCATCGGCATCTGATCGAGTTGCAGAAGCCCAGACTCGTCGTAGGGGAAGATTACCGCGTCGGCTTCGGTTATACGCCAATCTCGTGTCTGATCCCCGACGACCAGAGACCGTATTGCGCTTGGTTCACACCTGGTCCGTCTAAAGGCCGCCGTATCCGCTAGCATGACTTCGTCTGCATTGGTCATGCCGAATACCCCGATAGCTGCCGCCATCTGCGCTAAGCGCGGGCGGTCGTCCTCGATAGCCGCCTGCACCTCGGAAGCGCCGCCGCCACCCATATTCCAGGGATGCCGTGCGAGAGCCGCGCGTTCAGTATCTTCGGTGCTAATGAAATCGCTTTCGGACGTTGCTAAATCGGTCTGTCCTACGATCGCCGACCAGACCAGCCCGTGCTTCGGAATCTCCGGTGCTGTTGGTTCACCCCCCACCCCGCGCACTGTCCGTACCACCTGTGCGACGGGTGTGCGGTTGCGCCCGAAAAGGATCGCCGTCGGCGTGCCATGGCCAGGAATGTAGGCGCCGGAAGTGTCGACGATGTGGGTTAGATCGAGCCGCGGCAGCACATCTTGGATCAGCTTCCTTCCGAACTCTCGCTTCATGAAGCTGTTGGCAACAATCAGCCCGACAAAGCCCGCGGCCTGATCCCTCGTGCCCTGCTCCGCCAGATCGAAGAAACGCTCGGTAAAGGGCGCGCCGAGCCCGTATTTCATGTGGCAGCTATCGTAGATCTCGCGGTAGGCGTACCGCATCGCCGCGTCCTTGGGTGTAATGTAGGGTGGATTGCCGACCACGGCGTGGTACTGACGACCGAGGATGGCATTTACGGCGTCAGCGTCTTCCGCCGCGTAGTGGTGGCGCAGCACGCGCCGGAAGCCCTCCTCCGCTCCGCCCAACTCGTGCCGGGCGAAGTGCCGTCCATGCAGCAGGCTGTCGCCAGTGGCGAGCTGGAAACGGAAATCTGGCGCGGCGGCCAAACGTTGCACGCCCGCTCCCTTCAGTGCCGCGACCAGCAGGCGAAAGCGCGCGATTTCCACCGCAAAGGGGTTCAGGTCCACGCCCCCCACTGCGTCCAGCGCCTTTTGCACCTGCGCCGCTTGCGGCATCTCCGGCGCATGGCGCGTCCATTCCGCCAGCAGCCGGGCAAACCCGCTCAGCAGGAAGTGGCCACTGCCGCAGGCCGGGTCGATCATCCGCACCTGCTCATGCCCGAACTCGCGGATCGCCGGGTCGAGGGTGCGGGAGAGGATCCACGCCTCCACAAAGTCCGGCGTCTGCAGCAAGGCGAAACGCTTGCGCGCCTCCTCCGACAGATACTGGTAGAGGTCACCGAGGAAGCGGGTGTTCCAGTCCGGGTCGGCGAAGTCGTGCACTAGCGCCGCGGTCCCAGCCACACGCTGGCGGAAGAAGTCGAACAGCTCCTTTGCCCCGTCGCCCGAGACGGGCAGCCGGAACAGCGGATTGGGGGCGGGATCGTAGAGGCCGCTGAGGCCCGGCAGCCGCGCCGCCTCCCCGAACATCGCCAGCAGGTATTCGGCGTCGCTGTCCGTCGGGTGGGCGCGGAAATGCTCGCGCTGCCGCAGCTGGGCGAGTTCAAGTCGCTCCCCGGCGCCCGAGACGAGCGGGTGGTCCAGCAGGCCGTTGTCCTCGAGGAAGCGGAGGAACACGAGGGCGAGGATCCAGTGCACCGTCGCCTGGTCCACCGCGGCGCCGAAGAAGGTCTCGAAGGTGTCGGCGGTACGCTTCGTGTCCCGCGCCTCCTGCCACTCAGCCTCGATTGCGGCCCGGCCAGCGGAGGACACGTGATGGTGACGAAGATCGGCCTCCAGCTTCTTCCTGAGCTTCTTCAGACCTTCAAGCAGTCGCTCCGCGTTCACCATTAACTAGCCCGGCCCCTGTTATTCATTCTTGGTGTGGAACATCGCAGGCCTAGCCCTACCCGGCAATCCTCCTGCACCGGACGCCGCCGCTCGGCAGGACGGTGGCGCCGCCCTGGCAACGCTAGGCGGCGGCCCTCGGGGCGACCTCGGCGCGGATGCGGTCCCCGGCCTCCTGCTCCGCGACTTCCAGCTCATGGGCCTTCTGCAGGTTGAGCCAGAAGGCCGGCGTGGTGCCGAAATGCCGGGCCAGGCGCAGCGCCGTCTCCGCTGTGACGGCGCGCCGCCCGCCCAGGATGGCCGTGATGCGGTTTGCCGGCACGCGCAACGCGAGGGCCAGCGCGTGCGCCGACAGGCCCAGCGGCTCCAGGAATTCGTGTCGCAGCACCTCGCCGGGATGAGTGGGCCCCAGGCGCTGACCGCTGTCCACCTCAGCCAGGTCCACGTGACCGGCATCAAGGTCGCTGCGGGAGATCGGCCTTGTGATCTTTCTCTGGGGCATCACGCGTGTCGTCATGGCGAGCCTCCTCAATGGTAGTCCACGATCTCGACCTCATGCGGGCCGCCGTCGCGCCAGACGAAGACCAGGCGCCACTGCCCGTTGATCCGGATGGAAAACTGGCCGGCGCGGTCGCCGCGCAGGGCTTCCAGCCGGTTGCCGGGCGGCGCGCGCAGATCTTCCAGACGCTCCGCCGCGTCCAGCATCACCAGCTTGCGGCGCGCGCCCTGGGCCAGGTCCCGCGCCATGCCGCGAGGCAGGCCGCCCTGGAAGACAAGTGCGGTCACCTTGTCGCCAAAGCTTCGAATCACGTTGATACGTATCGCGTCATACGCGAAACATCAAGTGCAATGAGTCAGGCGGCGAAGCGGCCGCCGGTGCGGTGGGCGTTGGCCAGCCAGGGGTCCGTCAGCCGGGTCCAGTTTGCGGCGGAGATCACGGGCAGGATGGCGCCGTCGATCTCGGGACGGCGGGGCGTGGCTTGTGGGATGAGGAGCCAGAGGCTGGGCGGCCCGCCCGAGGCGCCGGAGGCTTGCGAGAACTCGTCCAGCATTGTCATCAGGTCATAGCGGGCGATCAGGCCGGGGCGGGTCAGCAGGGCCGGCTGCCGGAGGGTGAGGATCTCCTTCGCCACGCGCGGTGCCGCCTCGGCCGCGAGGCGGAGGAGGTTGCGGAAGTCGGCGCTGTCCCGCGCGGCGGCGTCGGCCATGAGCGCCTTCGGCCAGGCAATGCGGCGTTCCTCGGCCCGGGCGCGCATGGCCTGGAGCATGAGGCGTTCGAGGCTGACGACCTCCCGTGGGAAGCGGCGCAAAAGCTCGGCCTCGGCGCCGCGAGCCTGACGCGGCTCGACGGTCAGTGCCAGGAACACGCCTTTTTCGGCGGCGAAGACGATCTTGTCCTCGATCGCCCGGGCGGCGAGGACATCGGGTGTCGCTTCCTGCGCCTGGTCGAAGGTGGCGTGGCGGATCAGCATCGCGGTGCCGCTGCCGCTATTGGCGATGGAGCGACTATAGTAGCCCGCGCCATCCGGACCGGCATCGTGCCAATCGACCTCGGCGCTGGCTTCTTCCAGCAGGGCATCGAGGTCGGGACGGAGGGGCAGGTCCTCGGCCTCCGGGAAGCGGCCGCGGACACGGGCGCGCAGCTCGGCTTCATTGAGAGCCCGGATGTTGGCGAGAGTTCCGAGAGCGAGCCTCAGCGCCCCCAGCGCCTTCATGCCGCGAGGGTAGAGCTCTCCACGCGCGGAGAGGGCGGCACCGGCTGAGACGGCGATGGCCAAACGCAGCCGACGCTCCGGTGTCAGGGCTCCTGCGCCTTCCGGGAAGGGGACGACGCCGAGTTCGTCATCCACCCGGCCAGGGCTCGGCAGCGGTGTCTCCGCGGCGAGCTTGTCGGCGGCGCGACCGAGGCGTCGGGCGTATTCGGCGCTCTCCGGCGACGCGGAGACGAGGATGGCCGCCTCGGGCCTCGCCTCGGCGTAGGAGGCGAAGCGCGTTGGAGTGACCGAGGCCTCGAGTTCGATGGCGGCGCGGATCGTCGCGCGTGCGCGCCGCATGCGTTCCCTGTCGTCCTCCCTGACCGAGCCGCGAGAGCCGAGAAGCTGCACGGCCAGTTCGTCAGCGGTGGCGATGCCGCCGGCCTTCTCGATCAGCATGCTGAGTTCGCCCCGGACAGCATTCAGGTCGGCGCTCTTGTGCCAGCGGGTCCGGGCCGCTTCGAGAGCGTCGGCCACGGCGCCGCGGGACGTGCCGACGGCGGCCGCCACCTGCCCGGCACTGGCCCAGGATGCCGCGTCGTCGTCGATGCCGAGATAGTACGCGAGGACGCGGTCCTCAGGCCGATCGTCGCCGGCAGGGCGACGTGGGAGCAATTGCTCCGCCAAACGGTCCAGGGTGGCCCGGCCGCCATCGTTCTCGGTGATGCCGCCGGGGACAAGGTCGCGGCGGAGTTCCGCAAGGCGCTTCGCCCGTTCGCGGATCTCCCGTCGGATGCGGTCGCCGACCCCGGTGAGATAGCGGAACTGGAGACGAGGTACGCCCAGGAGCTGGAGCACGGTGTGGATGCCCATCTGGTCAAGCACGGCACGCGCCTCGACCCCGTAGCCGACCTCGGCGATGCTGCTGGTCCGATCGAGGCGAGGGGCGATGACCTCGATGCTGTCGGCCGCGGCGGTGACGCGATCCATCGGCGAGAAGGCTTCTCGCCAAGCCCGCAGCATCTCCTCCGTGTTTCCGAACCGCTCGACGGGGTCGCGGCGCAGGGCACGGCGAAAAAAGGTCTCCAGGCCGTCACGCAGGGCGGGGTCGAAGCGGTCGACAGCGATCGTGGCTTCATCTTCAATAAAGCGCGCTTCGGTAAGGCCATCCCCGAATGTGGGCGGCGTGCCCACCAGCAACTCGTGGAGCGTGATCGCCACCGCGTAGCGTTCGGCGTGAAGATCCCAGCGCGGTGGGCGGCGGTCGACGAGGAAGGGGTCGAGGTAAGGCCTGGTGCCGGCAGTGACGTTCTCGAGCGGGGCGCGTGACAGGGAAAAGTCGAAGAGAACGAGCCGGTAGGCTCCCGTCGCCGCGGCCTTTGCTATGCCTATGTTGTCGGGCTTTACGTCGCGATGGGCGACGCCGTCGCCCTCCAGATACTCGACAGCCGAGAGGAGGTGCTCACCGAAGCGCCGCATGAGGTCCAGCGACAGAGGATCGCCGCCGCGTATCCACTGGGCGAGTGTGCGATCCCCTGCTCGCTCCATGAGGATGGCGGGTCGTCCGGCAATGGTCGTGTCGGCGACAAATCTAACGATGTTTGGGTGGCGGAGCGGACGCAGGATGCCGGCCTCGGCCCGGATGCGATCGGCGTGCGCGTCGTCGAGCGCAACCTTGAGGACGAACTCCTCGCCGGTGGCCTCCCGTTCGACCAGGAAGGCGTAGGCGCTGCCGCCCTGCCCAAGCCGCCGCTTGATCACGAGATCGCCTTCCAGGCGGTCGCCGGCCGCTGCCGTGGCCGGATCCGTGACATAGGTCGGCGCCGGCTCCGGAGGGGCGGCCTCACGCTCCGCTTCGGCTAGGTATTCTAGAAACTCGCGTGCGTCGCGCGGTCTGTCGCGCACTACGGGGGCGGTGGCGGCTCGCACCATCTCCTCAAGCCAGCGCCCTGCACCGTTCATGAGGCCGGACAAGAGCAGGCCGTTTCCCTCCCGAAGCACGCTCGGGAGCTGCAGCGGGCTAGTCGACGGTGGGCGGCCGGAGAGGAGGTGATACGCAATCGCGCCGAGCGAGAAGACATCTGCCTGGGCGGCGCCAGCATCCCCAGCCGATGCCGCCTCGGGCGCAAGATAGATCTTCGATGGATCGGTGAGGTGGTCTTCAACATGTAAGGTTCCGGCCGTCATCACAGCGCCTGCGGTGCTTCCCTCGGCTCTGCTGGCGACCTGCCAATTGGTGACGTGAAGCCGAGGGGCAGAACTATCGGCGTCCCGCACGAGGATACTCTGGGGTGCCAGACCACGGTGGTAGAGCCGCTTCCCGTGCGCGTAGGCCATTGCCTCGGCCAGCTGCCGCACCAAGCTCAACCGTTCAGTAAGCGCCAGCTTTGCGAGGCGCTGGGACATGAAACGATCCAGGCGGAGCGCATCTGGATCATACTCGAACACGAGCGCCGGTCCGAGCTCGGCCTCGCGATAGTCGAGGACGCGCTGGATGCCCTGGTGCTCCAGCCCTTCCAGAACGCGGGATTCGCGTTGGGCGGTGCGGGCGAGGCGGTCCCGTGCCTCGGGCGTCGTGGCGCGGGCATAGGGGTAGACGCGAACTCGGCGCTTCACGCCTGTAGCGGCATGCCGAGCGGCGAAGTCCTGCCAGTTGTCGCCCTCGCCGAGGAGCTGTCCGAGTTCGTAATCGCCAACCCTCCGTCCGCGTCCCGGCGGCCTCACGCCAGCCTGTTCCAAGGCTTTTGTGATCTGCCGTGCGACCGCAGAATCAACCGCCCCTCGACGGCCGAAGCCGAGCTCGTCGGCGCGCAGCAACGTGCCGATAACGCCGGAGTCGTCCGGCTTGCCTGCCTCTCCTCGCAGGACAACACGCTTCGCCGTGCCGGGATCCAGAACCGGACGTTGGCTCACCTTCGATAGGAAGATCAGCGGCTCAACCCAAGGCGTGATGCGCGCGCCGCTGCGGCCGCTGAGGGCCTCTTGCCGGCGCAGGACAGAAGCGAGGCGTTTGGCCTTCCGGTTGGCGAGCGGGAGAGGGTTGTCGGTGGTGATCTCCCGCCCCTCGGTTCGCCACGTCCAGCTGTAGGCATCGCCGCGGATGGTTCCCGGCCGGGATTTCGCTTCGATAAGGATCAGGCCGGCCGGTGCTAGGACCAGGGCGTCGACCTCATTGACCCGTCCCTCATCGTCGATGAACTCGAAGTTCGACCAGGCGCGCCAAGGTTCGTGGTCAGGCAGGTTGTCGCGCAGGAAGTCGAGGGCTTCCCTCTCCCATTCGAAGGCCGACTGGCTGACGGCGGTCCAGCGGAGTGCCTTCATCTCGTACAACAAACCTCAACGTAGGGACGTTACAATCTTAGCCTAAGATGCGGGTTTAGGGAGTAGCCGCTCTCTGTCGCAGCCGATAATCCATGCCGAAGGCTGACCGGAGTGGACTCGCGACCCAGCATATGAGCAGCTTGGTGGCAGCCAGGAGTACAACGGAAGCGACTTTAGGGGCGTCCAAATGTAGATGCGCGGTAGACGGGCTGGCGCGCTCATCCGGCCGGAAACTAAAAGAGGCAGCAGCTTTTTGCAGCCCCTGGACCGACCCGCTCCGCTTCCTCTGAGGCAGGCACCAACTTCGGGAGCGGGATGTCGCGCACAGTGACATTGCCATGGGACATGGAGCGAGGAGAAGATGTCACCTCCATTCACCAACGGGTCTATAGTCCGTTGAAGTTAACTGCACGCGACCCACGGCTCTCTGCGGGCCGGATTCGGTCTCACCAGAACAGCCTTGCCCATAATGCTCCGGCGGCGAAGGATGCCACGACAAGGCCCAACAGCTGAAACGTGATCGCCCAGATCGACACCTGTAGCCTCTTGTGTTCCTGGTCGATGTCCAATCGCTGCTTGTCCCAATCGGCAAGCACCTTGGTGATGTTTACGGTCATCTGCTCCACCCCCAGTTCGTACTCGAGGTCCTACTGTTCCTGGGTCAGCAGCATAGCGTCCTGATTATAGCACATGTGCATGGGCTTTTTGCGGCTCTCTGGACCGACCCGCCCCGCTTCCCCCGCGGAAGGCCTACCTGTGGAAATGGGGCGCCAAGCAGCGCGGCAACGTCCCAGCAAGCGGCGGGGGTGGGGGCGCTATCCCCGAGCAACAAACCGTCCTAAACTTTGCACTTAACTGCACACGACCCCTGGCATGGGGTGGCCAGTGGGCAA
This sequence comes from Lichenicoccus sp., assembly GCF_965276875.1. GTDB lineage: Bacteria > Pseudomonadota > Alphaproteobacteria > Acetobacterales > Acetobacteraceae > Lichenicoccus. The sequence continues at coordinate 1,296,181 of NZ_OZ255701.1, read as the reverse complement.
TAACTAACTTCCAGTAGGTCTGCCATACGGCGACCCGTGGTGACAAGAGGACATTGCCGACGATCGTCTTACCGGCCGCGGTGTGCCATCTCAGTCGTAGACACGCCGAGGCTCCTGTCTTGAAAGCGGACGCACTTCCGGCGCACGGTGGAGTTCCACCCCTTGGATCGGCAACAGCAGAACCCGGAGCGCGTGCGTGCCATCGAGGAACTCACAATAGCGCCCCGCTACCCGCTTTAATGGCGGCCGCTAGCTGAATGATACGCTTGACCTGACTCATTGTTATCTCGGACAGACCTAGGAACCTGAAAACCCTGTCTCGTGCTAAGGCGTAGGATAACCGACGTTCAAAACGATCGAGTACGGCCTGTAATTCTTTTATCTCTTCATCTGCCAGCATCATGAATTTTACGACGGTCTCGATAGGCACCTGTGCATCTAATTTCGCAATTCTGTGACGGGCGTTGTATTTAGCGACCTTCGCCTTGTTCAGTCGTTGCTCGGCAATACGTGCTTGCTCTAGTTCATCGTCGGACGAGGCGGCAGTCAACTGCGCTTCCCCAAGATACCGAGAAATCCGCTTGTCGCACTTCTCGATGACCGCCGCTTCCGCGGCGCGGCTAGTCACATTGCGTTCGATCTCAGCAAGTCCCAAATCATTTAACCTGAACTTAGTGGATCGTGCCGTCTCGACCCGTTCAAGCGATTTCCGGAAAGCTCTAAAGAAATCGACCAAGAAGTCGACATCAGTTGCACCTCTTAGGCTAAGTACAAGGCGTTCGGACCCGTCGTCTCGGCGGCCGTCGCGCTTTCTGAGCAGAACTAGGCCAGGTAAATCGTCAATTCCAAGCTTTAGAGAGGAAGCAATATCATTGGTCGACATGAAAGTAGCGTTTGAAATCCCACGCGTACGTTGCGGCGTCCACTTTGACAAATTTGATATATGACGTACAGGTATGTTCTGCTCTGACTCAAATTCTGCATTGCTAAACAACACAAGATCTATGCAAGGCCCAAGGATCACGTCAAAGGTCTGGCGGCTTGCTACCACCGACCGCAGCAGCGAGTCGAAGTTCCGATCGCCCGCGACGAAGACACCCAGAAACCGGGCAGACGAGCGACGGTAAAACCAGTCAATAACTTTCTCAACGTCGTTCGAAGCGACCCACATCGCGAGGACCCCTAGAGAAACAAACTGGCGAAATCGAGAACCACTGCCGACTTGCATCACACAGGACGGCTAGTCCACGCAACCCTCGATTTAGGTCTGCTAGGGGGTCGCAGGCCGCTATAGGTTGAGGGTAGCAAAGTCTCCGTCTTACGCACCAGCGGCGCGGAGCCGTTACAGCGCACGGCGTGAGAGGCGTCACTCACGACTGCTAAACGGTCGCCGGCCTTTGCACTTAAGTGCACGAGGTCGCTGGGCAGGCCCGTTCCGACCTGCCGCTGCGGGTTGCGGCTCCGGGTCGAAGCTGTCGCGCAACTCGGAAACCATTTCGCTAAAACGCCGGCTGGCGTCCACCATCCTGGCCTGGTTGTAATGCTTCTCGCCGGTGTGGAGGTTTGTGTGACCCAGCAGCGTTCCACTGATCCTCATCAGGTCGGGCTGGTCGATCGCCACGGATGTGAGGAGGCAGTCGCGGAACAGGTGGGGCCACAAGGCCTTACCAAAGCGCTTTCGCGTGTAGCGCTTGATCAGCTCGCGAAGCGTGAACTCCTGCATTGGCCGGCCGAAAATGTCGACCCACAGGCGGCCATGCGTCTTGACTCCGTCATACTTGTCAGCCTGGCGGAGAATAGTAGGCCGCCACAGGCGAAGGAATGCCTCCAAATAGGGGATGAGGTTGGCGGGGACAGGCTCGTCGATCGCGCCGCCCGTCTTTGTCTCGTCTGCGCTGAACGTCAGCCAGTATCCCGTGCCATCCCAGCGCAGCGACTGGCCGATCGTGATCGCCTGGAAGTTTCGTATCCGCAGCGGCCTCGCGGCCAGGAGGGCAATGATCAAGCCCGCCTGGAATCGCTGCGCCGCCGCCAGCTTGCCGCTCCGCCCCTTTTCCGGGCCGTCCATCAGGTCCTTGCCGAAGGAGAACAGGTCAAGAGTATGCTGGATGATATGCCGTTTGACCCGGGATGGTTTTGCCCGGCCCTTCAACCTGGTCGAGCGGCGGCTGAGCCAGGACCAGTCTTCCTCAGGAGCCAGGGCGCGTGCCGCCGAGGTAAGGGCGGTCACCGTGGTCGCCACACTGACGGAGGAGAAGTGTGATTTCAGGTAACGAGCATACTCGGCGGTTCGATCAGGCGTGATGCGCTCGCATGCTGTCTCATTCTCGCTGAACATCCCGTTGCGGTGTAACCAGGCGAGATACCGACCGTAGCCGTCCTCGTTCTTTCTTGCGGTCCGGTCACGCCAACCTGCAGCAGGATTGTCGAGACCTTCCAATCCTCTGCCCTGCCGCGCACGCCCCCACGCTGCCTGCTCCTCATCCGGCCACGCGGCGACCGGCCAAATCAGCTTCGTCGTACGGACACTGATCCGGTCCGCCCCGGTCACCGACCTCATTTTGCGCGTGCCCGCTTGGCACTCGACGTGCGGCTCACAGCGGAAGTCTTGCCCCGCGGTCGGAGAGCTTCCTCGCGAATTTGCAGGACGTGCGTGTCGAACAGGCGGAAAGCGTCGGACTGCTCAATGAAGGCGTAGAAGCGCATGGTCGTTGCACCGTCCTTGTGCCCCAGCACCCGCCGCATGACATCGATCTGCCCAGGGTGGCGTTTGAGGTAGAGGAAGCAGCCCAAGTGCCGGAACAAGTGCATGTTGAACTCGATGCCGAGCTCCCTCAGCAGGACGTCGCAAATGCCGCTTGCCAGAACCTTGCCGTCCTTTGCGGTTCCGTCAGGTTTGGGAAACAGGAACCTCGGCGCGTGCCCCCGGTGGTCCGGCTCGATAAGGACGTTCCGATACTTCATGACATACAGGTCGAGCAGCGCCACGGAGGATTTCGGCAGCTCCAGCTCGATGTCTTCGCCGTTCTTGGTCCGGCTGCCCGGGATGAACAGGTGGGTGGGTGCGCCCGGTCGAGCGTGGCTACGCACCAAGTCGGTATCGACGTTGATCTCGCTGAGGTTCTTCAGCCGTATCGGGCACATGATCTCGAGCTCGATGGCCACCGCTGTCCGGACGAGTCGCGCAGTCGGCTTCGCGGGCAGGGAACCGTCCTGGGCCCGCTTGAGCAGACGATAGGGGAGGAGGAGGAGGTCCCTGACCTGCCGCGGGTCGCGGAAGACCGCAAGCCGGCGCCGGTTCTTCTCCGTCATTCCGACCCTTGGGCGATCCCCTCCCAAACGCCGTCGCCGGCGGCTGATCCAGTCCGCGACCTGTCGTTCACGTCGCACATGCAGTGCGATTGACCGCAGTGCGGCCAGGAGGCCTTGCAGCTGGGAGCAGTCCGCGCGACCGCCGCTGCGCTCGATGAAGAAGTCGCAGACGGTGTTGATGTGCACGCGCTCCGTCAGCATGGCGACCGAGACGATGTCGTCGCTTGGAGTGCCCTTGTGCACGAGAGCCGAGGCGATTTGCCGCAGCTGAAACTCCCGAAGCTTGACGGTGATCGGCCGCAACGCTTTCGGCGGCGCGTCGTCATCCTCCGGCGGGTCCGCGAGGAAAGATAGGTAGTCGGCGAGCGCGTTCTGAAAGCTTGCGGGGAAGCTCTCCACACGAAGCACGTAGCCGGTCTTTTCCGCGGCGGGGACCGTGAGCCCAGTGGGCGGCCACCCCGCAACACGCTTTGAAGCGGCGTTCCAGCCACGGACCGCTCCGCGGACGATCGCAGCAGGACGACCCCGAAGGCTTGACGTCTCGAGCTCACGCGAGAAGCGCTCGACCCATCCGTCCGAAACATCGTGGGGAGAAACGTTGTTGTCGGACAGGTAACCGACAAAGCGGCTGAGTGAGGCCTGCCAACCATTCTCCGGCACCTGCTTGTAGAGTGTGCCCCACTGCTCCGACAGCGGTCGCGTGCGGCGCCCTGCCATGACCTGCACGTCCGCCCGCTGCATCGCCTTAAGAATACGGCTGCGGATCGAGGCCCAGCTTCCTTTGGTCAGGCGCGCCATCGCGGGGGATATCCTGGCCAGATGCTCCCTCAGCAGTGCTGGATCCGCCGGGAGGTCGTCGGGCGCGCAGCCGGAGGCACGGGCAAGGGTGTTGATGGCGCTGACCAGCAGCTTGACGTCCGGCGATCTGGCGTCAGGGGCCTGCAGCAGCATGTCTCGGACATCGGCGAGCGTCCTTGCTCCCTGGACGCGTGCGCTCGTGCAAGAGGACACTGGGACAACGGTCCGCGTCAAAAGCATATCCTAATCCTCTATCAAATAAAGTGGGTCAAAGCAGTCAGTCTGCAAATACTATCACAGACAATTCCCTGCGAAATGTCACTACATGTATTTGAAAAGAAATATAGGATCAATATACGTCAACCATTATACTGGTCCGGGTGTGATATGCTCTTGGAGATGTATGCGGTCAGGAAAGCCGCTGGAACCTTCCGGCGCTTACCGACGCGAACAGCAGCGAGCTCGCCTCTGGCAATCAGCCGCTTGACCGTGGAGAGCGATGCCCCCAGCCATTCCGCAGCGTCTCGCAGGGATAGGAAGGGAGGACCCAGTTGCGATTCACCAAACACGGTGCCGTTCTCGCCCTTGAATGGCGTAGCCGTCTCGGCCGACATGGACGCGGCGACCTCTGGCGACGCCACCGAGCAGGAGAACTCTTTCACACGTTTGCGGACGACGAGCATCATTTCTCTCGGACAGGGATCAGCTCAAACAATACAGCATATATTTGGCCTAAGGTTATTCTGCACGGACCGTGGGTTGAGTTTGACACCACCATTACTTTCGCCGGATTGAATCACCGGGGGTCCCGCAATCCGAGCGTAGATGGGTATGGATGATGACGAGAAGGAGGACAGAAACGCCGTCTCGCCGCAGCCGAGGCTGTCCTACGTCAGCTGCAAAGCGGCCGCCGGGACGTCGAAGTTGCCCTTCGTGTCATGCCGCACGACGCGGCGCCGTCGCACGTAGTCACACCTCCTGCTATAGGCACTGCGCTACGCGAGGGAGGGGGTGGTGAAGGTCGCCGATATGATGAAGCCCGATGGCAGGGTGTTTCTCAAAAGCGTGTTCGGCCAGATCAGCAATGAGTGGCCGTGCATGTCGTTTTCGCGCCCCTCCGTAGGAGAGATGCTGAGGCAGGACTTCATCCCCGGCCGTGACGTGATGATCTACGTTGGCACGCTGAACCGCGAATTGACCGAAAACCCCGATCACCGTAGTCGATTGATCGCCTCTGTCGTAATCGAACCGAGCCAGGTCCTCGAGACGCGGAGGATCATCTCACGAGAGTATTGGTCCGAATACGGCGAGCGCTGGCCTCTCTCCATGCCCGTTCTCAGCGCCGCCGTGATGAATGGGCCGCCGTTTCCAAAGGCGCACGACATTATCCCGGACGCGTATAGCAGGTTCGGAAAGGTCGAAAACCGGGGCGGAGTCGTCGAGGCGATTGACAAAGAGCGCGAGGCTGTGAGGGCTCTCAACGTCGTGACGCTCGAATTGCATCTGTCTTCCGACGTGCAGGCCTACATCAATATCCGGACCAGCCTCTCCGAAACGCCGAGAAGCATCCGGCAAGAAGCGACGCGGATGGCGAACCTCATCATCGCTCGCGTGAATAGCGGCGGTGAGGAACGCGTCGTCAAGAACCCGCTGCGAACCGCACCCAATCTCTCTGACCTTTTCCCAATGCTCACCCGGAAATGGCAAGTCGATCAGCACGGGCTATGTGCCTTGTGCGGAGGCGTACTCGTCGCGGCAACTATGAACAAAATGCTGCAGGCCTCGGCAGACCGGATTGACAGCACAAATGGCTCATACGACGAGAAGAACGTCCACGTGACGCACCTAGCCTGCAATCTCGCCAAAAACAAATATGGCGTCGGGAATTTCGAGGAATGGCTTATGGCCCTGCGCGGGACAAGCCCATCTGAGGACTGAAGAACGCAAGATTGCTGCGCCGGTTCCGCTGTATATTGGAGACGGCACGGAGGGGGAGCGAGACCTGCTGCAGCCCATATAAGCCGGCCATTGAAGTCACTGCGGTAAGGGCACGGCCTGCTGCAGCATAGCGGCCCGCAACGCCCCCGGCGGCAGTCGCATGCGACCCGGGTTCCCCGGAGTAGTGGGACAGGGACCGAGCTCTATCCAGAGTAGCTGCGGTGCCGGGGTTTGAGATGCTGGACGGGCACCGTCCGGCGGGACGACCGCCTGTATGGATTTTGCAATTGACTGCAATCCAGGCTCCTAAAGCTATAATGCTGCCAGCGTCCGGTCCGTTCTGTTCCGTGACAATCAGAGCCGGGCGGCAGCACCGCGTCCACCGATTCAACCTCCCTGGGTTAAACAACCGCCTGCCAGCCCTGTAGGCACGGGAACTGCAACCCGAAACCTGAGATCATTAGAGGCCGCTCGGCACAGACACAGCGAGCAGCAGTCACTTTTCCACAGCTCCCCTTCCTGAAAGCCGTTGGAAGGCCGCCCGCAGCATCACTACAAGGAGCGGCTGCCCGACGAAATTAAGCACCACATCATGATGCGGGCCATGCTGCATCGAACCGAAACGGCGGCTTTGCTGTGACCTACTTGCCCCGCCCCAATCATGGGCGACACGGTCATGGTGGGCAGACGCGTACGGCACCGGCCCGGCTAGTCTTTCCAGTTGACGTTGTAGGATCAATCCGCTACCGGAGCAGAGCTCCGGCGCACTGAGCTGGCGGCTCGTTCTTCAAATCATCTTAGAGTCCGACTCTGAACTCATGTGCAACGAGCCGTTCTCCGGATAAGTAGCATGGCTGACGCGGCGTAGAGGAAGCTGGTCGCCGAAGCAATGGTAGCCTCAAAGTCCTTTGCCAAGCGCCGATTTCGGTTGAGCCAAGCGAAGCACCGCTCGACGACCCAACGGCGTGGATGGACGGCGAAGCCGATCTGGCCTGCGGGCTTGCGGACGATCTCAATGGCAATGGAGGTGGCATCGGCCACCCGTTCGGCGGCGTAGGCGGAATCAGCAAAGGCGCGCTCTACGAAGGGGAAGCGGCGACGGGAGGCCTTCAGCAACGGGACCGCTCCGTCGCGATCCTGGACCGACGCGGGATGAACTTGCAGCATCAACGGCCTGCCATCGGTGTCCACCATCGCGTGCCGCTTTCGGCCGAGCACCTTCTTCCCGGCGTCGTAGCCGCGCGGACCACCGGCCTCTGTGGTCTTGACACTCTGGCTGTCGATGACGGCGGCGCTGGGACTGGCCTCACGCCCGGCCCGTTCGCGGTCAAACATGACCAACTGATGCGTGACCGCCTCCCATACGCGGGCGCGCCGCCACACCGCAAACCAGCCATAGACCGTCTGTCGAGGCGGAAAACAGGGCGGCAGCATCCGCCACGAGATACCGCCGCGCAGGACGTAGAAGATGGCGTTGACGATCTCGCGCATCGGCCATTCGGGCGGTCTTCCAACCGGCGAAGGTGGGGGCAGAAGCGGCTCCAGGACAGCCCATTCGGCGTCCGTCATGTCACTGGTAAAGCGGAGCCTGTCGCGCATATGCTGCGCGCGGGTGGTTGCGTTCCACATGAGGCGTTCATCCAACTCGGTCTCGACAACCTGTTGGAAGCACATTCTCGCGTAACCACCCACCCCCATTCCGCTGTCGTTCAGAGACGGCCTCTTAGCGCAAACCGGGCCGTGTGCACTTAACTGCACTCGAGATGGCACTGAGCAGTGCCCCGATGGGTGAGCGCTGAGGCTTGGCCTCATAGAGGCGCGGTAACCGCAAGCGTGCCAATCTCGTTCGGGGGAGCAGGCGCTTGGGGTGACCTACCGCCAGAGGATAGTCGGTTGAGCTTGGGCGACGCTGGAGCTCTTGCACGGTGCACACGCGCGGAAGCACGAGTGAGTAGACCGCCTGGAGCCTACCCCGCGCTCATGCCTGAACGTAAGCCATTGCCGCCCGGTAATTCACTCCTCCGGAGAGATTGGCTTGAGGGTGCAGTGTGCGTGAAACAGTTGCTCCAGGTCTTCCAGATTTCGCGGGATCCCGCGATGAAACCTCGGCTGCCATCAGCTTCTTTTCCATGCCGTGAGCAGCCCGTTTCGCGAAACAATCGTGCCTTCGATCCGGCACAACGTCGGGGAACAGCATGGCTCCTGGACCAAGCATTCCCGCTGGGAACTACTCGACCTTGCTACCTCGATTGCAAGGCGGTTCCGCAGCGCGCCGACGCAATCAGCGCGGGTAAGTAGCTCATGTTTTATACCGGGACACCCAGCACGGCTTTAATCCTACGTCGGCAAATGCCTATTGGACCGGTGTGACCGATACAAGCTAAGGAACTGCGGGATGCCGGAATTGAAGTTGGGTGCTGGTTCTCAGGTGCTAGGCAAAGCGTCCGCGATACAAGTGGGCGGACAAGAGCATCCCAGTACGGCAAGTAAATCGCAGGAGGTGACGGGTTCAGTGAAAAAGCTACTCCAGCGCATCCGGACCGCACATGAGGCAGGGAAACCAAAAGAGGTGAACCACCTCGCACGCCTCTATCTGAAGTCGTTTGAGGCGCGGCGAATAGCAGTTACAGAAGCTTGCAGTCACCTGTCAGAGCGCAGGCGGCCCTCGGCCGACCGGTGTCACCGTTATGCGGAGGGTCTAAATGCGTGGGCGGGAACGACGGAGAAAGTCATCGTCCGAGCGCAGGAAAAACCCGGGAAGCCCGGGCACTATCGAACTATTATGGACTTCGGCATCGAGAACCGATCGCTTCAGCTGCATGTCCTCCGGCTCCTCCGTGTATTGGCGAATCCAAGGCCGAGCCAGTTTATGATGCGCGGAGGCGTGCACGCGGCCATTACGCGTGCCTCACAGGCTCTACAAGGTGGCCACATCTGGGCGATGGAAACCGACCTTACCAATTGCTATCCGAGCTTCAATGAGGAAGTAGTGCCTGAACTGCTTCCCATTCCGAAGGAGGTGACGCGGCGAGTACTGCTAGCTGTTTCACTCTCTCTCTGGCTATCTACTGACCAGTTCGGTCCTGCGACCAGCGTTGATGATGACCAGATCATTATCGGGGAGCTGTTTGCAGATGCCCGGCAGGGTATTCCTCAAGGATCGTCCGCTTCGCCCCTCGTTGCAGAGTTGCTGCTGGCCCCATCATTCGACAACCTGCCTCAGGAGGGTGCGTCGATTGGGTATGCCGACAACTTCCTTGCAATGGGGAAGAACGAAAGCGAAGCGGTTGCGATGACTTTAGCCTTTTGGAGCGCCCTCAAAGCAAGCCCTGCCGGGCATTTTCTACCGAAGAAGCCGACGATCTTCGAACCAGGAACGCCGATTGATTTTCTGGGGCATTGCCTAGAAAAGAGTGGAGCCGAAGTTCGGATAACACCCAGCCTCTACAACTTGAGCAACTTTAAAGCGAAACTGAAGGCTAGGCTGAGTTCGATCAGGAACGCGGAATCGAGCGTCGCTCAGAAAATGCATTCGAGGGCTGCGCGAGACTTCGTTCTCTCATGGACAGCTGCATTCAAGCTGTGTGATGGAATCGACATTCATCGTTTGGAAGCATTAAAGAAAATCAAGGCTTCGCAGGCCAAAAGTAAGTTAATTAGAGCTGCCTGAAATGTAATCGGGGCGAAAGATGGGTTACTTGATTCCGTTGAAATTGACCGGCTAGAATTTCGTTGCTGATTTCTGCTCTGCGCTGGTTCTCCGCAGCAACTTAGCACTGCGGAGAACTCTTTCTGTCTCGATAACTCCCACTTGCTGTTCTGGGGTGAGATACTGGTCGATCACGCCCAGGCCGATCGTCACCTTTTGAAAAAACATTTTCCTTCCCATTCGCTTCATTGCCAGACGAATGTCGACTACCCTGCGGAGCGTGCCGGCTTTACCGACCTCTAGCACGAAATTCTCCGTAGCCTCGGTGAGCTCGTCATCGGGCCCCAGGCCCTGGCTCGTAGCGTATGACGTCATCCGCTCAGCCAGACATTTCATTTTCGCGCCGTAGGGCTTCAGCTTTACCTGCAGGGCCCTGATCTGCTTCATCGCCGTCTCGGCGTCGTCCTGCAAGTCGCCGATTTCATCGATTAGGGCAATGACGTCTGCGGGCATGGACGTTTTGGAGGCGAGCTTAGTGGTGGGAGTGGTAGGCTTCTTGGTAAAAATGATTGTCACAATCGCGGTCCTGTTTTAGGCTGTTTTTTGTTTCCCGACGAATGCACGCGGCCGGTATCATGGCGGCGAGCTGGCCACCGCACCGCCGCCTGAAGGGATGCAGAGGAAGGATTGCAGTTAAGTGCAACGCTTAACACGCCAGCCTGTGACGATCCCTTCTGCGCATGGGAGGGTCACTGCGGGCCCCGCTGTTCTGCCTTAAGTAGCTCACGCGATCTCAGGTGAGACTTCCGGTGCATACGAGCGCGGTTCGGCCTGGGACCTCTCATTCAGGTATCTGCCGCAAGCGGAGCGTAGGTGTGCATATGATCCTGATAGATCGCGTTGAGCAGTTGCGTCTGTGGTCCGACGACCTCGATCTGAGCACGGACCGTCGAAGCAATTTTGTGCTGCGCCTCCTTCATTTTGCTCCGATACAGAACCTTCTTCTTTACCCTGATCAGGGTCGACTTCGCCTGGTGGTCCAACCATGAGGATGCGGCGGCTGCATCGACAAGGCACTGGCCTGGCGTAGAATGAGAGATCGCGTAATCCAGCAACTTGGGAACGAGATCACCTTTCTCGATGCGCGCCAACACCGCGGCACCGTCGTCAAGTAGGGAGCCCCGGAGAAAAGCGCCTATCACCAGGCTCGCCCGCTCGTCATTCATCTTGTCAAATGGAAGACTTGGCCACGCCTCGTCCATCGCGAGTTGTTCGTTGGCAAGGTCGATGATGTTGCTCGTGCCTGTCGAGAGGTCGAGCTGTTTGGCAAGTGGCTGATTTCGGGCACTCCGGAGGCGGGCGTGTAGGTAGGTATTTCCTGGTGCGCCGAATGCGGCTCCGTCGTTGAGGCCAGAAAACCTTATACCCAGGAAGATGTTTCCGCGCCGAGCGATGGCCAAGTAACGCTGCGATGAGCTCGTGCCATTCATGAAATAGAGGCCTTGGTCTTGATTATTGAGTCCGGAATTATTTGAGAAGGATTTCATGTCTCTCTCTAGTATTTAGATGATATTAAGAGAATGCGCAGGAGGCGACTCCAGAGCAAATTGAATTTCAATTGTGCAAGCAATTGGTCAATCCGTTCAGGCTCGTCGATCAAGCAGCGACAGTCTGCAGCGTGGCGATGAAGACGCTGGTCCCCGGGCGCAAAGGGGGCGGTGTCGACGAGGGTGTGGATGGCCACCTCACCCTGGAACACCCATCCTGTTTGGTCCTGGGAGTCGTTGCGCTACTCTCACCTGAGAGGCAGAGGAAGCGGTATGGCAGGTAGTCTCCAAAGCAGCGAAAGAACGACCGCGCGAGTCCAGTCGACCATGAGCGCGGTCCATGGCCGTTCGCCTGTGGCGCCGCGGCGCCGTGCTTTGCCGCTCGTATCCGCGGCGGCGGCCCGTGCGGCTCCTCGGCCATGATGAACGGGAGAAGCCCGAAATTTGGGGCTGCGGGGGCACCGGGTTAGCGCTCTCCTCGGTCGAGTGGCGGTGAGTTGAAAGTCCCCGACTGCCATCGGCCCGGGAGTGGCGGCGTCGAGTCTTAAGGGCGGACGTTGAGGGTCAGGTTCGCTTACCGACCGGGGGTAGACCTTGGCAGCGAGCGGACGTTCTGCTTCGGGGCGCACACGATGGAAAGTGGATGTCGGCCAGTTAACGACGTAGTCCGCCGCGGGCGATAGAGTTGTCTGGACGCTTTGTCGTCCTATGGTGCAAAGGTTTGCCCGTGCTTGTCGATGGGGATGAAGCACCACCTCATCATCCCGCCTGTCAGGCACCGGCAGGCGTCGTGCTCGGGCAGGTAAACGACGTTCTGCTGTTCGTGAACATGCCGTGGCCCGACGGGCGATTGCCGGTCTCAACCTTCGGACGGCGCCGACAGGGTCCACTTCCAGCCTGGGATTGAGCCGTGAAGATCGCGACCTACAACATCAACGGCATCAACCGCCGGCTGCCCAACCTGCTGCGGTGGCTCGGGCAAGCGGCGCCGGACGCCGTCTGCCTGCAGGAGCTGAAGGCGGCTGACGCCGCGTTCCCCGCCGACGCGATCCGGGACGCCGGTTACGGCGCCGTCTGGCGCGGCCAAGCCTCCTGGAACGGCGTCGCCATCCTGGCGCGGAACTCCGAACCCGTCCTGACCCGCAAGACGCTGCCCGGCGATCCGGCCGACCTGCAGAGCCGCTACATCGAGGCCGCGGTGGAGGGCGTGCTCATCGGATGCCTGTACCTGCCAAACGGCAACCCACAGCCCGGCCCGAAATTCACCTACAAGCTGGCTTGGCTCGAGAGGCTGATCGCCCACGCCGCCGGGCTGCACGCGACGGGACTGCCGGTCGTGCTCGCGGGCGACTACAACGTGGTCCCGACGGAGGCCGACATCTATCCTTCGAGGTCTTGGACGAAGAACGCGCTGGTGCAGCCCAAGAGCCGCCAGGCGTTTCGCCGCCTGCTCGACCAGGGCTGGACCGATGCTATCCGGGCCGCGCACCCGACCGGCCCGGCCTACACGTTTTGGGAATACATGCGCGACCGCTGGCCACGCGACGCCGGGCTTCGCATCGACCACCTGCTGCTCAGTCCACAGCTTGCCGAACGCCTGCGCAGCGCGGGAGTCGACCGGATGGTCCGCGGTGAACCCGGCGCCAGCGACCACGCCCCGACCTGGGTCGTCCTGGACCAGGCGGCTCGGCGACGCCGGACCAGGTCGGGGCGCGGCTGATGCGGTCGGACCATGTCGCCATCCAGGTCGATCAAGAGCACAGCGTCTCCGGCCTGCTGCAGAGGCCCACACGCGCATTGGCGTGCTGCGTGCTCGCGCACGGGGCCGGGGCGGGGATGACGCACCCGTTCATGACGGCGGTCGCAGATGGCCTCGCCGAACGTGGGGTCGCCACGCTGCGCTACCAGTTTCCCGCCATGGAGCGGGGCTCGACGCGTCCAGACCGGCCAGCCCTGGCGCAGGCCACGGTGCGGGCGGCGGTCGAGGCCGCGACCGGGCTGATGCCGGCGCTGCCGCTGGTCGCCGGCGGCAAGTCGTTTGGGGGACGCATGACGTCGCAGGCACAGGCGGACCAGCCCCTGGCCGGTGTCCGCGGCCTCGTCTTCCTGGGCTTCCCGCCGCACACTGCCAAGAAGCCGTCGATTGAACGCGCCGGGCACCTCCCGCAGATCCATATCCCGATGCTCTTCGTTCAGGGCACCCGTGAGGCGCTCGCGGACATGCGCCTCCTGACGCCCGCTCTCAAGCGGCTCGGGCCGCTGGCCACGCTGATGCCGGTGGCGGAAGCCGATCATTCCTTCCACGTTCCCGTCAAGTCCGGGCAGACAGATCACGAGGTTCTCGGCTCCACCCTTGACGCCGTGACCCAGTGGATCGAACAGGTGCTGAGCTGACGGCCAGCGCGCGTCGGTCCCCTCCACGCCACCAAGGGCCGTTGCCCGGAAAGCCTCATTGACCCGGGCTTCGGCAGCTGGCCTGGAGCGGGCGTTCCGCTTTTAGGCGAGATCCAGGAGATGCAGACGGTTAATTAGTCCTGCCGCCGGGCTCTTGTCGCCCCTCTGCAATGCGCGAACCGGGTTGACGTAGGAACGAGGCAGTACAGGATGCGCTTCATAGCAGATGGCCCGTGGCTCCCCGATGAACTACTAACCGCCCGAGACGCGGGGCAGGTAATATTCTTCTGCGGCGCAGGTGTGTCGCAGGCCGAAGCCAGCCTGCCGAACTTTCCCACTTTGGCGGGATGCGTGCTGAAGTCACTCGGCTCGGCGCAGGACAGTCCGGCACGTCGCCTCTTTAAGGCAAGCCAAAGATTCGAGGCGGAAACCTGCCTCACCGGCATCGTCGCGACTGACCGCATTTTTGGGCTGCTCGAGCGCGAGTTCGACCCTGCCGAGGTGCGTGAGGCGGTCGCAAACGCCCTCCGGCCGCCGAACGACTATAAGCTCGACGCCCATAGGACGATGCTCGACCTGTCGCGCGATCGGGCCGGCGTTGCTAGGCTCGTGACCACGAACTTCGACCGGCTGTTTGAGGAATGCGATCCATCCCTCGGCTCCTTCAATCCACCACACCTGCCGGATCCCCGGCGGGAAAAAGACTTTCGTGGGATCATTCACATCCATGGTCGAGTCGATACCGAGTATCGCGCGGCGTGCGACGACGAATTCGTTCTCTCCAGCAGCGATTTCGGACGTGCCTATCTCGCAGACGGTTGGGCCACCCGCTACATCCAGTCGCTGCTCCAGCGGTACAAGGTAGTCTTTGTCGGCTACTCGGCTGACGATCCGCCGGTCCAGTACCTTCTCGAGGCGTTGAGCCGGAGCGACGAGCGTCCGAACGAGCTGTACGCGTTCCAGGCTGGACATGTCGACCAGGCAGCAGCCCAATGGACGCACAAGGGGGTTAACCCGATCCCTTACGAAAGCGCCGACCGCCACGCCGCGCTCTGGCAGACGCTCCGCGCGTGGGCTGAGCGGGCGCGCGACGTCGACGCATGGTACCAAAGCGTGATTGCCCTCGCCGCCCGCGGACCCACCGACCTGCGCCCGCACGAGCGTGGTCTTGTCGCGCATCTCGCGGCAACCCGTGAGGGCGCCAGGAGGCTTGTCGTCGAGAATCCTTTACCCGCCGCTTGGCTTTGCGTGCTCGATCCGGTTCAGCGCTACAAAGCTACGAGCCCCGCCAATCCATATAAGGAGGTGAGCGAACGGTTCGATCCCTTTGAGGCTTTCGGGCTTGATTCTGACAAGGCCCCCCTTCAGGTTGATCCAAAGGACCTCTTTGCAAAGCGCGAGGTGCCGAATGATGCGTGGGATTTGTTCGCATCGACCAAGGCGGATCGCGAGAACCTGCCACTCGAAGCGACTGGCCGCCTTCGAGACGCCGATGCCGCATCATCGCCGAAACTGCCGGCGCGACTCTGGTATCTCGGGATGTACCTAAACTCCGTCGCCCATCAGTCTGCCGCACTGTGGTGGGCCGCGCACCAGGCAAACCTCCATCCGGACATCGTGGCCAGCCTTGAACGCTCGCTGCGCCAGGAAACCGACCGCTTCTCGCACGATATCCGGCGGGGCTGGCGCCTGCTCATTGCGGCATGGAGAGACCGTAGGGTTGATCCTGACCTCCGGCGCTACGAGTTCGAGGTGATAGTCAAACAGGACGGCTGGTCTACGGAGCTAGTGCGAGCGATGGTCGAGATGTATCGGCCGGTCCTCATCGTCAGACCGCCGTTGCAGAGTTTCACACCGCCGGACAATCCGGATGTTCCGCTCGAGAAAATTCTCTGGCTCGACGTCGAATACCCTCATCCGCATGAACCCCTAATTTTCCCGGAGGACCATTTGGCTTACGCTGTCTTGCTCTTACGGGGCCAGATCGAGCATGCCATTGCCCTAGAGCAGGAAGTGCGGGGACACGACCGGATTTTCTTTGACACAATGCGCTCGGACGACGGGGAAGAGCTGGACGAGGGCTACAAGCTGACTAGACACCTGAGAACTTTTACCAAGATGATCACGCGTCTCGCGGCTTTAACCCCGCTAGAAGCTAAGGCCGAGTTTGCCTGTTGGCCGAGAATCGGTAACCAGGTATTTGTGCACATGCGGATCTGGGCGGCGAGCCAGCCGGACGTCCTCGGTGCCGAGCAGGCGGCTGAAGTCTTTTTGTCGCTCGACGACGAATCTTTCTGGAACGCTCAGCACCAGCGGGATCTCCTATACGCGCTACGCGACCGCTGGACCCAGATGGCCGACGTTGACCGGCGGCGGATTGAGCAGCGGCTTTTCACCGGAAACTTGCCTTGGCCAGAGGTCCTTGATGACACCGCGCTAACTGCAAGTTACCGCCTCAATCGATTACAGTGGCTGCACGACAATGGAGTGCACTTCGAGTCTGAGCTTGATGCGCAGATTGCGAAAATCCGGCGCGATGCACCGGGTTGGGAGCCACGGTTCGCCAGCGGCACTGCACGGCCGCATGTTGGCCCGGTCACAAGCTTCATCACTGAGACCAGTCCCGCACACTTGGTCGGCCTGCCGCTAGGCCAGATCCTCGCCGCGGCACGTGAATCGGCGCGCATCGACTTTGAGTCAGCCGTCGAGCATCGGCACTATCTCGGTCTGGCGCAGGAGCGACCCGCTCTAGCGCTGGCGGTACTGACTGATGCTGCGCGGAAGGGTGAGTTCGCGGAGAGCGAGTGGGCGACACTGCTCCATTCAACCAGCAGGGGTGAAGTGAAGCTACGGCTTCTCTGCGCCGTCGGCCTCCGTGTGTCGAGGTTAAAACTTGAACAGCTCGTCACGCTGCGACACCCGGTCAGCGAATGGCTGCACGATCGCGCGAGAACGCTCTTCGGAGAACTGCCCGATGTATTCCGCGCCGTCTGGACCGCATTGGCCGCAGCCTTGGTAGCCTACCCGCCACCGGACCGCTTCCATCGATCCGATAGCGATTGGGTCGAGGATGGCTTTAGTCAGCCTGCCGGTCGATTGGTTTGCGCGCTGTTAAAGGATCCAGCGACACCGAACTTCGGTGTTGGAGCAGGCCTTTCCGACACGTGGAAGGTGCGACTGGAGCAGCTTCTAGCCCTCCCCGGCGATGCTCGGCGACACGCGATCGCCATGATCTCACCGCACCTGAATTGGCTCTACAATGTTGATCCTGAATGGGCGGGGCGTCATCTACTGGGCTTTGCGAATAGGGCCGATGCTGATGGACAAGCATTTTGGGGCGGTTACTTCTGGGCCGCGCGTACGCCGCAGCTGCCACTTTACATGCGCCTCAAGCCGGCATTTATCGCGCTTGCGCGGGTCGGGACGTGCCGGCGAGACTACTCCAACAAATTGGCAGGAATGCTGCTAGCGGGTTTGGCCTGCTCCCGGAATTTCGGACCACGGATTATGTGACAGACTGGCCCCTCGATGGAGGGGGCAATGCGCAAGTCGAGATTTACGGATGAGCAGGTCGTGGGGATTGTCCGCGAGTCGGACCGGGAGGCGGTGTCGGATGTCGCGAAGCGGCATGGTGTCAGCGAGCAGACGATCTACACTTGGCGCAAGCGTTTTGGAGACCTGAAGTCGGAGGGTGTCCGGCGCCTTCGCCAGCTCGAGGTCGAGAACGGCCGGCTGAAGAAGCTGGTGGCCGAGCGCGATCTCGAGATCGAGGTGATGAAGGAAGTTGCGGAAAAAAACTGGTGAGCGTGCAGGCTCGACGCCGGCAGGTGGCGTATGGCCGTGAGCGGGGTCTCTCGCTGCGGCAGGCTTGCACGCTGTTCTCGGTGGCGCGGTCAGCGCTGGACTACACGAGCCGCATGGCGGTGAAGGACGAGGGGGTGGTGAAGCAGATGAAGGCGCTATCGGCGACCTATCCACGCTATGGCTATCGCCGGATCCGCGTGTTCCTGGCCCGCGAGGGCGAGGTGATGAGCGCCAGCCGCGCGCATCGTCTGTGGCGATCAGCCAGGTTGCAGGTGCCGCGCAAGGGGCCTGGCAAGCGGATTGCGTCGTCGCGACCCCGGCCGCTGGCACCTGGTTCGGCGAACGAGGTGTGGTCGTATGATTTCGTGTTCGATCGCTGCGCGAGCGGCCAGCAGCTCAAGTGTCTGACGGTGACCGACGAGTTCACCAAGGAAGCGTTGGCGATCACGGTCGACGCCCGGCTACGGTCGACGCGTGTGATCGAGGTGTTGTCGCGGCTGGTGAGCGAGCGCGGTGCACCTCGGTTTCTGAGGTCGGACAACGGCCCGGAGTTCGTCTCGAAGGCGCTGATGAAGTGGATCAGCAAGCAGAAGATCGGAACAGCGCTGATCGATCCGGGCAAGCCGTGGCAGAATGGCGTCTGCGAGAGCTTCAATGGCAAGTTCCGCGACGAATGCCTGAACATGGAGTGGTTCCGCTCGCGGGCCGAGGCTCGGGTTTTGATCGAAAGCTGGCGCCGGCACTACAACGAGGTGCGACCGCATTCGAGCCTTGGCTATCGAACTCCGGCCGCATTTGTGGCCGGTCTGGCGACGACAGCGCCCCGTGTTAGGACGGGCCGGGACGCTGCGGTATGTGGGGCCTCCGCGTCCCGGCCCGTCCTATCACCGCCCCGGCTGGGGCAAGGGCAGCAGCAGAGGGCCAGTCTTTCCACTTAACCGTGGTCCGAAGAAGTCGGGCAGGTCAGGTTGGGCGGGAGATGATGATATTATCGACGGAAATGCGCTTATCTCGGACGTTGAGCTGCGGGAAGTTTTGATCCACGCTAACGACGATCTACGCACTCAGATGATCGGGTACCTGCAACGTTGGTCGATCGAGTCGGATTCTCAGTGGGGCAAACGGATTGCCCCATTCCTTCGCAACGTCTGGCCACGATAGAGCGCCGTCAGGACGCCGCGTACGTCAGGTAGGCTGGTTGATCTCGCATTTGCCTTGCCGAAAAGGTTTTCCCAGATCGTCGAGGCTATCCTGCCGCGACTGGTTCCAATCAGGGGAGCGTCGATCTGGATTGGACCCAATCTCGATTTGGAAGCAATTGCGGCGGGTCATCCCCGTTCTCTGCTCGAGCTTCTATGGATCGTACTCCCTAGTGACGCCTCGGACTGGCCTTACCAGGCCGGGGAAATTCTTGACGCGCTCGGCAAGCAGGATGTCGTTCGCGACGACGCCAAGTTGGCCGAGTTGCGGCGGCGCGAGCAACAGCGATAAGTTAGGCAACAGTGATGAGCTCGATCTCCCCAACTTCGGTAATAGAACGGCCGTTCTGGCGTTATGTTTCGTCCCGAATGGTCTCCGTTGCGAGATCGCAGGTCAACGATCTGGACCGGAAGAAATGCTTTTCGAGGATATGCACCAGTCTATTCGATCCGAGGGATTTGCAAAGCGGGTGACTAGCGCAGTTTAAACGACTGCTTCGGGCCGATCAGCGGTTTCCATTTTGGTTGTGATATTGCCGGTGTGATTGCCATAGAGAGCCTGCGGCTCCCGTATCAAGCCTTTGCCCTTTGGGACCGTAGGGCTCCTCCAGCAGGGTCTACGCCTCGGGGAGCGTCCAGATGGGCAAGCCCCGAAGGCGTTTAGTCAGGCAGGTCATCGCGCTCCTAAGCGCGGTCCGGGTATGCGGGAGGTCACTCATCTCTCGCGTCTCACCAGTGCAAAATCGCATGAATGCCGGAGAGGACAGCTCCGACGCAGCCCATGCAAATGACCACGATCGCGAACAATGGGAGCTCCAGTTCCGATCGGCCACGAAAATGCTTCGCGACCTCCTCGGCGGCCGCGGCTGCTTTCTCGGGCGATGCTCCGGAGTCGATCAGCGCGGCACGCAAAGCTCCAAGCTGTAGGGCCATCTAAGTTTAGCTCCGGATGCAAGTTGAATCGGTGATCTTGGGCGGCGCGCATGATTAGTAGCAGTGCAATGTCGTCTCACGATGGCTTGAACGCATGTTGCCCCTTAGAGCCAGGATCACCTGGTCTGTCAGTTGCCCCAAAGAGGGTGGAAGCCAGACAATACGAGAGCATGTAAGCATGCAGTAGGCGAACCTTTTACGTGATCGGTGTCGCCGGTAGGCAGAGGTGGCTTAATCGACTCCTATCGAGTAGTCCGGGCCAAAGGTTTGGCTCGACCCATTATGGCATGATAGTGCATACAGGTGTCCAGAAAATTAGATGGATAGGGGCCTGGTCAGGGACGCAGATGGCAGGCGATAGCTTTGCAACAACCATGTCCACGATCGCCAATGCCAACGCGACGATCGCGCAGGTTAACAGCCAATTTGCGGAAGATGCGGCTGAGCGCGCAGCCTGCTACGCGCAGATGCATGGATACCAGCATGATACAGCCTCCGTGGACGCCGCACGGGCTTATGCCGCGTGTGTGCGCCTTGTCTACGGCACTAGCCGGGCACTACCGCAGGGCGCCCTGGTGGCACTCAAGCTGCTCGTCTTGGCGTGTATCGCCAGCGCGGCCTACGGCGGCTGGCGGCTTTATCGGGAGGACCGAGAATTTCCGATGGCCTGCTTAGGTGCGCTCCTCGGGTTTATGATCTCAGCGATCCTATTTGGCGGTGGCGGCTTGGCCGTTTGGTTCCTGGTCTCCTAGCCGGGCAGTGTAGAGCGCACTTCGCTTTAACGATAAATAAATTCAACGGCATTCCATCCGGGGTTCGAACCCGTGTTAACGGCGTGATAGGACAGTGATCTGAGTTCGGTATAGGTGGCAGCCTGTCCCCGCAACCAAATAATCACAGCCCGCCGGTGCCCTGCATCGGCGGGCCTTTGCTGTGTTATTCCAACAGCAGCTTGCCACCCACGGATCGAGACGCTTTGAACGAGTTTCGACAACTCGCGGTTAGTTCGCCGTGGTTCCTCGCGCGCACCTTTCAACCAGGCACCTGCTCCTATACGCAGCCGGTTTACTTCAAGCGTAAACTCTACACGGAGCGCTTTAAACAGGGCTGGCTCGACCAGTGTTGATGCATGCCAAAGATGCATTGTAGTGTGGTAGTATGAATGCTACGCATTATCGATCATGCTTGACAGACGCCTCAATCATGTTGTTGCCCTGGCCCATAGCGGGTCCTTCACCAAGGCCGCCGAGAAGGCCGGTATCTCTCAGTCCGGCATTACCAAGAGCATCGCCGATCTAGAGCGCGAGCTTGGCTACTCGCTCTTCTACCGCACCGCGCGGGGTGCGACACCTACGGAGGCGGGGAGGGAATTTGTCGAACGGGCCGTTCGGCTCCTCGAGGATGCCAGAATCCTGCTCGCGGGCGACCGCGAGAGCAACGATCCTTACGCGCAGTCGCTGCGGATCGGTGTTTGTCCGGCGTCTCTCGAATGGTTGCTGGCAACGCCTCTGACGGCTCTGCTCGCCCGCCACCCGAGCATCAGACTTGAGCTTATCGCGTCGACATTCGAACGTGTGGTCCAACTGTTGCGAACAGGAGGAGCTGATGTCGCATTCGGCTTTGAGGACGCCTTTGCAGAGTGGAGCGAGGTCAAACGCGAACGGATCGCGACCATGCGGGCGGTGCTCTTCGTCCGGAAAGGTCATCCCATCCTGAGTGTGGGAGCGATTGGTCATTCTGACCTCGCCAAGTTCAACTTTGTGGTTCCCTCCGACTCTCGGCCCTACGGAAGTATCATCCGCTCGCTGTTCGACGACACAGGCCTATGGCAGAGACACCTCCACATTATCGACTACTTTCCCATTGTCACCCGGATTGTCGCCGCGTCTGATTCGATAGGTGTTGCCACCCGCGAATACTCAAGCTCCACTGCTTTTAAGGCGAATTTCGAGCGGCTGCCCGGCGAAAGTCCACTGCCGCCGGCTCAGATGTGTTGCGCAACCCGCTCGCGTTGGGAGCCGACTCTGGTGGTAAAAGCATTTCTGCGCGCCATGCGAGCGACACTTCCGGCAGACATATGATTACCAAGCATATGTCTGCCGAGGAATGCATTCGACGCCTGCCCAATCGCTGCTCATCCTTACCTGTAGCACCGTCCGCGCGCCGAAAGACGCCGTGAAAGTCGGACGAAGGGAGGCTTGAGATGGCGAGACCACTACTCGGTGTTGAAAAGCTGAGGCGTTTGCGGAGCTTTGTCGGCGCAATATTCGAGCCGATTTGCGGAACAAGCATTCACCAAGGTGTTTGCTCATGACGAACGGCGGCCGCGATACTCTTGCTGGTCGTATACTGAAGCGTGCTCAGGACGAGCCCAATCGGCGGGCGGTGGTCTGCGATGATCATTCGCTGAGCTACCGTGAGCTTGTGTCCAGGGCGAGCGCCTGCGCAGGACGTCTTCAGACGCTGGGGCTGGAGCCAGGCGGTAGTCAACGTGTTGGGCTGCTTTCGGCCAACAGCCTTGATTTTGCCGTTGTGGTTGTTGCCTGCCAACTGTCCGGCGTTCCCGTTGTGCCACTGCCTGGCCTGGTCGCCTCAGATGCGCAGGCACGCATGATCAGGGACGCGAACGTAACAGTTCTCTTCCACGATGCAAAGAATGCCGAGCGAGCGCACGTCGCGATCAGCCTCCTGGGTTCAAACTCGAAGGTCTTAATCGTCAGCATCGGTGCATCCGCAACCCGAGGCGATGATCAAACACTATCCTTTGACGGGTGGCTTGCTTCCGACACATCGGCTTTCGTTCTGACCGCGGTGAACGATCGCTGGTTATCGGACATAATCTACAGTTCGGGAACGACCGGAGATCCGAAGGGAATAGCGCAGAGCTACGCTGCCCGCGCGGAGCAGAGCGTCAGCATTTCGGCGTTCGGTGTGACTGAGGACACCGGTTTTCTGCAGACGACTGGACTCTACTCCAACTTCGGACTGTCAAGCCTGTTGCTCTCCCTTTGGGGGGGCGGCACCTTCTTCATGATGAGCAAGTTCTCGGGACCGGGCGCCGTGGAGATCCTCTCGCGGGAGAAGATCGACATGGCCTGGCTGCCTCCCGCGACGCTGATCCGAACCATGGAGGCGCCCGGTTTCGATCAGGCGGTCCATGGCAGATCCTGCGTCAAGCTCTGTGCCGGCGCGCCTATCAGCGAAGCCCAAAAGCGGCAAGTTCTCGAGACCTGGCCAGGTCCTTTCTATGAAGTCTTTGGACAGACCGAGACGGGCACGCTGACCGTGCTCGCAATGCATGCAGTACCAGCCGACAAACTCGGAACTGTTGGGACTGTTCTTCCGACGGTATCGCTGCATATCATCGACGATGCCGGTCGCATCCTCCCTGCTGGCGAGGAGGGCGAGATCGTCGGACACTCCACCACGCTGATGTCCGGATACCATCGGCGCGAAGCCGCGAACGAATCAGTCTACTGGCGGGATGAAACCGGACGCCTCTACATCCGCACGGGAGACATCGGCAAGCTCGACGCTGAAGGCTATCTCTGGCTCTGCGACCGCAAGAAGGACATGATAATCTCCGGTGGCTACAACATCTATCCAGCCGATATCGAGCGCGTGCTGAGTGACCATGCCGCGGTGTTCGAGGTCGCGGTCGTCGGCTTCGCCTCCATGCGTTGGGGAGAGACGCCGGTGGCCTTTCTCACCCTCCGCGAAGGCGCCGAAGCAGACGGGGAGGATCTTCGTGCCTGGGTCAATTCCCGCGTCGGCGCTGTCCAGAGAGTAGCAGCGGTGAAGATCCTCCCAGAGCTGCCAAGTGGTGCGATGGGCAAGATCCTGAAACGCGCGTTGCGGGACAGGTTCGCGGAAGTGATCGGAACCCTGCCATGAACCCGGAGCGCCACTGACAGAGGCGGTCCCGCGCGCGATCGATGAAGGAACCAATGGCCGAGCAAGCCAGAACTGGGCCCCTCGCAGGGGTTCGTATCGTAGAATTCGCGGGCATCGGTCCGGGGCCGCATTGCGTCATGCTGCTCTCGGACCTGGGGGCAGAGGTGCTTCGCTTCGAGCGGCCGGGGGGTAACGGCTGGCCGAATCCCGTCATCGATCGCGGCCGCCATACCATTGCAGTCGACATACGCAGCGTAGAAGGACGAGCGATCGTCATGGAGACTGTCGAGCACGCCGATGTCATTGTCGAGGGCTATCGACCAGGTGTGATGGAGAGGCTGGGCTTCGGCCCCGACGACCTCCTGGCGCGTAATCCGCGGCTCGTCTACGGACGGATGACGGGTTGGGGGCAAACCGGTCCGTTGGCTCAGGCCGCCGGGCACGACATCAACTACATCGCGCTGACGGGCGCACTGGCCGCGATCACCGACGGCGAACGGCGGCCAGTTCCGCCGCTGAACCTCGTCGGTGATTTCGGCGGCGGCTCCTTGTACCTGGCGCTTGGCATCGTCGCGGCACTCTGGGAGCGTGAGCGCTCAGGGAAAGGCCAAGTGGTAGACGCTGCCATCGTCGATGGTGTCGCCTCACTGATGGCGATGTTCGGCGGGCTGCTGCCGTCGCGGATGATCTCGCTCGAACCGGACAGAAACCTTCTGGGTGGCCAGGCGCCCTTCTATCGCTGTTACGAATGCGCCGATGGAAAACATGTCTCCGTCGGCCCCCTTGAGCCGCAGTTTTACGCGCAGCTGCTTGAACGCGTTGGCGCGTCGGCAGACCTGCGGCAGCAGCA
Source organism: Lichenicoccus sp. (assembly GCF_965276875.1). Taxonomy (GTDB): domain Bacteria; phylum Pseudomonadota; class Alphaproteobacteria; order Acetobacterales; family Acetobacteraceae; genus Lichenicoccus. Next base: position 1,271,863 of record NZ_OZ255701.1, on the reverse strand, counting down.
GAACGATCCGACAAACTGGTCCGAACGGGCCCGGATCCTCGCCGTATTGTTTAAGCAAAAGACTCGGGATGAATGGTGCTCGCTCCTTGAGGGCAGTGACGCCTGTTTTGCTCCCGTTTTGACCTACGACGAGTCGCTTACGCATCCTCAAATGCAGGCGCGCGACACCTATGTGGAAGTCGACGGACTGACGCAAGCGGCGCCCGCGCCCCGCTTCTCCCGCACACCAGGCGATGTTGGTCAAGGCGGAGACGGCGAGACGCTCCGGAGGCAATGGCTCAAGGGAAACTCGGCATGACGGATGACAGGAACGCTTCGACTGAACTCGCGGTAGTTCGGACTCTTGCCGGAGATCTAAGAGGCAGGTTTGGCGACGGCGTATATACATTTACCGGCGTGCGCTACGGCGAGGACACATCCAGTCAACGCTTTCGAACCCCGATCCCCGTCCAGCCCTGGCAAGGAATTCAGGACGCGCTGTCGTTTGGCGATCAGTGCATCCAACCCGCCAGCCCGGACTTCGAACTGTTGCGGTCCGGCTGGGATCAGCCTACCGCCTCCAGTGAGGATTGTCTGTTCCTCAACATCTGGACACCGGCGATCGGCGACCAGGTCCGGCGTCCGGTAATGGTGAACCTGCACGGCGGAGCCTGGACGGTCGGCAACGGCAATTCATCGGCGCGAAGTGGCGAGACCTTCGCGAGAGATCATGATGTTGTTAGGGTGAACGTCAATCATCGCCTGGGGATTTTCGGCTTCTCGTACCTGGTCGATCTGCTTGGGCCGAACTATGCCGATTCAGGCACCGTCGGCATCCTGGACGTAATCGAAAGCCTTCGCTGGGTGCGCGACAACATTGCCGCTTTCGGCGGTGATCCCGCGAATGTCACAATCTTCGGTGTATCAGGGGGAGGACAAAAGGTATCGACCTTGATGGCGATGCCGGCCGCCAAAGGCCTGTTCCATCGCGCCTCCGTGGAAAGCGGACCGATGTTGACCGCTACCGTGCCTGAGAGCGCCGCCGACGCTGCCGGACGATTGCTGGCGGCGTTGGATATCCCGCGCGACAAAGCGCACGAGCTGCTGTCGCTCAGTGGGGAGCGACTACTCGGCGGCTACATGAAGATGTATCCCGACGGCGGATTGACCTCGTCCGGACTCGGCCCGGTCGTCGACGGTGTCAACCTGCCGCGCCATCCTTTCGAACCCACGGCACCCGAAATCTCGAGCGACGTGCCACTCCTTATCGGCACGACAGCGACTGAGACGTCGATATTCAGCGAGTTCCTCGGCGGCTCGACAGCCGGACTGACATGGGAGGCATTGGAGCAGCGTCTCGAACGGCTGTTGCCGTCAGGGCTGCCGATGGGGACGACGGAGATCATCGACTGCGCCCGGCGCAGCATGCCCGATGCCGCCCCAGCCGACGTACTGTTTGCCGTGACGACCGAGTTGCTGTTTCGTAGCCGATCCATCGTGCAGGCCGAACGCGCGGCGCAGCGGCGCGCACCGGTTTATATGTGGCTGATCGAGTGGAACACTCCTGTTGACGGCGGGAAATGGGGAGCGCCGCACGGTCTGAGTGTGCCGCTTGTCATGGATACCGTAACGAGCGTTGTCTCGATGTTCGGGGAAGATCTGACCGAGCCGCTGGCGCTCTCCTGGAAGATGAGTTCGGCCTGGGCCGAATTCGCCCGGACCGGGGTGCCGGGCATGCCAGACCTTCCGCGATGGACCGCCTTTGATACCGAGCGGCGCGAGACCATGATCTTCGACACAGCGTGTCGCATAGTGGCGGATCCGCGTAGCGATCTCAGACGCATGTTCCGGCGGTAATGCTCTCGTGAACCCATTCACCCGGTCAGGATAGATAATGAACGCGCTCAGCGAGCACATCGTGGTAGATGACGCGGAACTTGAGATGGTTCGTGCGACGGCGCGCCGCTTCTTTACGGAAGAAATCGCGCCTCACTATGCCGCGTGGGAAAAACAGGGCCATGGCGACCGGGCAATCTGGCGCAAGGCCGGTGCACTTGGTCTGCTCTGTCCAATGTTAAAGGAGGAGAATGGCGGCGTTGGCGGCGACATCCGTCATTCGCAGGTCATTATCGAGGAGATGGCGCGAAGCCATTGCGAGCTCCCCGGATTATACCTGCATTCCGACATCGTTGTGCCGTACATCGAGCGACTCGGGACCTTGCAACAGAAGCGACGCTGGCTGCCCAGGTGCATGAGCGGTGATATCGTCACCTGCATCGGCATCAGCGAGCCTGATGCGGGGAGTGACATGCGTGGGTTACGCACCAGGGCGGTACGCGACGGCGACGAATGGGTCCTCAATGGATCAAAGACGTTCATCACCAATGGCTGGTTGGCCGATCTCGCGCTGGTCGTCGCGAACACCGGCGCCTCCGCCAACACTGGCTCGAAGAGCATCTTCCTGGTCGAGACTGATCGGCCTGGTTTCCGGCGTGGGCGCTTGCTGGAGAAGGTCGGGCAGAAGGCGCAGGATACGACCGAGCTGTTCCTCGATGACGTGCGAGTACCCGTCGAAGCGCTGCTGGGCGAAGAAGGCAAGGGCATGGCGTATCTGATGCAGGAGTTGCCAATCGAACGCTTGATCATTGCCATCTCCGCGCTCGCGCTCACCGAGGCTGTCTTTGCGGAGACGTTGAAGTATGTGAGAGAGCGTCGCGCCTTCGGCCAATTGGTCGCGGACTTTCAGGTAACACGGTTCACCCTGGCTGAGCTCAAGACCGACATCGAAGTCGGCAGGGCCTTCGTCGACGATTGCGTCGGCAAAATCCTGCTCGGTACGCTCGACACGAGTCGTGCCTCGATGGCGAAGCTGTGGCTGACCGAGATGCAGGGGCGCGTCGTCGACCGCTGCGTCCAACTCTTCGGCGGCTACGGCTATATGTGGGACTATCCCGTCGCGCGCGCATTCGCCAATGCGCGCGGGCAGCGAATCTATGGCGGGAGCAGCGACATCATGAAGGAGATCATCGCCCGGGACATTGCAAAGTCCCCGTAAGATTTCAAGTTGGGTTGCTTATTTCGGCGCCATACGGATGCCGCCGTCGAGCCGGATCGTCTCGCCGTTCAACATCGGGTTGGTGACGATGGCCTCGACCAGTTGTGCAAATTCGTCCGGCTGACCGAGCCGGCTTGGGAACGGCACCTGCTTGCCTAGCGAGTCTTGTGCCTCCTGCGGCAGCGATGCGAGCAGGGGCGTGAGGAACAGCCCCGGTGCGATCGTCATCACCCGAATGCCATAGCGCGCGAGTTCTCGGGCGATGGGCAATGTCATGCCGACGATGCCGCCTTTGGATGCGGCATACGCCGCCTGGCCGATCTGTCCATCATAGGCGGCGACCGAGGCGGTATTGATGATGACGCCGCGCTCCTCGCCGAGTGCTAAGCTGTTATGCAGGCGCGCTGCAAACTTTGAGAGGACGTTGAACGTGCCGATCAGGTTGATCGTCACGACGCGGCTGAAGTCGCCAAGCGGGAGGGCCTTGCCGTCGCGGCCGACGACTTTGGCCGGAGGACCGATGCCGGCGCAATTGACGAGGATGCGTGCCTTGCCGTGCCGCTCCTCCGCTTCGTCGAGTGCTGCTTCGACCGCGGCTTCGTCGGTGACATCGGTTTGAACGAAATGGCCGCCGATCGCGCTTGCCTTGCCGATCCCATGGTCGGCGTTCAGGTCGATAATGGTAACCTTTGCGCCTGCCTTGGCTAGCCGCTCAGCCGTGCCGTAGCCCAGGCCCGAAGCGCCACCCGTGACCACCGCCGCAACTCCGTCGATGTGCATCTTGATTCCTCCCTGGATCGAGGTGCGCAGTGATACTCGCACGCAGCCAGTTGGTCGAAAAGCTTCAGGCGACCCTTTCATACAGTGTAACCACGCACGCGCCGCCCAGGCCAAGATTATGCTGGAGCCCATGTCGGACGCCCTCGACTTGCCGATCCTGGGCGGTCCCACGAAGCTGCTGGCTCAATTCATAGCATTGAGCCAGGCCGGTGGCGCCGAGCGGATGACCCTTGGAGAGCAGGCCGCCCGACGGATTGGTGACGACCCTGCCGCCATACGTATTATCGCCGTCCGCGATGAACCGCTGCGCCTCGCCCTGGCCGCAGAAACCCAGACCTTCGTAGGTAATCACCTCGTTGTGGGCAAAACAGTCGTGCAACTCGGCGACCTGGATTTCCTTCGGCCCGATTCCTGCCTTTTCATAGACCGCGGCGGCGGCGCGACGGGTCATCTCGCTCCCGACGAGATGCATCATATCGCGCGACTCCAGCGTGTCGGGCGTATCAGTCGTCATCGCCTGTGCGGCGATACGCACCTTTGGCTGGAGATCGTGCTTCCTTGCGAAGTCATGCGACACGAGAACGGCCGCGGCCGCGCCGCAGGTTGGCGGACAGGCCATCGGGCGCGTCATCACACCCGGCCAGATCACCTGCGCCGCGAGGACGTCCTCCTCACTCATCACGCTACGGAAGACCGACATCGGATTTCTCGAGGCGTGGCGGCTTGCCTTGGCCCGCACCTTCGCGAAGTCGTTGAGAGTCGTTCCGAACTTGGTCATGTGCGCGAGCCCGGCGCCACCAAAATAGCGCAGGGCCAGCGGCAGATCGACGTCCACGAGTTCGGCGCAAGCCCGGTCGAAATCCTCGAAGGGGTTCACGCGATCCGAAAAGATCGGCGCAATCGGTCCCGGCCTCATCTGCTCAAAGCCAACGGCGAGCGCGCACTCCACCGCGCCGCTCTCGACCGCTTGGCGCGCCAGGAACAGCGCCGACGATCCGGTTGAGCAGTTGTTGTTCACGTTGACGATCGGAATCCCAGTCATTCCAGCCTTGTAGATGACCCTCTGCCCGGAGCAGCTTTCCCCGAAGACGTAGCCGGCATAAGCCTGCTCAACCAGATTGAAGCCGATACCCCCGTCCTCGAGCGCCAGGCGGATCGCGGTGCTTCCCATCTCGTCATAGGGGGCATTCTGCCCGGGTTTGGTGAAGGGGATCATCCCGACGCCTGCCACCAGCACTTCGCGTGTTGAACCAGCCATACTACTCTCCTGTTGAACGACCGAGCCCTGAAATGCGGCCTCAGCAACAGACCGGCTCATGACGGTCTTGCTCAATCCTATCGGCCGGCGCCCGAACCCCGCTCTCCGACGCGGCATAGTGAGCGTCGCACCTAAGCCGGCTGAGATCAAATTCATTATGCGTCATTATCATGCCGCAAAAGAATAAACCTTTCCTCGTTGGTCGGGGACCGTGGCGAACGCAGGGCGGCAGACGAAAACCACGGCCATGCCCTTGGCACGGGTGTAATGCAAACCTATGAATTTACGGAATAGTATCTTCAAAGAAGGCATTGGACGTCTCGCGCCTCAGCGCACAGTGTTTCGCAGAAGCGCGCCAAAGGAACGACCAAGCGATGATTGAGACGACCAGCGTCGCCGTCAGGAAGGGAATTTTTGATCGAACTGCAAAGGGAGTGAGCTCCGATCCAGTGACGATCCAGATTGAGCGCGGACGTATCCGCTTTTTCGCCGAAGTCCTTGGCGCGGCCGACCCGATCCATAGCGACGTCGCGGCGGCACGCGCCAAAGGTTACCCCGATCTGGTCGCGCCACCGTCGTTCTTTACGGTCCTGGACGCGATAGCGAGCGAGGAACACCGCCGGCTGGGCAGGACCCCGATTGCGACACTCATTGGATGCGACAATCGATATCTTCTCCATGGCGAAGAGCAATACGATTATGCGGGACCGATGTTCGCAGGGGACCAGGTGACACTGACAACTACGGTCGTCGACTTCTACGACAAGAAGGGCGGGACAATGGAGTTTGTAACGCTTCAATCCGTCGTTGAGCACGCGGCGCGCGGCACGCTGGTTAAGGCGACACGCAACCTCCTGCACCGGCTCGGATAATGCCACGAAGTATCGAGATGGCGAAGATGGCTCTTGCAAGTGCGCAGGTGGGTGACAGGCTTCCGGAAATCAAGTTCGGTCCAATTTCCCGCGCCATGCTGGCCCTCTACGCGGGAGCTTCGGGAGACCACAACCCTATCCACATTGATAGCGATATGGCGAGAGAGGCCGGGATGCCGGACGTCTTTGCGCAGGGTATGCTTTCGTTCGGCGTGCTGGCGAGGCTGCCAACAAACTGGGCCGGGATCGAACGGCTAAGGTCTTTTGGGGGTCGGTTTGTTTCCATGACACAGGTCCACGACGTCATCACATGCACGGGCGAGATCGTCGAACGTTTTCAAACGTGCGATGAGAACCGCGCTCGTATTGCGCTCGTGGCGACCGCGCAGGATGGTCGCAAGACACTGACGGGTGAGGCAATCGTAGCACTTGACTGACCGAGCAGCCGGTCTGCACCTCCTCTTGACTATACGGATGACACGGATGGAGCTTCGTTTTGACGGACGGTGTGTAATCGTAACTGGGGCAGGCAACGGACTGGGCCGCTCGCACGCTCTGGAGTTTGCCAGACGCGGTGCTCAGGTGGTTGTCAATGACTTGGGCGGAGCGACGTCTGGTGGTGGTTCCGACATCTCGGTGGCCCAACAAGTCGTCAACGAGATCAAGGAAGCGGGCGGCGAAGCCGTGGCCAACGTGAACAGCGTGGAGGATGGCCGGCAGATCATCGAGTGCGCCATGGACAGCTTCGGGAGTGTCGATGTTGTCGTCAACAATGCCGGCATCCTGAGAGACGCATCATTCGGTAAAATGAATGACGAGGACTGGGACGTCCTTTACCGTGTACATCTGTTGGGCAGCATGCGGGTGACCCGGGCGGCTTGGCCCCATATGCGAAAATCGGAGTACGGGCGTGTCATCATGACCACCTCGGCCGCGGGCTTGTACGGCAATTTTGGTCAAGCGAACTACTCGGCGGCGAAAATGGGCCTGGTCGGACTGGGCAAGACGCTGGCGATCGAGGGCGCCTCGAAGAACATCCTGGTAAATATTGTCTGTCCCACGGCAGGGTCACGACTCACTGCATCGGTGATGCCGAAAGCCGTCGTCGATGCTCTGAAGCCCGAGTACGTCACGCCGACGGTGATCCTGCTGACACACGAGGGCGCATCCGCGACGGGTCGTCTGTTCGAGGTCAGTGGCGGGTGGGTTTCTGAGACACGCTGGGAGCAGACGCAGGGTGTGTTTTTTCAGGACGAGTTCACCGCGGAGGAGTTGTCCTCGCGCTGGGCCGAGGCGACCTCGTTCGAGAACTCACGTCACGCGACGACATTGGGCGAATCAAAGTTCGGTACCAAGGAGCGATTGGGGCAGGAGATGGTTCTGGTACCTCAATGAGGAGCCATCAGTATCATGCTCATGGGGTTCGAAACGGCACAAAACACAACTGTTGAGGGCATCAAGACAGCGGACGCTGGTGCGGTAATAGCCCTGGGTTAAGGCAGGATCCGGCGCCTGCTATTGTCCGTAGTCAAGGATACGACAAGGTCCAAAGTTCAAATCTTGAGAAAGCCTGTAACCAAGCAATAAAGCACCCGTCCAAGGAACAAGAAAATGCGTCGATCGAAGCTTCTGGCACTGACGGTCCTTTCCGGGACGGGTGGTGTTTGCGGATTGGGCTTGGGGCTGTCCTGCCTCGACGCGTCGCCGGCGCGCGCTCAGTCGGCGGCGCCTCCCGCGGCGGCCTCGCCCACAACCGTGGCACCGCAACTCACTCCCGAGTTGAGTTTGCAGCCTCAACCCGCGCTTCCGGCTGCGGTCGCCGACAACTCGCCAGCGCGGTTTGATGACGAGCTTGGCGTGCGAGGCTGGAACCTGAACTTCCCCTCCTTTGGCGATACCTTGACGGGAGATGTCGGTGGCTATCGTACGGCGCTTGCCGATTACGGTCTTGGCTTTGAATCGGTCAACATAGACTTTCTCGCGGATAACTTGCTGAACGTGCCAAAAACCACGAACGGTGAGCTGAGCTATGAAGGCCAGTCGCTTACCGCCTTTGCGCAGTTTACGCCGGTTATGACCATCGATCTTAGCCGTTACGGCATTCCCGACGGGCAGATCCTGCTGGCGGCCACGATTGCCGCGAGTGACGCGCCTGTTTTCATCTCGCGGGGTGCACAACTCTACGACCTGAACTACTATCAGTCATTGTTCAACAATCACATCCAGGTCAGGATTGGTTATATAAGTAACGAACAGGAATATGTCGGCATCTACACCGCCGGACGCATTGCTGGCAGCATTTTCGGCCCAGCGGCGTTCATTCCGTTCGAACTCGGCTTGTCAGGTTCGACGCCGACCGCTCCAGGTGCCAACGTCACGTTCAATTTTACCGGCAATGCGAAACGCTTCAACGACGACCATCCGCGTATCTACGACAAAATCGGTCTTCAGCGCAGCCTTACTCCAGCAGCCAATGACGTCATCGGCGACAACATAATCAATCCCACGGGCTTTCGCTTCACCGAGCCTGGGTCCGGGGTGCTCTTTATCGACGAGGTTGGCTACCGCACCGTCGTCTCCGGCGTTCCGCAGACATGGTTTCGAGCAGGTGGCATATACAACACGACCGAGTATCAAAATTACCGCACTGGCGGAAAGAGCACAAATTCCGGCTTCTATGTGCTTGGCGATCAGCAGATCTGGCAGCCGATCAAGTCCGGGCCGGCGCGGGCCCTTGGGCTGTATGCGGGTTTCTCCGTAAACTACGCGGCGCCAGATACAAATGTCTTCACTCAGTACTACGAGGGACGCATCTATGCGGTTGGCCTGGTGCCGGGACGGCCGCGTGATCTCGGTGGGGTGACGGTCAGTTACAACAAGTTCAGCCCAGCCTTCCAAAATCTCGTGAATAGTGTGGCGCCCTTCACGCGCACTTTTGCGAAAAGCGACTCGACCTCGGTGACTGCGTCCTATGCCGCACGCCTTCTCAAGGGTGCTTATCTTACAACCGCTCTGACGTACACGGATAATCCTACCCCCATATACACCTACCAGACAGGACATGCGCTCGTCGGACAGATTGCCCTGACAACGGTTTTCTGATCGGTTGGAGCCATCCGGTCGGTCGGCGCACATGCTATGCGTGCATGCAGGGTCTTGGCGCATGCGGAGGCTTCTGGCAACGTCATATTGAAGCGCGGGATGATGGCTTTCAACGGCGCCACCCCATGCATTCACCGCCAAGGAGTCGGACATCTCATGATTTTGACCGACGAGCAGGTGATGGTGCGCGACATGGCGCGTGCCTTTGCCAACGACAAGCTCAAGCCGTTCGCAGCGCAATGGGATGTGACCCACAGGTTTCCGCGCGACGCCATCACCGAGATGGGCGCGCTCGGTATGATGGGTATGCTGGTCCCCGAAGACTATGGCGGGTCCGCTACCGACAACGTTGCTTATGCACTGGCGCTTGAGGAGATCGCCGTCGGTGACGGTTCCTGCTCGACGATCATGAGCGTGCACAACTCTGTCGCGTGCATGCCGATCCTGAAGTTCGGCACAGAGGCGCAGAAGCAGCGTTTCCTGGTGCCTCTGGCGCGTGGCGAGACAATCGGCGCATTCTGCTTGACTGAGCCGCAAGCCGGCTCGGATGCGAGTTCTCTGAAGACGCGTGCACGTCGTACCAACAACGGCTATGTGCTGAACGGTACCAAGCAGTTCATTACCTCGGGCAGCACCGCTGGAATCGCGATTGCATTCGCGGTGACGGACCCGGGGGCGGGTAAGCGGGGCATAAGCGCGTTCATCGTGCCGACCGAGACTCCTGGCTACAAGGTCGCGCGGATCGAGCGGAAGATGGGCCAGCACGCCTCTGATACGGCACAGATCGTTTTCGAGGACATGGAAATCCATGAGGAGTGCCGGCTCGGCGAGGAAGGGCAGGGTTACAGGATCGCGCTATCCGGCCTGGAAGGCGGCCGGATCGGCATCGCGTCGCAATCCGTCGGCATGGCGCGCGCGGCCATGGAAGCGGCTTTGACATACGCCAACAATCGAGAGGCCTTCGGCCAGAAACTGACCGGACATCAAGCCGTGGCCTTCCGTCTTGCCGACATGGCGACGAAGATCGGCGTGGCGCGGCAGATGGTGTTGCACGCGGCAGATCTGCGCGATCATGGGTTGCCTTGTTTGCAGGAAGCGTCGATGGCCAAGCTGTTCGCGTCCGAGATCGCGGAATGGGTCTGCAGTTCTGCTATTCAGCTGCATGGCGGCTACGGCTACCTGGAGGACTTTCCGGTGGAGCGGATCTATCGCGATGTGCGCGTATGTCAGATCTATGAGGGTGCGAGTGACATCCAGCGCCTGCTGATTGCCCGTCAGGTTATAGGCGACTGATGGTGCAGCACCGCCTGCCCGATCGGACCGCATGGGGTGCGGGCGCTGGGCGATCAAGCTGGGCTGAGGCGCGTCAGGCCAGCAGGTCACCCAGAATCGTGGCGTACTCGGCCTTGGTGGGCTTGTAGGGACTTGCCCGATTGAACGGGCTGGCCACCATGTCCTCGGCCATCGCGTCTATCGAGCCCGCCTGGTAGCCCAGCTCTTTCAGGGACGCAGGCAAGCCAAGCGAGCGCACCAGGCCGCGCAGCGCCTCCGCGAGATCGGTCCCGTGCGACAGCCCGATCGCGGCAGCGAGGCGGTCCGCCTTGGCTGTGGCGTGGCGGCTGACGAGCTGCACCGTGAACGGCAGCGCCACCGCGATCAGCAGGCCGTGGTGCACGTGCTGGTCGCTGCAGGTCAGCGCGATGGCATGCGCCGGCCCCAGGGTTTTGTGGATCCCAGCCCCGCCAGCGAACGCCGCCAGCATCATGGCGCCACGCGCCTCGTCGGCGTCCGGCTCCGTCGCCCGTTTGACGTTGGCGTAGGCGCGCGCCAGGCCATCGAGGGCCAAGGCGTCGACGATCGGGTTGGCGGGCTCGGAGAAGAACCCCTCCACACAGTGAGAGAGTGCATCGATACCGGTCGCGGCAACGAGCCGCGGCGGCAGCGTGCGGGCCAGACCGGGGTCGAGGATGGCGACACGGGGTACCAGATGCGGGCTGCGGGTCCCTGATGCAGGACCGCCGGCGACCAGGTGCAGCGCGGCGACGGGCGAGCTGTCGCTGCCGGTGCCCACCGTTGTTGGAAGCGCGATCAAGGGCGCCGTGCCGGGCCCGACCAGGTCGGATTTGCCGAGCAGGTCGGCCGCCCGAGCCACGCCGCCGGCGGCCAGCGCCGCCACGATCTTGGCCGAGTCCAGAACCGAGCCTCCGCCGACAGCGACGACGCCGTCGCACCCGCCCTCCCGGTAGGCGGCGAACCCGCCGTCGGCGCCGGCCGCGGTCGGGTTCTCTGGGACGTCGAGATAGTGCGCGGCAGGATCGGGCAACGCCCGCACCAGCGTGGCCACCGCGCCGGCTTTCTCAAGGCCACGGTCACTGATCAGCAGCGGACGCCGAACGCCCAAGAGTCGAAGCTCGTCCCTCAGTGACGACACGGCACCAAGCCCGAAGATCAGCCGCGGCAGCGGCAGTACAGGCAGGATCATGGGCTCTCCGGCAGCGGTTCCTGGTGGTGCTGCCGGCGATCGTCGATACCGGCGCAACTTGCGGCAAGTCAGGAAATTGCCTAGTCAGGCTGTGGGAAGATGTCAATCAGGCAGCGAAATCCGGCGATGCGCTGAGCACAGGGGACGTTCCATGGACGAGATGACACCGCTATCGCCGGCGATCCGGCGGACGCATTTCATCAATGGTGTCTGGTCGCAGACCGGCGGCCGCACATTCAACGACTACAATCCCTTCAACGGCGAGGTCGTGGCGGAGGTTGCGGCCGGCGGCCGGGACGAGGCACAGGCCGCCGTGACCGCCGCCCATGCCGCCTTTCCCGCCTGGGCCGCCATGGCGCCTGGCCAGCGGCAGCGCCTGTTCCTCAAGGCCGCCGACATCGTCGACCGACGCCGCGCCGAGATCATCAGGCTGATGGCCGCGGAGAACGGATCCGGCAGCATGTTCTCCAGCTATCAGGCGAGCCTGGTCGCGGACCAGCTGCGCCATGCGTCAGGCTGGTGCTTCAGGCCGATCGGCGATGTGGTGCCGAACGCGGTGCCAGGCCGGTTGGCGCTTGCCGTGCGCAAGCCGCTGGGGGTGGTCGCCGGCTTTTCGCCCTGGAATGGCGCCTTCACCCTGGCCTTCCGAACGGTGGTCCTGCCGATGATCTTCGGCAACACGGTCGTGCTGAAGCCCTCCGAGGAAGCGCCGCTGTCGGCGGGTCTGATCGTGGCCGAGATCCTGGAAGAAGCCGGCTTCCCGCCCGGCACGATCAACGTCATTACCCATGGTCCAAGCGAGGCGGCCCCGATCGCCGACGTCTTCTTCGAGCGCCCCGAGGTCCGCAGCATCAACTTCACCGGCTCGTCGGCGACCGGCCGTATGCTGGCGGCACGCGCCGGCCAGGCGCTTAAGCGCATCGTGCTGGAGCTGGGCGGCTACAATCCCATCATGGTGCTCAAAGACGTGGACATGGCAAACGCCATCAACACCACGGCGTTCAGCGCCTTCTTCCACCAGGGCCAGATCTGCATGAACGCCCGCAAGGTTCTGGTGGAACGCGCGATCCACGATGAGTTCGTAGGCGGCCTGGCCGCCAAGATACAGGGCTTCAAGTCGGGTGATCCGGCGGAGCCAAGCACCGTCATCGGGCCGCTGATCAACGACCGGGCTCTGCAATCCGTGACCGCGCGGGTGCAGGATGCCGTCTCCCGCGGCGCACGCCTCGTCACCGGGGGCACCTCGAAGGGGCTGGTGTACGAGCCGACCATCCTCACACATGTGCCTCCGTCGGCGCCGATCAACTACGAGGAAACGTTCGGCCCGGTGCTGGTGATCGAGGCCGTCGAGGATGCCGAGGAGGCATTGCTCAAGGCGTCCGCCACTCCCTATGGCCTGTGCGCGAGCATCCTGACCGGTGACCAGGATCGCGGATTGGACCTGGCACAGCGTCTCGACTGCGGCATGGTGCATGTCAATGGCCCGACCATGGCGAGCGAGCCCTCGCTGCCGAATGGCGGCGTCAAGGACAGCGGCTGGGGCCGCTCCGGCCCCTATGCGGTGGAGGATTTCACCGAATACCGCTTGATGACGCTCTCCCACGGATCGGGGCGTTTTCCGATTTGAAGAATTGCCGGGACCTACGAGGCAACCAGCAACTGCCGTTGCTCGCCCAGCCCCTGTACGCCGGCCTGCATCACCTGGCCCGCACGCAGGAAAATTGGTTCCGGCTTCTTTCCCAGACCGACGCCCGGCGGTGTCCCGGTGGCGATCAGGTCGCCAGGGTAGAGGGTGATGAACTGGCTGACGTAGCTGACCAGGTGTCGCACGCCGAAGATCATGGTGCGTGTATTGCCGTGTTGCATGCGCTGGCCGTCCACGTCGCACCACAGGTCCAGTGATTGGGGATCCGCCACCTCGTCCCGGGTGACCATCCAAGGGCCTGTCGGTCCGAACGTGTCGCAGCCTTTGCCCTTGTCCCAGGTGCCGCCGCGCTCGGCCTGATACGCCCGCTCACTGACGTCGTTGATCACACAGTAGCCGGCGACATGCTCCATGGATCGCTCCTCCGGAACGCAACGGGCCTTGGTGCCGATGACGATGCCCAGCTCCACCTCCCAGTCCACCTTCTCGGCCCCAGGCGGCATATGAACGTCGTCGAAAGGACCGCAGAACGCACTGAGCGATTTGAGGAAGACGATCGGCTCCTTCGGGATCGCCATCCCGGCCTCGTTGGCATGATCGGCGTAGTTCAGGCCGATACAAACGAAGTTGAGCGGACGCACCACGCAGGGGCCGATGCGGGAAGCGCCTTCAATAATGGGGCAATTGGCCGGATCAATCGCGGAGAGCTTCGCCAAGCCGGCAGGGGAGAGGGCGTCCCCGTCGATGTCGCGCACATGCGCCGACAGGTCGCGGATGGTACTATCCGGCGCAAGCAAAGCGGGTGTTTCGGCGCCAGGCGGCCCAACTCGGAGCAGCTTCATGTCGTATGCCTCTTGCGATTGATTGCGCACCGGCGGTCATGCTCGCCGAGCGCAGCGGGCCAGTCAAACCAATGTCTGACTGCTGGAAGAACCCGGGCCCGCAGCCGACTGCTACACGCCCGACTGCTACAAGTATCTCAGCAACGTTGGGGAACGGCGTTTGGCGCCGTGCCGTTTATCGCCGTAGAACGAGGGCGGGAGAGGCAGATGGCAATACTTGTTCTCGTTCACGGCGGCTGGGGCGGAAGCTGGTGCTGGCGAGATGCTGCACGCATGCTGCGCGCGGCGGGTCACGAGGTTTACGCACCGACATTGACCGGCCTTGCCGAACGCGCCCATGTCGGGCCCGAAGGCGTCACGCTTTCGACCCACGTAGCCGAAATCGCGGGACTCCTCGCGTTCGAGGAGCTGAGCGACGCCATCCTCATCGGCCACTCCTACGGTGGCATGGTGATCACCGGAGCGGCCGACCGCGAGCCGGGCCGGGTGGCGGGGATGGTGTATTTCGACGCCTTCCTGCCGGCAAACGGACAGTCGCTCTGGGACTTGGCGCCGCCGGAGACCATCGCGTGGCAGCAGGCGGACGCGAACCACCACGATGGCGGATTGTCCGTGCCACTGCCGCGATCGCCGCGCACGCCGGCCGGACCTGGGGTGCGCGGCTACGCACCCTATACGCCGCTGCCGATTGGGACCTTGCAAGCGCGCTGGACGAGCACGCGGGAAAACCCAACCTGGCCGTGCCGCCACTACATTCTGTGCACGGCCTACAAGCACAGCCCGCTTTACGCGATTGCAGCGCGTCTGCGCGATGATCCGGACTGGACAGTCAGCGAGATCGACGCGTTCCATGACGTGATCTATGCCCAGCCTGAACGCACGGCCGCGGCGATCGAAGCGGCACTGACGTCGCTGGATCTCGACACAAGGTAATTGACGGCCGCACCGTGGAGCGTCTGCCGACAGGGCAGGCAACGCGGATCCAAAGGTTGCAGGACACCAATATTGACTTTAACTACGCGCAACAGGGAGAGAGGGTCAGGCATGCGCGTCGTTGCTCTTGAGGAGCATTGCACTTTCCCCGACATCGCGGCCCGGATCGGCACGGAGGCGATCCTCGCCCGTGGCCTGACCCCTGGCGGCCATCGCCCCCCGGCGATCGACCGCGCCGCCGAGTTGCCCGATACCGGCGCCGGGCGTCTGGCTGACATGGATGCGGCCGGGATCACGATGCAGGTGCTGTCCGTGGCCCAGGCAGGAGCCGACCTGTTGCCGGGCGAAGCCGGTGTTGTCCTCGCGCGGGACACCAATGACCGCCTGGCCGAAATCGTGGCCGGGCATCCCGATCGCTATGCCGCGTTCGCGCATTTGCCGACAGCGGCGCCCGATGCGGCCGCGGACGAGTTGGAACGATGCGTCCGCCAGCTTGGCTTTTGCGGCGGCATGGTGAACGGCACCACGGGCGAGCTGTTCCTCGACGACCCTCGTTTCGAGTCGCTGCTCGCCAGGTTTGCGGCACTCGACGTGCCGCTCTATTTGCATCCTTCGCCGCCGCCACCTGCAATACGGCATATCTATTATGATCGTCTTCCGGGCCATTCCAGTCTGCTGCTCTCGATCGCAGGCTGGGGGTGGCACTCAGAGACGGCGATCCACGTGCTGCGCCTGGTGCTGTCGGGTGCGCTGGACCGGCATCGCGGCCTGAAGCTGATCATCGGCCATATGGGCGAGGGGCTGCCCGCCATGTTCGCCCGCTGTGATCAGGTGTTCGCCGACGAGACGCGCGAGCGGCTGACCCGCAGCGTCAGCCGGACGCTGACCGACCAGGTCTGGGTGACCACCAGTGGCTTCTTCAGCCTGCCGCCGTTGATGACCCTGCTGATGGCTTTTGGGGCCGACCGGGTCATGTTCTCGGTCGACTATCCGTTCAGCCCGAACGCGGCCGGACGCGCCTTTCTCGACGCGCTGCCGCTCTCCCCCGTTGATTGCGAGAAGATCGCGCACGGCAACGCTGACCGGCTGTTGCGGCTGAACCCAGCTTGACGCTGCACGAGGCGGAGGAAGCAATGACATGCCTGACGTTATCCGGAGTGGCCTGCTGGCTGCGGCGTTGCTGGTGCCCAACCTGCTGGTGCCCGGCGTGACGGAGGCGCGGCCCACACCGCCCGGGGCGCCGACGCACCAGGAGATCGCGCAGCACCGTGCCGCGTTGATCGCGCAATGTCCGATGCCACCGCAGATCGACGACGCCGAAGCGGCCAAGCTGCCGATTCACGTGACGCGATGGGGCACGACCGGGCCGCGCGTGCTGATCATCCATGGCGGCGTGCAGGGGGGTGCCGGCGGCGGCCCGGCCACCTTCGCCAAACAGGAGGCATGGGGAGAGCAGGGCTGGCGTGTCGAGGTGGTCGACCGTCCGGGCTTCGGCAAGAGCCCGACCCGCGGCGTGGACGATATGGAGCGGGACGCCATCTGGATCTCTGGCATGCTCGGCGACGGGGCCAACCTGATCGGCCATTCCTGGGGAGGGATGGAAGCGCTGCTGGCTGCGGCCCGGCGGCCGCAGGCGGTACTCTCCCTGGTGCTGGTCGAGCCGGCCTTGGCCGGCGTGCTGAACGCGGAGCCGGAGCTGCGCGACAACCCGGCCGTGCGGGAAGGCGGAATACAGCGGCTGCGGATCCTGATGGCGGCGAAGACACCGGCCGATTACGGCCGTGGCTTCATCAACATGCTCGGTTCAGCCGCCGAGGGGAATGCGGCTGCCGCCCGCTTCGAGCAGAACCCTGGACTTGCGATGCGAAGCGGCTGCGCGCTGCTACAGGGCCGGATCGCCTCGGACACCGCGACGCGGCACGCAATCGAGACCGTGGCCCGCGCGCACATCCCGGTGCTGATCGTCACAGGCGGCTACAGCCCGGCGTTCGAGGCCTCGGCCGACGTGCTCGCCCGGCTGACCGGCGGTCGCCACATCGTGGTCCGCTCGCCGAACCATTTCGTGCAGATGATGAATCCTGCTGACTTCAACCGGGAGGTTGGCGCCTTCATGCGCGAGGCTGACAGCAGGCGCGCAAGCGGGGCCGCCCCGCCTCTCCGGTGAGGCGGTGGCGGCCGCGCTTGCAGTCAGAACGGCTTGACGCTCGTTCCGAGGAGCGGGCCGAGCGGGATACGCAGCAATGTGCCTGCCTCGAAGCCGTTGCCGGGCACGCGGTTGAAGAAGGGAACGAAATAGTCGTCCGGGTTGACGTAGTACTGGCCGTAGAGCGAAAGGGTGGCGTACCGGGTCACCTGGATCTGATACGACGCCTCGAACTGGAAGGCGTCACGTTGCTGGGTGCCGGCGAAGCGTCTGCGGTTGAGCAAGGTGTGGATGCGCGTCTCGAATGCGGCCTCGATGGCGCTGAGACGGAGGTAGCGGGCCTGGAGACCGAGTATGTCGGCTGGCCGGAAGGGGATCGCGCCGGTCAGGTTGGCGCCGACTGCGGCGTCCAGGTCGAACGGCTGCGGCTTGTCGACCGCGACATCGAGCTGACTGTAGATTTGCAAGTTGACCGGCGGCAAGCCGGCCCGGTTGGGGCCACGTGCGACGACCTTGGCGCCCTGAAAGACGATCACGCCACCGCCAGGGTAGTCGGCGGCGGTGGTGGCGCGCGTGGTGACGGCGGCGGTACCCTTGAGGTTGTTGTAGCCGTGCCGTGTGTTCCAGACGAACCCGGCCTCGAGGTTGGCCGGATATGCCTCGGTTCGGAAGTTGGTCCGGTAGCCCAGTTCGCCGATGGTCTGCACGCCGGTGGCACCCTCGGTGCCGAAGTTCCAGCCATTCTTGACGACCCGTGCGTAGGCGTCCTCGAAGATGCCGCCCTGCAGGTACCAGGCCGGCGTGAGCTTGTAGGTCGCTCTGCCCATCCACAGGGCGTAAGGAAATGAGTTGAAGTCGGCGTTCACGTTGATCAACGGCGCATCGTAGGTGAACGGATCGAGGCTGTTGGGGATGAAGAAATACTGGTGGACATTCCCCCTGCCGACTTCGACGTCGAGCTTTTTATTCATGAGCAATTGTTCGTAGGTCAGGCGGGACAGTGTGCTT
Source organism: Lichenicoccus sp. (assembly GCF_965276875.1). Classification (GTDB taxonomy): domain Bacteria; phylum Pseudomonadota; class Alphaproteobacteria; order Acetobacterales; family Acetobacteraceae; genus Lichenicoccus. The sequence goes on along the minus strand of NZ_OZ255701.1, from coordinate 1,253,764 downwards.
GCCTCGAGGATCGGCGTGGTCTGGTAGCCGTCCAGGGAGCCGCCGGTTTGTGCGATGATGCCGGGTATGTCGCTCTTGCTGAACCAGTAGGTCAGCGCCGCATGGAAGATGCCACCTTGTAGGCCGAAGAGCTTGCCAAGGTCGATGTCGACGTCGGGACGGAAGATGCCCAGGTTTTCCGTATTGCCCGGTATGTTGCCGGTGCTCGGGTTGGTGACGGCATGGTCGAGCAGCCCGCCATGAATGTCGATGCCGTCATCAAGGAGTTGGTTGCCGATTTCCGGGAACAGGCCGGTATTGACTGTGGGGAGCGCGCGCGCGTTGGCGGCGGAGCGCAGTTGCTCGCCCGGCGTGTTCTGGCTCGGGTTCGGTGATACGCCGATCAGCGAGTTTGATCCTGCCGGACCGCTGACGATGCTGCCTCGCTCGCTGGACTGTGCCAGGCCGGCGGCCGGAACGCTGGCTGCGAGCACCGCGGATATCGCGATCATTCCACGTGTTCGTCGCATTGGTTTCCCCCCGGGATCGCTGGGCTGAGCCCATTCGGCTTATGCCGTTACGGTAATGAAGTACCATTGCGACGATACACAGTCAATGCGAATTATACATTTTCAATGACAGACGATAAGTTCTGTCGACGTGCGCTCAATAGATATGTCTGACATACCTGTCGCAATTTACTGATTACATTAAAACCATTTGCGCAGCATGGAATGGACGCCGCTGCCGATCCAGCGTGACTTTCCTAGCGTGACATCGAGACGGTCAGGCGTTCAAGCCTGTGCGCTATCGGAACGCTTATGGTCAGGACGCCGATCGCGCGGCCCTTGCATACTCCTCTCGCGGCGCATGGCCACTTGATTGCCCGGTGATGCGGTCCAGTAACGATTGCGGGTCCTCGGGCAGCTGCGCGCCGCGCCAGGCAACGTGCTGATCCGGGCGGATGAGCGCAAACCGCGCCTCGTAGAGCTTTGCCAGTCGCTCGTCGTCCGGCACGATCACGCGCAGCGGTATTCCGTGCCCGGCAGCGGCGGCGGCAAACGCGTCCGCCTCCGCCCCGTCGCCTCGCATGACCAGCAGCGTGTAACCAGCCCCGAAATGATCATACAGTGAGCTGCCGTCGTGCAGCCATTGATGCGGTGCGAGGCACCCCGGTACCGCGGATGGCACGTAGCGCATGGTGTCCTCGGGTGGTGCTACCGTCCCGTCCGACACGATGATCGGGGAGCCCGCATACCGGTAGCCGAGCACCACGCCGAGCGTGTCGAACTCGCGGCGCTTTGTCGCACGGATCTGCGCGCCGACCTGCTCGCGAACGGCGTCGCCTTCCGGCCCGGCGGCTTCCATCGATGGACGCACCAGCTGGTTGCCGACGGTGGCGTAGTTGGTCATCGCCTCGTTGATCACCCGCTCATGCACCGGCCGGCGCTCCGCCTGGTAGGAGGCGAGCAGGTCCCCCCCGCCCCAGCCCTGCAGGGTGGCCGCCAGTTTCCAGCCGAGATCGACGGCGTCGCCTATCCCCATGTTCATGCCAAAGCCCCCGAAGGGCGGGTGCAGGTGGCAGGCATCGCCGGCGAGAAACACGCGTCCGTGCGCGTATCGATCGGCGATCAGGCTGTGCGCCACCCAGGGATCGGTGCGCACGATCTCGATGGCAAGGCCGTCCAGACCGGTGCCGCGGCGGATCAGCGCGACCGGGTCCACGCTCGCCGGATCCACGTCATCGGCGAGCTTCGTCGCCATGAAGAACCACAAGCCGTGCTGATCCATCGGCCCCAGCAAGGCCGGGGCGTCGGCGTTGACCAACCAATACATGAACGCCTCGCCGTGGCCGTGGCGGGACGCCAGCTCGGGCGCGCGGAAGATGATGCTGTAGTTCTTCAGGCCCGGCGAGTGGCCTTCCATCCGCGCGCCGATCGCCTCGCGCACCGCGCTGCGCGCGCCGTCGGCGCCGATCAGATAGCGGCTGCGCACGGTCCGCGCTTCTCCGGTCTCGATTTGGCGCAGCTGCGCGCTGACACTGTCCTCGCTTGCCTCGAAGCCGTTCAGCTCGCAGCCGAACGCGATCTGCACGCCCTCCAGCGAGGCGGCATGCCGGCGCAGCACCTCCTCCAGCGTGTATTGCGGGACCCATTGGCCCTCCTCGGAGAATAATTCGTTGCGCTCACGCCGCCCGTGCATCGCGTTCTCGAAGCGCGCCAGCAAGGGACCGTTCATGCGCGTGGCGAACACCACGTTGGCGCCGTAGTCGGGTGGGATCGGCGAGGCCTGCCGCAAGGCGTCGGCGATGCCCCACCGACGCAGGTGCTCGCGGGTGCGTACGTTGGTGGTCTTGGCGCGTGGGCTGTAGCCGACGCGGTCGTTTCGCTCCACCACCAGGCAGGTGATGCCGCGATGGCCCAGCTCGATGGCGAGCGAAAGTCCGACCGGGCCAGCGCCGATGACGAGCGCGTCGAGCATGCGTTCAGTCATGGGCACATCATCCGGCGCGTCTCATGGCGGGTGGCCTCGGCATTACGAAGGTGAGGAGCACGACGAGAACCGCGCCGGCCGCGAACAGCAGCGAACCGGGCCGGTAGCTGCCGAAATGGTCGAAGCTGGTGCTGGCCAGCACGGGCCCGGTGCCGACGCCGATCAGGAAAATACCGAACGCCACGCCGTACAAACGGCTGAAGGTGGCCTCGCCGAAATAACGCCGGATGAAGAAGGCCGTGAAATCAACCTCGGCACCCACCACCGCGCCCAGCAGGAGGGCCATAACGGTGCCGGACGTCCCGCCGCTGCCGTAGGCGGCGAGCAGGTAGGCGCCGAGTGCTGCCAGCGCAATGCCGGCCACGACGAAAGGCGGATGCACGCGGTCGAGCACCCAGCCGATACCGCCGCGCCCGCAGATCGCGGCCAGCCCGGTCAGCCCGGCCAGTTTGGCCGCCGCCTGCAGCGTGAAGCCGCGGCCGACCATCATCGGCACGATGCTGGTGAGCGTGCCTATCGACGTGGCGCCGAGCAGCACGAAGATGGCGCATATCAGAATGAAAGTCCGTGATATGATCAGCGGCAGCACCGGCATGGGCGTGGGCAGCAGGGGCGCGAGCGGGGTGGCGATGCCGGTCCGCGCCGGGCCGCTCGCGCGCCGCGTCGCGATGAGGGCTGCCGGAACGGTGAAGACGAAGGTGAGGATGCCGAGCCCGACATAGGCCGCACGCCAGCCGAAATCATGGATCAGCATCGCCGATAGCGGCGGCAACACGGCGGCGCCGATGCCAACACCCATCATTGCCAGGCCGAGTGCCAGTCCCAGCCGCCGCTCGAACCTGCGCACCAGCACGGCGGCGTAGCCGATCGGGGTCGCCCCGCCGGCGCAGAACGAGGCGGCGATGAAAATGAGGTAGTACTCCCACAGGTTGCCGAGCAGGCTGAGCGAGCCCACCAGGAGCGCCATGCACACCACCGACGGCAGCAGCACAGCCCGCGGCCCGAACCGGTCGATCAGCATGCCCCAGACCGGGGCGGCAAATGCGAAGGTGTACTGGGACAATGCGAGCGCGCCGGAGAGTTGCGTACGCGTCCAGCCGAACTCGGCCGTCAAGGGACGCACGAAGACCCCGAATGTGTAGAGCAGCAAGGTGCCGAGCGAGAAGGTAAGCCCGATCGTCGATGCGCCCACGACGCCCCAGCTGCGGTCGACCTCAATCAGGTGCGCGTCCGCCACGCCAGCCGCCATCGGCGCACATTCACCTACTCCAATTGTTCCTCTTGGAACCGTTCTCATCCCGTCACTTCTTTCCTGGCTGGCTGACCGCCAGTTGCACCCGCGACCGCGGGCAGACTGAGCAAGCATTGGTGACGCGCGGTCGTGAAGATGACGCGTCTCGTAGTGCGATGCCGTTTCGGCATCGCTGTAGGCACAACCCCGCAGCCGGTGATACTGCGATGTGATCGCTCACTCCAGCCGGCCATCTATCAAGGACACAGACATACTGCTACCCATATCCCGCAATCGCCCGGCGTGCGCGCCAAAGAGCGTCAAGAGGGGAACATGGCTGAAGTTATCAGGCCGGTATTTCATCACGTCACGATCAAGACCAGCAGGCTGCACGAACTCGTTGACTGGTACTGCACCGTGATCGGCGCAGAAGTGAACTTCAGGGACGCGAACAATGCCTGGACCACCAATGACGAGGCGAACCACCGCGTCGCCTTCCTCTCGGTGCCCGGCCTGGATGACGACCCTGACAAGGTCAGACATAACGGCATGCATCACAGTGCCTTCGAGTACCCAAGCTTCGCCGACCTCATGGCATCCTACGAGCGGCTGAAGGGGGAAGGCATCCTGCCGGCGTTTTGCCTCGATCACGGCCTGACCATTTCGATGTACTACAAGGATCCGGAGGGCAACTTCGTCGAGCTGCAAAGCGACAATTTCGGCGATTGGAAGCTGTCGACGCATTTCATGCGCACGTCGGAAGATTTCCGCGCCAACCCGATTGGCACTTTTTTCGACCCGGACAAAGTCTGGCAGGCGCACATGGAAGGCCAGCCGTTCAGCACGTTGCAGCCCGCGGTCCGGGCCGGCGCCTTCGTCCCGGACGTGATCCCGGACATCGGCCTGCCGATCTGAGGCGCGCACCATGCCGTCCATGGCCGATGCTCTGGACTCTTCAGTCCGCATGGCGATCGAGGCGCTGATTCACGAGCACGCCTGGCTGATCGACCATGGCCAGGCGGACCGCATCGTTGACCTCTACACGGATGACGCGCGCCTGTTCGGTATCGGTGCGGACAAGGTCGGGCGCGACGCCATTTCCCGCTGGGCGGCGGAGCGGGCAGCGATGACCGAGCGCTGCTCGCGGCATGTGCAATCCAATATCCGGCTTGTTTCCAACGGGGCAGGGCAGGTGCAGGGGACGGTCCTGCTGACGCTGCATCGCTTTGATGGGCCTGGCCTCGGGCCGCCTGTACCGCTGCTGGTCGCCGAATACGACGACCTCTATCGGCATTGCGACGACGGCATCTGGCGCTTCGCGCAGCGTCGCTTGACGACGGTCTTCGCGAGCTAGCGGATCGTGGGACCTGCCGCGGCCGGGTTGGTCAGGCGCCGCCGGCCCGGCGCCATCGCCGAGGGCGCGGGTGGATACAGCCGGGAGCGCTGCAGCAGGTCGAGGAAGCATCGCGCGGCGGGCGTCAGCACCAAATCGGCCCGCTTGATCAGCACCACCGGGGGTGCTGCAAGTTCCTCGCGAACCGACACCGTTGCCAGCCGACCCTTGGCGAGCGCGGACTCGGTCCACTGCACCGGCACGATCGCCATGAAGTCGCTGTTCAGCAGGCAGATCATCAGGGTCAGTGCCGACTGGCTGCGCAACCCGATTCGCGGCGGCGGCAGGTGATGCTGCTGGAAGAGCGCGCCGATTTCGTCCTCATCCGCCAACATAATGGAGTTCGTCGCCCACCTGACCTCAGTCAGCGCCGCGAGTTTCGTCGCCGCCTGCAGTGGATGTCCAAACCGGCACAGCACAGTGCGACTGTTCTGGCTGATCACTTCGCGCGTCAGCTCAGGCGCCACCGTCTTGCCTGGATCGACGCCGAGATAGAAGTCAACGCTGCCCGTACGCAGGCCGGGCTCCAGGGTCGGGTAGAGCCCCTCGATGATGTGCAGCTTGGCATCCGGAAAGCGCCGGGTGAACGGCTGCAGGGCGCCCGGCAGCAGCGCCAGGTGCGTGGCGATGGACAGCCCGGCGGTGACAGTCCCGGTGGTCGAGCCGCCGAATTGCTCCACCTCTTCGCGCGCCCGGCGCATTTCGTGCACGATTAACGCCGCACGGCGCAGGAACAACTGGCCCAATGGCGTTGCCACCACGCCCCGCGAACGCCGCTCGAAGAGGGAGGCGCCGAGCTCGCGCTCGAGTTCGGCCAGGCTGCGCGTCAACGCCGGCTGACCAATCGCAAGCTGGCGTGCCGCGGCCCGGATGCTACCCTGTTCAGCAATGGAGACGACTTCGCGTAGCTGATTGAGTTTCATGCTGCCTCCCTATGGATGTTTGAAGCGCATCCTTGACCTCAACAACGCATCTTTATCGCACTCAATCAACTTGAGAGGGTGAAGCAAATGCCGGACGAGAGCCGGCGGGGAGACAGACTGATGCCGACGCTTCCGGTTCCCGGTGCCATGCTTGACTACCGCATTTTCGGCGATGGTCCACTCCTGGTGCTGATCGCCGGCGCACGTGGCTCCGGTGCGATCTACCATCCGCTGGCGCAGCATTTGTCGCAGCATTTCCGCGTGCTGACCTATGATCGTCGTGGCTACGGCGCGAGCCTGCTCGACGGCCCACAGGACTACGACGTGCGGCTACAGACCGATGCGGGCGACGTCGCGAGGCTGATTGCACACGAGGGCACCGGGCCGGCGTTGGTGTTCGGCAGCAGCTCAGGCGCCATCGTGGCACTCCAGGTGCTGACCCGGCATGCGGAGTCGGTGCGCCTGCTGCTGGCGCATGAGCCACCGGCCTTGTCGCTGCTGGCGGACGCCGAGCGCGAGCGTGAGGTGGCGTCCCTGCAGGACACGTATGACCTCTATTATGCCGACGGTCTGCGGCCGGCGATCGGCAAGTTCCTGGTGGCCATGATGTCAGCCTCCGACCGGCGCACCCTCGCCGCCGCCGCCGAGCACGGGGATGCCGCGCAGACAGCGCGCGATTTCGATTATTGGTTTGAACACGAACTCCGCCAGTATCCGCCGACGACCTTCGATATCGGGGCGCTGCCCAGGGCCAACCTGGCGTTCATCGCCGGGCAGGACAGCGGTGAACTCCTGCCGCATCACATCGCCACCGCATTCGCCGCCCGGCTCGGCGCGCCGTTGCACGTCCTCCCGGGCGGCCACGTCGGCTATCTCACTTACCCCGCGGAGTTTGCCCAGGCGCTGGCGCCGCTGCTCCGGGGATCAGACCCGGAAAGATCTTGAAGCGACGCGGCTGCCTGTTTCAGTCAGGCTCTTTGCCAGGACCAGTGGTGCCGCCGGGCTGACTGACGGGAGCCGTGGCACGCCGGCGCATGCCGGCCAGCGATGCGGTCGCGGTATCAACTGCAGCAAACCGATATCTCCAACGCAACTTTCATTTGGTTATTATCGGGCGCGCATGGATCCGGCTCATCGAGCGGGCCGAAAAGAGGCCCTCGTTGCTCCGCCTGCGCATCCGGGATGAAGTCGATAACGACAAAGCAGACGCAAAGAGAACGTCAATAGGGAGATCAACGTGACCAATCGGAGACAATCCGTGGCGGCCTGCGGGCCAGTCCGGCAACGCGCATTCGCCCTCGGCCTCTTCGGCGCGCTGCTCGCCACGGTGGCAGTAACGCCCCCCGCAACGGCGCTGGAAGTGCAGCCGCGATCCGGCCTGCCCGCCTCGTCGGTGGTCAACGCGCCCGCCGGGCCGGTCCAGGGTATCGTCGATAAGGGCGTGTCCGAATATCTCGGCATTCCCTACGCGGTGCCGCCCACAGGCCCGCTGCGCTGGCAACCGCCGCAACCGTTTCCGGCCTTCTCGCAGCTCCGTCAGGCCAATCAATTCGGTCCGACCTGCGCCCAGATCACCACCACCGGCGTATTCGCAAGCCCCAGCGTCAACGAGGATTGCCTCTACGTCAACGTGTTCACGCCGAACCTGAAGACCGCAAATAAGCTGCCGGTCCTCGTCTTCATCCACGGCGGCGGCAACTACGACGGCGAGAGCAACGACTATGATGCGACCAAGCTCGCGGCACAGGGTCAGATGATCGTCGTCACCTTCAACTACCGCCTCGGGTTCCTCGGCTTCCTGGCCAACCCAGCGCTCGATGCCGAGGGGCATCCGTTCGCCAATTACGGCATCCTGGACCAGCAGCTCGTGCTCAAGTGGGTGCAGAAGAACATCGCCGCCTTCGGCGGGGATCCCGCTCGGGTCGCACTCGGCGGCCAGTCCTCCGGCTCCTATGATAGCGCCTCGAACGTCGTCTCGCCACTGGCCGCGGGGCTGTTCAATCGCGCCATCTTCGAGAGCGTCCTGTTCGATTCGCTGCCTCTGCCGGTCGCCGAGCAGATCGGCACCGGAGTCGCGGAGGCGCTAGGCTGCGGCCCAGGTGCGACACCCGCCGTCGCCGCCTGCCTGCGCAGCCAGCCGGTCCAGGCGATCCTCGCCGTCCAAGGCACTCCGCAGGCGAACGGTCCGCTAATACTCCCGCTGACGATCTCCGACGGGACGATCATCCCTGCGCAAGGCATCTACGCCAGCTTCAGCAGCGGCACCTTCAACCACATGCCGATCATCAGCGGCTTCGTGCACGACGAGGAAAACTTCTTCGACGCGCCGCAGGTCTATTTCAGCGGTAAGCCGATCACCGCGGCCGACGTGACGGCCCTGGCCCAGGCCGATTACGGCGCCAACGCGAGCAAGGTGCAGGCCGCCTTCCCGACGAGCGCATTCCCAACGCCACAGCTGGCGGCCGACGCGATCGGCACGCCATTCTTCGCCTGCCCGCAATTCAACATCAACAAGACGATCTCGACCCAGGTGCCCTTCTACGCCTACCAGTTCGACGACAAGACGGCGCCATTCTACTACCCGCCGCTGCCGCAATTCCAGTCGCTCGCCTATCATACCGGCGATCTGCAATATTTGTTCCCGCATTTCCACGGCAGCGTAAACGGCATTCCGCGACAGCTGAATCTGCAGCAGTGGCTGCTATCGGACGAGATGGTGGCGCTGTGGTCCAACTTCGTCCACACCGGCAACCCGAACTGGAGCGGCAACTTCCCCTGGCCACGCTACGACTCCAGCCAGGCGGCCACCTCGTTCTATCTGTCGGAGAACATCCCCCTGCTGTCGCTGCTGAGTGACAGCACGGTCTCGCAGCAGCACAGCTGCGATTTCTTCCTGCCCTTTATCGCGTTCTGAGGCGGACTCCCCGCTCCTGAGGTGTCACTTGTGTCCAGGCATTGACACATGCGTCGAATCATGAAATTCGAGCTGGATGCTTCAGAGAGCGCGGAGCTTTGACGGAAATGGATCCAGTTGGTGGACCCGTCCTACGCGGTGTGGACCATACGGCGCGGCCGACCTGGAAGCTCCGTGAGACGATCGAATTCTATCGGGACGCTCTCGGGCTGCCCTTGGTCCACGCGATCACCGCGAAGGGCTGGGGCCGCGAGAACGAGCAGCATGCCGATTTCATCCACTTCTTCTTCGACAGCGGCCGTGGCAGTACGATTGCGTTCTTTTACTACATAGGAACACAGCAGCCGGACACGATGCGGGTTCCCCGCGGCTACATGGCGATGGCGAACCACACCGCCTGGAGCGTTGACTCCGAGGAGGAACTGCTGGCCTGGCAGACGCGCCTTGAGGAAAAGGGCGTGCGCGTCAGCCAGTCGATCCGGCACGAAATCCTTGAGTCGATTTACTTCCGTGACCCGAACGGCTACCCGCTGGAGATCACCCGGTCCTTGCGCGACCTCGAGCCGCTCGACGCTATCGACGCGGAGTTGACCGTCGCCGCCGCCCTGGAGTTGGAGGAGTCTGGCCGCTGGGATGGCATCGAGAGCCTGTGGCGGACCAAGGCGAGCCTGGTGCGGCAGCATCAGCAGGATGCCGCAGACCAGGGCGCATTGGGTGCATGAGCGGCTTCTTCGTCCTCGACGTGCCGGAGTTCAGCGCCCTCGCGCATGTGGCTGAGCAAAATCCCAACTGCGTGGTCCACCCGGCCGGCGGCGGCTACCGATACGTCCAGTTCCATGGTGCGATCGACATCAGGCGGCAGGATACCGGCCTCAGCGAAGCCGTCTGGTTCGGCTGTCTCACCGGCGGATTGGACGGAAAGATCGACACCTTCAACAAGGACGTCATCCGGCTGGTGGAGACGAACGAACCGATTTGACTCCTCGGCACGGCTTGCACGGACTTTGCCCGTTATTGGCGCCCGGTCATGTGGAGAGGTTGAGGTCGATCAGGTCGAGGTTCTCCCGGATGGATGCCACCAGCGACTTCATATCGCGAGCCGTTCCGGTCCCAGCCGGCTTCTGGACCGTGGCCAGGGCGAGCGCCGCGATCTGATCGGCGACCTCTTTGCGGCTCAGCTTGCCGGATGGAGAGAACCACCAAGCGGCCCAGTTGCACATGCCAAGGATGGCGAACGCGGCGACCTGGGCGTCGACCGGCCTGAATTCACCGTCCGTGATGCCGCCCTGGATCAGATCGACCATGCCACGAAGGACGCGGCGCTTCGTGTCCCGGTGCGCGGCCGCCAGCTTCTTCGGGAGTTCGCTCTCGGCGTTATCGAGCAGTTTAAAGTGCGTGTGCGGGTCGGTAACCCACATGACAAGCTGTCTGGCCGCTTCCGTCAGCCTTGCCGAGTGGCTTGCCCCTTTCAGGCCACCCAGCTCGGAGAAGATTGTTGTCGGCCGCTGCGTCACGCCCCGTAGAAGTTCCTCAAGCAACGCTTCCTTGCTGGAGAAGTAGTAGTAGATGGAGGTCCGGCTGAGCCCGATCTCGTTTGCGATATCCTGCAAACTGGTCGCGGCGAAGCCACGGGTTGCGAACAAGGCGGCGGCTTTGTCCAGCACTTCGACCACGAGCACTTCCCGACGCGGACCGTTGCGCTCGGCAGGCAGCGAGCGGCTACGTCGCATCTCTGGTGGTGGGCTGCGCGGGGTGCGCCTCGTCCTAGGCTGGGCTGGCATCTACCACCTGGATAATCCTGTCCGCCGTCGATCGGCCCTGCATGCGTAGGGCAGGCGTGACCGTGGAACAAGGCGGCTTGCGTGCGCCGCAACGGGCCGCGGCGTTACGCAAAATGCTGTGCCAGCCAGTCCCGGACCGCATTGCCGGCGAGTTCCCTCCCGGGCGGCTCCCCGGGCGCAAGCGCCTGGCCATGGTGGTCGCCGCGAAACCTGAACCGCTGCTTACCGGTTGAGGGGATGGCGGCGTAGATGCGTTCGGCATCGGCCGGGAACACGACGCTGTCGCCGGTGTACTCGATGAACAGGCATGGCTGTTGCACGCTGACGGCGGTCCGAGCGAGGTTGGCGCGCGAGGACAGGCCTGACCATGTGGAGAGCCAGGCCTCGGGCGTGCAGAACCGGCCGAACCCGACCACGCCGAAATTGGTGGTGAATGGGTCCTTGCTCCACACCGACCCGACCGTACGGTCCGACGGATCGATCGAGAGGTCCCAGCAACGCAGGTCAGCATCGGTCCGCCACACGATCATCGCGGGCGCGTAGGCACCCGCGATCCGGTCGCCACGCGTGCCGCCTTCCTTGAACCGCTTGCGTGCGGCGACCCGCGCCTTGATGAGGTCTCGTGCCGTTGTATCCAGCCGGGCAACCCTGTCCGTCTGGGCCGCGCGATAGCGGTCGATGAAGTCGGGCTCGTATCGGGAACTGCCTTCCTTGAATCCATTTCGGCGGTCCAGGAAGTCGAGCTCAGGGATCGTCGCCAAAGGATCGCGCTCATCCGCCACCGCCGGGTCGATGCAGTTCTGGAGGACGACGCCCTGTCCGGGATGGGGAGCGACGAAGACCATGCCGTCCACGGCCGGCATCCGTGCGTCCCGCAGCCTTGTCGGGCGCCCGCTCGGCGTGCGTTCGAGACGGTCGTCAGGTGCCAGCAGCGATTGCTCATTATAGAAGCCATACAGGCTGGCACCGCCGGAGTTGCCGACGAGGATCACCCGCCTGAAGCCCGCATCACGCAGGAACGAGACGCCGGCGGCAACGTCCAGGAGCGCCGTCTCATGCTCAAGTCGGAGGTCGGAGCCAACCGACCGCGACGTCTGCGTGAAGACCGAGCGTCCCGCGGCCAGGATCTCGGGGATGAGATAGTGCGTGGCCAAAAACTCCCGCGGGTGCATGATGCACAACACGGTGTCGGATCGATCGCGGCTGTAGAGGAAACCATTGACTGCCGCACCATCGCCTGTCCGAAGCGGCTGGACGGACACCCGGGTGCCTTCCGGCAAACCTTGCATCGTCCAACCGGCGTTGCGAAACCCTGCTGTCGGCTGATCTGCCACCGAGTGGTCCCGTCGGATTTGTTGGAACCTCGACGCTAATGTCGCCGCCTTGCCAGCGCAAGAGGGCGTTCTGATTGTTCGACGAACCTGTTGAAATACAGACGCCTTTGCTTTAGCTCTCGAAGTAGGCGCGAACCAGGACGCAAGGCTCCACGTAGTCGATGACCTCGATAGACATTCACCACCACTTCTATCCGACCTCGAAGGACAATGAGGGCCGCCGCTGGTCGGTTGAGATGACGCTCGACGAGCTGGATCGGAACGGGATCACCGCGGCCATCGGCAGCTTGCCGCCGGTCCGCTGCACCGGCAGTGACGACGGCTGCTCGCAGGCCCGCAGGTGGAACGAGTGGGCGACGCGTATCTGCCTGGATCACCCGGGACGCCTTGGAGTGTTCGCGTCGCTCCCGCTTCGGGACGTTGACGCCGCCCTCGCCGAGTTTGCCTACGCCTACGATGTCCTTCATGCAGACGGGATCGGTCTGCCCACGAACGACGGGGACACCTGGCTCAGCGACGAGCGGTTTTTGCCCTTGTACGAGGAGATGAACCGCCGTAAGGCGGTCGTCTTCTTCCATCCATACTCGACGGCACGCTGCCTGGACCTGGGCCATGCCTACGGCGGAGATCTGATCTCGCCGGCGTGGCTCGAGTTCCCGACCAATACGGGGCGGACCATCCTGGGCCTGCTCGCGACGGGGGTGACCCGGCAATTTAAGGATATCCGCTTCATATTCTGCCACGGCGGCGGGATCATGCCCGCATTGCTCGGCCGGATCGCCGGGTTCGAAGGATGGGATACGGTTGGCCCGGACACGCTCGAGCGGACGTTCCCCGGCGGCGTCCACGCGGCGTTCGCGCGGCTCTACTTCGATTGCGCCCAGGCCTACGCGCCGGAGATGTTCGCGCTCCTGCGGCGGATCGCGCCGGCGAGCCATCTGCTCTTCGGCAGCGACTACAGCTACTTTCCAGTGGCGCACAGCGTCAGGCAGCTCAACGAACTCGGCTTGGCCGAGGGCGTGCATGCAGCTGTCGCCGGCGGGAACGCGGCGGCCCTGTTCCCACGGTTCGACCCCGGCTCCCAGGGCAAAATCCGATCAGGTGGAAACACCTGATCGGATAAATTTGCCCGAATATCAGTGTGTCAGAGCGCTACTGCGCGCCAGTCGGCGCGCAAATCGCTCTAGGCCGAATGCTCAGGCGCGTCAGTGCATGACGGAGCCGCCGTCAACGACGATGGTCTGACCCGTCATGAAGTCGCTCTCGGACGACAGCAGGAATCCGACGACTCCCGTCAGGTCCTCCGGCGTTTGGTCGCGGACCAGGCAGCGCGACAGAACCGTGGCTCGGACCATCTCCTGCGGATAGTCCTCGCTGTTCTTGATGCCCTCGCTCAGGGTCAGGCCGGGTGCCACGCAGTTGACGCATATGCCGTCTTGTCCAAGCTCCCGCGCGATGGCACGGGTGAGCGCGATCACCGCCCCCTTGGAGGACACGTAGTGCAGCATCATCGGCGTGCCCTTGAACACGGTGCCCGATGCGATGTTGACGATCTTGCCGTAATGCTGGCGGCGCATCACGGGCAGGACGGCCTTGATGCACTCGAAGGTGCCGCGGACATTGACCTGGAGCACCCGGTCGAACTCGTCCGAGGCGATCTCCTCGAACCGCTTCGGGCGCAATGCGGCGAACAGCGCCGCATTGTTGACCAGCCCGTCGATCGTCCCGAACCGCTCAACGGTTTCCTGCGCGAGGCGGCCGGCGGCTTGCTGGTTCGTGACGTCGCAGATGCTGCCGATCGCATCGCCGCCGGCGTCCTTGATCGCCATGACGGTGGCGTCGGGCGGCTGGAGGTCGCACACACTGACACGTGCGCCCTCGGTGGCCAGCGCCTTGGCATAGGCCGCACCGATACCCTGAGCGCCGCCCGTCACGATGACGACCCGGTTCGACAATCTTGCCATCGGCCCCTTCCCTCCGCCCTCTTCCAGCTAATCGCTTTCGCCGGACACTAAGCCGGCGAGACGAGGCGTTGCTGTTCGGCGAGATCAGCGAAATCCGGATCAAGCCGCCGCAGCCGCTCGTTGCTGATCCGCCCCGTCCGCATCATGAAGTCGTAGGCGAAGGCGATCGGGTCGAGGTGCATCCGCTCATCGACCGTCTCATACCAGAGGATGCTCTTCATCGCCGCACTTTGGAACGAATCAGCACCGTGCCTGCGGTCCCGCTCGAACATCGCGAACGTGGCATCAACGTCGCCGCCGTGCGCCCGCAGCGCCGTGGCGAGCCCGATCGCGTCCTGCAGCGCCATCCTCGTCCCCGAGCCGATCGAAGGATGGACGGTCTTCAGCGCATCGCCAATCAGCACGATGTTCCCGGTGTGCCAGCGGCGGCTGGTGACGAATTCGGGGTTGAACCAGAGCGACCGATTGGAGACGAGCGCGGCACCGCCCAGGAAGTCCCGGAAGATGTCTCCGCAGATCGCCCGGCTCTCCTCGTCGCCCACACGGTCGAGACCGGCTCTGCGCCAGCTGTCCTCGCTGCACTCGATCACGAACGTGCCAAGCTCGGGAGAGAAGCGGTAGCTGTGCGCTATGAACGTGCCGAATTCGGTATCCTGGAAGACCAGGCCGACGGAGGTGAGCCGCTTGGGCGTGGCATACCACACCCACTTGTTCAACCGCGGCTCCTTCGTCGCCTGGAAATGCTGGTTCAGCGACGTGCGGACGGTGCTGTTGACCCCGTCCGCCCCAACGATCATGTCGTACCCGTGCAGCTCTGAGAGGGTCCTGACCGGCGATTCGAAATGCAGCCGCACGCCTGCCTCCCGAGCGCTTTGCTGCATCAGCTGCAGCAGCTTCACGCGCCCGATGCCGAGGAAGCCGTTCCCTTTCAGCTCGATCGGAACGCTCTTTTGCACGATGGTGATGCGGTCCTGGAACTCGGCGTGCTCGGAAATCCCCTCACGCAATTCGCGATCGACGCCGTCCAGTATTGCAAGGGCCACGTCCGCGAGCACCACGCCGAAACCGTAGGTCGCGTCCGCCGGGTTCTGCTCGAATACGTCCACCTCGTGAGCCGACTCGGCTTGCTTCGCCAATTTCGCGAAAAGCAGCCCTGCTGGTCCGCCTCCTATCACCGCTATGCGCACATCCAGGCTCCCGCATGACCAAATTCGCTCATCGTCATAGTTGTCAGGATGTTGACATATACGTCGGGCGCGGCCAAGCTGTTTTGGTAAGGCGAGGCTATTCCGACCGGCGCGGGCACCACGGATGAATGTCCAAAGTCGTCCCGCAAGCATAAAAACAACGGCGGGCGCTGGGAGAAGATAAGCAATGGACGAGACACCCGCCTTGGATTTGGACACGCTCATCGACGGCCAGAAGGTCAGGCCAGCGACGATCGTCTTCCTGGTGGTCACCACGCTCGCCATGTTGGCTGACGGCTTTGACCTGTCCGCGATCGGCTACGTCGCTCCAGAGCTCGTCAAGCATTGGCACGTCGCGCGTGCAGGGCTGACCTCCGTCTTCTCCGCCGGCATCATCGGTCTGTTGTTCGGGGGGCCGCTACTCGGCTACGTGGGCGACCGGGTGGGTCGAAAGAGGGCGATTGTAATTGGTTTGTGCATTGTTGGCGGCGTCACGCTCGTGACGATGGCAGCCCGCACACTGCCACAGTTCACCGTACTGCGATTCCTGACCGGCCTCGGGCTGGGCGGCGTCTTCCCGAACGTGATTGCGCTAACCGCCGAGATCGCGCCGAAACGCCTGCGCGGCAGGTTCATCGTAATCGTCAATTTCGGCGTGCCGGCCGGCATCTCCATCCCCGGGCTGGTGGCGGCGGCTCTCATCCCGCGTTTCGGCTGGCCCGTGCTGCTGCTGGTGGGTGGGCTGTTGCCGCTCGGCGTCGCTGCCGTGGTCACCTTCGTGCTGCCGGAGTCGATCAAATACCTCGCCCAACGCGGTGACCGCGATGGCGAGGTCAGACGACGGGTCCTCGCCATTCGGCCCGATCTTCCGGTTGGTGCCTCAACGCGCTTCGCGCCGGCGCGGCGCGTCCAGGCTATCGCAAGCGGCTCGCCGAAGGGGTTGTTCGCCGGAGGGCTGGCCGCGATCACCCCGCTGCTGTGGCTGGCGCTCGCGGCGAACCAGATGGCGAACTTCTTCTCCCTGAGCTGGCTGCCGACCCTGCTCCAGTCAACGGGATCCAGCACCGCGCATGCCGCGATCAATGCGTCGTTGTTTTCCATTGGCGGCTTGGCCGGGGGTGTTTGCCTGACCTTCATCGTGGACCGCCTGGGCGTCATCCCGATGATCGTGCTGTTCCTCGCCGGCGTGCCGCTCGTGGCGGCGATCGGCACGCCGGCCATACCGCCGTTCGCGTTTGCCGCCATCATCGCCGGCGCTGGCTTCTGCGTCACCGGGATCAACTTCAACATGGGCGCGGCGTTGGGCATGATCTATCCCACGCCGGTACGCGCCCTCGGGACCGGCTGGGCGCAGGCCATGGGGCGCGTCGGCTCGCTTGCCGCCCCTCTCGTCGGCGGCGCCTTGCTCGCGCTCCATCTGCCGATGCAGCAATTATTGTTCGCTCCGGCGGCAGCACTTGCGATCGGTGCCTTGGCGGCGATCCTCCTTGCAATCCTGTGCGTCCGCCGCTTCGGCGACACCCGTCTGCGCGAGTCGGCAGTCCCGGGGGCGATACGGCCACAGCTGGCGAAAGCAGCTCGCTCCAATGTCGTTTAGTCCGGGGTGCAACGGCGCAGGGCTTGGGGAGCCTGAGACGCGATGACTTTAAACCAGGAGAAGATCGCGGCTGAAAAGGCAAGCGCGGTCGAGCCGACAGCGCGCTACCCGATACCGGGCAGCCCCTATCACGCCCGCGATTACGCCCGCAGGCAGCTCGACCTTGGCAACTGGCTCGACCTGACGATCGGCGAGAGCTTGCGACTCACGGCAGCGGCGATGCCCGCCAAGGTCGCCATAGTTGGCCTGGAGGGTCCGGCGAGTTTTGCTGAGCTGGACGCCAGGACCGAGTCGGTCGCCGCGAGCCTGCTCGAGACTGGCTTGGCACCAGGCGACCGTGTGTTGTTTCAGCTGGGCACCAGCACGGCCTACTTCACCGCGTTCTACGGCTGCATGAAGGCTGGTGTCGTGCCGGTCTGCACGCTGCCGCAATACCGCTTGGCCGAGATGCGGCACTTTGCCGAGGCAACGTCGGCGAAAGCCATCTTCGCCCAGACCGATATGGCCGCCCGCTTCGACCAGGTCGGTTTCGCAGTGGAACTCGCGTCGGCGTGCCCGGGGTTGCGGCACGTGATTGCCGTGGGGGGCGAGCATGGGGACGCCACGTCGCTCGAGGCGATGGCGTCAGCGTTCGACGCCCGCGACGCCCGCGCCAGGACCGCTTGTGTCGAGGCTGGCGCCTGCGACGTGGCCGTGTTCCAGCTTTCGGGCGGCTCGACGAGCCTGCCGAAGATCATTCCAAGGATGCACGGCGAATACCTTGGAGCGACCATCCAGCTCTCGGCCAGATACGGCCTGACGGCTGACGACATCACGCTCTGGGGCCTGCCGCTCGTGCATAACGCGGGGACGCTGTTCGCGGTCCTTCCTGTGGGGCTGGAGGGGCGGACACTCGTGCTGCAGCCGCGGCTGGACGTCGTGGAAATGCTCCATCTGATCGGTGAGCACCGGGTGACGTTCAGCGGCAGCATCGGACCGGTCGCGGCCAAGCTGCTCGAGGTGAATGACCTTCGACGCTACGACATCAGCACGCTGAAACAATTCTTTTCGCTGACCCGGGCCGATGCGGTCGAGGCGCATGTCGGCGTGCCCGTCGGCCAGATGTTCGGGATGACCGAGGGCATGGTGTTCGCCGCGTCGCCGAATTCCTCCGCGGCCCTCCGCCATCGCACTGTCGGCCATCCCGTCTCGCCGGGCGACGCGGTGCGTTTGCTGGTTCCGGGGGAGGAGACGGAGGTGGCGTTCGGCGACATCGGCGAGCTTTGCTTCCGTGGTCCGAGCACGCTCACCGGCTACTATAACGATCCCGCAACCACGGCCGCTTCCTTCACCACGGACGGGTTCTTCCGCTCTGGCGACCTCATGCAGGCGCACCGGCTGGACGGATTGGTCTGCTACTCGTTCGAAGGGCGGATCAAGGACAACATCAACCGAGGCGGCGAGAAGATCGGCGCCGAGGAGATTGAGGGATTGATCGCTCAGCATCCTGACGTCATGGACTGCCGCGTCGTCGCGATGCCGGACAGGATGTTCGGCGAAAAGGCGTGCGCATTCCTGATCGTGCACGAAGGGCGACGCGCGCCGACCGTGCAGAGCCTGGGAGAGTTCCTCCTGCAAAAGGGCATTGCCAAGTTCAAGCTTCCCGAGCGGGTCGAGGTCATCGACAGCTTCCCGCTCACGCGGGTTGGCAAGGTGGACAAGGCCCAGCTAAGGATCCTCATTGCCCGGCTGGTCGCCGCCAAGGCGGATGCCGGAACGCCCGGTTAGCGTATGACGGTCTGGGACCCGTGCTCGGTGTCTGGTCCCGGCGATGAAGCTGACTTGGGCAGATACGCGGGCACCGCACCCGCGTGCTCGACATGACCCGCTTCGGCCTGATCGGCGGTCGGCATCCATGCGCAAGTCCTGGTCGCGGCAGCCTGGACCGTTACGTACCCGCGACCCATGTGCGCGATATTTGCAGGCAGTGTCAGGCGAGCCCTGACGCGCCTCGGAAATTCTGAGCCGAACGAGATGAAAAGCGAGGAGAACACAGCCATGCCGCAGCATTCCGAGACTCCGATTTACGAAACCGACCTGTTCTCGCCGACGGCATTGCGAGAGCCGTTCGGTCATTATCGCGCCATGCGTGACCTGGGGCCGGTTGTTCGCCTGCGCGACCCCGATGTCTTCGCCTTGCCCCGGTTCGATGACGTGCGCGATGCGCTGCAAGCCTCCGATATCCTTTATTGCTCGGGCGGAGTCGGCTTCAGCCCGGAATTCAACCAGCCCGGCATGCCCAACCTGCTGCAGTCCGACGGCGATCAGCACCGCCGGCTGCGCGCAGAGGTCATCAGGCCGTTGCTGCCGGCGCAGTTGAAGCAGCACCGGGCGTTGCTGAAGACATTGATTGCGGAGCGTATCAGCGCGCTGGTCGATCGCGGACCATTCGATGCCGTCGCCGAAATCGCCCGCTTGCTACCCCTGGCCGCGATCAGCGCTTTGGTTGGCCTGCCAGAGGAGGGGCGCGCGGCCATGCTGGACTGGGCAGCCGCGACCTTCAACGCCTTGGGACCGAGGCGGGATGGGTCCGACCGCGATTTCGAGCTGCTGGCCGGATGGCGCACCTACCTGCTGGGTCTGGAATGGACGGATATTCGGGAGGGCAGTTGGGCGCGGACGCTGGAAGGCGCGATCGCCTCGGGAAAACTGAGCGAGGCGGAGGCGCGCGGGGCGCTCAGCGCCTATGTCATTCCCAGCCTGGATACCACGATCCTCGCAAAGGGCCATCTTCTGCATAATCTCGCGCGCAACCCCGAACAGTGGCGGCTGCTGCGCAATGATCCGTCGCTAATAACAAGTGCTGTGATTGAGGGCGTGCGGCACAGCTCAGTCGTCCGCTGGTTCTCGCGGCTGGCCAAGGCCAACTATCGGGTTGGTGGCGAGGTTATTCCAGCGGGGTCGCGCCTGATGATCATGTACGCGTGCGCGAATCGAGACGAGCGGCGCTTCGAGGATCCCGACCGTTTCGATGTCACGCGCGACGCACGGGCGCAGCTCGCCTGGGGCAGCGGGCCGCATCTATGCGGCGGCATGCACCTTGCGAAGATGGAAATGGAGGTCATGCTTGAGGCACTGATTGAACAATGCGAGATCCTGGAAGCAGGAACGCCGGAAGTCCATGCCAACCGCGGGCTATTCGGGTTCACGAGTCTGCCGTTCGAGCTTCGCTCGCGGGCCTGAACGCAGGCCCGTGCATTAAGGTAAGGAACAATCCGTGGCTTCCCTGACTGTCACCAACACCAATGGTGAAACCCGCATCGTTGAGGCGACTACCGGCCTTTCCGTCATGGAAAATATTCGAAAGGCCGGTTTCGACGATTTGCAGGCGCTATGCGGTGGAAGCTGCTCCTGCGCAACCTGCCATGTTATCGTTCATCCTGACCACTTCGAACAGGTCGGACTGCCGGGCGAGGATGAGCATGACTTGCTGGAGAGCTCGGACGAGCGTACGCCCACGTCGCGCCTGTCATGCCAGATCCCGTTCGAGCCGGTCCTGGACGGGCTTTGCGTGACGATCGCCAGAGAGGGTTGATGCCGCTGCCGCATGTGCCATTCGACATAGTAGGCCCGCATGCAGAGAAAGACATGCGCGCACCCGATGAGCAAGCCAGTGATGCACTGGGCGGATTTGGAGATCGACCGTCTTGATGCAGCGGAAGGCCCGCTCGACGCGAGCGAGGGATTTGTAGCTGCGTACCGTCGCCTCGTCATCGAGCGCTTCGGCAGGCAGGCTGGTGCGCACGACATAGAGGCCATCGGTTGCTGCCTCGGTGGTGATCTCGGCAGTCTTGCGGGCAAAGCTGAAGACGGTTTTGAAGGGCGGATCAAGGACAACATCAACCGAGGCGGCGAGAAGATTGGCGCCGAGGAGATTGAGGGATTGATCGCTCAACAACCCGAAATCATGGACTGCCGCGTCGTTGCGATGCCGGACAGGATGTTCGGCGAAAAGGCGTGCGCATTCCTGATCGTGCAAGAAGGGCGACGCGCGCCGACCGTGCAGAGCGCGGGAGAGTTCCTCCTGCAAAAGGGCATTGCCAAGTTCAAGCTTCCCGAGCGGGTCGAGGTCATCGACAGCTTCCCGCTCACGCGAGTTGGCAAGATGGACAAGGCCCAGCTACGGATCCTCATCGCCCAACTGGTCGCCGTCGCGGCGGATGACGGAACGCCCGGTTAGGCCGAGTTTCCTCCTGTGTGCTCCCTCGGCGTGGCGAACATTGTCGATCAACCATCGAGCCAGTCCTGCAATCCAACCAGCGTACGGAACGCCTCGGCGGCCCGGGTCTGCGCCCGCGGCAATGCCGCGGACGCCATTGCTGCCAGTGCGTGGCCGGGCCCGAGTTCGAGCACCCTGTCCACCCGCGCGGCGGCACACGATTCGAGGCAGGCCTGCCAGTCCACGGTGTGTGCGACCTGGGCAGCGAGTTTGTCGCGCCCGGCGGCAGTCGAGAGCACCGCGGCACCGTCGATGCCGCTCAGCAGCCTTGCCGGCCCGGGCGGACGTGCCGGCAAAGGGAGGGAGGCCAGCGCGTGGCCGAACGCCGCCGCCGCCGGCGCCATCAGCTTGGTATGCGCCGCGATCGCGACCGGCAGGCGCTGTGCGACGCCGCCAGCCGGCCCGACCGCGGCCGCCAACGCAACAAGCGGCTCGGATGCGCCGCCATACACCGCGTGGTCATCGGCCACACGGATGGCGAGGTGGGCACCGTGCGTCGCCGCCAGCGCATCGGCCGCGGCGCGGGGCAGGCCGCGTATGGCGAGCAACCCGCCCGGGGCCGCCGCGGCCGCCTGGTCCATCGCCCCGGCGCGCGCGGCGGCGAGCGTGAGCACCTGCGCCGGCGTCAGCAGCCCGGCGATCCCCCAGGCTGCGAGTTCGCCGACGCTGTAGCCCGCCACGATCCGCGCATCGCGGATGGAGCCGGACAGTGCCGCGGCGAGGGCGAGCGCCCCGGTGCAGCACAGGATCTGCGCGGTCCGGTTGTCGTGCAGCCCGCGCCCGCTGCTTGCGAGATTGCGCGGGTCGGCGCCGAGCAAAGCGGCGGCGGCCTCGAACACCGGTGCTGCCGCGGGGGCCGATTCGGTCAGCGCGAACATCGCCGCATGCTGGCCGCCTTGGCCCGAGCAGAGCAGTGCCAGCGCGCTCATGCGCATTCCATCCGATCGACGAACAGCGTTGCGGCCAGCAGATCGGCGCTGCCGCCGGGGCTCAAGCGCCGGGCGACGAAATCGGCATGGACCGCCTCGGCGCGGGCGAGCCAGCCCGGGGCGCGCACGCCGCCGGCGGCGAGGAACGAGGCAGCCGCGCCTCTCGCGTAGGCGAGCCCCTCGGCGCCGCCGCGATGCAGCAGGTTGGTGTCCTCTATGGTCGCGATCAGCGCGAAGCAGGCCTGCACCCGGGCGGCGACCTTGCCCGCCTCGCGCGCGTCGCGGAGCGCCGGCAGGCCGACTTGATAGATTGACGAGAAGCCGTGCGCGGCCTCGATCAGCGCGCCGGCCGCGCCGTGCCGCCGCCTTGCCCCAGCGCCGTGCGTGCCCCGCGGCGCAGGTGCTGCGAGCAGTGCCGGGCCCCACAGCCGGCGGACCACGGTGCCGAGCCCGCCTGGCGCTGGATGTCCGCGCCCGCTACCGGCTGCGGCCGTCAGCAGGCCGATGCTGAAGATCGCGCCGCGGTGCGTGTTCACCCCGTCTGTCGCGGCCAGCATCGCGGCCTCCGCCGCGCGCCCGATTCGGCGCAGTGCATCGAGCCCCGCCCCGGCGGCGCCTGCCTCGGCCAGCGACGCGAAGAACGGCCGCAGCACGCGCGCCGAAGCGGCGAGCAGCGCATGGTCCATGTCTACATGGCTCCCGCGATCGCGCGGTGTGACCAGGCCGGGCTTCGGCCAGGTGTCGAGCTCGTCGAGCAGCGCCGCCTCAGCGAGCGCGCCGATGCGTGCCGGGGCGAGGCCTTTGCGCATCACCACCGCGCTCATGCGCGTAACAACGCGCGGCGCGGCAGCAGGCGGGCGCCGTCGAGCGATTTCGCGAGCACGGTCTCGGCCCCGGAGGCGAACTCCCGCCACTGGACGCCGAACCCGCGCAGCACGATCTCGCCGTCGATCGTCATCGGGGCCGAAGCGGCGACGCCCAGGAGTGAGCGGACCACAGCGTCCGGATCCGTGGGCTCCAGCCAGAGCAGGTCGAGGTCGGAGCCCGGGTGCAGATAGGGCAGGCCGGTCACATGCTGCCACAGCAGCGCGCCGAACACGCGCGGTGCGGCGTCGGCGACGAGGGTGGTGCAGACCGGCCGCCAGGCAGCCGGCGCCTGGTCCATCGCCTCGGCAAGCGGCGGCGGCGATGCGCGGCGCACCAGGGCGGCCGCTGGCAGGCTCAACGCGATCCGGCGACGCCCCGGCAGCGGCAGGCCGGCGGCAATCGTGGCGGGCGCATCCGCCGACGGGGAGGCGCGGGCGACCAGCGGCCGGCCGTCGGGGACCCATGAGGCGATTGTGGGCTCAGCCGCGAGGTCGAGGCGGCTGGACAACAGCGCCGCCCAGGCGTCCGGCGTCACCCAGAGCAGATCATGTCGCGCCGGCGTCACGTCTCAGCCGTCGCGGGCGGCGGCTTCGACCCGCGTGGCAATTGCCGCCGCGAGCGTCCGTCCGCCGTGTCGGGTGCCGCGCGAAGCTCGTCTGTCCGGCCCAGGCGGCGTGTCCAGCACCGCCCTGAGCAGGGCCGCGAGGTTGGCGTCCGGGTCCCATACCGCGTCGATCGCGCCGGTCGCGACGAGCGGCGCAAGCCCGGGCGCGAAGATCGGTGTCTCTGACGCCATGCGCTCCAGCATCGCCGGGTCGAGCTTGGTGACCCGCGCGATCGAGGGCAGGTCCATCACCGCGGGCGACGCCTCGGGCAGCGCCACCAGAGTGTCGCAGGCGAGCGCGGTCGCGATCAAGGCACCCGCCGCCGCGCGTCCGTAGAGCACGCCGACCGTACGCTGCCCCTCGGCGGCGGCGAGCAGCAGGCATTTTGCCAAATGCGCGAGATGCTCGTTCAGGCCGAGCAGTTCCTCCTCGCGTCGCATCGCTTGGCTGCCGGCATCGACCAGCATGACGATCGGCGGACGCTGTTTTTGCCGGCCCGCCTCCAGCACCGCGCCGGCAAGGGCGAGCGCCGCCGCGCCGCCGAGCGGAACCCCGTCCACCGCGCCCAGCACCACCGCCTCGCGGCCCGGCGCATAGGCACCCGTGCCGGTCAGCACGCCGCCTGCGACGGCGAGCCGCGCGCCGTGCGGAAACAGCCGCGCGACCAGCTCATCGCGAGTCATGCGGCCGCTCCGCCTGGGCCAGCAGGTGCCGGAAATCGGCGTCGGCAAGGTCCGCCATCGGCATTGTTTCAAGCCCCTGTCGCGCCCAGATCTCGGTCGCGTCCCGGCAGCCGCGGAGCCGCTCCCGGCGGCCGGCGAGCCGGGCCTGTTCGGCTTCCAATGTGGCGCGGCTGAGTGGAGGCAACGCGGAAACAAGGGCCGCGATAGCCGCCTCGCGGAACTCGCCCACGGCGCCGTCCACGTAAGCGTCCGCCCCGCCGGTCAGCGCCCGCGTCCGGCCGCCGGTGACGCGCCAGACCAGCGGCCGGTCGCGGCTGTCGAACTCCTCGACGCCCGCGTTGGTCTCGATCACTTCCGGGCCGGTGACGCCGATCCGACCCTGCTCGGACACCACGATATGCGAGCAGGTCGCGGCGATGATGCCGCCGCCGCCGAAGCAGCCGGCGCGGCCGCCGAGCAGGGCCATCACCGGCACGCCCGAGATGCGCGCCTCGACGATGGTGCGGATCAGCTCCGAGACCGCGATCTCGCCGGCATTGGCCTCCTGCAGCCGCACGCCGCCGGTGTCGAGCAGCAGCAGCACCGGCCGGTCGCCGCCGCGCGCCGCGCGCAGCAGGCCGGTGAGCTTGGCGCCGTGCACCTCGCCGAACGTGCCACCCATGAAGCGGCCTTCCTGTGCCGCGACCAGCACCGGGCGGCCGTCGAGGCGTCCGTGCCCGACCACCACCCCGTCGTCGAACGCGGCGGGCAGGTTGAAGCAAGCGAGATGCGGGCTGCTCGCGCGCGCCTCCGGCGGCAGGAACTCGGCGAAGCTCGCCGCATCGAGCAGCCCCGCAAGCCGCTCGCGCGCGGACGCCTCCCACCAGGACGCCTCGGCCGCGGCGCTCATGGCGTCGTCATCAGCCGCACGCCCTGCGCGAGGCGGAGCGAGACGGTATCCGGCCGCGCGCCGCCATCGTTGATCGAGATGCGCAGGCCGCCCGGCGCGTGCCGCTCCACGAAGTCTTGCACCACCGCCTGCCACATTGGCTCAAAGCCGCTCACCGGCGTCACCACCGTGATCTCGCAGCGCGCGCCGTCGGCAATCCGCTCAAGCAGCACTTCGAGATTGCCGGACGCGACCACGCCGGCGATGGCGCTCGTCCGTGTGCCGGGCAGCCGGGACGTTGCCTCGTGGCCGAATTCGTACGTCTCCATCGTCGAGACTCTCCCTCACCAGTTGCGGAACCGCGGCGGCGGCCAATAGAGCCCACCCGACCAACGCACCAGGTCCTTGATCGAGCGCGCCGCCAGCAGCTGCCGCGTCGCGTCCAGCGGGTCGATGCCGAGATCCTCCGGCCGGCGTATCACGCCCCGCTCCCGCAGGGCCGCGACCGCCGCGCGGTCCCGCTTGCGCCCCACCTCGGTGTATCCCGCGACGCCGCGGATCGCCTGCTCACGCTCGTCGGCGCCGCGGCAGAGCAGCAGGTTGGCGATGCCCTCCTCGGTCACGATATGAGTGACGTCGTCGCCGTAGATCATCACGGGCGCTAGCTCCAGGCCGAGCCGCTCCGCCAGGTCCAGGCTATCGAGCCGCTCGACGAAGGCCGGCGCCTGCTTCTCGCCGACGGTTTCCACCAGCTGCACGACGAGCTTGCGGCCGCGCGCGAGCGGGCCCACGTCGCCTGCCTCTTGCCCGGCACGCAGCCACGCCTCCGAGACGTGCCGCCGCCCGTGTGGGTCGGCGCCCATGTTAGGCGCGCCGCCGAAGCCCGCGATCCGGTCCGCCGTCACCGTCGAGCTGTTGCCGGCGAGGTCGATCTGCAGGGTCGCGCCGATGAACATGTCGGTCGCATACAGGCCAGCCGCCTGGCAGTAGGCGCGATTGGAGCGTAGCGAGCCATCGCGTCCGGTGAAATAGATGTCGGGCCGGGCCGCGATGTAGCCGTCCATGCCGACCTCGGAGCCGAAGCAATGGATGCGCTCGACCCAGCCGCTCTCGATCGCGGGAACCAGCGTCGGGTGCGGGTTGAGCGCCCAATGCGTCGCGACCTTGCCGCGCAGGCCAAGCGATTCGCCATAGGTTGGCAGGATCAGTTCGATCGCGGCGGTGCCGAAGCCGATGCCGTGATTGAGCCGGCGCACGCCATACGGGGCGTAGATCCCGCGCAGGGCCAGCATCGCCATCAGGATTTGCGTCTCCGTCACACTCGCCGGGTCGCGGGTGAACAGGGGTTCGACATAAAAGGGCGTGGGCGCCTCGACGACGAAATCCACCCGGTCGCCGGGGATGTCGACGCGGGGCACCCGGTCCACGATCTCGTTGACCTGGGCGACGACGATCCCGTCCTTGAACGCGGTCGCCTCGACGATGGTCGGCGTGTCTTCGGTGTTCGGGCCGGTATAGAGGTTGCCGTCAGTGTCGGCGCTGACCGCGGCGATCAGGGCCACGCGCGGCGTCAGGTCGATGAAGTAGCGCGAGAACAGCTCGAGATAGGTGTGGATGGCGCCGAGCTCGATGGTGCCGGCGTTGAGCGCGTGCACGAGGGCGCCCGATTGCGGCCCCGAATACGAGAAGTCGAGCTTGCGGGCGATGCCGCGCGCAAACAAATCGAGGTGCTCGGCAAGCACGATGCCGGACTGCACGATGTGCAGATCGTGCAGCCGTGCCGGGTCAGCGGCGGCGAGCGCCTGCGCCAGATGGTCGGCCTGCTTCTGGTTGTCACCCTCCAGGCAGACGCGGTCGTGCGGCCGGATCAGCGCCTCCAGCAGCGCCGTCGTGTCCACCGCCGCGACCTGCTTGCCGCGGGCGAGCGGTGCGGCGATGGCCAGGCGTGCCGCGCGGTCGTCCTGCTGGGAGCGCCATGAGCGGGTCATGCGGTCAGTCCGGCAGGCGCTCGCCGCGCGTTTCCGCGGCGAAGGGGATCACCAGGAGACCGATGCCGAAGGCGACGGCTGTCCAGGCGATAGGCGTGCCGATCGTGCCCGCGCCGCGCACCGCGGCGGCCAGGCCGAAATTGACCGCGGCGCCGACGAAGCGGCCGACCGAGGTGCAAAAGGCGAAGGCGGTCGCGCGCACCTCGGTGCCGAACTGCTCCGGTAGCCAGAGGGTGAACATCGCGAAGTTCCCACCGAACAGGCCGAGCAGGAACAACAGCCCGACGAACACCGGGAGCGCCGTGCCGGCCGGCAAATAATACGCCCAGCCGAAGCAGAGCACGATCATAACAGCCATACCGGCGAAATAGATCGCAAGCGCGCCCCGCCGCCCGAACCGTTCGGCGAGCGGCGCCACGGCGAGGCAGCCGAGGATCGTGCCGATCGAAAGGATACCGGTGCCAAGCGAGACACTATGCGGGATGGCGGCACCGGTCAGGCCGCTTGCCCTGGCCAGCAGCACGATGGCGGTGGGCTCGTAGACGGCGCCGGCCCAGAGCCCAATGATCGCAACCGTCAGCAACACAGACATCACGATCGTGCGGCGCAGATAGCGCGGCGCGAAGATGCCTCTGAGGGGCGAAGGTGCTGGCGTGCCATGCGCCGAACGCTCCCAGCGCGCCGGCTCGCGCACCCGCAGCAACGTCACGATTGAGACCGCCACGGGTGCCAGGCCGCAGAGAAACATCGCCCGCCAGCCATAGGCGGCGCCGACGGTGAAGTTGAGCGCTGCCGCGACGAAGAACCCGGCGTAGTAGCCGGTCTGCAGATAGCCGGCCCCCGCGCGCCTGCGGTCCTCCGGCCATGCCTCGGCGACATAGGTGCCGGCCATCGCCCATTCGCCGCCGATGCCGATGCCGGCGAGGAAACGAAACAGGGCAAGCTCCCACACGTTGGTCGAAAGCGCTGCGGCACCGGTAAAGACGGCGTAGATCAGGATGGTCATGGCAAGCGTACGGGTGCGGCCGAACCGGTCGCCGATCGGCCCCCATACGAACGATAATCCCCAGCCCACTAGGAACAGCGCAAAGAGCAAGGAGCCCCAGAATCCGATGCTGACCGGCGTGGCCAGGATGCCCGAATGCGGCAGCAATTGCCTGAGCGCCGGGCCGAGGACGAGCGCGTAGATCACGCTATCCATCCCGTCGAGCATCCAGCCCGCCCAGGCGGCCCAGAAACCCATGATCTGCTGCCGATCGAGCGGTGTGTGCCCTGGCCTTGCCACATCAAAGCCGGGCGCGTCGCTGGGTCGGTCTGCCATGTACGATCTTCCTCCGCGCCCTCTTCCGGAGCGCCAGGAACTGTAGCGGATCAGCTAGCGGGGCGCACGGCGCCCTTGTCCGGGCTCATGCCGACGAGGATAAAGACGTCGCAGTAACTCTTTGGGTCCGTCTGCAGGACATGCCGAGCAGAGCCACGTGGGTTGCTCCCGTGCCAAGAAATCGTGAAGGGATCAAACGGCACTCAGGCCGTGAGCAGTGCTGCACTCGCGGCCAGGATGACCGCCGCCGTGGCGCCGTGGATGCCAAAGGCGGTCGCCCGGGTTCCGCCGCTGCGCAGGACGATCGCCGCATCGCCCACGGGAATGATGCTGGCGGCGGCCATGAACACGCCCAGCAGGTGTGGCGCGCGGTTGGCCAGCAGTACGATGATGAAAATCCCCGAGACGATATCGCGCACCCCCTTGGCGTAAAGCCAGGGGTAAGGGCTGCCGGTTGGGGTTGGCACTCCTGACGGATCGGCGGCAATGCCGTACCCGGCCGCGGCGGCCCGTGGCGCCAACAGGAAGCGAACGCCCAGGATGATGATGCCAACGCCGATCACGCCGGAGATGGTGGAGGCGATGGTGGTCAGCATGGCGGTCTCTCCTGCACTGCAAGCAATTATCTAGCACTGCTAGAGAAAACTTCAATAGAAATTTATAGCATTGACAGACTTTCTAGCGTAATTAGAACAAGCTTATGTCCGTCGCAGATCGCCGCCGCCGAGAACGCGCTCATCGCCATGATCTGATCATTACGGCGGCGCGTTGTCTCGCCGAGGCCGAGGGGTGGGAGGCGGTGACAACGCGCCGGCTGGCCGAGCTCGTGGAGTACAGCCAGCCGGTGCTGTACAGCCATTTCGACGGCAAGGACGCGATCGTGCGCGCCGTCGCGATCGAGGGCTTCGCAGAGCTTGCTATCCGACTGTCCCAGGCGCGGTCGGCTATGGCTGAGCCTCGGCTGGCGTTGCGAGCGGTCTGCGGCGCCTACCTGACATTCGCCGCCGAACGGCCGGCGCTCTATCAGGCCATGTTCGTGCTGCCGATTGATGTGGAGTTCGCAAGCTTTGACACGCCGCCATCCTTGGAGGCTGCCTTCGGTGAACTGGTCGGCGCGCTCAATCCGTTCGACGCGCTTCCCGAACTGCGGGCGGAAGTCACCTGGGCCGCGCTGCACGGCCTGGCGGTCCTGCGTGGTGGCGGCCGCATCCCGGCGGAACGCCAGGAGGCGCGCATCGATCTGCTGGTCAGCCAGATCGTCAACGACCGCGGCGGCTGACCATCCACTCCTCTTCGCCAGCAATCCCGACTAGAGATTCCAAAACGGGGGCAGGTCGTGCTGGGCTAGTCTAGAGGGGGACGACGGAGCGTTGCAGCACCGGCCGCAGGGCGAAACTCGACTGGATATGCGCAACACCGGGAATTCGGGTGAGCGTTCCCATCAGAAAACGCTGGTAATCCGCGAGGTCCTCGACGACGACGCGCAGCAGGTAGTCGGCGCCGCCGGTCATCAAAAAGCAGCTCAGCACGTTGGGCGACTTCACGATCTCCGTCTCGAAGGCGCCGAGGGCGGCTTCCGCTTGCCGTTCGAGCGTCACCGATACGAAGACGCTGATCGACCCGACCAGGCGCGCCTCGTTCAGCCTAGCCGTGTAACCTTCGATGAGGCCCGCCTCCTCCATGCGCCGCACGCGGCGTATCGTGGGCGTCTGGGACAGCGACACCGCGTCGGCCAGCTCGTTCCAACCGATCCGGCCATGCTCGCCGAGGATACGGAGGATCTTGCGGTCGGTCGCGTCGAGATTGCTCGTCTGGGCCATGACACTCCAAAATGCCTGTTCCGGAGGGGTTTCGCCCTACGACTTCCGCCGATTGCGGGCAGGAATGGTGCCTTCCGCCGACCGGGACCGGCTACGTTGGTCATACGCCAGCGGGGGTCCGGATGTCCCATATCGATCTCGAGTTCAACCTCAACGACGTCTACACGCGCGAGAGCGGCCCGATCTGGATGAACGGCATCCAGGCGTTGGTCCGCCTGCCGATGATGCAGCGCCGGGCGGACCGGCTTGCCGGATTGAACACGGCCGGACTGGTCTCGGGCTATCGTGGGTCTCCGCTCGGGGCCTATGACCAGCAGCTCTGGCGCGTCGAGCGGCAATTGCAGGCGCATGATATCGTCTTCCAGCCCGGGCTGAACGAGGACATGGCCGCGACCGCCTTGTGGGGCGCGCAGATGCATGCAGCCTTCGGCCCGACGCGCGCGGACGGTGTTTTCGGCGTCTGGTACGGCAAGGGTCCCGGCGTGGATCGCACCGGCGACGTGTTCCGCAATGCGAACATGCTCGGCACGTCGGCGCTCGGCGGCGTGCTGGCGGTCGCCGGCGACGATCACGCGGCACAATCCTCCATGTTCCCCCATCAGACCGACGGCATCTTCCAATCGGTCTCCATGCCCGTGCTGCAGCCGGCGACCGTCTCCGAAATCCTGTCTCTGGGCCTGGCGGGGATCGCGCTGTCACGGTTCTCCGGGCTCTGGGTTGGGATGAAGACGATCGCCGAGGTGGTCGAGTGCGCAGGCGCGTTTGAGCTGCCGGACCCCGCACCGCAATTCCTGCGACCGGCAGAGTTTGCAGTGCCCGCGCACGGCCTGAACTGGGATCCGCGCGTGGCCTGGCCGGCGCAGCGGGCCGAGCTGGAGCGCCGCCTGATCGAGGAGCGGCTGCCGGCGGCGACAGCCTGGGCAAGGGCCAACCGGCTGGACCGCGTGACCGGCGGCGGCGCCGGCTGGCTCGGGATCGTCACCGTCGGCAAGGCGCACCAGGACCTGATGCAGGCCCTGGCCGATCTGGACGTCACCGACGCCGACCTCGAGCGGCTCGGCGTTGCCATCTACAAGGTCGCGATGAGCTGGCCTCTGGATACGACGGGCGTCGCCGCGTTCGCGCGCGGGCGGCGGGAGATCCTCGTCGTCGAGGAAAAGCGCGGCCTCGTCGAAGCGCAGCTGAAGCAGGCGATGTATAACAGTGCGGGCCAGGACAGGGCGGTTGTGGTTGGCAAGCAGAACGAGGCCGGCGCGCCGCTGCTGCCCGAGATCGGGGAGTTCACCCCTTTCCTGGTCGCGCGCGCGCTCGTCGCCCGCCTATCAAACTGGTCGCAGGACGGCCACGACCTGGCCGACCGGCTCGACCGCCTGGGTGCGCGGCACGCTGCCGAAACGCACGGCTTTCCGTCCCGCACGCCCTTCTTTTGCGCGGGATGCCCGCACAACACGTCGACACGGACACCAGATGGTTCGCTCAGCGGCGGTGGCATCGGCTGTCATGTGATGGCCTTGTCGTTGCCGGACCGAAAGACCAGCACCTTCAGCCAGATGGGCGGCGAAGGCGCGCAATGGATCGGCGCCGCGCCCTTTTCCTTGACCACGCATATCTTCCAGAACCTCGGCGACGGCACCTACCAGCATTCGGGACTGCTGGCGGTGCGCGCCGCGGTCGCGGCGAAGACCAACATCACCTACAAGATCCTCTACAACGACGCCGTCGCCATGACCGGCGGACAGGCGGCCGAGGGCGCCATCGATCCTGCCCGTATCACCCGCCAGCTTGCCGCTGAGGGCGTGGCCCGCATCGCCCTGGTCTCGGACCGGCCGGAGATCTGGCGGGCGACGTCGGATCTGGCGCCTGGCACCGATATCCGCCACCGCGATGAGTTGGACACGATCCAGCGCGAGCTGCGCGACGTCCCCGGCGTCACCGCCATCGTCTATGAACAGACCTGCGCCGCCGAGAAGCGCCGACGGCGTAAGCGCGGCCAGTCCACCGATCCGGATCGGCGGCTGTTCATCAACCCTCGCGTTTGCGAGGGCTGCGGGGATTGCTCGCTGCAATCGAACTGCGTGGCGATCGAACCCCTGGAGACCGGGTTCGGGCGCAAGCGACGGATCAACCAAAGCGCCTGCAACAAGGATTTCTCCTGCGTCAAGGGGTTCTGCCCTAGCTTCGTCGAGATCGAAGGTGCTGCCATGCGCAAGCCGGATCCGGATCGCTTGCGCTCCGTGGAAGCCAGCCGGTTCGCGTCGCTGTCGTCGCCGGCGCTGCCGGTGATCGCGGGCACCTGGAACATCCAGGTCGCCGGCATTGGCGGCGCCGGCGTGCTCACGATCGGCGCCTTGCTGGGGGTCGCCGCCCATCTCCAAGGCAAGGCCGCCAGCGTTCTGGACTTCACCGGGCTGGCGCAAAAGAACGGCGCTGTCGTCAGCATGGTGCGCCTGGCCCATGCGCCGCGGGACATCCACGCCGTCCGGCTTGGGCCCGCCGAACTGGACCTCGTGCTGGCTACCGACCTCGTGGCGGCCAGCGAGCCCGCCGCGCTGGACCGCCTCGGCCCGGCGCGCTCCGCCGCGATCCTCAACGTCGACGAGACGCCGACTGCCGACGCCTTGCAGGATCGCGACCTGACCCTGCCGATGGCGCGGATGCGGCACGCCCTGGAGCGGCGCTGCGTCCCGGGTCGGAGCTTCGCCCTGCGTGCCTCCAGCTTGGCGTATGGGTTGTTCGGTGACACGGTCGGCGCGAACGTGCTCATGCTCGGCTATGCGTGGCAGCACGGTCTGATCCCGTTGTCGGAGGAGGCGATCCTGCGGGCCGTCGAATTGAACGGCGCCGCGATCGAGATGAACAAGCGTGCCTTCCGCTGGGGCAGGCTGGCCGCGTGCGACCTCGCCGAGGTCGAGGCCATGGCGGGCTTGTCGGCAAGCGAGGAAAGCTCGGCATCGTTGGCTGAAATGGTGCGTGCTTACGTCGACGACCTCACGCTGTATCAGGACGCGCGCTATGCCGCGCGGTATCTGGCGCTGGTCGATCTGGCGCGGCGCGCGGCGCTTGTGATCGGCGACGATGGCGAGCGGTTCGGGGAAGCCGTTGCCAGGACCGCCTATCGCGTCATGGCCTACAAGGACGAGTATGAAATCGCCAGGCTCTACGGCGAGGCGTCCTTCAAGGCCCGGCTCGCCGACGAATTCGACAAAACACCGCGCATGTCGGTCTGGCTGTCGCCGCCGCTGTTGTCGCGCACCGATCCCGCGACCGGCCGGCCCCGTAAACGCAGGTTCGGACCCTGGGTGTTCACGCTGTTCCGCGTGCTCGCGCGCTGCAAGGCCTTGCGCAACACGATGTTCGATCCGTTCGGGCATAGCGCGGAGCGGCGGATGGAGCGGCGTCTCGTCGATGACTACGCGGCTCTGATCAATGAGCTTGCGCCCCGGCTGTCGCCCGCAAACCTGGAGACCGCGATTACGCTCGCTAGCGCACCGTCGGAAATCAGGGGGTTCGGCCCGGTGAAGACGCTTGCGTTTCAATCCGCGGAGGTTCGAATGAAGGAACTGCGCGCCGAGTTCGAGCGGATCGGCCAGCCTGCCCAACGAGCGGCGGCGTAGGGGATCGTCATGCAGTTGACGGACGTGCAATGCGCAATACGCGATACGGTCAGGAATTGGGCCGCCGATCGCGTGGCACCCAACGCGCGCGCATGGGAGGCCGCCGGCGGGTATCCAGCCGCAATCTTCGCGGAGCTGGGCGGTCTTGGCCTGATGGGGATGACGGCGCCTGCCGCGTACGGCGGCGCTGACGCCGATTACGTCTCGTACGCGCTTGCCCTGATCGAGCTTGCGGCGGCCGACGGCGCGCTCTCGACGATCGTCAGCGTCCATAATGCCCCGGTGATCGCGGCGCTGGAGCGCCATGCCGACGCCGCCCAGAAGGCGCGCTTTCTAAGGCCGCTCTGCAGCGGTGCGCTGATCGGTGCCTTTGCGCTGACGGAGAACGAGGCGGGATCGGATGCCGCCGGCCTGCGTAGCAGGGCAGTGCGCATCGAGGGCGGCTGGCGCATCAACGGTTCCAAGCAGTTCATCACCTCCGGCCGCATCGCAGGATTGACGCTGCTGTTCGCGGTCACCGACCCGACTGCTGGCAAGCGCGGGATATCGGCGTTCCTGGTACCAAGGGGGACGCCCGGCCTGAGTGTTGCGAAGGTGGAGGACAAGCTGGGCCAGGGCGCCTCCGATATCTGCGCCTTGGCCATGGACGACATGGACCTTGATGATGGGTTGAGGTTGGGCAAGGCTACGGCATTGCGCTCGCCAACCTGGAAACCGGCCGAATCGGCATCGGCGCCCAGAGCGTCGGCATGGCGCAGGCGGCGCTGGCGATCGCGGTCGCCTACGCCAAGGAGCGCCGGAGCTTCGGCAAGCCGATCATGGAACACCAGGCGGTCAGCTTCCGTCTTGCCGATCTGGCGGCCAAGCTGGAGGCGGCGCGCCAGCTCGTTTTGCATGCGGCGAGCTTGAAGGATGCCGGCGTGCCTTGCCTCAAGGAGGCGGCGATGGCCAAGCTGTTCGCCTCGGAAACCGCCGAGACCGTCTGTTCCGGCGCGCTGCAGACGTTGGGCGGCTACGGCTACCTGGAGGATTACGGTGTGGCCAAGATCTACCGCGACGTACGGGTCTGCCAGATCTACGAAGGCACATCCAGCGTATGATCATCGCCCGCGCCTTCTGACCGGCGCCACGGGTGAGAGCCGACATGTCTGCAACCCCAAACAGGGAAGGCAATCCATGAATTCACATGATCCGATCGTCATCACCGGCTACGCCCGCACGGCAATGGGGGCGTTCCAGGGGGACCTCAAGGACGCCACGGCCTCGGCTCTCGGTGCTGCTGTCATCAAAGCGGCCGTTGCCCGCTCCGGCATCGGCGCCGCCGACGTGAACGAGGTGCTGATGGGCTGCGTGCTTGCCGCCGGCCAGGGCCAGGCGCCGGCGCGCCAGGCAGCACTCGGTGCCGGACTGCCGATGGACGTCGGCTGCACGACGGTGAACAAGATGTGCGGTTCGGGTATGAAGGCGGCCATGCTCGGTCACGACGCGCTGGTCGCGGGCAGCGCCGGCGTCCTGGTGGCGGGCGGCATGGAGAGCATGTCCAACGCGCCATACCTGCTCGACCGCGCGCGGGACGGCTACCGCATGGGCCACGGGCGATTGCTGGATAGCATGTTCCTGGACGGACTGGAGGACGCCTACGACAAGGGCCGTCTGATGGGCACTTTCGCCGAGGACTGCGCGCAGGATTACCAATTCACCCGCGCCGACCAGGACGAATTTGCCCTGACCTCGCTGGCACGGGCCCGCAAAGCGGTGGATGACGGCTCGTTTGCCCGGGAGACCGTACCCGTGACGGTGAGAGCCGGGCGCGTGGATCGGCAGGTCGCCATCGACGAGCAGCCGGGCAAGGCAAGACCGGAAAAGATCCCCACGTTGAAGCCGGCGTTCCGCGACGGCGGCACGGTCACTGCCGCCAATGCCAGCTCGATCTCGGACGGTGCCGCGGCGCTGGTGATGATGCGGCGAAGCGAAGCGGAGCGGCGGGGCTTGGCGCCCATTGCCATGATCGTTGGCCAAACGACTCACGCTCACGAGCCGAGCCGCTTTCCTACGGCACCGATCGGTGCCATGCGCAAGCTGCTGGAACGGGTCGGGTGGACGGCGGCTGACGTCGACCTGTTCGAGATCAACGAAGCCTTTGCCGTGGTGACGATGGCGGCGATGCGCGACCTCGACCTGCCGCACGACAAAGTCAACGTACATGGTGGCGCCTGCGCACTCGGCCATCCGATTGGGGCATCCGGCGCGCGGGTCATGGTGACGCTGCTCGCCGCACTGGAGAAATATGGCGTCAAGCGAGGGATGGCGTCGCTTTGCATCGGCGGCGGCGAGGCGACCGCCATGGCTGTCGAGCGATTGTCGTAAAGCGGCACGTGCCCTGATCCCCAATGACCTGCATGTGCGCATTTAGACAGCAGCACATCTCGCGAGGATCCGGCGCGCCTGCCTGAGATGCGGTGCGTCGAGCATCCTGTCGTTGAGTGCGATGGCACCGGCACCGGGATTGGCCGCAAATGCATCGACGACGGCCTGGGCGTTCTCAATCGCCGATGGCGAGGGCGTGAAGGCCGTATGGATCGCGGCGATCTGGCTCGGGTGGATCGCCAGCATGCCGGTAAACCCATCGCGTGCCGCCCGACTTGCATAGGCGGACAAGGCAGGCAGGTCGCGAAAGTCCGGGAACACGGTCTCGATCGGTGCCACCTCGGCGGCGGCGGCGGCGAACAGGGTGAGCGAGCGGGCGAGCTGATAAGGCGGCGTGTAGCTTCCGTCCGGCTCGCGCGCGGTCGCAGCCCCGATCGCCGCCGGCAGGTCCTCGGCACCCCAGGTGAGGCCGACCAGGCGATCCGTCACGCCCGCATACTCGCCCAGCCGGAACATCGCCGCCGGTGTTTCCGTGGCGATCGGCAGGATGCGGGCGCTGCCGTCCCCGCGTGCGCTCAGGCCCGCGTTGAGATCGATCAGCGACCGCGCGCCTTCAGCTTTCGGCAGCACGATGCCGTCCGGGCGTCCGGGTGCCGCCGCGTCCAGGTCCCGCATCGCGTGCGCGCTATCGAGCGGATTGATGCGCACGAAGATCGCGACCTGCCGATCCGGACGCGCGAGCACCGCCGCCACCGTCTCCCGCGCCAGCGCCTTTCGCTCGGAGGTCACGGAATCCTCGAGGTCGAGGATCACCGCGTCGGCGCCGCTTGCGAGCGCCTTGTCGATCCGCTCGGGACGGTCAGCAGGGACGAACAGAAGCGAACGCAGGATCACACGTCCCTCCGCTTCACCAGGGCCGTGCGCAGGCATTGGCAGACGATCACGTCGTCCTGGTTGCGCAGGCGGTGCTCGAAGGTGACCAGCCCAGCTTGCGGGCGGGAGCGGCTTTCGCGCAGCGCGGTGATCGTGGTTTGCGCGTGCACCGTGTCGCCAATGAACACCGGCTTGGGCATGACGACCTTGTCGTAGCCGAGATTGGCGATCAGCGTGCCGAGCGTGGTGTCACCGACGGAAAGCCCGATCATCAGGGCGAAGGTGAAGGTCCCGTTGACCACGATACGCCCGAAAGCACTTGCCGCCGCATACTCGGCGTCAAGGTGCAGCGGCTGCGGATTATGCGTCAGCGCCGAGATCAGCAGGTTGTCGGTTTCGGTCACGGTGCGGCGGATCTCGTGGGTGAGCGCGTCGCCGACCGTCCAGTCCTCGAAGAAGCGCCCCGCCATTACGGCTGCCCTCGCTTGATGCGCGCGAGCACCATGTCCTCGCTGACCTGCCGGCCAACGACCGCATGCAGCGCCGTCACCGTCCCATCGAACGGGGCGACCAGCCGGTTCTCCATCTTCATCGCCTCGACGACGAGCAGCGTCTGTCCGCGGGTCACGCTATTGCCCTCGGCGACTTCGACCGCGATGACATGTCCCGGCATCGGCGACAGCACCGTGCCGTCTACGTCGGTGGCATCCGCGACAAGGTGCCTGGCCTGCGGCTCCCCGACGCGCCATCCCATGCCTCCCTGAAACAGCACCCGCTCCGAGCCTGACCAGATGATGCTGCCGGCCGCGGCACCAGGCGCTACCTCGACCAGGTAAGGCGTGGCGTCGATCTCCACCAGCACCGAACGGTCGGGCGGCGCATTGATCCGGAACCCGGCAAGCGTCGTCCACGGATCTGTACCGGGCGAAGGCAGCAACGCCTGCGCGGCCGCTTGCATCACCGCGCCGGACGGCTCGGCGGAGGCAACGAGGCGATCCGCGTGCCGCTCGATGAAGCCGGTGTCGATCTGCGACGAGCGGAACGCCGGGTCGGCGAGCGTGCGCGCGAGGAACGCCGCGTTGGTGCGCACGGGCCAGACCTCGACCGCGGCGCAGGCTTCGGCCAGCCGCGCCGCCGCAGCCTCGCGCGTCGGCGCGTGCGTGATCAGCTTGGCGATCATCGGGTCGTAATAAGGCGAGATCGTGCAGCCCTGCTCGACGCCGGAATCGACCCGGACGAAATTGGGCAGTCGCAGATGGTCCAGCCGGCCGACCTGTGGCAGGAAGCCGGTCTGCGGGTTTTCGGCGTAGAGCCGCGCCTCCATCGCGCAGCCGGTCATGGTGATCTGCTCCTGCGTCGCGGGCAACGCCTCACCGGACGCGACCCGGAGCTGCCACTCCACCAGGTCGTATCCGGTCACCGCCTCAGTCACCGGATGCTCGACCTGCAGGCGTGTGTTCATCTCCATGAACCAGGTGCGATCGGCGCGCAGGCCTTCGCTGGCGTCAGCGATGAACTCGATCGTGCCTGCCCCGACATACGAGACCGCGCGCGCTGCAAGCAACGCGGCGTCGCAGATGGCGGCACGCGTCGCGGCATCCATGCCGGGTGCCGGCGATTCCTCGATCACCTTCTGGTGGCGGCGCTGCAGCGAGCAGTCGCGCTCGAACAAATGCACGACGTTTCCGTGCAGGTCGCCGAATACCTGCACCTCGATATGGCGTGGTGCGGTGACATATTTCTCGATCAGCACACGATCGTCACCGAACGCGGAACGCGCCTCGCGCAAACACGATCCGAGCGCGTCCGCGAAGGAGTTCGCGTCGTCGACGCGGCGCATGCCTTTGCCGCCGCCGCCCGCGACCGCCTTGATCAGCACCGGGTAGCCGATCGCGTCCGCTTCGGCCCGTAGCCGCGCCGGGGACTGGTCCTCGCCAAGCGTGCCGGGTGTTACAGGAACCCCCGCCTCCTGCATCAACCGCTTGGCCGCATCCTTGAGCCCCATCGCCGCGATCGCCGCCGGTGGCGCGCCCACCCAGATCAGGCCGCTTTCTTGCACCTGTGCGGCAAAGGCCGCGTTTTCCGAGAGGAAGCCATAGCCCGGATGGATCGCATCGGCGTCCGTCTCACGCGCCGCCTGCAGGATCTTGTCCGCCACCAGATAGCTTTCGCGCGCCGGTGCGGGCCCGATCGCCACGGCCTGGTCGGCCTGGCGGACAAACGGCATGTCGGCGTCGGCCTCGGAATACACGGCGATTGTGCGAATGCCGAGGCGCCGCGCGGTGCGGATGATCCTCGCGGCGATCTCGCCGCGGTTGGCGATCAGCAGGCTGTGCATCATCATGTCACATCCGGAACAGGCCGAAGCGCGGCTGCGCTGGGATTGTCGCGTTCAACGTGGCGCTCAAGGCGAGCCCCAGCACGTCGCGTGTCTGCACCGGGTCGATGATGCCGTCGTCCCAGAGCCGGGCGGTGGCGTAATAGGGATTGCCCTCGGTTTCGTAGCGATCGCGGATCGGCTGCTTGAAGGCGAGCTCCTCGGTCTCGCTCCATGCCTCGCCGCGAGCGCCGTCGCGACGTATCGTCGCCAGCACCGACGCCGCCTGTTCGCCGCCCATGACGCTGATTCGGCTGTTCGGCCAACTGAACAGGAAACGCGGCGCGTAGGCGCGGCCGCACATGCCGTAATTGCCGGCGCCGAAACTGCCGCCGATCAGCACCGTGATCTTCGGAACCGTTGCGGTGGCGACCGCGGTGACCAGCTTGGCGCCATCCTTGGCGATGCCGCCCGCCTCATACTTGCCGCCGACCATGAAGCCGGAGATGTTCTGCAGGAACAGCAGCGGAATACGACGCTGGCAGGCGAGCTCGATGAAGTGCGCGCCCTTCTGGGCGGACTCCGAGAACAGCACGCCGTTATTGGCGAGGATCGCGACCGGCACGCCCCAAAGATGCGCGAACCCGCACACCAGGGTGGCGCCGTAGAG
Source organism: Lichenicoccus sp. (assembly GCF_965276875.1). Classification (GTDB taxonomy): domain Bacteria; phylum Pseudomonadota; class Alphaproteobacteria; order Acetobacterales; family Acetobacteraceae; genus Lichenicoccus. Next base: position 1,213,788 of record NZ_OZ255701.1, on the reverse strand, counting down.
CGCACGGAACGGCTGGAACTCGGAGCCGTCGACGATCCTGCCGATCACCTCGTGCACGTCATATTGTGCGCGCACGTCGGTCGGGATGATGCCGTAGAGATCGTGCGGATCGAGCAGCGGCGGCCGCGGCGTGCGGATTGCGATGTCCGGCGACTTCGTCACGTTCAGTCTGCCGACGATCTCGCGCACGATCAGCAGCGCGTGCAGATCGTTCTGTGCGACATGATCGACGACACCTGAGCGGCGCGCGTGGGTATCGGCGCCGCCGAGTTCCTCGGCGGTGATCACCTCGCCGGTCGCGGCCTTCACCAGCGGCGGGCCGGCGAGGAAGATCGTGCCCTGGTTGCGCACGATGACGGTCTCGTCGGACATCGCCGGCACGTAGGCGCCGCCGGCGGTGCAGCTTCCCATCACGCAGGCGATCTGCGGGATGCCTTCGGCCGACATGTTGGCCTGGTTGAAAAAGATGCGGCCGAAATGCTCGCGATCGGCGAACAGCTCGGCCTGGTGCGGCAGGTTGGCGCCGCCGGAATCGACCAGATAGATGCAGGGCAGGCGGTTCTCGCGTGCGATCTCCTGCGCTCGCAGATGCTTCTTCACGGTCAGCGGAAAATAGGCGCCGCCTTTGACGGTCGGATCATTGGCGACGATCATTACCTCGCGCCCCGACACCCGGCCGATCCCGGCGATCATTCCCGCACCCGGCGCCTGGTTTTCATACAGCCCGTGCGCGGCAAGTGCGCCGATCTCCAGAAAGGCGGACCCCGCATCGAGCAGCCGATGCACGCGCGCGCGTGGCAGCAGCTTGCCGCGTGCCGTATGGCGCGCCCGCGACGCCTCCGAACCGCCCAGACCCGCCAGCCGCATCGTCTCGTGCAACTGATCCACCAGCGCGCGATTATGCGCGCCATTCGCCGCAAAGCTGGCGGCTGCCGGATCGACGCTGCTGGCGAGCGTGGTCATGCGCCGATCAGCTCGCGTCCGATCAAATAGCGCCGGATTTCGTTGGTGCCGGCGCCGATGTCGTAGAGCTTGGCGTCGCGCAGGAAACGCTCCACCGGCCATTCCCTGGTGTAGCCGGCGCCGCCGAGCGCCTGAATCGCCTCCAGCGACACCCGCACCGCGTTCTCGCTGGCGAGCAGGATCGCGCCCGCGGCATCGGCGCGTGTGGTCCGGCCGCGATCGCAGGCCCGCGCCACCGCATAGACGTAGGCGCGCGCCGAATTCAGCGCCACCACCATGTCCGCGACCTTGGCCTGCATCAACTGGAACGAACCGATCGCGGCGTTGAACTGGCGTCGCTCGCGGACATAGGGCAGCACGCAATCCAGGCAGGCCTGCATGATGCCGAGCGGTCCGCCCGCGAGCACCGCGCGCTCGTAATCAAGCCCCGACATCAGGATCGCCGCCCCCTGGCCCTCCTTGCCGATGATGTTCTCGGCCGGCACGTCGCAATCCTCAAAGACCAGCTCGGCGGTGTCGGAGCCGCGCATGCCCATCTTGTCGAGCTTCTTCGACACCGAAAAGCCGGGCATCTCGCGCTCGATCAGGAAGGTGGTGATCCCCTTCGGACCGGCGTTCGGATCGCTCTTGGCATAGACCACCAGGATTTGTGCCTCCGGCGCGTTGGTGATCCAGAACTTTGTGCCATTAAGCCGCCAGCCCTCGCCGCTTCGTTCCGCGCGCAATCGCATCGAAATCACGTCCGACCCCGATCCTGCTTCGGACATCGCCAGACTGCCGACATGCTCGCCAGAGATCAGCCCGGGCAGCACACGACGCTTCTGCGCCTCGGTCCCCCAGCGGCGGATCTGGTTGATGCACAAATTCGAGTGCGCGCCGTAGCTGAGACCGACCGAAGCCGAGGCGCGCGAGATTTCCTCCATCGCCACCACATGTTCGAGATAGCCAAGCCCGAGGCCGCCATATTCTTCCTCGACGGTGATGCCGTGCAGGCCGAGCGCGCCCATCTCCGGCCACAGCGCGCGCGGGAAGCTGTTCTCCGCATCGATTTGTGCCGCGATCGGTGCTATCCGATCGGTGGCGAAACGGCGTGTCGTCTCGCGGATCTGGTCGGCAACGTCGCCGAGCGCGAAGTCGAATTCGGCATTCATGCGCGAGCCTCCGTTTGTGCATCAGATGTGGATGGCATGCCCAAGGCCCTTGAGTGCTGCCTCGTGGAACGCCTCGCCGAGGGTGGGATGGACGTGGATGGTGCCGGCGATGTCTTCGAGCACGGCGCCCATCTCGATGGCGCCGACAAATGCGCCGGCGAGCTCGGCGACATGCTGACCCACCGCCTGCACGCCAAGGATGCGCCGATCGCGCCCGCGGAAGACGACGCGGACGAAGCCGCCATCGCGCCCCGCATCAATCGACAACGCCCTGCCGTTGGCGCGCAGCGGAAAGCTTGAGACGACGAGGTCTGGCTCTGCCGCGTCCGGTACGAGGCCGGCGCTGACGATCTCGGGGTCGGTAAAGCAGACCGAGGCGATCGTCGCGGGGTCGAAGCGGCGGCGGTGCCCGGCGATGATTTCGGCCACCATCTCGCCCTGCGCGGACGCCTTATGCGCCAGCATCGGCTCGCCGACCAGGTCGCCAATTGCCCAGACATTCTTCATCGACGTGGCGCAGCGGTCATCGATTTCGATGAAACGGCCGTCCATTTGCACGGACATGTTTTCCAGGCCCCAGCCCTGCGTCGCCGGCAGCCGGCCCACGGTTACCAGAATCCTGTCGGCCGGCAGCGACAATGTCTCTCCGTCAGACGTCCTGACTTGCAGCGCAGCACCGGACTCATCGAGACCGAGTGCCGTCGCGCTGCCATGGATCTCGACGCCTTGCCGTGCCAAGGCCGCGCGCACCGGGGCGACCAGTTCCGCGTCGTAGTTCGGCAGGATTTGTGCCTGCGCCTCGACGATCGTGACTATGACGCCGAGCTTGCTGAACGCGCTGCCCAGCTCGACCCCGATATAGCCGCCGCCGACCACCACGAGCCGCTTCGGCAACGCGGCGAGCGACAGCGCCTCGGCCGACGAGATCACCAAGCCGCCGAACTCCAGCGCGGACAGCGGCGCTGCTACCGAGCCGGTGGCGAGGATGACGTGCTCGGCGGCAACGACGCTCTCGCCCGCCTCCGAGACGACGCGGCAGGTCTTGCCGTCGGTGAAATGTGCGCGTCCTTGCAGCACGCGCACCTTGGCGCGTTTGAGCAACCCTGCGACTCCGTCGCTGAGCTGGCCCACGATCCCGTCCTTCCAGCGGACGGTGGCCGCGATGTCGATTTCGGGCGGCGCCGCCAGGCTGATGCCGAGGTGCGGGGCCGCCGCGGTCTCGGTCATCAGCGCGAACTGCGACGCAGCATGGATCATCGCCTTGGACGGAATGCAGCCGCGCAACAGGCAGGTGCCGCCGAGCCGCTGCTCGTCGATCAGGATGGTGTCGAGCCCAAGCTGCCCGCAGCGGATTGCGGCGACGTAGCCGCCCGGACCGCCGCCGACGACAACAACCCTGGCCGTGATCGTGGCCGGCATCAGGACTCCATGAACAGCAAGGCGGGATGCTCGATCAACCGCTTGAGTGCTTGCACGAAGCGGGCCGCGTCATGGCCGTCGACGATCCGGTGGTCGAACGACGAGGACACGTTCATCATCGTTCGTATGGTGATCTGGCCGTGCAGTACTACCGGGCGTTCAATCAGCTTGTTCGGGCCGATGATCGCCACCTCCGGCGCATTGATCACCGGGGTGGCGGAGACGCCGCCGAGCGCACCCAGGCTGGTCAGCGTGATCGTCGAGCCGGTGAGTTCGTCGCGCGCGGCACTGCCATCGCGCGCGGCGGCGGTCACGCGCGCCAACTCACGCGCGCACCCCCACAGATCGAGCGTCTCCGCGTGCCGCACCACCGGGACCATCAGGCCGCCCGCGGTCTGGGTGGCGATGCCGACATGCACGCCGTCATGGACGCGCAGAATGCCGGCCACATCGTCGAATCGCGCGTTGAGCTGCGGGAACGTGGCGGTCAGCCTGGTGATTGCAAGCATGAAGAACGGCAACAGAGAGAGCTTCAGCTGCTCCGCGGTTCGGGTCTCGTTCAGCGTGCGGCGCAGGCTTTCGAGTTCGGTCAGATCAAACTCCTCCACATAGCCGAAATGCGGAATGCGCCGCTTGGAGTCCTGCATCCGCTCCGCGATCTTGCGGCGCAGGCCAGTAATCCTGATCTCGCTGACGCCGGTGCGCGACAAGCCCTCGCTTGCGGGTTGTTGAATGGCTGGGTCGCCGCGCGCGATGAAGGCGTCGAGATCGTCTGGCGTGATACGAGCGGCGGGTCCGGTGCCAGGCACCAACCGCAGGTCGATCCCATGTTCGTGGGCACGCCTGCGGGTTGCAGGCGACGCGAGCGGCGCCTCGTCGCGGACAGAATTGGTTGGGGAGACCTCGGGCTCGGGTAGGGCGGGGGACGGCGCTGCCGCATTATCGCGGTCCATCTCGATCAGCGGCGTGCCCACCGGCACCATCTGGCCGACCTCGCCGTGCAGCGCCAGCACCCGGCCGGACACCGGCGTGGTCATCTCGACCGTCGCCTTGTCGGTCATCACGTCGACCGTCGCCTGGTCTTCCTCGATATGGTCGCCGACCTTGATCCGCCAGGCGATGATCTCCGCCTCGGCGACCCCTTCGCCGATATCCGGCAGCCGGAACACGTAGTTGCCCATCGTCAATCCTTCAGGGCGCGCTGCATCGCCGAGATCACGCGGGCCGGTCCGGGAAAGTAGTCCCACTCGAAGGCATGCGGATAGGGGGTGTCCCAGCCCGTGACCCTTTCGATCGGCGCCTCGAGATGATAGAAGCAGCGCTCCTGCACCAGCGCCGACAGCTCGCCGCCAAAGCCGCCATAGCGCGACGCCTCGTGCACGATCACGCAGCGCCGGGTCTTGCGCACCGATCCGATGATGGTGTCGAGATCGAGCGGCACGATGCTGCGCAGGTCGATCACCTCGGCGTCGATGCCGCTTTCCTCCACCGCCGAGAGTGCGACATGCACCATCGTGCCATAGGCGAGCACGGTCATTGCCGATCCCTCGCGGACGATCACGGCTTGCCCCAGCGGAACCCTGTAGTGTTCCTCTGGCACTTCGCTGCTCGGATGCTGCGCCCAGGTGCCGACCGGCTGGTCGAAGCGGCCGTTGAATGGGCCATTATAGAGGCGCTTCGGCTCGAGGAAGATCACCGGATCGTCATCCTCGATCGCGGCGATCAGCAATCCCTTGGCATCGTACGGGTTGGAGGGAATCACTGTCTTCAGTCCCGATACATGCGCGAAGATCGCCTCGGGGCTGGAGCTGTGCGTTTGTCCGCCGAAGATGCCGCCTCCATAGGGCGAGCGCACTGTGATCGGCGCCCAGAACTCGCCCGCGGAGCGGTAGCGCAGCCGCGCCGCCTCCGAGACGAGCTGGTCGTAGGCGGGCAGGATGTAGTCGGCGAACTGGATTTCGACGACCGGCCGCAGCCCGTACGCGCCCATGCCGATCGCGGTCGCCACGATGCCGCCTTCGGAGATCGGCGTATCGAAGCATCGGGTCGGCCCGTGCTTGCGCATCAGCCCGTCCGTGGCGCGGAACACGCCGCCGAAATAGCCGACATCCTCGCCGAACACCAGAACGTCGGGATCGCGCCCCAGCATCACATCGAGTGCCGAATTGATCGCGCGGATCATGTTCATGCTGGCCATTCAGACACCGAGTTCCCGGCGCTGCTCGATGATGCGCCAGTCATCGGTCTTGTAGACCTGCTCGAACATCTCGCGCGTGCCGGGTTTTGAGGTGCCGAGCGTGCCGACCGCCTCGCCTGCCTTTTTCGCCGCGCGCACCAGCCCGGTCAGCTCAGACTCGAGCGCCTCATGCCGCGGCTCGGACCATGCACCGGCCGCGATCAGATGCGCCTTCAGCCGGTTGATCGGGTCGCCCAGCGGCCAGTGGCGCGCTTCATCGCTGGGACGATATTTGGAGGGATCGTCGCTGGTCGAGTGGCCGCCAGCGCGATAGGTGACGAACTCGATCAGCGTGGCACCGCCATTGCCGCGCGCGCGCTCCGCCGCCCAAAGCGTTGCCGCATAGACCGCCAGGAAATCGTTGCCGTCGACACGTAGGCCGGGCAAGCCGTAGCCGATCGCACGCGCCGCGAACGTCGTCTCCTCGCCGCCGGCGGTGCCCTGGAACGAGGAGATCGCCCATTGGTTGTTGGTAATGCACAGGATGACCGGCGCGCGATAGACCGCGGCAAACGTCAGCGCCTCATGGAAGTCGCCTTCGGCGGTCGTGCCCTCGCCGATATAGGCGATGGCGATCTTGTCGTCTCCCTTGTAGGCAGACGCCATTGCCCAGCCGACGGCATGGCCGAAGCGGCTGCCGACATTGCCGGAAAGCGAATAGAAGCCGTACTCGCGCGCAGAATACAGGATCGGCAGCTGTCGTCCCCGCAGCGGATCGTCGGCGTTCGAGTAGATCTGGTTGACCAGCGAGAGCAGCGGATAGTCGCGCGCCATCAGGTAGCTGACGACGCGATAGGTCGGAAAGCACATGTCCTCACGGCCGAGCACCATAGAGGGTGCGGCACCCAGCGCCTCCTCTCCTGTGGAGGTCATGAAGAACGAGGTTTTTCCCTGCCGATGCGCCTGGAACATGATGGTGTCGAACACCCGCGTCAGCAGCATCGCGCGCAGCCCGCGCGCCAAGGTCTCGGAATCGAGTCGCGGGTTCCACGGCCCGTTGGCTCCACCCTCGAAATCCAGGACGCGAACGAGCCCGTAAGGCATGTCGCGCATCTCCGACTCCGCGGCCAGCACGTCCGGCCGACGGGTCGCACCCGCTTCGGGGATGGCAATATGGCTGAAATCCGCCGCATCACCAGGTCGCGCGCGCGGCGCGGGGACGTGCAGCCGTAGCCGCGGCCGATTCTCGCCGCTACTCATGCCGAGGCCCGTGCGGCGCCGACCGACGCGCGCCAGAACAGCAGGCAGCCGAGGATCGCCGCCGGACCGACAACCAGACTGAGTGACGCCGCGACCCGATGCGGATCGTGGAAGACAAATTCCGTGATCATCGCAGTGGCCATCGTGCCGAGGCCCAGGCCGCCGAGGATATTGCCGAACGAGACCATCGAGATCGTCAGTCCGCGCATTTCGTTCGGCACCGCCTCCTGGATGGCGGTAATGCCGATCGTTCCCGCGGCCGAGGAAAACAGGTTCCACCAACCAAACAGCACGAACACCTCCCATACGCGCGACGTGCCGCCAAGCAGCAGCAGCGGCAACGCCAGCAGCGCCGACAGCATTGCCGCGATGATCCGCAGCCGCAAACCGCCGGCCGCGGCGGACGCGGCGCGATCGGAAATCAGGCCGCCAAGCACCGTACCCAACCCTCCCATGACCACCGCAAGACCGCCGAGGATTCCGCCGATCGCGGCAAAGGAGAGATGGTAGTCGCGAGACAACAGCGAGGGCACCCAGTTCATGAGCGAAAAATCGCCCACCGACATCAGCGCCATGGCCCCAAGCAGAGGGAAGACGATACCGCCGCGGTGCACCAGCTCGCCGCCCACCTCACGCAGGCTGTAGTGCCGCGGCGTGGCAATGCCGCCCTGATGACGGCGCGCCGGCTCCCTGACCGTCAGCAGCAGGAGCACCAGACCGAGCCCGGGCAGGCCGAGCAGCAGCAGCGACGCGCGCCACGGCGATAGCGCGCCCAGCAGCGGCAGGCTGCGCAGCAAGCCGTCCTGTGCCGCCTGCAACAGGAAGCCGCCGATGCCAAGTGCGATGCCGCCGCCGACCACCATCCCCATGACGAACACGCCGATGGCGGCACCACGCCGGTACGGCGCGAACAGGTCGGTGATCATCGACATTGCCGCCGGCGCCAGCGCGGCTTCCCCGACTCCCACGAACACCCGTGCCGCGAACAGGGCGCCGAAGCTGTGGCTCAGGCCGCAGGCGACAGTCGCGACCGTCCATACCAGCACACCGCAGATGATGACCGCGCGACGTGGCACCAGATCCGCGAGACGGCCGAGAGGCAGCCCCGCAATTGAGTAGATCAGGGCGAAGGCGAGCCCCTGGAGCAGGCTGATCTGGGTGTCGCTGATGTGCAGGTCGGCCCGGATCGGGTCGACAAGCAGGCTCAGGATCTGCCGATCGGTGTAGGACAGCACGGCGCAGAGCGTGAAGACCGTGACTGCCCACCAGGCAGGAAGCAGTGCTGGCCAGGCGCGATCGGTCTCGAGCGCGGGCGCCGTGGCGCTCACCGCGCGGCAGGCCCAGTCGCCTCGGCCTGCCTGGTGAAATCGAGGTCGTGGAAGTCGAAGCTGAAATCCGTGGTGGGAGACAGCGCCTTCATCGTCATGCCGCGCACCGTGTCGGCGAAACCGGTCTCGAAATTGACCAGGGCATCGGCCTTGAGGCTGCGATCGTCCCAGCGCACGACAAAAACGTTGCCCTTCACCGCGTGCATCGTCCCGGTCATGTCATGCGTGTGGCTGAAGCTCAACCGCAGCGTATCGCCTGTGCGGCTCACCGTCGCGTCGCCGCGCCAGGGGTCATGATAGGTGCCCACATAGGCGTCGAGCGGCATCGCGGCATGGCCGCCGGACTTGGCAATCGCGGCATTGGCGGCGCGATCGGCGTCGGCGGCTTTGCGGTCCTGCTTCTCGGTGCGCTGGCTCCAATAGGCAACCCAGTCCCGTCGCGGCGAACCGAAATAGGCGTCAAGCAGGGTCTGCATGACGGAATAGATCGCCCCGCCGCTTTCCTGATTGGTCAGCACCACGATGCCGAGATGCTTCGAGGGGATCAGCGACACGTAGCTGACCTCCCCGATCAGGCCGCCGGTATGCCAGACCCGCCTGTAGCCGTAATCGTTCTCCAGGAACCAGCCGAGTCCGTAATCCAGGAAGTGCGTCTGCGTCAGGCCTGCGGTGGAGGGGAGCGGCGTGATGATGGTCTGCGGAGTCCACATGTCGGCGTGGACCGTCTTGCTGAAGAGCGGCAAACCGTCCGCAATGCGGCCGTCGGCAAGCTGGAGGATCATCCACTTTGCCATCCCTTGCGCACTGCACTCGATTGACCCCGCCGGATCGAATGCCGTGCTCTTGTCGGGTGCCACCGCGGCGGTCGTGCCGGAGATCGTGACGTGGGGCGATGCGACGTCCGGGTTGCGGCCGGCGTGCAGGAGATTGGCGGCGCAGCCGGTCCCGAGCCGGTCGAGGATTCTCTTTTGTACGAAATCCTCCCAGCTCACGCCGGTCGTAGCGGGAATAAGCTGGCCGGCGACAATGTAGAGCAGATTGTCGTAGTCGAACTTCGAACGGAAGCTGGAGACCGGCTTGAGGAAGCGGAGATTATGGATGATATCGCTTCGGGTGAAGTCGGTTTGCGGGAAGATCATCAGGTCGCCGGCGCCGAGACCCAACCCGCTGCGATGGGTCAGCATGTCGCGGATGGTGAACTGCCGCGTCACCCAAGGGTCCATAAGCCGGAATTGCGGGATATGGTCGATGACCTTGTCGTCCCAATGCAGCTTGCCCTGGTCCACCAGCATGCCGAGAGCCGCGACGGTGAAGGCTTTGGTGTTGGAGCCGATGCCGAACAGGGTTTGCGCGTCGACCCGTCCGGGCTTGCCGACCTCGCGAACGCCATAGCCCTTCTCGAACACGATCTTGTCGTCCTTGACGACGGCGATCGCCATGCCGGGAACGGAGAAGGTCTTCTGGGCGCGCGCGGCGAGTTGGTCGATATCGACGGGCGGCGTGCTCGCCGCGATGGCCGCCAAGCTCGGCGCTACGCCTAGACCGCAGGCCAGGAGCGTGCGCGCGAGCCAGCCCTTCGGACGCGCACCCGGACTCATTGGGTGCCCCCTTTGAGCAGCGGCGAGGGCTTGCGGTCCAGACGTTCGGGGGAGAGCTCCGCCTGCTGCAAACCCCGGTCCAGCAAATCGTCGGGAACGCCCAGCCGCTTGACCAGGGATGCGGCCAGCCTTCCCATCGCCGGCGCGGTCTGGATGCCGTAGCCGCCCTGACCCGCAAGCCAGAACAGACCCGGACAGTGCGGATCGAAGCCGACGACCGGGCTGCGGTCGGCTACGAAGCTGCGAAGTCCCGCCCACTTGCCGCGGACGTGGCGCACCTGCAGCGACGTCGCCTGTTGCACCCGGTCGATGGCGATGGCGACATCGAGTTCGTCGGGTTGCACGTCGCACGCCTGCATCGGCTCCTCGTCGGCCGGAGACAGCAGCAGCAATCCGGCGTCGGGCTTGAAATAGAATTGCTCGTCGATATCGATCGTCATCGCACTTTTGGTGTATCCGGCGTTGTCCGGACCCTCCACCAGCACCACGGTGCGACGACATGGCGCCAGACCGATCGGAGCCGCACCCGCGAGGGCGCCCACATGCTCCGCCCAGGCTCCGGCGGCATTGATCACGATCGGCGCCTCGATCACATCGGTGCCGCTGCGGGCCTGCCACACGCCACCCGAATGCTCAAGACTCAGAATGCCGTTCTGCAACAGCACCCGGCCGCCGGACGCCCGGAGTTGACGCAGATAGCCCTGGTGCAACGCACTGACTTCGAGATCGCGTGCGTCCCGCTCGTAGAGGGCCAGGGCAGCATAGCCCTCCCGCAGCAGCGGCGAGAGCTTCAGCGCTTCGGCGGCATCAACAAAACGCGTGCCCGCGGCGACGTCCGGCAGTGCCGCCATCCGATGCAGACTCTCCAACTGGTCGGATCGCGCAATATACAACGAGCCACGTGGATGGACGAGCGGCGTGTCGGTGAACTGGCGCGGCGGGGCGAAGAAGAAGTCCCTACTTCCCCGCGACAGCGCGCGGATCGAGGCGTTGCCGTAGATTTCCGAGAACAGGGCCGCGGAACGGCCGGTCGAATGGTAGCCCGGCTGCGCCTCGCGCTCGATGACGGCCACGGAGACCTCCGCGGCAAGGTTTGCCGCGACGGAGATGCCGGCGATACCACCTCCGATCACCAGAACGTCAAAGCGCGTGGCCATCATCGACTTTCAGGGTTGAATGTCGCGGCAAACCATGTGGGGGGATTGCCGCGTCCGCCGTCCGGGTTTAAGCCGTTTGAAACATTTTTCACAGGATGAAAACCGCCATCATGCGGATTTTCACGGCTGGTCTCGCCACCGAAACCAATACGTTTGCTCCCTGGCCAACCGGGGATCGTGCCTTCGACGAAGGTGGCCGCTGGCCAGGCAATGCCAGCCTTGCAGGCGACTGTCCCGAAAACCTGGTGGCGCGACTGTATCGCACGCTTGCCGGCCGGGACGGCCATGACTTCGTCGAGGGCCTGTTCGCGTCGGCCGAGCCGTCGGGACCAACCGTGCAAGCCGTCTTCGAGAGCCTGCGCGACCAGATCGTGGACGAAATCCGGTCGGCTGGCCCGTTCGACGTCATCCTGCTCTATCTGCATGGCGCCATGGTGGCGACGGAATGCGAGGATTGCGAGGCCGACCTCGTCATCCGTATCCGCGACGTGGTCGGGCGGGATGCGGCGATCGGCGTCGAGCTTGACCCGCACTGCCATCTTTCGCAGGCGCTGGTCGACGCCGCCGACCTCGTCATCTGCATGAAGGAGTATCCGCATATCGACTTCCTGGAGCGTGCCGAGGAGCTCTACGGTCTGTGCGTGCGCAAGGCCGCGGGCGAGATCGCGTTGGCCTCGCACCTGTTCGATTGCCGGATGGTCGGGTTCTATCCGACCACGATGCAGCCGATGGCCGGTCTGCTTGAGCAAATGAAATCGGCGGAATTGGAGCCCGGCGTAGCATCGGTCAGCTTCGTGCACGGCTTTCCCTGGGGAGACACGTTCGACAACGGATCCAAGGTGCTGGTTGTCACCGAGGGTGATGCGACGCGCGCGGCCGCGTTGGCGGAGAGGCTCGGCCGCGCGTTCTACGCACAGCGCGAGGCGTTGCTGCAGCACTTTCCCGGCATGGAGGAGGCGCTCGATCTCGCTTTCGCCACACCGGGCCGCGTGGTCATTGCCGACACCGCGGACAATGCCGGCGGCGGCGCGCCCAGCGACAATGTCACCCTGTTGACGGCGATGCTGCGCCGGAACATCCGCGATGCCTGCTTCGGCTGCATCTGGGATCCGATTGCAGCCGGAGTGTGCGCGGAATCGGGCGTCGGCACGAAACTGCGGCTTCGCCTGGGTGGGAAATGCGGGCCCGCCTCCGGAGAAGCCGCGGATTTCCAGGTTCGGGTACGGGCAGTCCGAACCAACCACGATCAGGCTGGGCTGGGGACGTCGCGTGCGGCGATGGGTCTTTCGGTATGGCTCGAGATCGAGGGCATCGACGTCGTGGTCAACTCAATTCGCACACAGACCTTCGCGCCCGACGCCTTCACGGGCCTCGGCATCGCGCTCGAAGGCAAGCGGCTGATCGTGGTCAAATCGAGCCAGCATTTTCAAACCCATTTCGCCTCCCTTGCCGATCGCGTGATCCATTGCGCAACGCCAGGCGCCGTGCAGATGGATTTCGCGGCACTCCCCTTTCGAAGACGGCGGGACCTCAACTACTTCCCGCGCGTCGCCGCCCCGCTCTCTTGATCGAAACCGGTGGCTCGGCGGCTGCCACGGATTTCGCGGCATCCCTGTCGATCGCGGCAATCAGCTGTGACTCCGGTCCCGAACAGATTGAGAGGACCCTGCATGGTCCTGTTCCGACCGCAACATAGGCGTGACCCATGCCGCTGTCGAAGTAGATGGAGTCTCCCGTCTCCAGGCGAACCGGTGCGTAGAGGTCGGTATGCAGATCGATGCAGCCTTCAAGAACGTAGGCGTACTCCTCTCCGGCGTGACGGATCATCTCACCGAACTCGGCGAGCGACGTGGCGCGGATCTCGGCGATGATGGGGATGAATCGCTTGTTCAGCAATTCCGTTGCTGGATAGATGTGGCCGTACGTGTTGGTCTCGATACTTCGTCCTTCACCTACGCGCGCGATACTGCGCCGCCCGGTCACCAGCGACAGCGGGTGGCGAGCGGCATCCTGTGCGAACAGCACACCGATATCGATCTCCAGCCCTTTACTGATGCGCGCGAGCTTGTCGTAGCTGAGCGACAGCTTATCGTTCTCGACTTTTGAGAGTGTCGAAATCGGCAGCCCGGTCCTGCGGCTGACCTCCGCGAGCGTCCATCCCTTCTCCAGGCGTACTGCTCTCAGGGCCGATCCGGGCTTTGCGGTCGGTGACACGTCTGGCACGCTCCAATACTCAGAAACATCCTACATCGAAGAGGAAGCCGGCACTACCGGACCGGCTGCATGAGGTGCTGATCGAGGAAGGCGTCGGCCGCGTGGAAGAAAGTGAGCCAGGATGCGGCGCGCAGAAGATCATGCACCTCATCGGGGAAAACAAGTTGCTGGAATTTGACCTGGTGCTTGCGGAGCGCCTCGGCAAGCTCGATGGACTGGGAAAACGGTACGTTGCGATCGTCATCGGCTTGCGCGACGAGCACGGGGGAGTGCCATCTGTCCATCGTCGCAATGGCGGAGGATTGATAGGCCAGTCGAGCGGCGCCTGGCGGCGCGTTCGGCGCGAAGAGTTCCGGCTCCAGTGCCCGCCAGTCATGAACGCCCGCATAGTCGACGCCGGCGGCGATCAGATTGGAGGCGCGGGCCAAGCCCAGCGCCGTCATCAGGCCGCCATAGCTGCCGCCATAGATGCCGATTCGCTTCGGATCGATGTCGGGCCGCTTGTCGAGGAACCGCGCCGCACCCAGGATGTCGTTCAGCTCGCTGGCACCGCCGGCGCCGAATCCAGGCGGCTCTCGAAAATCCAGACCATAGCCGATGCCGCCGCGATAATTCACCGAGAGCACCACATAGCCCTCGCTGGCGAGATACTGGTTGAACCCGTACATGAACGCATACGCATCCATCGGGTGCCATGCCGGAAGCATCTGCCGTACCGGACCGCCATGGAAGAACAGGATGGCCGGCCCACGACCCGTGTGTCCGCCGGGCGGGAGGAAAAGCTGGCCATGGATTGGCAACCCGTCCGCGGCCGAAAAGACGACCAGCTTCGGCTGCACCAGCTTGGAAGTGGGGAAATCGGACGGGATCGCGCGAGGTGCCAGGTCGGTCATGGTGCCGTCCGTCCGGGAGACCGCGACCGGCCGCAACGGATCGCGTCCACCGCTGCGCACGGCGAACAAATGTCCGTCGCTCGCCATGGCCGGCATATCCTCGATCCCGCTGCCGTGCGTAAGCGGGCGGGGGGCGCCGCTGGCAACCGCAACACTCCAGAGATGCCGCCGATCGATGTCGCCGCTATTGGCGGAGTAGACAAGCCGGCTGCGATCCGGGCTGAGCGTCGTGTTGAACACCTCGAACGATCCGCCGGTCGTCAATTCCCGAGCGACGCCGCCCGAAGCTGACACGGCGTACAAATGCAGCCACCCAGTACGCTCCCAGGGAAACACCAGCACGTCGCCTGCCGCCCATAGCAACTGGCGGTCGTTAACCTCGGCGTCCATGAGGCTGCCTCGACCCGGCTGCGCGGTCCAGATCGCGTGTCCCGTCCCGGTGTTCGGATCACACACCCAAACCGACCAGGGCGCCGCCTGACGACGCGAAATGAAGTCGATGACATCGGCCCCGGCGGGGATTCTGATCATCGCAATGCGACGTCCGTCGGGCGACCACACCGGCGCCAGGTCCTCATCCACGCTGGGCGCCATCCAGGCGATGCGGTGCGCGGCCCGGTCGAACACGCCGACGATGGCGTGGCCCGCGCGGGTGCTGTTGAAGGCGAGCCGGGTGCCATCCGGGGACCAGGCGAGCGCGCTGTCGACACCAAAATCGTGGATGAGTTGGCTCGGCGTGCCGCCGCCTGTCGGCGCCGTCCAGATCTTACCTTGCGACAGGAACGCGACCACGTCTCCCTTGGTGGACACGACGGGAGAGTTCCCGTGCCCGACAACGCGCGGCGCTTGGCCGTCCAGCGCAACGGACCAGACCGACTGGGGTGGCGCTCCGGACGGCAGGCTTTGCGGGTTGACCGGCGGGCCTCCCTCCAGGCTGCCGCCGCGCGTGTAGAAGAGCTGCCGGCCAGCCGGGCTCCAGCTCAGCTGGCCGATCTCGCCGCCGTCGTCGCCCGCATAATGCGTCACGGCCCTGCTCCGGATGGAACCGTCGGCCTGCCGGTCAGCCACCCAGACGTTGCGCACGCCCTGGTCGTCGTAAACCCACGCAAGGCTCCCCGACGACGGCGCCGCGGCCAGGTCAGAAGGAAACGGCGCGCTCAGAACCTGGCGCAGTGTGAAGCCAGGCAGCCGGGCGATTGCCGCCGGGCCGGGCAGCACCCCGGCCACGACAAAAGCGCGAGCCACCCACGACAACAATCTCGGCATTTGTCAGGTCTCCTGTCGCGGCGTCAGTAGTTCAGCCCGAGGCCGATCAGGTGGAACATCACGGCGATCCAGAGCAGGATCAGGGTCGAGAGCATGAGGGCCACGCTCCAACCCTTGGCGAGAACTCCCGCGAAGCCGACGCGATACCGCCATACCGAGAGGATGTTCCAGGCGGCGAACAGGATAGCGAGCGGGAAGACGATGATGCTGAGGATGTGCAGCGTGAGGATCAGCGGATCCATGGCGTCACTGACCGCGAACGTGCTGATCATCAGCATGACGGTGCCCAGCCACACGACCATCAGCAGCCCCGCTGCCAGCGCCGCGATGCGCGTCCAGCGGTAGCTGTGGATTGCAGACCGGCTCATCGTCAGGCGCGCGCCGTAGCGCCAGCGGACGAATGCGGCCACTGGC
The DNA here is from genome assembly GCF_965276875.1 of Lichenicoccus sp. Lineage (GTDB taxonomy): Bacteria > Pseudomonadota > Alphaproteobacteria > Acetobacterales > Acetobacteraceae > Lichenicoccus. The sequence goes on along the minus strand of NZ_OZ255701.1, from coordinate 1,197,949 downwards.
CAAAGAATCCCGGTGAGCAGGAGGGCGGCGATGGCTGCTCCCATGGCCGGCAGCAGAAACGAGGGGTTCTTGTACCAGGGCGCCGGGATGAACACTTCGAATGGGGAGAAATTGTCCTCCGACCACATTGCGAGCCGCCCGTCCTGGACCTTCGCGGCCAGCCAACCCTGACCATCCACGGCCTGCCACAACCACGGGCCGACCTCCTTGAACCGCGTCGGCGTTCCGCTCAGGTCGGTGACCGGCGATGCGACGAGATCGTGCCTGCTGTTGATCGAGACGGTGTTCGTTATGAGCAGGTTCAGCAGGGACATGAAGTTCGTATCGGGCCGACGTGAGCTGTAGTAGGTGCCGACGAGCTTGGAGTCGTGCTGGCCGGAATATGCCTTAGGTTGGCCCGACGGTGCAGGCCCAGGCCCAGGCCCAGGCCCAGGAAAGTATCGATCGGCGAAACCGCGCAGCAGAGCCAGACGGATGGCTTGCACGCTGTCGCCCTTGCCGGCGCTGTTCATGTCGATGAAAGCGCCGACATTGTGGCTGATGAACAAGCTGACCTGCGCGTGAAAAAACCTGGTGTCGCCCTCGTGGCCGATGATGCGCTGGCCGTTGCGGTCGACCTCGTAGAAGCCGAGCAGCATGCGATCCAGCGGTGGTATGATCGTGAGCGCGGTGTCGTGCATTTCCCGCGCAGTGGCCGCCTGCAGGATGCGCTGGCCCAAATACTCACCGTTCTGCAAGTGCGCGATCATGAACTTTGCCATGTCAGCGCCGGAGATGGCGCTGCTTCCCGCCGGCGCCAGGGCAATTTCCTCGTACGGCTTGGCGTCGCCGGTCGCAACAGCATAACCCCGCGACATGAACGGCTGCAGCCTGGCGGGCAACGGCTGGCGGAAGCTGGTATGCTGCATGCCGAGCGGCGCGAAGATATGCTGTTCGAGATAGGTGTCGAACGGCTGCCCGGAGGTGCGTTGCACAATATATCCTGCGAGTGCCGCGCCAAAGTTGGAGTAGGCCGGCACCTGCCCCGGCGGGAAGATGCGCGTGGGTATGTCGCGCACAAGGGCCTCGCGCAGCGACGGCATCCTGGCGGGAACCGACGTGATCAGGTTCTTGATGTCCTCCTCGAACCCGCCGGTGTGGGTCATCAAATCCCGCATCGTGACCGGCTTGCCGTCGTAGGGCGGGATCTTGAAATCGAGATAGGTGTTGATGTCGGCGTCGAGGTTGATCTTGCCCTGCTCGACCTGCTGCATCACCGCCGTCCAGGTAAAGAGCTTGGACACCGAGCCCGGCCGGAACATGGTGGTGCTCGGATCAACCGGCGTCTTCTTGGCGCCGTCCGAGTAGCCATAGCCCTTCTGGAAAAGTACCTGGCCGTCCTTGACAACGACGACCACCGCACCGGCGATGTTCGCGCGCTTGAGGGCATAGGGCAGGAAGCCGTCCAGCCAGGCCTGGACGTCCGCCCGCGTGAGAGCGGCACCCCGTTGGGAGGTGCCAGGCTGTAAGGCACCAGCTTGGGGCGTCAACGGACCTGACACGCTGCCTGCCGCGGGCGGCGCGTTGGACATCGGCGCACGCGGCTGCTGGGCGACGCCCGAGCAGGTCCATCCGAGCATCGCCAGTGTCGCGGCAAGCACATGTCTCGTCTTCATTGAGGCATCTCCAGGCAACGGGGCCGAGTCGTGGCGATTGCGAACGAGCCACCGTCAGCGGACCGCTTTTCACTTTAGGCAAAGTTTCTAAATACCGACAATAGTTTCGGGAAAAATCTTCGAAACTGGCGATGGCTACGCTGAAAACCACGCGTCTCGAGCTCGGGCCCGACGACCCTGATCGGTCGAGCCTATGCAATAATAGAAACTTCTTTCACATACGCTTGACACCTTCACCCCCACGCTAATAGCGTCGCGTCAAGCGAAACTTTGCGACATGTGAGCAATCGTACAGCCCAAGGAACGATCATGCAGCGCTCATGTTTGCGTCCGGGAATGGCCGTCGTGCTGGCTGCGGCCGTGAGCGCGCAGGCAAGGGCGCAGGTGGCACCTGCACCCTCAACACCCTCGGTCGTGGCGGATCGAGGGTCCGGACAGCCTGCAAAAACGAACCCGTCCAGTCCCGCCAAACCGGAGGCCGTGCGCCCCGGTTCCGACACCGCGGTCGAACAGATCGTCGTCACGGCCAACAAACGACGAGAGCTGGAGCGGAACGTCGCCAACAGCGTCACCGCTATCACGGGCAAGACATTGGAGCGCCGCCAGGATACAAGTATCCAGGACCTCGCCTCGCAGGTGCCTGGACTTTCCGTGCAGGTGGCCGACAAGACCCAGGTTCGTATCGTCCTCAGAGGACTGAACACAGGCAGCGTCGGTACCGAGGTCGCATCGGTTCTCGACGACGTGCCGACCAGCGCCGAGAGCGCGCAGAACAATGCAGCTGTCAACAGTTCCAACTTCGACACCTATGACCTGAGCCGCATCGAGGTGCTGCAGGGCCCCCAAGGCACCCTCTATGGCGCGACCGCGGAAGGCGGCATCGTCAAGTACGTGACCAACCCGCCCACTTTGACGAAATACTCCGCGGCCCTGGAGTCCGGCATCAGCGGCGCCACCGACGGCGGCATCGGCGGCACGCTGAAAGGCTTCGTCAACGTCCCGCTGGTCGAGGATATCGCGGCCATCCGCCTGACCGGCTGGAACGAGTGGATACCGGGCTACATCGATAATCCCGAGGCGGGAAAGACGAACGCCAATAGCGGCCACCAATATGGCTGGCGCGCCTCGCTGTTGGTCGAGCCGACATCCGCCCTCTATGTCCGTCTCACCGCGGAACGTCAGACATTGTTCAGCAACAACACGGACCTGATCCAGGCGGTCGGTGCGGCGCGCGACCCGATGGCGCCACCCGCCGATCAGCTGTCGATCCCGTATGGACTGGTCAACAACAGCCGGCTGTCAAACACCGGCCAGAATGAGGCGGCCGTATATTATGCCGACATCAACTACGATTTCGGATGGTCGAACCTCACCTCGATTACCAGCTACACCTTCAACGACGTCAAGACCAATGCAGATGCCTCAAACACGAATATCGCCGCGGGAGTGGACTACGCGGACTATCTTGATGCGAACGCCTACGGGGTTCCACTCGTCATCGGCGAGCGGCAGAACTCCAACCTCGGCAAGTTCAATCAAGAGGTCCGACTGACCAACGATCCGGGACTCACGGTGCTTGGCCGCAAGTTCCAGTGGCTGGGAGGCGCCTTCTACACGCACGAAAATACTGCCTTCCTGCAATATCTCGACGCCCGGGATGCAAGCGGCCTTGGCGTTCTGGCACCTCCCGCAGGCGGCGTCGCGGAGGACGCCGCCCTGTCAAGTTGGGCCGTGTTCGGTCAGGTCGATTATCACCTCATTCCGACGTTCGATGTCTCGCTCGGCGGCCGCTTCAGCGGCACCGCGCAACATGCACAGACGGTTTACGGCTGCTGTGTGCTGTATGGGCCGACGACGCCTCTTGGCGAGGTGAACTCGAACGATCACGATGCGCTCTATTCCGTCGCACCCCGCTGGCGTCCGACCGACAATACCATGGTCTACGGACGGATCGCGACAGGCTACAGGCCTGGAGGTGCCAATATTCCCGTGCCTGGCGTTGTCGGCTTGCCGAACACGTACCAGCCCGATCGCACGGTAAACTATGAAGTCGGCTTACGGCAGGATCTTTTTGACAAGAAGGTCGCGGTCGACGTCACTGGCTTTTATGTCAATTGGAAAAACGTGCAGATCCTGTCCGTCTTCAACACGCCCGAGGGGCCATTCAGCGTCAACGGCAATGCCGGGAGTGCCAGCAGCAAAGGCGTGGAATGGACCCTGCGCTGGGTCCCATTACGCGGCCTCACGCTGAGTACCTCCGGCGAATATACCGACGCACGCCTGACCAAGAACGCACCCGGGCTCGGCGCCTTTGCAGGCGACTACCTGCCCTACGTACCGGACGTGACCAACAACGTCGACGTCGAGTATGATTGGGCCCTTTTTGGTCGCTACCCTGCGTATGTTTCCGGGATCTGGAGCTACACGGGCGTACGCTCCACCGACTTCTCGCCGACCACCACCGTCACCGTCTCGCACCTCCAGCTTCCCAGCTACAACACCGGAGACCTACACGCAGGCGTCGATATCGGGCGCTACGGACTTGAGCTGTTCCTCAAGAATATCAGCGACAGTCGCGGCATCACCTTCTACACGAATGAAGGGGGCGCGGACCAGACCGGGCAGCTCACGATCATCCAGCCGCGCACCGTCGGAATGGTCCTGCGGGTCAGGATATGAGGCGGCGGTCGGCTCCCTCGCGTGATCCATCGTGATCCGAAGCGTACGCTGAGCCGCTGTTATGCCGCTTGAGAGCCGTCGCGAGGGACCCTTGTAACGACGACCAGCGTTCCTGCCTGATGATGCGCCCGACTGAGGCTGGGGAGTTTGATCCTGGCCGGATCGACTTGCCTCATTGCCCAGGATGGCGGCCCGATTTCCCGGGGAAATGATGTTGCGATTGCCGCCGCCGGCTATGTACTATAGATGCGGTGACCCTCGGTAATCTGCGCGAGGCGATCGTCAGCGTTGCCCGGTCGGTTGAAGCTTCGAAGGAATTATCGTGGCCACATTGTTCGTGACGAGAGTTTCCGGCGAGACCGAGACCGTTGACGCACCGATTGGCAGGTCCGTCATGGAGATCATCCGGGGAGCCGGGTTCGACGAACTCCAAGCCATCTGTGGCGGCTGCTGTTCGTGCGCGACATGCCACGTGTCGGTCGATCCGAATTGGTTTGCGCGGCTCCCTGCCATCGGCAACGACGAGGATGCGCTCCTCGACGGCTCGGACCACCGCACGTCGACGTCCCGCCTATCCTGTCAGATTGCGTTCAATCAGGATTTGAATGGTTTGCGAGTGCGCATTGTCTAAGAAGGCTGAAGGACGGTCGCCGGTGGTCATTACGGTACACCGGGACCAACCAGGCTCCACGTTCGCATTGACGCGACGGCACCACCGTGGGGGCGCGTGATGAACCGAACGGCACTCATCATAGGCGCCGGTCAGGCCGGTGCCGAAGTCGCCACTCGGTTGCGCCAACAGGGTTTCTCCGGCCGTATCGTGCTGATCGGCGCCGAGCGGCACCTGCCCTATGCCCGGCCGCCGCTCTCGAAGGCCTATCTTGCGGGCACGGTCGGGATCGACGACCTGTCAGTCAAGGCGCGGGCCGCATACGAGAAGGCCGACATCGAGCTGCGCCTGTCGACGCGGGTGGACGCCATCAAGCGCGACCGGCGTACCGTTTCGCTCGAGAGCGGCGACGTCCTGCATTACGACGTGCTGATCCTGGCACTCGGCGGGCGGCCGCGCCCGATGAAGGTTCCGGGGCACGAACTCGGGAGTATCTTCACCCTGCGCAACATCGAGGATGTCGAGGCAATGCGCGGCCGCTTCAAGCCGGGGCGACGGCTGGTCATCGTCGGCGGCGGCTATGTCGGGCTGGAGGTGGCGGCGGTGGCGATCAAGAGCGGCCTCGCCGTGACGGTGCTCGAAGGCGCCGACCGCGTTCTGGCTCGCGTCACCGCGCCGGAGATGTCCGCCTTCTACGAGCGCGTCCATCGCGGCCACGGTGTCGAAATCCATACCGGCGTTACCGTCACCAGCTTCATTGCCTCCGAAGCCGACCCAGGCAAGGTGGGCGCGGTCGCGTATGGCGAAGGCAGCGCAGTGGCGGCTGACTTCGTGATCGTCGGCATCGGCCTGCTGCCGAACGCTGAACTGGCCGAGGAAGCCGGGCTCGTCATCGATGGCGGCATCGTGGTTGACGCCGCGGGAAGGACGACCGATCCGCACATCTACGCCATCGGGGATTGCGCCACGCATGCCGAGCACGGCTTCCTGGAGCGGAAGTTGCGGCTCGAATCCGTTCCCAACGCGATCGAGCAGGCGCATGCCTGCGCTGCCGCGATTTGTGAAAAGCCGGCGCCGAAAGCGATGCCGCCCTGGTTCTGGTCAGACCAGTATCACCTGAAGCTGCAGATGGTCGGGTTGTCGGCCGGCTATGATTCCATCGTGCTGCGCGGCACGCCGGAGAGCGAGACCTTCATCGCCTTCTATCTCAGCGGCGAGACGGTGATCGCCGCCGACGCTGTCAACCGCATTGCCGACTTCATCGCCGCCAAGCGGATGGTGGCCGATCACATGAAGATCTCATCCACCGTGCTCGCGGACGAGACAATGTCGTTGAAGACGGTGCTCGCTGCGGGCGCGGCTTACGGGTCGAGGACCGGGTGACGCGGCTCATGGGGTGCCGCCGACCTTCGCCGGATGCCCGGCGTCCAGCGCCGCGGGGGCGATGGGTGTTGAGCGTAGCGGAAGTTCCGGCAAGAACAGGACGATGAGAAAGGCGAGGGCGGAGAGGGCGGCTCCGGCGGCAAAGGCGCCGGTCAGGCCGGCACGGTAGGCGGCGAGGACAGCGAGGCGCTGCGGGCCCGGTAGGCTGGCGATCTGCACGACGCTGCTGCCGGCAGCCAGGGAGGTGGTGGATAGGCCGTTCAGGTGCAATGCCAGCACGGCGCCGGCCAGCGCCACGCCGAGGGCGCCACCTAACGAACGGAAGAACGCCGCCGTTGCGGTGGCGCCGCCGAGTTCGGTCCGCTCGACGGCGTTCTGGATCGCCGTGGTGAGGTTGGGCATGACCAGCCCGAGCCCGAATCCGATCGCCACCAGGATGGTCTCGACGAGCCAGGCGGGAGAGCTGGCGTGGGTGGTCCAGGCAAGCGTCGCATAGGACAGCATCGCGGCAAACAGGCCGAGCACGGGGAAGCGCTTGTAGCGTCCGGTGCGCGTCAGCAGCCGGCCGCCGAGGAACGAGGCGACGATCACGCCGCCCATCATCGGTGCCACCATCAGCCCGGCGCCGGCCGGAGAGGCTCCCATCAGCAGCTGAAACATCAGCGGCAGGAACACCGCGGCGGCAAACAGCGACATTGCCGTGAGGCAGATCACCGCGGAGGCCAGCACGAACACCTTGTTGCGGAACAGCACCGGCGGCAGCAGCGGCTGTTCGGCGCGCCGCTCGGTCGCTACCAGCAGCAGCAAGGCCATGGCCGCCGACGCGATCAGGCCGACGATCGTGGTCGAGGACCAGGCATAGGCGATACCCCCCCAGCTCAGCACCAGCAACAGGGCGGTGGTGCCGAACACCAGCAGCGCGATGCCGGCGAGATCGAGGCGTGCCGCCGGTCCCCGCGACCGTGGCCGCAGTCCGGCCGCGATCAACAGCAGGGCGGCGGCGATCACCGTCTGCGCCAGCACGATCAGCCCGCCGGCACCCAGCCCCTGCCGCGCCCGGAACACGATGAGCGCATCCAGGCTGCCGGCCAGCCCGCATAGCACCGAGCCGAACAGAAAGATGATGATCGACAGCATATAGGCCGGCTTGCGGCCATAGAGGTCGCTCAGCCGGCCGTAGAGCGGCGCCGACACCGTGCTGGTGGCCAGGAAGGCGGTCACCACCCAGGATAGATGCCGCAGACCGCCGAGCTCGCTGGTGATGCGTGGCAACGCGGTCGCCACGATGTTTTGATCGACCGAGGCCACGGTCAGCGCCGGCATCAATCCCGTCAGCACCGGGCGGAGCTCGCGCGCCGCCGCGTCCGACGACGCGCTCGCGCAATCAGGCATCGGTCGAAAGGCCGTCGAACAAAATGGTCATGGAGGCTCCGAATTGCCGTGCGCTGGTGGCCGGTTCAGGCCAGCATGTCTACCGGCTTCTCGATCCGTGTCTTGAAGCCGCGGACCAGCGCGGCGCCGATGGCGCGGTGGTCAAGGCTTGGGGTCAGGCGTCTGCTCCAGCGCGATCGCCAGCGCCTTGATCCGGCAGGCCAAGGTCGATTTTCAGGATCTTGCCATCGCGGCCTGAGCCGCGGATCTGGCCGAGCTCGATGCCCTTTGCGCCAGCGATACGCCGCGCCAGCGGGCTCACCTTGGTGGTCGCGGGCACCATCGCTGGCGACAGCGCCGGCATGGTGGCTTCCAAAGCCACGGTCAGACCTCCAGAAACAGCTCGGCCGCGGCTTCGACGATGGCGTCGGCGTCGAGGCGGTAGGTCCGGTAGAGGTCCGGCAGGTCGCCGGTCTGACCGAACCGGTCGACACCGAGCGGGCTGGTCCGCATGCCGCGCACCGCGCCCAGCCACGACAGCGTCGACGGCGCGCCGTCCAGCACCGTCACCAGCCCGGCATGCGGCGCAAGCTGGCCCAGCAGGGTTTCGACATGACTGGCGTTCCTTGGGGCGCCGCTCCAGCGTCCGGCCTGGCGGGCACTCCAGCCGCGATGCAGCAGGTCGGGCGAGGTGACGCAGAGCAGGCCGAGGCCCGGGATGTCGTCCTCCAGGCTCTTCCACGCGCTGATCGCCTCCGGCGCCAGTGCACCGGTGAACACGATCGCCGCGTCCGCCGCCGGTCCTGGCGGCCGCAGCCAATAGCCGCCCTTCAGCGCATCCTCCTCCCAAGCGGTCTCGCCGCGCTCGACCTGCGCAATCGCGCGCGTGGTCAGGCGCAGATACACCGACCCCCCATCCTCCGCCTGCATGTGCGCGAACGACCAGCGCATCATCAGCGCCAGCTCATCGACGAAGGCCGGTTCGAAGGCGGTGAGGCCCGGCTGGCCCATGCCGATCAGTGGCGAGTTGATGGATTGATGCGCGCCGCCCTCCGGACCCAGCGTCAGGCCGGACGGGGTGGCGACCAGCAGGAAGCGGCTGTTCTGGTAGCAGCCATAGTTCAGCGCATCGAGGCCGCGGGCGATGAACGGATCATAGATGGTGCCGATCGGCAGCAGCCGGGTGCCGAACAATGGCGCCGACAGGCCGAGGGCCGCCAGAATCAGGAACAGGTTGTTCTCGGCGATGCCGAGCTCGATGTGCTGGCCAGCATGGTGACCGGACCAGCGCTGCGCCGAGGGGATCCGTGCCAAATGGAACACGTCCTTGAGTTCCTGGCGGCGGAACAGGCCACGCTGGTTCACCCAGGCACCGAGATTGGTTGAGACGGTGACGTCCGGCGAGGTGGTGACGATCCGCTCGGCCAAGGCGGGCTCCGAGCGCGACAGCTCGAGAAGGATCCGGCCGAACGCGGCCTGCGTCGATTGCTCCCTGCCATCCGGCACCGGCAGCCGCGCCGGCACCGCGATCTCCGTCGCCCGGGCCTCGCTCACCGAGCCCGCGAGCGGCGAGGCGGCCACGAAGGCACGCAGGTCGGCCGCGGCGTTCTCGCCCAGGCCGCCATAGGGCACCCACTCGTCGCCGGCGGCGATCTGCAAGGCCGTGCGCAGCGCCTCGATCTGGCCGGGGTTCATCAGGCCGGAATGGTTGTCCTTGTGGCCGGCGAACGGCAGGCCGAAGCCCTTGATGGTATAGGCGATGAACAAGGTGGGCTGCTGGTCGGCGGCGATCGCATAGGCCTCGAGCAGGGTCTCGACGCAATGGCCGCCGAGGTTTGTCATCAGCGCCGATAGCGCCTCGTCATCGAAGCTGGCGAGCAGCTCGGCGACATGGTCGAGATCGCCGATATCGGCCAGCAGCCGGGCGCGCCAGGCACTGCCGCCCTGGTAGGTCAGCGCCGCGTAGTCAGCGTTCGGGCAATTGTCGATCCAGGCTTCGAGGGCGCGCCCACCATCGCGCGTGAACGCCCGCTCCTGCAGCTTGCCGTGCTTAAGGGTCAGCACGCGCCAGCCGCAGGTGCGAAAGATGTCATCGAAGCGGTCGAACATGCGGTCGGCCGTTGTCGCATCCAGCGATTGCCGGTTATAGTCGACGATCCACCAGCAATTGCGAACGTCGTGCTTGTAGGCCTCGATCAGGCACTCGTAGATGTTGCCCTCGTCGAGTTCCGCATCGCCCAGTAGCGCCACCATGCGGCCGGCTTCGGCTTCGGCCATCCTGTCTTGCGCGATAAGATAGTCCTGCACGAGGCTGGCGAACGCGGTGATCGCCACGCCGAGCCCGACCGAGCCGGTAGAGAAATCCACCGGGATGCGGTCCTTGGTACGCGAGGGGTAGCTCTGCGCGCCGCCCTGGCCGCGGAAGCGCTGTAGCTGATCGAGCTCCTGGCGACCCAGCAAATAGTGGATCGCATGCAGCACCGGGCTCGCATGCGGCTTGACCGCGACCTTGTCCTGTGGCCGCAGCGCGTGGAAGTAAAGCGTCGCCATGATCGTGGTTATTGATGCGCACGAAGCCTGGTGACCGCCGACCTTCAGCCCGTCCCGGCTTGGGCGAAGATGGTTCGCGTTGTGAATCATCCATGACGACAGCCAGCGCAGCCGAACGTCGAGCGATTGCAGCGCGTTGATGGTGTCTGACATCGCGCCGGAAGGGCTCTGCAAAATCGGCAGGCTCGTTGCCGGCTCGTCAGGCTTGGACTGTCCGGTCTGCGCATCCTGCGACATCGTCTTGCTCCTGTTGACGGCTGGAATGCCGCACCAGCCGGTTTTCGGTGTCAATGAATACCCGCGATGCTGGCCTCAGCCACGCTCAACACGATGCCCGGCAATACGCTGTGGGCGCTATGATGGAACAGGAACCAGCGGAGTGTCGACATGTTCCTTGACGCTTTACTGCCAATCAACACTTCTTCCTACCGCAATCGGATCTGCAAAGACCGGATCTGCGAAGACGTCGGCCTGTCACGTTGCTCGCGTGGCCTGCTGCCCGGCCGGACGCCATGTTCGGGGCGTTCGTGACAACAAGGCAGTGGCGCTCGAACCGCCGTGCCAGACCTGCATTGGTCCAAGAGAGGAGAACGCCCATGGACGTCGCATCATCTGATCCCGCCGTGACCGACCTCCGCGCTGAAGATCAGCGAGACGATCCTGAAGACCGGCCAGATCGAGAAGATGAAGCCCTAGTATGCCATGGTGCTGGGCGTGTCACCGCTTTTCGAGCATGCGCCGCCGGAGGGGAACAAGCCGCTCGATCTGGGTGGCCAGACCCGGGCTTCCGACCTGAAAATGGGCTTCTTCAGGCTGTCGCTCGCCTTTCCCTATGTCCAGACCATTGGCATTTTCGAACAGCGCTGTACGGCGCTTGAGGTGCCGAAGGGCTCACCCGGCCTGCATCACATGCAGCTCACCGTCGGTAGCTTTGCGGAGTTGTGCGACAAATACGCTGAACTCGAGGAGAAGGGGCTGAAGCCTCACCGGAGCAGCGACCACGGTCCGATGACAAGCTTGTACTACCGTGATCCGGACGGCAACAACGTCGAAATTAGGGCCCAGAATTATCCGACGCTGGAAGCGATGGTCGCGTTCATGTCGTCGGATGCGTTCAAGGCGAACCCGTCTGGCACCGAAATCGATCCGGAAGAGTTTTTCGTCAAGCACCGCAAGTCCTGAATCGGTCTGCCGAGGTCGGATGCGCTTCAAAGGAAGATGGTGCCCATGAAATGGTAAGAGTCGCGCGGCTGGGGCGGTGCGCTGATGGCATTGTGGATGACAAGGGCGTGCATATCATTGGTGGATGGCGAGAGGGGAGTCCGCCACCACCCGATTCTCGTTAATCACGCATTCTGTTGCAGAGCTTCGCCGGGCGATCCCGGATGCGTCGGAGGTCGTGCCGCTCTCGTCGGTACAGCTTGCCGTGCCGACGGACGTGTTCAGCAAAATCATCTGCGTCGGGATCAATTATCGCGATCACGCAGGCGAGACCAGGAACGAGGAGCCGAAAAACCCGATTCTGTTCACGCGCAGCCTCGATTCCCTGGTCGCCGCAGGCAAGCCTGTCCTGCGCCCGCGCTGCTCCGAGACCTTCGATTTGAAGGCGAGATCGCTGTCGTAATCGGGCGCCAGGCGCGGCACCCATTCATTATCAAAGCTGACGAGGTCGGTGATACCGACCTCAAGGTGTGAGACCCGCCTGAATGGCCAGACGGCGCAGTCGGCTCATCTCAGCGACCTCATCTTCAACATTCCGTAGCTCATCTCCTATTGCTTGCGCTACACCTATCTGAAGCCAGGGGATGTCATCGCGACGGGGATGCTCGGCGGCGTCGGCTCACGTCGTATACCGCCATTGTAGATGAAAGAGGGCGACAAGGTCAGCGTCGAGGTGGAGAAGCTAGGGAGCCTGATCAACCCGGTTGCGCAGGAAACCTGAGTGGCGCTTCACGTTCACCATGGAGTTCAGCAATGACCAAGTGCTGCCATATAGATTCTTAGTCAAAATGGATCATACGTCTTAGAAACGCTCGCCATGATCAGCAGCGATCGCTGGTCCGCTAGCTGTGCAAACCGTGTCGACGCGAACGCCCCGGCACGAGAGCGGTTGGCGTCGATGATCGGCCAGAACTCTGCGCTCTCGACCCAGACCGAGGGTATGTCGGCGATACTTGCGCGATAGCGCCTGATTTCGTCGATCAGTTGGCGGCTGAAGGAGACGGACCGAGAGCTTGCGTGCGCCGTCGCCGTGAACACGAAGTCGTGATCCTGTCAATGACGTCAAGGATTTTGAGGACCGCCGTGCCGTCGCCCTGGTCGCGCTCGACATGGCCGCCCTTCAGCGAATGTTCGCAGACGACATCGTTCACGTGCATGCCATGGGACTCGTTCAGGACAAGCAGGCCCTGCTGCATCACACCGAATCACGCCGCAAGTTCGTTGCGGTGGAACGTCCCGGTCTCGATGGGCGCATCTATGGCGACACGGCCGTATTGACCGGACCACTGATCAATACGCTGCAGCCACCCGGTCAGGCGCTGCGTTAGATGCGGGCGTTCGCCACCCAGGTTGCGCGTCTGCAGGACGGTGCCTGGCGGTTCGTCAGCTTCCATGCCTGCCTGCAACCCGCCGACTGATCGCATGACGGCTCAACCGTTGGGGGGCACGGTCGCCAGCGGCTTGCAGCAGGGCGCGTTCAATGACGTACCGCGGCTGGGCGCCCGAGACGGTCATTTTGCCGATTTCGAGCTGAGGTATGCCGCCCGCCACCGTCATCGAGGCATGCTGCTGGGCCGCACGAACCTCCGCGGCACCCAACCCGTCCGAGAGCACGGCATCAACCGTTGCGGCATCGATATTGGTAGTAAGGGCGATGCGACGCAGGACCCCTGCGTTGGAGAGATCCTGCCCCTCGGTGAAGTAGCTGGCGAAAATCCGCTCGGCGAGCGCCGTTCGCGTAGCCGGATCGGCCGCCCTGCATGAGCCGGTGGGCCAGGGTCGTGTTCGGCACGCGTTGCATGCGATTATAATTGAACACGGCACCCGTGCCTGCACTCGCGGACATGATGCGCGCGTCGAGCGCCCTCGCCCTATCCGGCCCGAACTTGGCAGCCCGCAGTGTCGTGCGGTCCATGCCCTCCGCAGGCAGGCCGGGATTGAGTTCGAACGGTCCGTAGTCAGCGTCGACGGCGATGTCGGCCGGCATGCCAGCGATTGCGTCGACGAGTTGGGCATGCCCGATGAAGCACCAGGGACAGGTGAAATCCGAGATCATCACAACACCGACGCGCATGACGTGGTCCATCGGCTGAGGATCGCCCCGAATTACCCGGTGCAACATCACGTTCGGTAGCGGTTCAGGCCGGAAAGCCGCCCTCAAAGGCCGTCTTGGTCAGCGGGTTGCGCGGACGCGGCTCCTCGCGCGAGCGCATCGGCTCGGCCAGTTTCGTCTTGTCGCCAAGGCGGCCGACGGCGTAAGCGGCTTCTACACGGTAGCCCTGTGGCACATTGAGCTCGGTAAACGCCCGCTGCATGTCGAGGCCCACCATGCCATGCAGGTGCCAGCCCATCTTGACCGCCTGCAGCGCGACGTAGCCGGAGGCCGTGCCTGCGTCGAAGGAGTGGCTGTGGGACGGCACGTCCTTATCGGCGCCGGGCGGACGCATCATCGAGTTCGACACCATGACCACCAGCGCGGAGGCATCCTTGGCCCAGCTCTGGTTGTTAGGCAGCAGCAGCCCGAAGAACTTCTGCCAGCTCGGCGTGTCGCGAATTGCATAGAGGAAGCGCCAAGGCTGGGAGTTGTACGAGGACGCTGCCCAACGTCCGGCTTCCAGCATCGTCATCAAGTCATGCTCGGCAATGGTCTCGCCGGTGAAAGCCCGTGGCGACCAGCGCTCGAGAAAGATCGGGTCGATCGGGTAATCGGCGGTGCGTCCGTTGGCGGCAGTGGTCATGAGGGGTTCCATTCCTGGATGCTATTGAAGGCGACGCAAGTGCGCGTTCTGATGGATGCGCACGCCGGTACCAAGCTCGTCGCGGGTCAGTCATACCGGATTGAGGAACTGCTCGATAGACGCAAGATCATCGGCGGCGCCGACCGCCTCGTCGAGGCGCTCTTTGCGGCGTGCGCCGATCAGGGGCACAATCTCCTTGCCCTGCGCCGCCACCCAGGCGATCGCGATCTGTGCCACGGTGATCCTGTCGGCCTGCGCGGTATGCCGCATCGCCTCGACCAACGTGAGGTTGCGCTCCAGCATGGTGTCGAGGAGGCGCGAACCCTGTTCACGCGCTTCGGCGACGTTTGCAACCGAAATCTTCTGCCAGTGGCCGCTGATCAGGCCACGCGCCAGCACGCCGAACGCGGTGATGCCGATATCATGCCGGCGACAGGCCTCCAGGATCGGTCCCTCGAAGATCGGCACGTCCGGATTAAGCCGCGCAGGCCGGTAGATGTCGCTATGATCGACGCCGAGACGGGTCTTGGAAGATGCAACGAACGTTTTGACCGCCTTTGGCTGGCGGTCGAAGCTGTCTGCCCGAATCCAGACGTTGCGGAGACTTCCGAACTTTGCGCTGAGCAGGGAACTGTAACGAGGGCGATGCCTGATCGCCTCGCCAATCAGCACTTCTTTATGGCCCATACCGTACTGGTCGGCGGTGTCGATTAGGGTCACGCCATCTGGCGCCGCGTGATCGGGGCGCTAGCCATGGAGTGCAGGGGGCACGGCAAAGCCCGCGGCAGGCTTTTGCTCACGTCCCAGCAGCAGGATCGCGGCGCCGGCCATCAACGCGGCGCACCCGATGGCAATGAATACGGCACCCGATCCATGAAAAGTCTGCTGCAGCACGCCGATGACGAACGGCCCGAGGATCGCCCCGAACCGGCCGATCCCGAGTTCAAGGCCAACCGCGCTGGCACGAAGCCCGGTTTCATAGGACTGGGCAGTCAAATTGTTCAGCACGAACATTGGGCCCATGGCAAAGAAGCCGGCTGCGGCGATCCCGATCAGATTGCCAAGGTGGCTGTTGGAGACGAACAGGAACAGCACGGCCGCGCCGCCTATGGTCCACCAGAATGCCAAGGCCGCGCGGTTGGAGCCGTGCCGGTCGGCAACGTAGCCGCAGGCAAGGCCGCCCACAAAGGAGATGATCTGCAACAAGGCGCCGAAGCCGAAGCTGGCCCCGAAGCTCTCGCCGCGACGCATCATTACGGTCGGAACCCAGCCGGAGAGGCCGAAGATGCAGAACAGGCTCAGGAAAGCCGTGAGCCAGATGGTCAGGCTGGTGCGCCGATAACGCGCTGACAGCAGGACTGCAACGGATCCGGCCGCCGCCGCATTGTCAGGTTGCCGGAACACCGCAGCGCGATAGAGCATCGCGCGTTCTGGTCGCAGCCGGGTCAGCAGTGCCCTCACGTCGTCGGTGCGACCGCGGGCGATCAGGAATTGGATCGACTCCGGCAGCAAAAGCGGCAGTACGAGGGCAAGCGGGATTGAGAGCGCGCCGATCCAGTAGAGTACCCTCCAACAATGCGCCGGGGTGAGGAACACGCCGATCAGGCCGGCTACGGTGCCGCCGAGCGCCCACCCGAGGCCGACGCCCCATATGGCGAACCGGTTCGCTACCCGGCGTGGCGCCAACTCGTTGATATAGGTGGTGGCCAGCGGCAGCAACACGCCTAGACCAAGGCCGGTCAGGACACGAAGCAGGCAGAACGCCCCAAACGAGTTGCCGAGAACTGGCGTTGCCAGGGTGAACAGGCCGGCAATCCCCAACCCGCCAATCAGGGTGCCGCGGCGGCCGAAACGGTCGGCAATCGGCCCATGCGTCAGCGTGCCGATCAGGAAGCCGGCCAGCCCGCTGGACACCAGGAGCCCCGCCTGCGCGGGCTGGAGGTGCCAGGGACGCATGACGTAGTGGATGACGTAAGCCGGGTTGAAGGTGTCGTAGCCGTCAAAGAACGTCAGGAGCGCCATCAGCGCGCCAAGCCGTATATGCAGAGAACCAAGCCGCGCCGCGGCAAGCTCCTCGCGGCCGTCGATAGGTTTTGGATCTGACATGGACGTTTCCAGTGCGCATCGGAGGATCTTGAACGTCCGCCTGAGGCATCAGAGAGATTTTGGGTGGCACCCCGCTCATGGCCCAGCGGGACCCTGCGCGGGATAGGACGGCTTGACCTTCATCCAGGCGTTGCGGTTGTCGATCCTCCACATGCTATACGGCAGGCCCTCACCCATATGGCCCAGGATGATCGACAGCTCCGGATGGTGGTCGAACAGACCTGACGCCATCAGGCGCAAGGCATGCACTGCCGTCTCCTGGCCGAACGCCCATGTTGGCCCAAGCAGCCAGGGGTGGCCTTTGTAGATCCGGGCATCGGCTGCGAGCGGATTGCGTGGATGCAGGTAGAACGGGATGGCGAGCGACTCGACTTCGGCCCAGAACGGCAAATATTGCGGCAGGTCATAATAGACCGGGCCGTCGACATCGCTGACTTCGGAAAAGCCGTTCACGAGCGCGCCCTTGAAGCCGAGCTGGCCTACGCAACGCTGCAGCTCACGCGCCGCCAGCTCCGGATCCTGCATCGGCAGCGCCGCAAGCCCCTGAAATCGATCCGGTCGGCGTATCACCTGTTCGGCCAGGAAGTCGTTGGCGCGTTCCGAGAGCTCGCGGGCGTTGGTCACACTCGCCACCGCCTGCACCGTGGGCGCATTGAGGGAGAGCAACATCATCTCCATCCCGCGCGCATCCATTTGTCGCAGCCGAGTCTCCTGGATGTCCAGGAGACGATCGCGCAATTCGGGCCAGACCACCTGCGGCATGACGTCCAGCGATTCGGATAGCGTCTCCTCGAGCGCGAAATGCTCCTCAAGTCCGATCTTGCCTTTCATGCGCGATTTCCTCGAAGGAATATGGCTGTGCTGCCTTAATATTGGCCTTTGGGTTCGAGCCCCAGCGCCATTTGCCCGACCATGGTGCCGACCGAGTCCCAGTTGAGGCTGATGTGCCGACCTACCGCATTGGCGTCGCGCCAGGCACGCTGGACGGGATTGATGAGGGCCAAGCCGTAGCCGCCAGTTGAGGCGTTCAGCGCATCGACGGCGCGGATCGCGAGGGAGACCGAGAAAGCCTGGCCGCGACGGCTGTTGATGTGGTCCTCGACGGTAATCTCTTCGCCGGCCCGCGCTGCGGCGGAGCGTCGGCTCAAGTCGCGGATCAGCAGGTCACGGGCGCAGTCAATTGAAGCGGCTGCCTCTGCCACACGCAACTGAATTGTGGAGAATTCGGCCATCCGGTTGGCGCCGCCGGCAACCGCGCCGCGGGTCACCCGATTGCTGGTGCTATCGAGGTAGCAGTCCAGCGCTCCGGCGGCCGCACCCACCGCGGTTGCGGCCAGGCAGGATGGAATTTGGCAGAGCATGGGAATGCCAAACCCGGGATTGTCGTGCAAGGCCCGGCCTGGGGTTTGGCCAGAAGTTGTCTCGCGAAATGTCAGCATCCGGTGCCGCGGCACGAACACGTCCTCCAGCACCAGCGCCTTGCTTCCCGTGGCGCCGAGACCCGCCGTCGCCCATTTGCCGTCGATCATGTAGTCGATCGCCGGAACGAGGAAGAATGCCGGCCCGGCAGACTTGCCGTCGGCACCAGGCGGCAGCATGGAGGCGCACACTGCCCACTGTGCGCCATCGCAGCCACTGGCGAATCGCCAACGGCCGTTGAGCTTGTAGCCGTTCTCCACCAATTCCGCCTTGCCGGCCGGCGCGTACGAACCGCACAGCGCAGCACCAGGATCGGCGCCCCAGACGTCGTGTTGCGCCTGCTCGGGGAAGCTTGCGACCAGCCACTGGTGAGCCGCATAGAGGCCATACACCCAGCCTGTCGACGGACAGCCCTTGGCGGCCTCCATCACCAGATCGGCGAGCACAGAGAAATCATGCTCGTAACCGCCGAACATCGCCGGCTGCACGATCCGGTAAAGCCCAGCCTCGCGCAAAGCAACAAGGTTCTCGACCGGAACCCGACCTGCCTGTTCCGCCGCCAAGGCGCGCGACCTGAAAGCTGGCACCAGTTCCGCCATCCGGTTCTGCAATGTCGCTGGCGAGGGCCTTGGAGGCAGCGAGCGTTGCACAGACGCGGAAACGATTCGGGAAGGCTCCATTATGGACTGGTTCATGGTCGGGGCTCCTCGATACGCCGTTGATGATCCACTCGCTTGATCTGGTATGCCTTAGGCACGACGAGCCTTGAATTTGTCCGAGGCAAGATCAATCATCACGCGATGCCGGCCCGCAACTGTCACGCCAAGATCTTCACATACCAGGTGGCAATGTTTACCGCTCAATGTCAAAGCACTGGTTCAGGTCAGTCAGATCGATTGCCATTGCGAAGGCAGATTTGTCATGTCGTTCTTCATGGGCCGTCCGGCCAATGGACGAGCCTTGCTCTTGATTGTTGGATACCACATGCGCCCAAATCATTTGCTCATGCAAGTGAATTGTTCATACGTAATCGCAATGGTTTCAGTCCTCCTTCTTGTCTGGATCGATCGCTGAGGCTTCAATGACCTATCGGCTAACCGACAGCGTAGCCTATCTTCTGAATCGCGCCGGGACGCGGAGTGCCGAGCTGTTCGCGCGCCGGCTAGTGCCCTATGGCATCACCGTCTCAATGCACCGGGTCCTGGTGGCTCTGCACGATCAACACGACCAGAGCCTGAGTGATCTTAGCGCGATGACCAGCATCGAAATATCGACCCTCTCGCGCATGGTCAGCACCATGATGCGGCACGACCTGGTGTCTCGCGAGCGCCTTGGCAGCGACGGCCGAACAGTCACGATAAGCCTCACCGGCGCTGGGCAGACGTTGGCGAAACAGGTAATCCCGCTTGCAATCCATCAAGAGCAGATTGGCCTGCGGAGCCTGGATCCGGAAGTGGTGGAACAGCTCAAGCGTAGCCTTATTGCCTTCTATGAAAATCTTGACACGCTGGAAGATGAACTGCGGTCAGGGCAACCTGTCACGTAACCTTCACGCTGACGGTGCTCATCCCACGGCGCGTGCGCACGCCTAAACGGCGTCGGCGGAGTGGACCACGCGCCACCTGAGCCTGTGATTGGTCAGGGTGGCAGAGAAGCTCTCGACGGTGTTGATCGAGCGAGCCGAGGTCGGCGTCAAGTGGTTGGTGAAGGGATCGTCGCGCCCGAGTGCTTCGATAACGTCGGTCGTCCGCTTTCGGATGCCGCTCAATGGAGGTCAGGACCGCTCCCGGGAGGGCGCCACGACGGTGTTCTGAATTGCGCCGATCCGGTCGATTTCACAACGAACTACATCGCCTGGACGGAGAAAGGTTTGCGGATCCATGCCGATCCCCACGCCTTCGGGTGTGCCGGTCGCGATAAGATCGCCAGGATACAAGGTGAATGCCAAGGACAGATATGCGATCTGCTGCCATACATTCGCAATCATACAGCTCGTGACGCTGTCCTGGCGCAGCTCACCATTGACGTAGCAACGAAGAGCCAAGGCATGCGGGTCCGGAATTTCATCTGCCGTCACGATCCAAGGCCCGATCGGACCATGCGTGTCGAACGACTTCCCCATCGTGAAAGTCGAGGAATGGAACTGCCAGTCGCGAGCCGAGACGTCATTGGCGACCAGGTAGCCGAACACGTAATCACGCGCATCGTTTTCGCTGATACACTTCGCCTGCTTGCCAATCACAAAGCCAAGTTCGACTTCGTAATCAAGCTTCTCGGTCACGCCGGGGTCGATGTCATCGTGGGGGCCGCAGATGCAACTGGTCTGCTTATTAAACCAAACCTGATGCTTTGAGCGCGCAACGCCCAGCTTGTTCGACTCCTCGACGTGCTTTCCGTAGTTCATGCCGATGGCCAGATACTTACTTGGCCGCTCCAGTGGCGCGAGCAACGTGACATCCGCCAAAGCGATGCTTGAGACAGCAGCATCAACCCTCGCTGAGGAAATGTGAGCCGCAATGCGATCCAACGCCGCCTCGCCGCCTTCTATGATGCCCGACATTGTCTCGAAGCCAAGACTACCAAGATACAAGACGCGGTCGTCAAGAAGTGCTCCTACCTTGATGTCATCGTTATGTCGATACCGCAGGAGCTTCATGACATGTTCTTTGTTTAGACGTAAACATGAACCCGGGCATGCGCGATTGATTAGCCCTGGATAGGACGAGAAGGCTTGAGCGTGTAGTTGCTCTTGCAAATGCCGTCAAGGGAGCAGTCCGACTGGTGGTCGGACGCGGTCCAGAGCATACGCTGCGCTTACAGCAATGCATCCTTGGTCATCTACGCAGCAAAATGCAGGAGGCACCAAGGACGGGGACCAGCGAGGTAATTAGGGACGAGTATTTGCTTGCGACTCGGACGGTCCGTGCACGATCCGAACTCAGCGCGGCCATGGGCGAACCGAAAAGACGCGCTGAGAAGATCGAACTTAGCTAGTGCTCTGACTCAATCGGAAGCTATGTCGGCTGGCTTGGTCCAGACGAAAGGCTTCGGGTTGCGGTCGTGCTCACGGATATGGCTGCGGATGGCGTTCTGGAGATCGGCGACGGAGGTGAAGACGCCGCGCCGGATTTCGCGTCGACGGAGAAGAAGTTTTCGACGGCGTTGATCCAGGATGCGGAGGTTGGCGTGAAGTGAAAGACCCAGCGCGGATGATCGGCCAGCCAGTCATGGACGTTGGGGTGTTTGTGGGTGGCATAGTTGTCGGCAATGGCGTGGATGCTTTTGCCGGCTGGGACATTGTGCTCGACGGCGCCGAGGCACTTGATGAGTTCCTGATGGGTGTGCCGGGGCATGCACCGGCCGACGACGGTGCCATCGAGAACATTGAGTGCGGCGAACAATGTGGTGGTGCCATGGCGCTTGTCGTCATGGGTCATGGTGCCGCATCTGCCAGGCTTCAGCGGCAGACCGGGCTGGATCCGATCAAGGGCTTGGATCTGACTCTTCTCGTCGATCGACACGACGACGGCGTGGGCGGGCGGGTTCATGTAGAGACCGACGATGTCCTCCACTTTGGCGGCGAACGCCCGATCGTTGGATTTCTTGAAAGTCCTGATCCGGTGCGGCTGCAGGCGATGGGCCTGCCAGAGGCGCTGGACCGCGCTCAGGCTGACACCGACGGCTTCGGCCACTCTACGGCCGGTCCAGTGGGTTGCGGCCTTAGGCGACTTGCCGCACGGCAGCGCCAGGATTTTGGCAATGGTCGCTGGTGGCAGCGGCACCCGGCTTGGCCTGCGTGTCTTGTCACGCAGCAGACCATCGACGCCTTCCTCGGCGAAACGCCGCTGCCAACGCCAGACCGACGGAAGACTCACACCACTCCCGGCAGCCACAGCCTGCGGGGTCAGCCGCTCCATCGACAAAAGAATGATTTCGGCCCGCTGAACATGCTTATGCGGCCGGTTGCGATCTTCCAGGACGGCGGCCAGACGCGCGCGGTCTGCGGAGCTGACGACGCAAATAACGGTCTGTGCCATAGACAGAGAATTGCACAATCCAGCCGAAAACTGAATCTTCCTTTTGGTTCAGAGCACTAGCGTGTAGCGCCCGTTCTCGGTAAGGGCGTTGCTGCTCGAATGCGGAACGCGGGAACGTGCAATCCAGAGGCAAGTTCCTGCTTGACTCGATCGCGTCAGGCAAAGCTCGGCGGATGATAGCTAGGGAGCAAGCCGGCTCGTATAGCTAACCGGGAGAGTCGCGTTCAACCCTTCGAATCTGAGAATATGCCGCACGGGCCTGGCGGCAACTTTGAAAGCGGGCATTTTACCATCGTGATCAATGGATACTGCTCTGCAGAGGTGTTAGAGAGGGGTCGGGCGCTGGTGCGTGCCCTCGCGGGTTACGTCCTTCGCGGGCGCGACATTGTTCGCGCGCTTAGATCTCTTTGAGTTTTGGCCGAAGAGTGCTTGGCAGCGCGGTGTTCTAACGGAGAAGACCGATGTCGTCAGAGAAACTCAGTCACGCATTCCTCGGTCATGACCGGAAATCCCAAGCCAACTCACCTTCGGCTGCGGCTGCTGCTTGACCGTCATGCTGTATTTAGGTCCCTGTCAACGGCAGCGTAGCTACCGGCCGCGAAAGGCGGAGGGACTTCCGTTTGACGGCCAGCCTGCGGTTAGGCCTCACAACGATCCGACCGAACGGTTCCGGACCGAACCCGCAATGATTCGCACGCATGGCATGTTCGATGCTACCTACGCCGGCCAAATCCTCGATCTAGACAATGTGTTGGCTAAGCGCCTGGTCTCAGACCTGCGCGTCGGGCCGAACGCCCGCGCCCTTGTGAGATGACGGCTACGGTGTCCGGGACGTTGGCAAGGCGCGCTGCCGAGGTTTTCGAAACATGGGCAGTCAGCCCGAGCTGGGCGGGGGTGATAGGCCGCGCCGCCCAGGCCGCGCTGCTGCTGGTAGCGCGGGTCTGGTTGAGCCAGGCGATCTTCGTCCATCAGCTTATGACCATGATGCACGCCCGCGGCTTTGCTGAGACGCCACCCGTGGGCGTCACCATGGTGCAAGGCGTGGCGCCGCTGCTGCTGGCGACGGGCCTGTTGACCCGCCCGGTGGCGTTGCTGCTTGCCCTGGGCGTCGGCCTGGACGACGCCGGCGCGATGCTGACTAAGCCCCGGCTGCTCTTGCTCGCCTGGCTGGCGGTGGGGGGCTCGGGCCCTCTGTCCCTCGATTTCCTACTGGGCCGTGGACTCGCCCGGGTGCCGGTTTGGGCGGTGAGGACCGGCAATCGCTTCTACAATCGGTTGGATGCCTTGGCCGGTGTTGCGCTGCCGCTCGTAACTCGCCTAGGCGTGGCTTTCGTAATTGCGGCCGGAAGTGGATTTGCCATCTGGGCAGTGCCTGGCACCGGGGCGCTGGTGACGGCGCCGTGGTGGCTGCTGCTGCCGTGCTGGGCGCTCATTTTCGGCGCGGTCACCCGGATCTCGGCCTTGCTGCTCTGCGGTCTGGCACCGGCCGTTTTCTCCGGTACTACGGCAGGGCATTTTGATGTCGTGCTGCTACTGGCACTGTTGGTCTCGAGTGGGGCAGGTCCCGCTTCGCTCGACGCGGTGTTCGCCCGGTGGATACGCCTGGTCTGGCGCCGGCGTGATCGGGCGAATCGCGTCGCGCCACATGTCGTGGTGGTAGGGGGCGGCTTCGGCGGCATCGCCGTAGTCCGAGCGCTGCGGCAGGCTGCGTGCCGGATTACGCTCGTCGACCGCAGCAATCACACCGTGTTCCAGCCGCTATTGTATCAAGTCGCAACGGCCGCCCTGTCGCCCGCCGACATCGCAGCCCCAATCCGCAGCGTGCTGCGCGGACAAGCCAATGTCGCTGTGCGCCTGGGGGAGGTGACAGGAATCGATGGCGCCGCGCGGGAGGTTGTGCTTACACACGGCCGCATCCCCTTCGACCACCTGGTGCTTGCGACCGGTGCCCGGCACAGTTACTTCGGCCAGGACCATTGGGCGGCGCACGCACCTGGCCTGAAGAGCATCGACGACGCAACAGCGATGCGCGGGCGGATGCTGCTGGCCTTCGAGCGAGCCGAAGGTGCGGTCGATCCGGCCGAACGCCAGGCCCTGCTCACCTTCGTGGTGGTCGGCGGCGGGCCGACCGGTGTCGAGCTGGCCGGGGCGGTGGCGGAGTTCGCGCGGACCGGCCTGGACAAGGAGTATCGCGCCATCAATCCCGCTAGCGCGCGGGTTGTCCTGGTGCAGTCGGCTCCGCGCGTGCTGCCGGCGTTCTCCGCCATGCTGTCCGCGCGTGCGGAGCGGGCCTTGCACCAGCTCGGTGTCGAGGTCCGCACCGGCGCAAAGGTCACGCATATCAGCCAGGACGGCGTCGCAATCGACAGCGACCAACTCGCGGCGAGAACGGTTTTCTGGGCGGCTGGCGTCGCCGCCTCTCCCGCGGCGGCGTGGCTGGGCCAGGCCGGAGATGCCGCCGGCCGGGTGATCGTCGACGATGATCTCTCGGTTCCAGGCTGGTCCGGTGTCTACGCCATCGGCGACACGGCCGCCTCGAAGGGCTGGGGTGGTGCTGCCGTTCCGGGGCTCGCTCCTGCGGCCAAGCAGCAGGGCCGCTACGTCGCCCGAGCTATCCGAGCGGCGGCCGAGGGACGTGCCATGTCCGACAGCTTCCGCTACCGGCATTACGGCAACCTGGCGACGATAGGGCGATTGGCGGCCGTGTTGGAGTTGCGGCGGCTCCGTCTATGGGGTGCGCCTGCCTGGTGGTTCTGGGGGGCCGCCCACGTCCTGCTCCTCGCGGGCGGACGCAACCGCGCCGCCGTGGTGCTGAACTGGCTGTGGGCCTACCTGACATACAAGCGAGGCACGCGCCTCATTACCGGCAGGGACATCGCTGCGGGGGTCGATAACAAAATGAACAACACGGCGGAGCCGAGTCTGCACATGGGCCGCTCTGTCGTCTACTCTGGCCGCGCATCCGCCAATCGCTCGTGAGCCGTCGCGGCTCTATGAAGCGGGCGTTCTGTCCGTTCGCTTCGGTCAGAGGGGCCGGATTGACTGCTTGGACCATGTTTCTTGAGAGGAGCTACCGATGGCCGACGCGAAGATGATTGCCCAAGTCAAGGACCAGCCCGGCTTCATCGCCGCGCTGGACCAAAGCGGCGGCTCCACCCCAGGTGCTCTCAAGCTCTACGGCATCTCCGAGAGCGCGTATCGCAGCCAAGCCGAGATGTTCCGGCTGATGCACAATATGCGCACCAGGGTGATCACCGCGCCTGCCTTCAGCGGCGACAAGGTCATCGCGACCATCCTGTTCGAGCAGACGATGGACGGGGAGGTGAAAGGGCGACCCGTGCCCTCCTACCTGTGGGAGGAGCGCGGCGTGGTGCCGTTCGTGAAGGTGGACAAGGGCTTGGAGACCGAAGCTGACGGCGTCAACCTCATGAGGCCGATGCCCGACCTGAACGCACTGCTGGACCGGGCGGTCAGGCTTGGGGTGGTCGGCACCAAAATGCGATCGACCATCCGCCTGGCCGACCAGGCGGGCATTGCCGCGGTCGCGCGGCAGCAGTTCGAGGTGGGCGAGCGGATAGCGGCCCATGGCCTGCTGCCGATTTTGGAGCCCGAGGTGCTGATCAACAGCCCGGACAAGGCAGGCGCTGAGAGCCTGCTGCTTGACGAGTTGAAGCGAGGCCTCGACGCCTTGCCCGAGGAGCGGCAGGTCATGCTCAAGCTTTCCATTCCAGAGCAGCCCGACTTCTACCTGCCGCTGATCGAGCACCCGCGCGTTGCCCGCGTGGTCGCGCTCTCGGGCGGCTACGACCGCCACACCGCCTGCGGCAACCTCGTGCGCAATCACGGGCTGATCGGTAGCTTCTCGCGCGCCCTGCTGGAGGACCTTCGGTTTCAGATGTCGGACGACGAGTTCAACGCAGCACTCGGCGCGGCGACGGAGGAGATCTACGGAGCTTCCGTGGACAAGCGGTGAGAGCGCGACGTAAAGCGCACTTGCGTCAGTTCAGTCGTGCAACGCGGGGCGTCGGCTTTCTTTGAAGCAGATGGGCTCGAAACCGGGAATTGGATCACCGGTAAAAGCCGACCGCACCCATTTCGGTAAACCAGATGTCCGGTCGGCCAGTTGGTCGGGCTCCGCCACCTCGGAACCCGACGACTCTGATCGAGATCGGCGCCAGCACGGCATTCGCGCATTTGGCTGACCCCCAGGAGACGATCGACCGCGGAATTCCGCAGCCTGTCACGATCGGGAGAATGCGTAGAGCCATGGCGCGAGCGACAGCGATCATGGTTCTGCACGCCTTCATGGCGTGCTCCTTCTCGGAAGCTTCAGCGGCCCGGGCCACCCTGATGCGCTATCCAAATGCGAGCGCCGACCGGCTGGCTTTTGTCGCCCGTGGACAACTGTGGATCGCGCCGCTGACCGGGGGACGGGCGAGAGAGCTCACGCACGATCCCGGAGACGTCGTTGCGCCGCGCTTATCCCCTGATGGCCGCCACATCGCCTTCACCCGCTGGGTCGCAGGCGCGCGTGACGTCTACGTCATTCCCAGCAATGGCGGCAAGGAACGGCGGCTGACCTTTGACGGCAAAGGTGGTGACGGCGACAACCTGACGCTCGGTTGGACGCCCGATGGCGCACGCATCGTGTTCCTATCGAGCCACGGCGCATCAAACCGGGAGCAGTACCGCGCCTTCGCCGTGCCCTTCAAGGGCGGTCTGCCAGAGGATCTTGGCCTCGATCGCGCGGGTCTCATGTCGTTTTCGCCGGACGGGCGCTCGATCGTCCTGAACCGCAATTTCCGTAATTTTGAGCTGCGCAAGCGCTACGTCGGCGGCAAGCATCAGAACCTCTACGCCTATGCCTTCGCTTCAAGGCGTTTGACCCGACTGACCAACTGGACGGGCACGGACACCGATCCGATGCAGATTGGACGGAGAGTTTATTTTATTTCCGATCGCGGACCGGACTTTCGTCAGAACATCTGGGTTCTCGATCTCGACACACGCCGCTTTCACCAAATCACCCATTTCACCGATTTCGACGTGGATTGGCCTTCGCTCGGCGCCGGCGGGATCACGTTCCAGGAGGGTGGCGGTCTCTATCGTCTCGATCCGGCCACCGAGCGCGTGAGCGAGTTGAAGCCCGACCTGCCGGAAGACGGCGCGCCAGGCGCTTCGCGCGAGGCCGAAGTGGGTGAGGCGGTGAGAGCGAAAGACGCGCTCGGCGGCCTTGACTACGATCTTTCTCCCAACGGTGCGGCGCTGCTGGTGTCGGCACGGGGTGACATCGTTCAGGTTCCAGTTCACGGCGCGGCATCGGACCTGACCCGCACCACCGGGGTTGACGAGGATCATCCGTCCTGGTCGCCGGACGGCAAGTGGATCGCCTACACGACAGACGCAGACGGTGAGCAGCAGATCGTGCTGCAATCCGTCGCGAGCGGTGCAGCGCGCCTTCTGACCCATTCGCACGCGGACTATTTCTACAGCGCGGTTTGGTCGCCGGTCGGAGACATGATGGCCGTGGCGGATGCCAACCATGCGCTCTGGCTCGTCCCCCTTGATGCAAGCGGTCTGCGCCTGGTGGCGCGCGACCCCTATGCCGAGATCCGAGACGCGAGCTTTTCCCCAGACGGCTGTTGGCTCGCCTACAGCACCCAACGTCCAACCCGGCTTCGCGCGATACACCTTCACGAACTCGCAAGCGGGCGCGACCTTGTCGTCAGCTCGCCGATGGAAAGCGACCGGATGCCGGTCTTCACGCCGGACGGGCGCTATCTCGCATTCGTCTCACAGAGAAATGAACAGCCGTTCGTGTCCGACCGCGACGACGAGAGCCTCATCTCGACGCTGAACTCGGACGGGGTCTATATCGCCCCGCTTAGCCGAATGGGAGGAGCGCCTGGCAAAGGCACGCCTGCGTCAACCGAACGGAACGCGGGCACCGTTCGGGTGGACATCGACGGACTGATCTCGCGTGCTGTCGCCCTACCCGTGACGCCTGCGGTCATCACCACGCTGCAGGCACGCGGCGACGTCCTGTTCTACGAGGCGCGACCGCCGAAGCTGATCGATGGCGAGCTGGCGGGGCTGCAGCCAGCACTGCACGCCCTTGACCTGGCCACACTCAGCGACCGGAAACTGGTCGAGGGGCTCTCCAGCTACAGCTTGTCGGCCGATGGAACCACGGTGGCTTTCCGGCGCGGCGACCAATGGATGGTAGCCAGCACGCCACCGCATGCGGGTGCTCCCGTCGTGCTCGACTTCTCCGCGATCCGAGTGCCAGTCGATCCGCACCGCGGTTGGATCGAGATGTTGCAGAATGCCTGGCGGCTTGATCGCGATGTGTTTTTCAATCCTGCGATGAACGGCACGCATTGGCAGGCGGTGCATGACGCCTACGCCCGGCTTTGGCCGCAGATCGATTCGGAGCAGGATTTTCTCTACCTCCTCGGACAGATGCAGGGTGAGATTGCAAGCTCCCACACCTTCATCGACGCGAGCCCCGCCGTCGGACCAAAGGCACCGCCCCGCACGCCGTTGCTGGGCGCGGACTACGCGCTCGATACGGTCTCGGGCCACTATCGGATTGCGCGTATCTATCCAGGCGACCAGAGCCGGCCGGCCTTGCGGGGCCCTCTCGGTGCGCCGGGTCTCGGTGTCGTGGAAGGCGATTATCTGCTCGCTGTCGACGGGCATGAACTTCGCGCACCAACCCCGCCCCTCGCCGCCTTCATAGGCCTGAAGGGACGGTTGAGCCTGACTGTGGCGCACACACTCGATGGGCTCCGGCGCAACGTCGTAATTGACCCCGTCTATGACGACCTTCCCATCCGTCGCTTGGCCTGGACGACGGACAACCGCGCGCTGGTAGACCACCTCTCGGGCGGACAGCTCGGGTACGTTGCGCTGTCGGACTTCGACGACGAAGGCTCCAAGGAGTTCGTGCGCCAGTTCTACCCACAGCTCGACAAGCAAGGTCTGATCTTCGATGACCGCTGGAACCGCGGCGGTTTCACGAGCCAAGCGGTGCTGGACGTGCTGCGCCGCCTGAGGGAGGGCGTCTTCGTCAATCGGGAGCGGGCATTGTCGCCCTTGCCGACAGCCGCGCCGCCGGCGGCCATGATCGTCATCGCAAATAATTTCTCGGCGTCCGACGGCGATCAGTTTCCCTACTTCTTCCGCAAGTACCGCCTTGGTCCGGTGGTTGGGACGCGCACCTGGGGCGGCGTGCAGGGCATCAACGGTGCATGGCACCTCATGGATGGGACCGGTATCTTCATCCCGAAGGATGCCCTGGGCGATCGTGATGGAAATTGGGTCATCGAGAATGCAGGTGTGGCGCCCGACTTTGCCGCCGACACCGCCCCTTCCGATCCCCCCGGCGCTGATCCCCAGATTGAAGCGGCGGTGCGCGCGGGTCTGGAGCAGCTCCAACGCCATCCCGCTTTGCCCGCCCTTACGCCCGCTTGGCTGCCCGCCTACCCCGCCGCGGGAAATGTTCCCGGCGCCTCGGAGCCTGCTCCAGCGCCAGCAATCCGGTGAGGCTTCTGCCGGATGATCTGACGACGTCAACCCCTCGGGTCTGCTGGACGACGCCAGGTGTTTCGCGCTGGCAGGCCAGCGCCGTCTTGGTTATCGGCATTATTCCAAGAAGGTATTGGACGGCGGCGCACGGTCTGCTCGAATGGCGCTCGGCAAACGGCCCGGTTGCGGTATGCAAGTCGGTCCGAACTGTGAGCCATTTGAGATTATAGCGAGTGGGCAATGGATGCGGAGATAACGGGTCTCGTAGAAAGACCACCTGGCGCGTAGCGCCGAGCTAAGCCGCTTTTGGTCCAAGTCATACATTGTTGCAGGAGCACGTCCTGCGGACCCGGACCTGTGACTCGTTGCCGCCCAAAACTAAAGCTGAAAAAACTAGGCCGCTCTGGTCGGGAAAGACGCAATCGTGATGCACCTGGAATCGCCCGCACGCTGGTACGCGCGCATGCCACCACCAATCGTCACCAGGAATCTGGCCGGCGCTACGCTGCGCTGCTTCGAAGGGACCAGCCGCACGGTCGAGCAGCCCGCCTTGGACGAGAACGTCCTGTGCATGCACCTAGGCGCCCCCAAGCGCGTCAGCAGATGGCAAGGCTCTCGCTGGCAAACCTGGGATGTGCCGGTCCACGCTATCACCGTCATGCCGGCTTTCCGGGGCAACCGGTGGCGCACGGACGGTGTCATCGCGTATGCCCATCTTACGCTCAGCACCGACCTGCTCTGCCGTTGGGCACAAGAGGAGTTCGACCGTGATCCTGCAGAGCTTTTGTTGCTCGATCGGGTCGGTGTGGTCGACCCGCTGATCGCGGAGTTGATGCTTACCCTTGCTCGAGAGGCGACCGTATCGGGGCCGCCGCGTCTATACCGAGACAGCCTGCTCACGACTCTCGGTATCACATTGCTGAAGCGGCACTCGTCGCTGGCGCCGAGTGGCACACATGCGGACATCGAGAGGAGTCCGACCCGCGGTGGGTTGGCCGGGTGGCAGCTTCGCAGAGTAATCGACCACATGGAAGCGAACGCGACAAGCGATGTCGGCATAGATGAGCTGGTTCGGATCACAGGGCTAAGCCGGGCACAATTCTTTCGCGCGTTCCGACGGTCCACCGGCGATACGCCAGCGTGCCACATGCAGCGTCACCGGATGCGCCACGCCGCAACTCTGCTGGATCAAGGTCGCACGGTCGGGGAGGTCGCCGACATTTTCCGCTACAGCAACGGAAGCCACTTTGCCGCGGCGTTCTGGCGCGTCCATGGTGTTAATCCCTCTGATTGGCGCCGGATGCAAAGGGCGGGACCTTCGCGGTGGCCCCCGGAACGCTAAGTGGTCGACAAAGTTCCTTTTTTGAAGATTGTTCCCTACGGCCGATGTGTTTGCAAAACGGGAAGCTAGCCCGCTTATCTCACGGAGTGTCGGTGTATTGGGGCTCTGAACGGGCAAAAGTTCTTCTGCAACAAAAGTCTGCCGGGCGGCAGGAGAGTTACCCCGTATAGACATAGTGTAATGATTTCGAGCCTACGGAAAGGCCAAGTTCATGTTGGCGGTCCAAACGGCAAATCCTGGAAGGAACTTCATGATGAGATCTGAGGCATGCGGTTCGCGCCATCGCACAGTTCGCGGTGAGATCGTCATGACCACCTGTCTAAGCTCCTGGGCTCCTGCGTCAGGTCGCTTCTTGGGAGCAAGCCTCATTGCCCTTTTCATAACATTCCAGACAGGTCCGGCATCGGCCGCTGAGAGTAAGTCGGTGGATGCTGATGCTCCTACGCTACGCGCGTATATCGCCAACCAGGTCGGCGGGCTGCAGAAATTGCAAGTACCCGCGCTCAACAAGGACCTTCCGGTGCCACGCCAGGCAGATGGCACCGTCAACCCACGCTATGTGACGACTGAGGCAAAGCGCTACCTCGGCAAGATGATGTTCCACGACCCGGCCCGGACAGTGCGCATCAATAAGAACTTCAATCAGCCCGTCAATCTGCCTGGTGGGACTGCTTTCGGCGGTACGGTCAGAGCCTCCGATCCTGCAGTTGCGGGAATCGTTGAAGTTGAACAACAGACCGGATCGTGCGGTAGCTGCCATCTCGGCGAGGTGGCGGGCAAGGCAGGTCAGGTGCTTAACTTCAACGTTGGTGGAGAAGGTCGCGGTTACACTGACCAGAATGGCAACTTCGTCCCTCGCCGTCGGCCCCGGTCGATCCTGACGCGGCAGCGGTCTGCGCCGCTCTTCGCGGGTGACACGCTGGTCGATGCCATCCCGACCTTGGACGATGTCGACCAGATCGGCCAGAAGCCGAACGACAACATTGTGGTCGTCGACCCGTCCGCCTTCTACCATGAGCCAAATCCAACGGCCCTGCTCGCGACTGGCCGGCTCGACGAACTCGATAGCGTGGGACGTCTAGCGCCGTCGTTGGTTGGCGCCGGGTTCAACAACCGTCTTCTGCTGGGCGGCTTCGCCGGAGAGCCGACGGCGGCTCCAGGCTCGCTCAACCCGTACGGCGACCCGGCACAAGAGAACTTGACGCTGTTACTGCTCGACGCACACAGGATGCTCAACTTCGAGTCGGCGGTGCTTCAGCAAATCCCAGCCTACGTGAAGCTGTTCAAAGATGCCTTCCCGGCGGAAGCGGCTTTGGCTAAGACAAATCACAACATGGACGACTTGATTAACGACCAGACCGTATTCCGGGCCACGGCGACGTTCCTGCGTACAGTGGTCACCCGCAACACACCATTTGACCGCTTTCTGGCAGGCAACAATCAGGCTCTGACCGCCAGCCAGAGGCGAGGCGCGTATCTGTTCTTCACCTCGGCCGCCAATGGAGCCGGCGGGGCCGGCTGCTATAGCTGCCATAGTGGTCCGATGCTGAACAAGCAGACAAACGATCCGGACGTCACGGGCATGGGAAGTTTCGTCGAGGAAAACTTCTCCAACGTCGGCATTGGCGATCACCCGCTCCAAGCATTGGTCGCCGAGTTGAGAGGTCACTTCGATCCGAAGAAGCTGGGTGCCGATGGCTTCCCCTACCATGCCGAGGATAATGGCAGGGCTGACATAACTCAGAACCCGGGTGACTCATTCAAGTTCCGCACATTGACCCTGCGCCAGCTCAAGGGTGGGCGGAACTTCTTCCATAACGCCTCGTTCACTTCCATCCGTGAGGTCGTTAAGTACTTTAATGCCGGGGTGCCTCAGGATCCTACCGCGGGTGCCTCGCCAACACTGTCCGAGCGCTTCACCAACCCCCGTGGGCCGGACTATCCTCGCGGCCTTGGTCTGACGGAGGGGCAAGTCGATGATCTCACCGACTTCCTGAAAAATGGGCTCTTTGATCCAGCTTTTGTAAAATACGACCCATCTTCAACGACCGACACGTTCGAGCCGAACGTGCACGACCTCACCTACTCCAAATATCGTCCGGATCTCGCGGCGTTGGGAGCGAAGGACGGCTTTGTGCCCAGTGGCCTCGCGACCGACGACAACGACCCGCTGGCTCGGAGGGACGAAGGGCTGAGCTTTGAAGACGTCAACAAGCAAGCTGCGATCTCGCCGGTGGGTGAGAATGCCTACCGGATCACAAACGTCAGTTCGGCGCCAATCGATACGAACCTGCTTATCATCGTATCGGGCCTTCCAAAGAACGTGCCTCTGCTTAATGCGAGCGGGACAACGACCGGCGGAGACCCATATATTCGACTGTATTTAAAAGACGGAGAGCTCGATCCCGGCAGCGCCGTGCTTGTAAAACTGGTGCTTCGAAATCAGCGTGCCAAACTGAACTATAAGCTCGCTTTGTTGTCTGGGCAGGGCTCAAAGGTAGCGTCGCCGTGACTGCAGGCATCTGACAAACCCGACCCATTGTCGCGCCCTTCTCAAGGGCGGCAGTTCAAGTGTCGCACACACATGCACTCAATCGCGCAAGGGGTTTCGGCACGCAACGTTGTATGGATTACCGCTGCCGGTGATCTCATCCGGCCCGGTTTGTCGCACAATGTGCTGCGCCGGTGTGGTGTTCACCGTCTTCATGAAGTTGAATGTTGTGATGGATCAGCACTGTTTCGAGCGACCGATCGGGGGCAGGTCATATGAGCTGTGCCGCTTCAGGAGTGTCTTTGATTCATTATCAGCCTCGGCCGTGTACGCGATCAACAATAGCCGTACGCTGACGTCGCATGCCGTAACGGGACGGCAGTCAGATTGCGTGCTTCCTGCTCGCGGTAGAGCATCAAAGAGCCTTCCCCCGCTCTGTCTGTTTGACGCCTAAACGTAAGGGACTACTGGATGTATCAGCAGGTACTAGAAGGCGCCGGAACGAACGTGTCGGCCGGCGACATCGACCAGGTCGCAATCAACACCATCCGCACGCTGGCGATGGATGCCGTGCAGAAGGCGAAATCCGGCCACCCCGGAACGCCCATGGGTATGGCGCCGGTGGGCTATACCCTGTGGCAGCACGCGCTGCGTTACGATCCGGCGGACCCGCACTGGCCCAACCGGGACCGTTTTGTGCTCTCCGTGGGCCACGCCTCCATGTTGCTCTACGCGTTGCTACATCTTGCGCAGGTTGCATCCGACAAGGAGCACGCGGACAAGGGCCCCTATGCGGTTACGCTCGACGACATTAAGCAGTTTCGCCAGCACGCCAGCGTGACGCCGGGGCACCCGGAATACCGGTTGACCTCGGGTGTCGAGACCACCACAGGCCCGCTGGGCCAGGGTGTTTCCAACAGCGTCGGCATGGCAATGGCGCAGCGCTGGCTGGCCAGCCGCTACAACAAACCGGGCTTCCCACTGTACGATTATCATGTGTATGCGCTGGCCGGCGACGGTTGCATGATGGAGGGCGTGTCCAACGAGGCGGCCTCCCTCGCCGGGCACCTGAAGCTCGGCAACCTGACCTGGATCTACGACAGCAACCACATCACGATCGAGGGTCCCACCAAGCTCGCCTTTGGCGACGACGTGGGCGCCCGGCTGGCGGCGATGGGCTGGCATGTGATCCATGTCAACGATGCCAACGACACCGCGGCGGTGGCCAAGGCACTGGACGATGCGCGGGCGATCACCGATGGCCCCACGATCATTGTGGTGCATAGCATCATCGGCTACGGCGCGCCGAAGAAGGCCGGGACGCGGGAAGCGCATGGCGAGCCGCTGGGCGAGGAGGAAATCCGCGGGGCCAAACGCGCTTACGGATGGCCGGAGGACTCCTCCTTCCTCGTGCCGGACGGGGTGCATCAGCGCTTCGCCGAACAGATGGGCGCCCGGGGTGCTGCGGCGCGCAAGGCATGGATGGCGATGCTGGGGCGCTACCGTGAGCAGTATCCGGAACTGGCGCGCGAGATCGACATGATCGACCGTCACGAACTGCCGGAGAGCTGGGACAGCGAGATCCCGGAGTTTCCGGCCGATGCCAAGGGCCTGGCTTCTCGCGATTCGTCGCAGAAGGTGCTGAATGCGATTGCCAAGCAGGTGCCCTGGCTGATCGGCGGGGCTGCGGACCTCGCACCCTCCACCAAGTCCAACCTCACTTTCGAAGGCGCCGGATCGTTTGAGGCGGACGACTATGGGGGCCGAAACCTTCATTTCGGCATACGCGAGCATGTGATGGGGTCGGCCTGCAACGGCATCGCGCTGTCGGGCATGCGGGCCTACGGGTCGGGCTTCCTGATCTTCTCCGACTATATGAAGGCGCCAATCCGGCTCTCCGCCATCATGGAGCTGCCGGTGATCTACATCTTCACCCATGATAGCATCGGCGTCGGTGAGGACGGGCCTACGCACCAGCCGATCGAGCAGCTGGCGACGTTGCGCGCGATCCCCGGCATGATGACCTTCCGCCCGGCCGATGCGAACGAGGTGGCTGAGACCTGGCGCGTGGTGATGAAGCTGACGCACCGCCCTGCCGTGCTGTCTCTTAGCCGCCAGGCGTTGCCGACGATCGACCGCAGCAAGTACGCCTCGGCCAAGGGCGTGGCGAAGGGTGCCTACATCGTTGCCGATTGCGACGGCACGCCGGCAGTGATCCTGATGGCGACCGGCTCTGAGTTGTCGCTGTGCATGGGCGCATACGAGACGCTGAACGCCGAGGGTGTCAAAGTGCGCGTGGTGTCCATGCCCTCCTGGGAATTGTTCGAGCAGCAGGACCAGCAGTATCGCGACACGGTGCTGCCGCCGTCGGTCAAGGGCCGGCTGGCGGTGGAGCAGGCGGCGATGCTGGGCTGGGACCGCTATATCGGCATGGGCGGCGGCATGATCGGCATGCACAGCTTCGGTGCGTCGGCACCACTGGCAGCATTGCAAAAGCAGTTCGGGTTCACGCCGGAAGCGGTGCTCGAGGAAGCGCGCAAGCAGGCCAAGCGAGAATAGCAGGGCTCTGTACTGCAGGCAGAAGACGACTGTCCTTTTGCCGGATACGTGAGTGCGCCACAACCTTTCTCAAGTCGGAGCAGACGACCATGGACATGCAGGCTGAAACGTCGAATCCCCTGAAGGCTCTCGAGCAGTTCGGCCAATCCCCATGGCTCGACTTCATCGAGCGGCAGTTCCTTGCCGAGGGCAAGCTGCAGAAGATGATCGAGCAGGACGGATTGAAGGGCATGACGTCCAACCCGTCCATTTTCGAGAAAGCGATGGGCCACGGCACCCATTACGATGCCGGTTTTGAGAAGCTCGCCGCCGAGGGCGACGTCGACGCGCAAACTCTCTACGAAAGCCTGGCGATCCAGGATATCCAGCACGCCGCCGACCTGCTGCGCCCGGTGTATGACCGAACCAACCGGGTGGACGGTTACGTCTCGCTCGAAGTCTCGCCCTATCTCGCGCTGCGCACGGACGAGACGATCGCCGAGGCGCGCCGGCTGTGGAAGCTGGTGGGCCGCCCGAATCTGATGGTCAAGGTGCCCGGCACCGAACAGGGCACGCTTGCGATCAGGACGCTGATCGGCGACGGCATGAACATCAACGTGACGCTGCTATTCAGCCAGCGGGCGTACAAGGACGTGGCGGAGGCGTTCGTTACGGGGCTGAAGAATCTCAGGTCCGCCGGTGGCGACGTGAGCCGCGTGGCCAGCGTCGCCTCGTTCTTCGTCAGCCGCATCGACACGCAGATCGACAAGCAGATCGATGAGCGCCTGAAGATCGGCGGCAGCGACGCCGAGACGCTGAAGCGACTGCGCAGCAAGGTGGCGATCGCCAACGCGAAGCTCGCCTACCAGCACTACCTCTCGCTGATCGGCAGCGATCGCTGGAAGGCTTTAGCCGCGGCGGGGGCTATGCCGCAGCGTCTGCTCTGGGCCAGCACCGGGGTGAAGGACAAGGCGTATCCCGATACGCTGTACGTGGAGGGGCTGATCGGCCGCGACACGGTGAACACCATGCCGCCGGCGACGATGGACGCCTATCGCGCGCACGGCCACGGCAGGGAGGCGCTAACCGTTGATGTCGAGGACGCAAAGGAGATCCTGAGCGCCGCGGAACGAATCGGCCTCGATCTTGATCGCGTCACACACGACCTGGTTGAGGATGGCGTCAAGCAGTTCGCCCGCGCGGCTGACGACCTTCTGGGCGCGGTGGCAGCCAAACGCCGCGCCATGCTCGGCGACGCGCTGGTCAGCGTCTCCTCCAAGCTGCCGGAGGCGATGGGCAAGGCTGTGGAGCAGAGCCTCGATGCCTGGCGCGAGGCCGGCAAGGTCCGCCAACTCTGGGCGCATGATGCGTCGTTGTGGACCGGCAAGGACGAGGGCAACTGGCTCGCCTGGCTCGACATCGTCGCCGACCGCACCGCCGACCTGAAGCAGCTGCAGGCATTCCAGGACGAGATAAAGCGGGCCGGGTTCACCGACGTGCTGCTGCTGGGCATGGGCGGCTCCTCCCTCGGGCCGGAGGTGCTGGCGGAGACGTTCCATCGCCGTGATGGATTTGCGACCTTGCACGTGCTGGACAGCACCGACCCGCAGCAGATTGCCGCCTTCGAGAAGAAGGTCACGTTGGCGTCGACGCTGGTGATCGTATCCAGCAAGTCCGGCGGCACGCTGGAGCCCAACATCCTCAAGGCGTATTTCTGGGACGCAATGAAGACAGTGGTCGGCGCCGACCAGGCGGGCGCGCATTTCGTTGCTATCACCGACCCCGGATCGCACATGCAGAGGGCGGCGGAGAACGACAAGTTCCGACGCATCTTCTATGGTGACCCCGCGATCGGCGGCCGCTACTCGGTGCTGTCGAATTTCGGCATGGTGCCAGCCGCGGCGATGGGTCTCGACCTTGCGCAATTCCTGCGCTCGGCGGCGCTGATGGTTCGGGCCTGCGCCGCGGGTACGCCGCCGTTGCAGAACCCCGGGATACTGCTCGGCACGGTGATCGGCGTGGGCGCCACCACCGGGCGGGACAAGGTCACGATCGTCTCCTCCCCCGGCATCGCCGACGTCGGCGCCTGGCTGGAGCAGCTGCTCGCGGAAAGCACCGGCAAGCAGGGTCGGGGAATCGTTCCGGTGGATAATGAGCCGCTGGCCTACGCCTCGTACTATGGCGATGACCGGGTGTTCGCCTATTTGCGGCTGAAGGACAGGCCGGACCCGGCGCAGGAGCAGGCGGTGGCGGCGCTGGAGCAGGCCGGCCAGCCGGTGGTGCGGGTGGAGCTCGCCAACACGATGCAGCTGGGCCAGGCGTTTTTCCTGTGGGAGTTCGCGACGGCGGTGGCGGGCGCGATCATTGGCATCAACGCATTCGACCAGCCAGACGTCGAGGCCAGCAAAATCGTCACCAAGAAGCTCACCGCGGCCTACACCGAAAGCGGCCGGCTGCCGGACGAGACGCCGTTCCTGACCGACGGCGCGATCCAGCTGTTCAGCGACGAGCGGAACGCGGCCGAGCTGCGCAAGGCGGGCAGCACGCTCGACGCGGTAATGAAGGCGCATCTGGCAAGGCTCGGAGCCGGCGACTATGCGGCGTTGATCGCCTACGTTCAGCGCACGCCGGAGCACGTCGCGTTGCTGCAGACGCTGCGCACGACCATCCGCGACGCAAAGCACGTCGCGACGGTGGCGGAGTTCGGGCCGCGCTTCCTGCAGTCCACCGGCCAGGCCTACAAGGGCGGCCCGAATAGCGGCGTGTTCACCCAAATCACGTCGCAGGACGCCGCTGACCTGCCGGTGCCGGGCGAGACATACAGCTTCAGCGTGGTGAAGGCGGCGCAGGCGCGGGGCGATTTCGACGTGCTGGCGGAGCGTGGCCGCCGGGCGTTGCGGGTGCACATCACCGGCGACCTCAAGGCTGGCCTGCAGACTCTCGCCGCCGCCATCACCGCCGCCGTTTTAACTATGGACAGGAGCAGAAGTATGAAGCTTGGGGTGATCGGCCTTGGCCGCATGGGCGGCAACATCAGCTTGCGGCTGATGAAGCACGGCCATGAATGCGTGGTGTTCGACAACAGCGACAAGGCCGTCGACGGCATCGTCAGCCAGGGGGCTGCAAAGTCGAACGGACTGGAGGACATGGTCCGCCAGCTCCCCTCGCGCAAGGTGGTGTGGGTCATGCTGCCGGCGGGGCGCATCACCGAGGAGACGGTGCAGGCGCTCGGCGGGATGTTGCAGAGGGGCGACATCATCATCGACGGCGGCAACACGATGTACAGGGACGACATCCGCCGGGCCAGGGCGCTGCGCGAAAAGGGCATCATGTATGTGGACGTCGGCACCTCGGGCGGTGTCTGGGGCCTGCAGCGCGGCTATTGCATGATGATCGGCGGCGAGGATGCGGCGGTGAAGTACATCGACCCGATCCTGTCGGCACTGGCGCCCGGCGAGGGCACGATCGACAAGACGCCGCATCGGGAGAGGCGCGACCCCAGGGCCGAGCAGGGCTACCTGCATTGCGGGCCGGCCGGTGCCGGCCACTTCGTCAAGATGGTGCATAACGGCATCGAATACGGCATCATGCAGGCCTACGCAGAAGGTTTCGATATCCTCAAGAACAAGAACAGCCACGAGCTCGCCGAGGATGAGCGGTTCGCGCTTGAGATGGGCGACATCGCCGAGGTGTGGCGGCGCGGCTCGGTGATCTCCTCCTGGCTGCTGGACCTCACGGCGCAGGCGCTGGCGGCCGACGAGACGCTGGAGAAGTTCAGCGGCGACGTGTCCGACAGCGGCGAAGGTCGCTGGACGATTGATGCGGCGGTCGAGGAGGCGGTGCCGGCGCCGGTGCTGGCGGCCTCGCTGTTCGCCCGCTTCCGCTCGCGCGAGCGGCACACCTACGGCGAGAAGATGCTGTCGGCCATGCGCCTCGGCTTCGGCGGCCACGTCGAGACACAGGCTTAGGGCGATGAGCGACACCGCCCGCACGGCGAGCAATTCCGAGGCGCTCGCCAAGACCGCCAAGCCGGCACCCGCCTGCACCATGGTCATCTTCGGCGCCAATGGCGACCTTACCAAGCGCCTGCTGATGCCGGCACTTTACAACCTGTCCGGTTCCAGGCTGCTGGACGACAGGTTCGAGATCGTGGGCGTCGACCGCGATGCCAGCACGGACGAGGCGTTCCAGGATCGTCAGCAGGCGATGATGGAGAGCTTCACCCCGGCGGCGGCCGGCGAGTTCGCCGAGAAGTCGCTCAACATGGACTGGTGGGGCCGGCTGCACTACATGCAGGGAGACTTTACCAAGGAAGACACCTTTGTTGCGCTGACCGAGCGGCTGAAGGACCGCAACGCGGTGTTCTATCTGGCCGTCGCCGACCGTTTCTTCAGCGGCATCGTCGACATGCTGCACCAGGCCAGGCTGACCGATCAGAAGGACGGCAGCTTCCGCCGCGTGGTGATCGAGAAGCCGTTCGGCCACGACCTGCAATCGGCCAAGGCGCTGAACGCCGACATCCTGTCCAAGCTCGACGAGAGCCAACTCTACCGGATCGATCATTTCCTGGGCAAGGAAACGGTGCAGAACATCATGTCGCTGCGCTTTTCCAACGGCATGTTCGAGCCGCTCTGGAATCGCGACCACATCGACAGCGTGCAGATCACCGCCGCCGAGACGGTGGGGGTGGAAAAGCGTGGCAAGTTCTACGAGGTGACCGGCGCGCTGCGTGACATGGTGCCCAACCACATGTTCCAGCTCCTGGCGATGACCACGATGGAGCCGCCGAATTCCTTCGACGCCGACGCGGTGCGTACCGAGAAGGCCAAGGTGATCGACGCGATCCAACCGATGACGCCGGCCGAAGTGGAAGCAGATGTGGTGCGCGGCCAGTACACGGCCGGGACGATGACGAGCGGCGACGCTATCGCCTACACCGATGAGCCGGATGTGGCGGCGGACTCCAAGGTCGAGACATTCATCGCGCTCAAGCTCGCCATCAACAAC
Source organism: Lichenicoccus sp. (assembly GCF_965276875.1). Lineage (GTDB taxonomy): Bacteria > Pseudomonadota > Alphaproteobacteria > Acetobacterales > Acetobacteraceae > Lichenicoccus. The sequence goes on along the minus strand of NZ_OZ255701.1, from coordinate 1,157,272 downwards.
TGGCGCTGGGCCGGCGTGCCGTTCTATCTGCGCACCGGCAAGCACATGTCGGCCCGCACCACGGAGATCGTCATCACCTTCAAGCAGGCGCCGACGGTGATGTTCCGTGACACCAGCGTCGATCGCATGCCGGCGAACATCATGGTGCTGCACCTGCAGCCGCATGAGGGGATCGCGGTGCATTTCAACGCTAAGCGTCCTGGCCAGATCGTGGAGTTGAACGACGTACGAATGGATTTTCGCTACGATGATTTCTTCGCGCTGAAGCCCTCCACCGGCTACGAGACGCTGATCTACGACGTGCTGATCGGCGACCCGACGCTGTTCAACCGCGCCGACAACATCGAGGCGGGATGGAAGGGTGTGCAGCCGATCCTGGACGCGGTGGCGAACGGCGGCGACATTATCCACACCTATGCCGCCGGCACTGATGGGCCGGAAGCCGCCGCCGCGCTGTTGTCGCGCGACGGGCGGCACTGGAAGCCGCTGCAATGATCAGGCTCGTCGTCCGGGACATCAACACCTCCTCCAACGCTGCTTAGGAAACGCGGAATGTCCCGTCGCCGACCCGATAAGATCGCACTGTTCCTCGCCGACGTGGACGGCACGCTGGTCACCAAGGACAAGGTGCTGACCGAGCGTGCGCGGAAATCCGTACGCGCCATGGCGACAAAGGGCATCCGCTTTGCCATCACCAGCGGCCGGCCACCGAAAGGCATGAAAATGCTGTTCGAGCCGCTACGGATCACCACGCCGATCGCCGGCTTCAACGGCGGGCTCTTCGTCCGGTCTGACCTCAACATCATCGAGAGCCACACGCTCGACCCCGACGCAGCGACGCGGACAATCGCGCTGATCGAGCAGGCGGGGCTGGACGTCTGGGTCTATAGCGGCGACGACTGGCTTTTGCGCGACATCGATGCGCCGCACCGCGAGCGGGAGGAGCGCACGGTGCAATTCCCGCCCAAGGTCGTGCGGGCGTTCACCGACGCGCACCTCAAGAGCGCGGTGAAGATCGTCGGCGTCAGCGAGGACCTGGACAAGGTGGCCGACTGCGAGCGGACGGTGCAGGCGGCATTGGGCAACGCCGCCTCGGCCGCGCGCTCGCAGCCTTACTATCTCGACGTCACGCACCCAAACGCCAACAAGGGCAGTGTGGTCGCGTACCTGTCACGCACGCTGGGCATCGATCCCGGGCAGATCGCCACCATCGGTGACCAGCCCAACGACGTGCTGATGTTCAAGCCGAGCGGCTTTTCCATCGCCATGGGCAATGCCAGCGAGGCCGTGCAGGGGGAGGCCGATGCGGTGACGGATAGTTACGAGAACGAAGGATTCGCCAAAGCAGTCGAGAGGTTCATCCTGCCATGAACGGCGAGATCGTCGTCCTGCAGGACGGCAAGGCCATCGCCCGGCACGTGGCGGAATGGCTGCTGGAGGAGGCTTTGGCCAAGCAGGGCAGCTTCGTGTTGGGCCTGTCCGGCGGCTCGACACCCAAGGCGTTGTATGGGTTGCTTGCGTCCGACGGGTTCCGCGATCGCTTTCCCTGGGATCGTACCCACCTGTTCTTTGGCGACGAACGCTTCGTGCCGCACGATCATCCCGACAGCAACTACCGCATGGCACGGCAGGCGATGATCGCCCACGTGCCGATCCCCGCCGCCCAGGTGCATCCCTGGCGGACCGACGGTGATCCGGAGCACGCGGCGCTGCGGTACGCCGACACGCTGAAGCGCTTCTACGGCAGCGACACGCTCGATGCGTCGCGTCCGCTGTTCGACGTGCAGCTCCTCGGGTTGGGCGAGGACGGCCACACCGCCTCCCTGTTCCCCGGCGTGGCCGCGCTGGGGGAGTGCCGCGCCTGGACCGCGGCGGTGGTTGGCGCCAAGCCGGAGCCGCGGCTGACACTTACCTACCCGGCGCTGAACAGCAGCCGCGTGGTGGCCTTTCTGGTGTCGGGCGAGGGCAAGCGGGACATCCTGGCGCGGGCGATGGTGGGCGACGAGGCGCTGCCCGCGGTGTACGTCGTGCCGGTCGGCGAGCGCCGGCTGTTCATAGACCGGGCCGCCGCATTACGATGACCGCTCGTTCCTCAACGCCAACCTTCATCGAAAGGCCGAGCCATGGGCGCGGTATCAGCCGACCACTACGACGTCATCGTCATCGGTTCGGGCCCCGGCGGCGGAACGATGGTCCATGCGCTGGCGGCGACCGGCAAGCGGATCCTGCTGCTCGAACGTGGCGATTATCTCCGGCGCGAACAGGCCAACTGGGACAGCCAGGAGGTCTTCATCAAGGCGCGCTACCAGGCCGACGAGACCTGGTACAGCTCCGACGGCAAGACCTTCAAGCCCGGCCTGCACTACTTCGTCGGCGGCAACAGCAAGGTCTATGGCGCCGTTCTGTTCCGCCTGCGCGAGGCCGATTTCCACGGCGTGCGCCACCCGGATGGAGTGGCGCCCGAATGGCCGGTCAAATACGACGAGTTCGAGCCCTATTATCAGGCGGCCGAGGACCTCTTCCAGGTCCGTGGTATCCGCGGCGAAGACCCGACCGAGCCGCCCGCGTCCAAGGCCTACCCGTTCCCGCCGGTCCGCCACGAGCCGCGCATCCAGGAACTCGCGGACGGCCTGATGCGCGAGGGGCTGCACCCCTTCCACCTTCCGGTGGGGGCGCTGCTCGACCAGGACGAGAATGGTGCGGCACTTCCCCATTCGGCCTGCATCCGCTGCAATCGGTTCGACGGCTTTCCGTGTCTCGTGAACGGCAAGGCCGACGCGCAGATCATCACGGTCGACCCCACCTTGCGCGCGCACGACAACGTCGTGCTGCTCACGCGCGCTTTTGTCGACAAGCTTCTGACCAATGCGTCCGGCACCGCGGTGACGGGCGTGTCGGTCATCAGGGATGGCGCCGTGCGCGAATTCAGCGCCGATCTCGTCGTTGTGGCCTGCGGCGCGCTGTCCTCCGCCCTGCTCCTGCTGCGCTCCGCGAACGACGCTCATCCGAACGGACTTGCCAACCGGTCGGATCAGGTCGGCCGCAACTATATGCGCCACAACAACGCGGTGGTGATGGCGATCTCGAAGACCCCGAACCCGACGCAATTCCAGAAGACACTCGGCATCAATGACTTTTATTTCGGAGCGGACGACTGGGAGTATCCGCTCGGACACATCCAGATGGTCGGCAAGTCGGACGGAGAGCAGGTGCATGGCGAGGGGCTGCCGAAATGGCTGCAATGGTTCCCGGAGAAGCCGTTCGATTGGCTCGCCCGGCACTCCATCGATTTCTGGCTCACCTCCGAGGACCTGCCGAAGCCGTTCAACCGGGTTTTCTACAAGGACGGCAGGGTGCATCTCGATCTGACCGAGACCAACGTCGAGGGACACCGACGGCTCAAGCACAAGCTGGAGATGATCTGCAACATGGCGGGAATTTACCCCCAACTCATCGATCGCGGCCTCTACCTTGGCCAGGACACCCCGATCGGCGGCACCGCGCACCAGTCGGGCACACTGCGTTTCGGTGACGACCCGCAAACGAGCGTGCTCGATCGTGACTGCCGGGCGCATGGCCTCGACAACCTCTACGTGACCGACGCAAGCTTCTTCCCATCGATCGGCGCGGTAAACCCGACACTGACCATCATCGCCAACGCGCTTCGCGTCGCCGAACGGATCAGGGAGCGGCTCAACGGCGTAACGCCTTGAGTTCCCGCCGGCAGGCCCGGGCAAAACCGGTAAGCTGCATGCCGGTATCTCCGGCCATGCCCGCGCCCGCTCGAGCGGCGTCGTTCTCGAGCCCGGAGATGATCTGCTGGGCGAGTGCCACGACATCGTCGCTGGCGACCAGCAGGATGCGCATGTAAACGGCGCGTATGGCGACGAAATCGGCGGCGCCATTGCCGCCTGTCGACATGACCAGGCGTATCGCCTCGTCGAGAAATCTCCCGTACAGCTCCTCCCGCTTCTCCCTTTGCTCGGCCGCGCGCTCGGCACGGAACTGCTGCGTGCGGGTCAGCCAACTGGAGGCGAAGGTCGTTGCCCCGCCGATGATCGTTCCGGTCAATGCCGACATCGTCGACATCATCGCTGGTTCCATTGCCGGTCTGCCGCTCGCTCAGATGTCTGGACCCGGCACCCAGCGGTAGCGCTGGACGGCTTGAACGAAGGCATCAACCGGCGGCGAATGCCGCCGGCCGGCAACCGTCACCAGACATACCTCGCGACTAACGCTTGGGAGGACCACCGGAACGCCGATCACACCCGGGACCGCGTTGGAGAACTCGGGGAGAAAGCAGATGCCGAGTCCGGCGGCGACCATTGTCAGGATCCAGTCCTCCCGCTCGCTCCGGTAGGAATGGATGAGCCGGACGTTCTGGTTTCGGCACATCGTGTCGAGGACGTCATGGAACTCACAGTTGATCCGCAGGAGATAGGACTCGCCATCGAGAGAGGCGACCGGCACGCTTTCCTGGCGGGCGAAGCGATGCCCGGCGGAGCAGGCGATAACGAAGCGTTCGTCGTAGATTGGTGTGGCGCGCATCTCGGGAGCGAAGCCCCGAGGGGCGGCCATGATCGCGACGTCGATCGCGCCTTCGAGGAGCATCGCGCATAGCTGGTCGGGGACGCCTTCGAGCAGGCTCAGCTCAACGCCGGGGTGATCGGCATGAAAGCTGCCAAGGAAGCTCGCGAAAAGCGCCGGCCCGATGGTACACATCACGCCCACCGAGAGGGCGGCACGCTCGAGCCTTATGAAGCGTGTAGCGAGTTTCTCGACCTGCCCGCTACGCGAGACGATCTCGCGCAGGTGGGGCTCGATGAGTTGGCCGAGCGCCGTCAGGTGCGTGTTGTTGCGCTCGCGCGAAAAGAGCAGGCCGCCGAGCTCTTGTTCCATCTTGTGAATTGCACGGGTCAGGGCGGGCTGACTGATGTTGCAGGTCTCGGCCGCCTTGGTGAAGTTCAGCGTCTGGCTGAGCGCGATGAAGTAGCGGATCTCGTTCAATTGCATGGCTTGATATACAGGAGTGTCGCCAGACTCGGCCAAGCTCGGCCAGACCGGATCCCTCCCGCCAACTCCGGACAGGCGTTCACGAAGGTGAAGAACCCCCTGTGGCGAGATCGCTGCACCCGGGCTCGTAGCCGCAATGGATGCAGCGTTGGTGTGGGCTGCCCTGCACCTTGGCGCAACGGGTGCAGGGCAGGTTCGGCACGCTTCGATTGACCAAAGCGGCGGCGAGCATGCCGGCCGGCGGTGCCAGAACATATATCCAGAAGCCATTCCAGGCGCCCGCCGGAAGCGCTGAGGCAAGACTGCGCGCGGGGTTCATGCTGAACCCGGAAAGCGGCGCCTCCACGCAGATGAAAAGGAAAACCAGAAAGGCCGCGAAGACACCCACGAACGGCTTGAGCGCCGAGATGCCGCCGGCGACCAGCACGGTGCTCATCAGGAGAAAGGCCACAGCAAATTCGCCTGCCAGTGCTGCCAACGTACCGTCGGCGCCCGGCCGAGTGACAATCCAGAAGACCGGCGGGTCGCGCAGCGCGGCGCCGGCAATCAGGGCCGCGGCGGCGATGCCGATCAGGGCGCCCACGGCCTGGGCCGCGATGTAGCAGGCGGCGTCCGCACGGCGCATCCGGCCGAGGGCAAGGAAGGTTAGCGTGACCGCGGGATTGTAGTGCGCGCCGGAGCGCTTTCCCCACGGCGAGTAGGTCATGGCGAGCACGGTGGCGGCAACCAGCGCGGCCTCGAGCATGCGCTGGTGCAGCGGGCTGATGGCATCGAGCCGCGTGGTGACGATGGCGGTCGCCAGCGCCGCGACAAACACGATCGCCGCCAAACCTGCCGCTTCGATGCCATATTCTGGCAGGTGCGAGACGAGGTCAGAGCGGAGCGGACGAATCGACCCGGTCAACTGCGCGTTCATGAGGGCGCTAATCGCAGTTGCGGCAGATGCGCTGCCATACGCCGCCAGGTCCGGAGAGCAGAAGTGCCACGCACGCGGTCCAGCCGGTCTGATGCGAGGCGCCGAGACCCCTGCCGTCATCACCGTGGAAATATTCGTGAAACAGCAGGTGATCGCGGAAATGCGGATCGGACTGCAGCAGCGCGCAATTGCCCCAGACCGGGCGGCGTCCCTGGGCGTCGCGCAGGAAGGTCTGGCCGAGGCGGGCAGCGAGGCGGTCGGCAATTGTGCCAAGGGTCAGATGCTGGCCTGAGCCGGTCGGATACTCGACCAGGAAATCGTCACCATAATAGCGCTGGAACTCGTGCAGGCTGTCGATGAGCAGGAAGTTGACCGGCATCCAGATCGGACCCCGCCAGTTGGAGTTGCCACCGAAGGCGGTGGACAAGCCTTCGCCCGGCTCGTAGCCGACGGTCAGGCGGGCGCCGTCGAGATCGAGCGCGAAAGGGTGATCGCGATGACGTTGGGAGAGGGCGCGTACGCCGAACGGCGAGAGGAACTCCGCCGGGTCGAGCATGCGCGCGAGCAGGCGTTTCATCCGGTGGCCGCGCAGCAGCGACAGCAGGCGGCGGTCGCCCACGCCCGGCACCGACCAGCGTGAGATCAGCGCCGCGAGTTCCGGGCGTTTCCGCAGGACCGCAAGCAGCCCCGCTCGGAACTCTGGGAGCCGGTCGATCGCGGCCCCGTCGATCACCTCGACGGCGAACAGCGGAATCAGGCCGACGATCGTCTGCAACCTGAGCGGGATGCCGCCACGGCCCGGCAGACGAAGCACATCGTAGAAGAATGCGTCCTCGTCGTTCCACAGGCCGATGCCGCCGGTGGTCGTCATCGCCTCGGCGATGAGCAGGAAATGCTCGAAGAATTTGAGCGCCATTCCCTCATAGACCGCATCGGCCACGGCGAGTTCGAGCGCGATCCGCATCAGGTTGAGCGCGAACATCGCCATCCAGGCGGTGCCGTCCGACTGGTCGATGACGCTGCCACCCGGCAGCGTCGCGGAACGGTCGAAGACGGAGATGTTGTCCAGGCCGAGGAAGCCGCCGCCAAAGACGTTGCGCCCGTCGGCATCCTTGCGATTGACCCACCAGGTGAAGTTGAGCGACAGCCGATGGAAGCAGCGCTCCAGGAAGGCGCGATCCGGCTGGCCGCTCATCGTCCGGTCCATCTGGAAGATGCGCAGCGCCGCCCAGGCCTGCACCGGCGGATTGACGTCACCGAATGCCCATTCGTACGCGGGAAGCTGCCCATTCGGGTGCGCGTAGCGGTCGCCGGTCAGCAGCAGAAGCTGCTGCTTGGCGAAGTCCGGGTCGATCGGGGCGAAGGCGACGCAGTGAAACGCCAGATCCCAGGCGGCGAACCAGGGATACTCCCAGGTATCGGGCATCGAGAGCACGTCGGCCGCGTCGAGATGGCGCCATCCGGCGTTGCGGCCCTCGCCCGGGCGGGACGGCGGCGGCTGTCCCGGATCGCCTTGCAGCCAGCGTCGGACGTCGTAGAGATAGGCCTGCTTTGACCAGAGCAGGCCGGCGAAGGCCTGGCGCTGCACCAGCCTGGCGTCCGTGTCGGTCATGCCCGCCTGCAGCGCGTCGTAGAACGCGTCGGCCTCGGCGCGTCGCGACGCGAGCACACCGTCGAACGCGGCGAAGCCGGGTGCCGCATCCGACGGGCGGAAGCGGGCGCGCAGGGTCGCGGATCCCTGTCCAGGCACGTGCATCACCTGGTGCGAAGCGCACTTGGTGCCGATACTGTTTTGGCGGAGACCATCATCGCGGCCGAGCACGACGGCGTCGTTGATGCCGTCCTTGGCCGAGGCCGTTGCAGGCAGGCCATACAGCCGCGCGAAGTTGGTCTCGTTCTCGCAGACCAGCCATGCCGCATTGCCCTCCACCTCGAAGCTGCGCGACTCCAGCGCATGATGCTCGGCGATCACGACACCGTCGCGGACGCGCAGAGACGGTCGCCGGGCATCCGGCCCTTTCGGTTCCCAGGACCAGTCGTTGCGTGCCCAGAGCTGCGGCAGCACGTGCAGCGTGGCCGCGTCCGGTCCGCGATTATGCACGGTGATCGACAGCAGCAGGTCGTCGGGCGAGGCCTTGGCCCACTCGACGACGACGTCGAAATAGCGGCCCTCGTCAAAAATCCCGGTGTCGATCAGCTCGAACTCGCGCTCCGCGGTCGAGCGCGCGCGGTTTTCGCGAACCAGCCTCTCGTACGGGAAGGCGGCGTGCGGGTATTTGTAGAGCATCCGCATGTAGGCGTGGCTCGGGACGCCGTCGAGGAAGTAGTAGAGCTCCTTGACGTCCTCGCCGTGATTGCCCTCGCTGTTGGTCAGGCCGAACAGCCGCTCCTTGAGGATCGGGTCGTGGCCGTTCCATAGAGCGAGCGAGAGGCACCAGGACAGCCGGTCGTCGGCGAACCCGGCCAGACCATCCTCGCCCCATCGATAGGCGCGGCTTCGCGCGTGATCGTGCGGCAGATAGTCCCACGCGGTGCCGCCGGGGCTGTAATCCTCGCGCACCGTGCCCCATTGGCGTTCGCTGAGATAGGGCCCCCAGCGGCGCCAGGGCGCGCCCTCGCGCGCGTCGAGCAGCCGCTGGCCCTCGGTGGTGGTGAAGATCGCATCCAGGCTCATGCTGGCTCTCCGGCTTGGGCCTCGCCGCCGAGCATGGTCTCGATGCGGATCAGCTCGCCCAGCGACCAGGCCTGGAACGGACAGCCGCCCGGGCGGTGCGGCGCATCGCCGTCGGCCACTTCCGAGACATGGCCGAGGCCGGCGGTGTCGAGATGCGCGCGCAATGGGGCGAGGAAGCGCGCACGGGCTTCGGCGCGTGCCTCGGGCCCGCTGCCGTGCACGGCGAGCCAGGCCGCCACGAACGGGCCGAGCAGCCACGGCCATACGGTACCCTGGTGGTAGACGCCATCGCGCTCGGCGGGGCCGCCGGCGTAGCGGGGACGGTAGTCCGGATCCGACGGGCTGAGTGTGCGCAAGCCGAGCGGGGTCAGTAGATCGCGCTCGGCGAGGGCAACGATTCCAGCGCGCAGCGCGGGGGTGACCACCTCGAAGGGCAGGCCGCCGGCGGCGAGCACCTGGTTCGGCCGGACCCGTCGGTCCCTCCCGCCCTGCACGTCCGGACTGTCCAGCACGTCGATCAGGCCGCCAGTCTCGGGGTCTGGAAAGGCGGCGAGGAAGCTCGCCTGGGCGCGATCGGCAAGCGCCTGCCAGCGGTCGCCGCCAGCCCAGGCACCGGCCACCCGGAGCGCGATGATCCAGAGCGCCTGCACCTCGACCGGCTTGCCGGCGCGCGGGGTGACGACGTGCTCGCCGACCCGCGCATCCATCCAGGTGAGCTGCACGCCTGGCACGCCGGCGCGGAGCAGCCCATCGCGCGCATCGAGCGCGATGCCGTAGCGGGTGCCGGACGCGTAGCCTTCCAGCACCGCAACGACGGCCGCGCGCAGCCTTGCCGCCTGATCTGCCCCGGCGCCATCGGCGGCGAGCAGCTCGTGCACGGCGACGACGAACCAGAGCGAGGCGTCGACCGCGTTATATTCGGGCTCTGCGCCGGCGTCGGGAAATCGGTTGGGAAGCATGCCCGCGCTGACATGGCCGCTCCAGGCGAGCAGCACGTCGGCCGCCTCGCGCAAGCGCCCGGGGACAATGAGCAGGCCACGAATGGATACGAAGGTGTCGCGGCCCCAGTCGGTGAACCAGGGAAAGCCGGCGAGCAGGGTGCGACCCTGCCCGCGGGCGGCGACATAGGCGTCGGCGGCGACATCGCGCGCAGGGCGGCTCCTGCGCGTGCGCTCGGCCGCCTCGAGCCCGTCGAGCCGGCCGTTGCCGGGCGCCCCGGCGCGGAAGACAAGCGTGGCCTCGTGGACGGAGTGCCAGGTGAACAGGCCGGGGCTGGCGAGGTCTTCGCCGTCGTCGAGCCCGCGCTCGCGTTCCTGGGCGTAGGAAAACCCGCGATACCATACGGGCTCATCGGTCCAGGCGAAGTCGCCGCGCGCCGAAATCTGCGGGACGCCATCATAAGGCTGCCAAATGCGGCCTGTCGGGGTCGCGACCGAGCCGAAGGCGAAGGCAGCGTTCTGGTGATGCAGCGCATGATAGTCGCGGCCGGAGAAGAGCGGCCGCACGGCGAGATCGACCGGCCGGTCAGCGGTCCAGCGAAGCACCGTCTCGGCCTCGTCGCGGGCGCAGAAGAGGGTGAAGGTGATCGCGGTGCCGCCCGGCAGCACGAACGACCAGGATGGAAAGGGTGCTGCCTGGAAGTCGCGCAGATGCGTCCGGCCGTCGGGAAACACCGTTCCGTCGGCGTAGGCCTGACTGGTCAGCGCGTTTCGCCCCGCCGACGTTTCGACCCAGGCCTCGATCCCATTGACGAGAACGATGCGGCCAGTCGGCGGCGTCGCCGCTGCCAGCAACAGGGCATGATAGCGACGCGTGCGCAACAGGCCGACGGTGCCGGAGGCAAAGCCGCCTCGCCCGTCCGCCTCCAGCCATTCCGCGCTGAGATCCATCTCGGCTCCGTCTCCAGGTTCGACGCCCTCCGTTCGGGGAACTCTCCCGGTGCGTGCGGAGGTGTTCCACGACGGCGTCGCTTCGATATCTCTCGACTTCATCGGGTGCTGCAATGCCGCGCGGGATCGGTCGTGACAAGACTGCGTCGGCATCAATTCCGCCGCAGGTGCAATCATCGAGACGATGCACACAAGGTATTGGCCAGTCGGCGCGTGGTTTGCAAACAGTGCCGACGCTTCGCCAAACCTTGTCGCCCCGACCTTGTCGCGAAGCCTTCGGACGGGCACGCCGTTCGGACCGCAACCGAGAAGACGGAGATGTTCTACCCTTCCGATGCTTCAACGGCTCAAAAGGACCAGCGGATGGATCTCCGCGATTTCCATCTCTTCGCCGGCGTTCTCGGGACCAAAGGTCATGGTGATGACCGCAAACCCGGCAGCCGGGCTGTCGGCGCGGGACCCTTTCGGCGGCAACGCGGCGGAACTCGGCCCCTTCAGGAAGACGCTCCACAAGGAAAACCGATTCTTGCCCGAGATTTTTTCGCGCGGCAGAAACCTCATCGCGTGTCGAAACGTAACCGCGGTCGTCCTCGATGTTCCGAACGAGATCGCGCCCGGACTTCCCGTATTTCGGAGCGCCCTACAGCGCGGCGGAGCAGGTGGACGTCGCTCCGTCGAGACCGACGCCTCACCCGGCATAGGAGTCCGGCCGGCCATGGCCAATCACCACGAGGTTGACGGCGCGAGCCCGCAAAACGCGGAGGTGCGGCGATGACGGACATTCTCGCCGCACTCCTTCCGGTCATCGTGCTGCTGGCTCTCGGTGTCGGTGCTGCGATCGCCAGCCGGATGTGTCGCCTCAGCCCGATCGTCGGATATCTCCTGCTCGGGGTCGGCTTCAAGGCGGCCGGGATCAATCTCGTTGCCAACAGCGGCACGGTCGCCCTGCTGGCCGATCTCGGCGTGGTCTTCCTGTTGTTCGACATCGGATTGCATTTCTCGCTTGGCCGTATCCGCCATCAGGCAGGCGACATCTTCGGCTTCGGTCCGCTGCAAGTCCTGTTCGGCACCGTGCTGCTTGGCGGGCTCGGATGGGTGGCGGGGCTTGCGCCGATACCGGCGATGCTGCTCGGCGCGGTGCTGGCGCTGAGCTCGACTGCGGTCGTGGCACCGGTGCTCGCCGAGCGTCACCAGCAGAACTGTCCGGTAGGCTTGACCGCGACCGCGATCCTGATCTTTCAGGACGTGGCCGCGATCATTCTGCTGATCGTGGCCGGTGCGCTTGGTGCGGGCGCGCGCGGCGCAGGCGGGGGCGGCGCAGGCGGGGGCGAGTTGGGCGCCCTGCTGCCGCTCGCCGGCCTCGCGCTGCTCAAGGCTGGCCTCTCGTTTGCGGTCGCCGTCGCTCTTGCGCGCTTCGTCGTCCGTCCGCTGTTCGCCGTCATCGCCCGGCAGCGGCAGGAGGAAGTCTTCACCGCGACCGCGCTGCTGATCGCGCTCGCCGCCGGCTGGGCGACGGGACACATCGGCCTGTCGCTGACGCTCGGCGCCTTTCTCGGCGGCGTCACGGTCGCGGAGACGCCATACCGCGCGGTAGTGCAATCGGAGATAAATCCGTTCCGCGGCCTGCTACTAGGCTTCTTCTTCATCTCGGTTGGGATGTCGCTTGATGTCGGGGTCCTGGTTCAGGACTGGCCCCTGGTGATCGCGATGGCGGCGGTGATCGTGAGTGCGAAAATCCTGTCGAATGCCGCGGCCAGCCTGGTGTTCCGCTGGTCCGTTCCGGGCTCTCTGCAACTCGGCTTCCTGTTATCACAAGGCTCGGAGTTCGCTTTCGTGGTGTTCAGCCTGCCGGCGATGCGGCTGCTGATCGGGGCGGCCTGGGTCTCGATCGCAGCCGCTGCCGTGGCGCTGACTCTCGCTTTGACCCCGGGCTTGGCGAGCGCCGGACGGATCGTCGCCGGCCAGCTCCGACGTCGCGCCGGCCGCGTACGCACGTGGGAGCTGCAGATGCGCGAACTGCAGCCGCCGGTTATGATCATCGGCATGGGCCGAGTGGGGAGGGCGCTTGCCGATGCACTGCACGCATTTGACATCGAATACAGCGCTGTCGAACGCGATCCGCGTCGGCTGAGCCAGGCCGTGGCGGACGGATACAGCGCCGTATTCGGCGACATGGCCGATCCACGACTATGGGAACCAGTCGCCATGCATGGGCGGCGGATCAGCGCGCTCACCGCTGCCTCATACGAAACAATGAGAGATCTCGCCCCGATTATCCGCAAGCGCTACCCCGAGCTGCTGCGATACGTTGTGGTCGCGAGCGGGACCGAGGCTGCGCGCTTCCACGCGCTCGGCGTGCACGCGGTCATCGGTAAGGACACGCCGGATCTCCACCTGGCGGCTGAGGTGCTGGGCGCGCTCGGCGTCGCGCAACCTGAGGTCACAACGTGGTTGGAAGGCCAGCGCAAACGCGCGACCGGCGCGGCATTGGTCCTCACCTGATGGCAGGACCGCACGAATGCTTTGCCGCCGACCTGACGGCTGACTAGGCCGTGACCACCCTATTGAGCGTCTCGCCAAACGATGGTTCGGTTGCTGCAGCCACACAGCGGAACGGAGAGCCTTGATGTTGCCCACTTGGTCCAACCACTCACCCGGCATCGTGCTTGGGCGGGCTTCATGCGCACGCGTGATGCCATGAGCGCGGCGGTTCGCAACACAGCCCGCCGGCTGCATCCGCTGCCGATCCGAATCATGCACTGGATCAACGCGCTCGCGATGATCGTGATGATCACGTCTGGCTGGGGGATTTACGACGACGACGTGATCATCCGGGGCTTCTCGTTTCCCGGCTGGCTTCGGCTCGGAGAGTGGGCGGCGCCAAGCCTGAACTATCATTTCGCCGGGATGTGGCTGCTGGCCCTGAACGGCCTCGCCTATCTCACCTACGGCGTGGTCACCGGGCGGTTCCGCGAGCGCCTGCTGCCGATCCGGCTACGCGACCTCGTCGAGACCGTGCGCGACACGCTGCATCTGCGTATCGCGCACGAGGATCTGACCGTCTACAATGCGGTGCAGAAGGTGCTTTACTTCGTTGTCATCGCCGCCGGCGTTTCGCAGGTGGTAACGGGCCTGGCGATCTGGAAGCCGGTGCAGCTCTCCCCGCTGATCTCGCTGCTCGGCGGCTTCCAATCGGCGCGCGTCATCCACTTCATCGGCATGACGGTGATCGTCGGCTTCCTGCTGGTCCATGTGTTGCTGTCGCTGCTGGTGCCACGCACGCTCTGGGCGATGCTCGCGGGCGGCCCGCGGCTCAAGCCATCGAGGACGCCATGAGATCGCCCTTCCGACCCGACACGCTTCCCGACGACGCCGTGCTCGACGACCATCGAAAGCTGATCGGCGGCCTCGAGCGCCGCGGTCTGCTGCGCCACGGCCTGTCGCTCGGCGCGCTGGCGATGCTGACCGGCTGCGACGTGCACCGGCCCGATTCCGTGCAATCGGCGCTGCTCGCCATCAGGCACTTCAATGACGGCGTGCAGGCCTGGCTGTTCAACCCGAAGCAGCTGGCAGCAACCTACCCGGCGTCGCGCGTCCTGAAGCCACCCAAGTTCAACGCCTACTACGACGTCACCAAGGTCAAGCCGGTGAATGGTGCTGACTGGCGCCTCGAACTCGGCGGGCTGATCACCGACCGCAGACCTTGGACGGTCGGCGAGATTGCGGCACTGCCGCCGACCACGCTGATCATCAAGCATATCTGCGTCGAAGGCTGGAGCTATATCGGCCAATGGTCGGGGGTGCGTCTCGGCACCTTTTTGCGGCGCATCGGCGCAGACACCAAGGCCAAATACGTCGCCTTCCACACCGCCGACGACTACCCGAGCAGCATTGACATGGCGACCGCGCTGCATCCGCAGACGATCCTCGCGGTCCGCTACGCCGGTGAGACGATTACCGATCCATTCGGCTATCCGCTGCGTCTGCGTATGGCGACCAAGCTCGGCTACAAGAATCCGAAATGGATCACCGCAATGGAAGTAACCAACACCTATCCTGGAGGCTACTGGGAATCACGCGGATTCTCGTGGTTTGGAGGCATCTAGTGATGGCGCGCGCTGTGGCCAGGAGAGCAGGGCTCGTCCTGGCAGGCGTGATCCTGGCTGGCGTGATCCTGGGCGGCGTCGGGACGGCGTCGGCGCAGAGCCCGATGCCGGGAGGCATGCCGCCTCCGCCCGGCATGAGTCTCGCCCGCTCGGCCGCCATGCGATTCCCGCAGCCGGTTCGGGTGGGTGACCTACTGCACCGGGACGTTCTGCAGCCCGTCGAGAGCCAGGACGTCCTCGGCACCGTCAAGAGCGTCGTGCGCGACACGAGCGGCCGGATCGACCTGGTTGTCGATTACGGCGGCTTTCTCGGGTTCGGCGCCCGGCTGATCGCAGTGCCGATCGATGCCACGGTCCTGCTCGGCGAGGACATGGAGATCGTTGCCTATAGCCGCAGCCAACTGAACCGCTTCCCAACCTTTTCGGATGTCGGGACCAATCCGGTATCGCCCAATACGATCATACGCGTCGGGCTCGCCAAGCCGTCGCACTGATCTGGAGGACAAGCAGACCTCAGCAGCCTTCATTCATTATTGTTGGAGATGTCCTCATACGACCAGCCCGACCAATTTCCCTATGGGCACTGCCGGCGACTACGTGCATTTCGGAGAGGTCGATCATACGCCATTTCCGTTCTCCAGCTTTCGGCACCGGCGATGCGGGTTCGCACGGGCGGATGTGGCCCAGGGTTTCATCTAAAGGCTTTCATATCGGCCTTAAACCTACGCGCGCGCAACGTATCTTGTGACGTCCAAGCTATTGCTATTAACTTAACCACTCGGAGGTCTAGACATGTCCAATCCTGTTAGCGACACGTTTGATTTTCTGATCGGCCACACGGGCGACTACGACCGCTTCGGTCCAGAAAAGTACGTTTCGGTTGCCTTCTATCTCCTAATTCTTGCAGCGGGCCTCTATATCGCTCGCCTGAACTGGGTCGAAGATCCGGGTCAGAGGAGCGTCAAACATCTGTCGATCATGGCGATGCGTGTGCTGGCGGCTGGTATGTGGTTCCAGGGAACGATTTGGAAGCTTCCGCTTCCGGTATCAGCGGGATTCCGTTTCTGGCTCGGCCTGGAGGGAAAGTACAGCGCGATTCCGCTGCATGCAGCTCTTGTGCGAGACGTTCTAGTCCCCCAAATCGGCTTGCTGCAAACCCCTGTCTATCTGCTTGAGATCTGGTTTACCGTCTCACTCACGCTTGGCATAGCAGTCCGTCTGACCGGTGTGATCGCGGTCCTGTTTACGCTCCAGCTCTGGATCGGCCTGTACAATGATCCCAGTGAGTGGCCCTGGACCTATATGGCGATCGTCTTCGGACACGGCATGTTCGCAACCGCGGAGGCGGGGCGCAGTCTCGGATTCGACAACCTAGTTCGGCTGCGCGCCCAGGCCTTTGTTCGTGGGCAAGGCTTGCTCTCGACGGTCTATCGGCTCGCCTCCTGAGCGCGCCACCGATCGGGAGCAGAGGGCACACCCGCAATTGGATGCCTTGTCGTGGCGGAGAGCATGCAAAGCCCTGGAGGCGTGCCTGGTGGGGTATCCTGACGCTTTGCGTCAAGGAGGGCGGAAATGACGGCGAGGCCGGTCTGGCGACTGAAGCTGGTCTCCGAGTTGGCGTGAGGCGCGGCGGCCGAGGTCGAAGTCGCGCTGATCGAGCACAATGATCCGTGAACTGCCTAGACGATTTGGTTCGTGCTGGACTGATCAAATCAGCAAGTCAGACCGCTCCCGATCGGCGCCGATCAAAGCCTCGCCGGGAACAGACTTGTTGCGGCGAGTCAAAGGGTTATTGCCAAGTCGGGGTCGGGCACCAGTTCGGCGCCGCTCCACATGTGCACGCAGGTAAACCATGGGGGCATGAAGATGGGCCCTGATCAGAAAAGCACAGAGCCACTGCTATCCGACCGGCAGCATTGACAAAGGTAAATCGAAGCCATGCAGCAATTCATCTTCAAAACAGGCGACGCCCTGCTGACGTCGGCCGGCATGGCCTGGGATGTTGGTTGGAGCCTGGCACTTGGCTTTATCCTGTCCGGAGTCATTCAGGCCGTGGTGTCGCAGGAGCGCATGCGTGAGGCATTCGGTCGCGATGGTATCCGTGAAATTGCCCTTGCAACCGCATTTGGTGCCTCGAGTTCAAGTTGCTCCTACGCGTCCGCCGCGGTCAGCCGGACCTTGTTCAAGCGCGGCGCGGCTCTCGTACCATCCCTGGCCTTCTTGTTTTCGTCCACCAATCTGGTGATCGAGCTTGGAATCATCCTGTATCTGCTTCTTGGCTGGCAGTTCACGGCCGCCGAGTGGCTTGGCGGCGTCGTCCTGGTGGCGATCATGGCCGTGCTGGTTCGGGTTACCTACCCGACCAAGCTGATTGAGGAGGCGCGTCACTTCACGGAAGAGGGCTCCGGTCACGAGCACGCCGCCATGCCGCTGGAAGGGTCCACGATTTGGCAGAAGCTGCGTAACCCGCAACTGCCGGTTCAGGTTGCGCAGGCCTTCGTCATGGATGTGTCCATGCTTTGGAAGGATCTCGTGGTCGGCTTTCTCATCGCCGGCTTTCTGAGCGTGTTTGTTCCCAGCAGCTGGTGGTCGGCTATCTCTCTTAAGGGAAGTTCGCCCTGGCTTGCGGTTCCGGCGAACGCCGTGATCGGACCGATCGTGGCTGTGCTGAGTTTCGTCTGCTCGATTGGTAATGTGCCGCTTGCCGCGGTGCTCTGGTCTTCCGGCATCTCCTTCGGCGGTGTCCTGGCCTTCCTCTATGCCGACCTAATCGTGCTGCCGTTGCTCGACGCCTACCGCCGTTACTATGGCTGGCGCATGGCGGCCTACATCGGAACCGTTTTTTTTGTGACAATGGTTCTTTCCGGCCTGCTTATGGACGTCGTGTTCACGGCGCTTGGTCTCGTGCCGTCCGCAAACAACAACATCCGGACTGAAGTAACACATTTCAGCCTGAACTACACCTTCTGGCTGAACCTTATTTTTGGCGGTCTTACTGTCGCCTTGATCACAGTGGCCCGGCGTCATCCAATGCAACACGGCCATGCACACATGCATCATGACGAACATGAAGATCACAATGATGCAAGCCGCGCAAACGAGGGACAGTCATGATTGCCTTGGATGCTTGTCGGTCGCCTGACGCTTATGCCTACGGTGGCCTCCAAGTACAGTGTATCTAACCAGCCGGCTTTCAACGTCGCGCTTGCGGTTCAGCCGGTAAGTATTAGGTCTACCATGCATCTCACCGATTTGGCAGCACTTGCTGCCCAGAGAAATGCTCTACTTCGCCACCCAGCCTACGTCTACTATGTCTGCATCTTTGGTTCCCCGACGTTTTCCACCGGGTTCAAGCACCACCTGCCGACCCGGCTCGGGGATGTCCTGGTGTGACGCCACCACCCGGCATCTCGATCCTGTCACCCCTTCAGCCACCACTGCTGAGGACCCCCCACTTCCGTGCAGCACGACAACCGCCATCGGTCCCGCGAGTTCGCCGGCTTACTCAAGACGCTCGACGCCGCCTACCCTGAAGGCGCCGCGACCATGCTGGTCCTCGACAGTCATCACTCCGCATTTTTAGAGCGGCCAAGCCATGGACCGAAAGCCAATCGAAGGGCCGCTTCGCATTCGTGTTCACGCTCGAACACGGCTCAAGGCTTAATCTCCTCAAGGGTTTCTTCTCCAAGATGCCACGTTCCACACTCAGTGATATCTGCGTCGCGCCCAAAGCCGGACTCGAATCTAGGATTCCCGCCTATTTCGACGACCTCCAATCGACGTGCCAAGGACGATTAGAAAAGATGCCTTACCTACCGCCGCTATGGCAGTAGACTCGGAGCGGGGCGTAACCTTCAGCTTACCTGACATCATGAACCCTCTGCCGGGTCGGAGCTGCTGGACCGCCGCCAAGCTGTTCGGTCCCTAAGCATGGTGGCAGCATTGCGTTCCCGATCTGAACGCTGCCGTTGACGCGATGCCATATGCGATGCGCGCGGCCCGGGCCCTCATCCGGAATGCTTGGCCATGAACTGGAGGATCAAGTCGGCAATCTCGTCCGTCTTTTCGTCCAGTGCGAAGTGCCCGGCGGCGAGCAGGTGGATTTCCGCATCCGGAAGATCTTGCCTGAAGGCTTCGGCACCTGGCGCGATGAAGGAAGTGTCGTGCTCGCCCCAGACCACGAGGGTTGGGGGCTGATGGTCTCGGAGCCAGGCCTGCCATCTCGGGTAGGACGCGACGTTGGTCCGGTAGTCGTAGAGTAGGTCCCCTTGGATCGCCCGCTGACCGGGTCGCGACAGAGCCGCATACTCGTCGATCCAACTATCCGGATCATGGTGGTCCAGATGGGAAGTGCCGGCGACGTGGCGCTCCTTGGTGGCATAAAGCGAAAGGAAAGCGTTAAGCACCTCGGGATGGGCCTTCGGATCGGCCCAGAATTCGGCGATCTTGGTCCATTTCGCTCCCAGACCTACCCTATAGATGTTACCGTTTTGAATAATGAGCGCATGCAGTCGGTCGGGACGCGTCAGAATGATACGAAATCCGATCGGTGCGCCGTAATCGTGCAGGTATAGCGTATAGTCCCTGATCTTCAGCTTTTCGAGAAAGTCACCTATCGTTCGGGCGAGAAGATCGAACGTGTAGGAATACTTTGCCGGCGACGGTGCGTCGCTAAGACCGAAGCCGGGATAGTCCGGAGCGATTAGATGGTATTTCGTCGCGAGCAAGGGGATGAGCGTGTCGAACTCGCGCGAAGACGACGGGAAGCCATGCAGAAGTACTATGACCGGAGCGTTCTCAGGGCCGGCTTCCCGGTAGAAAATCCCGACACCGTCAGCCCGCACGCGATGATAAGTCGTTGAGGCGTTGGTCGAAGGGATAGGCGCGGCTTGTGCCGAGCCTAAAGAAAGGGTGGTGGCAAGAACGTAGTTCGATAGCCGGTTCACGAGGAGATCCCTCTTGATTTGAGAAGGTAATGTCCCCCCTCAGACGAGTCGTTAAGGTCACGCACGAGGGGGAGATGGGCTCCAGGTCGATCAGGCGACCGACCACCACCATCAGCGAGACCGACAGGTGGTCGCTGCTAGACGCGGCCAAATGTCCGCCTGCGGAGCGGTCGCGGAGGCAGACCGGTCGGCGGCCGTTTCCAGCGCTGTCAGGACTATGCGCGAGGTCGTCGGACAGCGTTTGAATCTCGGCTGCCATCTGCGGGACCGACGCTTCGGGGGCCAGGGTGAACTCAGCCGTGTTGATTCTCGCGTGCGACGGCGGGCGCCTCGTGGAGCGTCAAGCCTTCCGAGCGGGATCGGTCCATCAGCGCCGCCTGGCTCATGCCTCTCACGGTCGAGTTCATCTCTCTGCGCCCTCGCGCTCGGCCAGTGCGCTCGAAAGCAAGTGCTTAGCCATAAAGGTCAGAATCAGCGCGGCGGTCTCGTCGTTCTTTTCATCGAGGGGGAAATGGCCAGCGTCCAGCAGGTGGATCTCGGCATCCGGCAGATCGTTACGGAAGGCCGTCGCACCGGCCGCGATGAAGGACGGGTCGTTGGCGCCCCAGGCCACCAGGGTTGGCGGCCGATGCTGTCGGAGCCATGCCTGCCAGGCAGGGTAGGCGGCGACATTGGTCTGGTAGTCGTAGAGCAGCGCCGCCTGGATCTCGCGCTGGCCGGGCTTGGACAAATGCGCGATTTCGTCCGTCCAGGTGTCGGGATTGTAGCACTCCGGATGCGAGGTCCCCAAGGTATGCCGCTGCTCGGTCCCCTCCGGCGACAGGAAGGCGTCGATCACCTCCGGGTGCGCGGCCGGGTCGGCCCAATACTGGGCGATCTTGCTCCACTTCGCGCCCAGGCCGGCTTGGTAGATGTTGCCGTTCTGGGTAATCAGCACCTGCAGGCGCTCGGGATGGGCCATAATCAGCCGCATTCCGACCGGCGCGCCGTAGTCGTGGATATAGAGACTGTACCGCTCGATGTTCAGCGCCTCGAGGAGATGATCCATGGTCTGCGCCAGGTGGTCGAAGGTGTAGGCGTAGGCCGGCGGCGGCGGCGCGTCGCTGTGGCCGAAGCCCGGAAAATCCGGCGCGATCAGGTGATAGCGTGTCGCCAGCAGCGGGATCAGCGTGTCGAATGATCGCGATGAGGACGGGAAGCCGTGCAGCAGCACGATGGTGGGCGCATCCTTGGGACCCGCCTCCCGATAGAAGATCCCGACTCCGTCGACCTGAGTGCGGTGATAGGTGATTGTTGCCGTGGTCGAAGGGATGGGACTTGTCGCTGCCGCGGAGCCCGCGAGCGGGGCCGCGCCGGGGATCGCGTTTTCAAGCTCGCCAGAGTTCATGGCCTTACTCCTTCTCCTGCCTTTGGACGCGCGCGTGTGCTTTGGCGAGGTCGACCGCGGCCTGTTTGGCCTGCTCGAATGCGCCCTGGGGGTCAGGCGTCAGGAGCGTAGGTTGGAACCGCAGCTCGTCGATGGCGGTGATGCCGGTCTGGTTGAGCCAGGCCTTGAGGTAGGTGGACTGGTGGTCGACCCCGAAGGCCGGTGACGGGAAGCTGTCGGCGTAGGCGCCGGCGGTCAGCACCAGGGTCGCGTGCTTGTTCTGCAGCAGGCCGAAATAGCCGGTCTCAGGCTTCAGACCCCACAGAAGACCCGGCTGGTTGATGATGTCGATGTAGTGCTTCAGCCGGTATGGAACCGTGCCGTTCCACATCGGTGCCGCGAACAGGTAGCGGTCCGCAGCGATGAAGCGGGAGGCGACCTCTACCACCTGGTCCCACGCAGTCTTCTGCACGGCGTTCTGTTCTTGGCCGAGCATCACGTTGACCTTGGCGGCGGCCTTGTCGCCGTCGAACGCCGGCAGCTCGGTCTCCCACAAAGGGAGGACGTCCACTTCCAGCATCGGGCTCGTCGCCTTCAGGGCGTCGAGGTAGGTTTCGGCGACCTGGATCGATTTGGACTGCTCGCCGCGAGGAGAGGCTTGGATGAAGAGTAGCTTGGTCATGGCGGATACCTTTCGGCTGCGGGAGGTGATCGCCGGCGTGCCGGCGGGTTTGGCGTCAGAGGCCAAGCGCGCTGAGGCCCGGGTGGTCGTCGGGGCGGCGACCCAGGGGCCAGCGGAAATGCCGCTCGGCCTCGGCGATGGGGTGTTCGTTGATGCTGGCGAAACGCGCGGCCATCAGACCGTCCGCGTCAAAGCGCCAGTTCTCGTTGCCGTAGGCGCGGAACCAGTGACCGCTGTCGTCACGGTACTCGTAGGCAAACCGCACCGCGATGCGGTCTCCGGCGAAGGTCCAGAGCTCCTTGATCAGGCGGTAGTCCAGCTCCCGGGCCCACTTGCGGGTGAGAAAGTCCTTGATCTCCTGGCGACCGTTCGGAAACTCGGCCCGGTTCCGCCAGTGGCTGTCAGGCGTGTAGGCCAGGACCACCCGCGCCGGATCGCGTGTATTCCAGGCGTCCTCAGCGGCTCGCACCTTCTGGATCGCGGTCTCTTCGGTGAACGGGGGGAGCGGCGGCCGACTCATGGCGTGGTTCTCAGGCAAGTAAGCGGATGAGGGACGTCGGCCGGACATGGGCGGAGTGGCCCGGCCGGTGGCAGGTCACGGACGCCGAGCTTCCGCAACGGCCAGGGTATCAATGTATTGCCGGAAGCGGGTGATCTTCCCGTCCTTCACCGTCCAGACGTGGGCGTAGCGCGCCTCGGAAATCTTGCCGGTGGTGCCGTGGACGCCTCTGAAATCGCCGAGCGACACCACGGTCTCACCTTCGGTGATGAACTCTGTAGGCACGAGCGAGAAGCTGGTCCACTCTGCCATCAAGGGCTTGAACAGGCCCTCGGCGACGGGGCCTGGGCCGCGGCCTTCGACCTTGTAATGCCACATGGTGATCCACTCGATGTGCGGGTCCATCAGGCCCAGGGCGCCGGGGGCGTCGCCGCCGGAAAGCTTGTCGTAGAAGTCGCGGACGATGTCCGTCGGGGTGGAAGTCATGGTCAGTCTCCGTCGACGAAGGTCCGCTCTCAGCGGCCTTGAAGGTCAGGGAAGCCGGGCGCCGCAAGTGGCACCCGGCGGTCGAAGGTCAGCGCAAATGCTTGGCGAGGAAGTCGCGCATGGCGGCGCCGATCTCGCTCGCGTGGGTCTCGAGCGCGAAGTGGCCGCTGTCGACGAAGCGCACCTCCGCGTTCGGCACGTCCCGTTTGAAGGCTTCCGCACCCGGGGGGATGAAGAAGGGGTCGTTCCTGCCCCAGATGACCAGCACCGGCGGCCGCTTGTCTCGCATATAGGCCTGAATGTCGCCGTAGAGAGCGACGTTGGTCTTGTAGTCGCCCATCAGGTCCAACTGGATCTCGTCGTTGCCCGGGCGCGCCAGGTAGAAGTCATCGAGGTTGCGGCCGTCGGGCGACACCAGCGCCGCATCGCTCACGCCGTGGGTGTATTGAAAGAGGGTGGTCTGCGGGGCCAGGAGGCCGCGTAGGGCATCGCGGTTGGCCTGGGTCGGCTCGTTCCAGTAGGCCTGGATCGGGGCGAAGGCCTCGGATACGCCTTCCAGGTAAGTGTTGCCGTTCTGGGAGACGATCGCGGTGATGCGGTCAGGATGCGCCAGCGCCAGACGGAAGCCGACCGGGGCGCCGTAGTCAAAGACATAGATGGCAAACGTCTTCAAGCCGAGCACCTCGGTGAAGCGGCCGACCACCTTGGTGATGTTCTCGAAGGTGTAGGCAAAGGCGTCGCGAGCGGGCTGCTCGGTCATGCCGAAGCCGGGCAGGTCCGGGGCGACGACATGATACTTGCCGGCCAGCTCCGGGATCAGGTCGCGGAACATGTGGCTGGCGCTGGGGAAGCCGTGCAGCAGCAGCACGGCCGGAGCGCTCGGGTCGCCAGCGGAACGGTAGAACACCTTGAGCCCATCGACTTCGACGGTGGTGAAACGGACGGTCATCACACGATCTCCATTATCCTGCGGCCCTGGCCGCCCTGTTTGACGAGGATGTTGTCGGCCTTCCCGGACCGACCGGGTAGCGATCGAGTTCGGGAAGCAGCCTCTCATTCAGTGGAAAGGCTGAGGCCCCATGCGCTGGGCTGCCGCCGGGCGGTCGTCCGACATGACACGTCGCCCGCTGGAGCTCGATGGGGCCGGGCTTGGCAAGCGACGTCACCGAGACGTCGAGCGCGCGAAGTGGCGCCTCTGGCACGGTCGCTGGAAGGGCTGCCTGATCAAGCTGGCCGAGGTCCGCCGATGGCTCGGGAGTGGGAGCATCCGCCACATCGTGGGCGTGCGCTCCCTTCGGGGCCATCTTGATGATCTGCTCTCCAATCTGGAGGCGAGCCAGTCCGCGTTGGTAAATTACAGCGCTCGCCGGCGACGCGGCGAGCCAATCTCGACGGCGTTCGTCGAGAGCGTAGTCCAACGAGATCATCGCCAAGCGCATGGTGAAGAAGCAGCAGATGCGCTGGAACCGGTGGACCGTGCAGCCTTTCCTCGACATTCGCGTCGCCTTTCTCGACGGCACTCTGGAGAGATCGTTCTGCCAGATTTACTCCAACTTCCGGGCCGCGAACGACGTCCGCCCGGCCTCTACCGCAGTTTGAACCCCACCACTTTGCATGCTCTCAAGAACTTTCGCCCACTCAGAGCCCCGATGCACCTACCCTTCTGTGAGGTATGCGGGCTAGCCTCATCATCGTGATATCCGTACCCGACCCGCTAAAGAGCAGTTGATGTCCCGTCGTCCAGTAGGCTTTTCCTCCCCTGATCGTTTTCTGATCTATGCCCACAAGTCTCAGGCCACCGTTTACCCGGAGGAGGCCCACAAAGAGCTGCAAATCTGCATTCCCGCGCCAAATGCCAACTACACGGTCCACCGTCACTCTGCCATCGGCGGAGCAACGGCGAAACGTCTGGAAGGGCGGGATATCCTCGTCATTCCACCCAATCAACCGCACGCTATCGCGTGGCATAGGGAGGCCGCGATCGTCTCGCTTCTAATCGATGCGTGCTTCATAGAAGGAGCTCTAGAGGGAAAAGCCCTTGACGTTCGAGACGGACTAACCATCCGAGACGCCTACCTGTCGGCTACAGCACAGCGGATTTGGGACGTCTTGGCGACAGGTCATGCCAGTCTGACCATTCTAGAAGCGCTGACGACGGGCATCATCTACGGCATAAGTGAGCAGGCGAACAAGTCGCGATCCCTATCGCAACGAGAGATGAATGCCACACCTCTATCATTCCGACAGATGACGACGATGCGCCAATATATAGACGAACACGTCGCTGAAGATCTAAGCGTTGAGGTTCTGGCTAAACAACTTGGCATGAGCCCCTGGCACTTTGGACGGCGACTTCGCGCAGGTACTGGACTGTCTCCCCATTCCTTCTTGACGGATCAACGCTTCATCTACGCCCAGAAACTACTTAAAAATAGGTCCGCCTCTGTTCTCGACGTAGCTCTGGCGGTTGGTATGACGCACAGTCACTTCACCCGCGTTTTCCGACGCCGGTTTGGAATTACACCGACCGCCTTTAGGCAGGAAGAGGGCTGGAGGACGTGAATTTACGGCCGATCGGCATAACTGACACCAAATAGAGCAAGAGAACCAACCCATGAACCTGTAATACGAGAATATGCCGATCCGGTGAGGTTCTTTTGCGCTAAGTCCCGCTCCTTGAAGATGCTTTGGTGATGATCGATGTCGCTGGCGACTGCAGAAGTTTGCCTCGAGATCATAAATCGCATGTAGGAGCGCGTGGCTACTAGAGTATCCGTCTTGGTCAAGCTGTCTTTGGTGTCCAAAGGCGTGGATTTTTGAGCAGCGCGTTGGCGAGGACGATGAGCTTGCGCATGACGGCGATGATGGCGACCTTTGGTGGTTTTCCGGCAGCGGTCATGGCCTGATATTTGGCCTTGAGGTCTGCATTGAAGCGGATGGCGACGAGGGCCGGCATGTAGAGGGCCTGGCGCAGGGTAGCGCGTCCGCCGCTGATGAAGCTGCGGCCTTTCCATTGCCCGCTTTCGCGGGTGACGGGTGCGAGGCCGGCGAGGCTTGCGGCCTGTCGATGTTCGAGGGTTCCGAGTTCAGGCATTTCGATCAGCAAGGCGAGTGCGGTGGCATCGCCGACGGCTGGAATGCTGACCAGGCTGTTGAAGCGAAGCTGGAGATCCGGATCGGTTTTGACGAGACGGGCGAGTTCGGCGTCGATGGCGTCGAGTTGCTCTTTGATCTGAAGCAGGCGCCGTGCGGCCTGACGTTTGAGCAAAGCGAGGCCGAGGTTCTTCTGCCGGTTCTGGGTGGCGGTGCGGTCCTTGACCAATGCGCTGCGTGCGACGTGAAGTTGTCGCATCTGGTCGAGCGTGGCGCTGATGATCGGGCGCACGGGCGGTTCGAGCGAGGCGCCGAAGCGGGCCAGCATGGCGGCATCGACGCGATCGGTTTTGGCACGGGTGCCGACCGCCTCGGCGAAGCGTCGAGCCTGGCGCGGGTTGATCTTGACCACGGGCAGGTTGCGGCCGCCCAGCGTGCGCTCGAAGGCACGGTGATAGGCGCCGGTGGCCTCGAAGATGATGCGAACTGGGGCAAGCGGGGCCAGCCAGACGATGAGGGCGGCGAGACCGCGGGCGTCGTTGGTGAAGCGGCTGGTCGCGCCGCTCGGGCTACAGATTGGGTCATCTTTTCCATGTCCTTTGCTTGTCATCCGGGTCGTCGCACCCGGGTATCCGTTCAGGCCGCAAGGAAAAGAGAGGGGCGGTCACACTCTAACTCGGCCCATGAAGACCAGCACTTTCACGACCCGTCCCCTCCCGCTGCCGGCGAGTTTGCACCTCGCCGGCAGCACCCCATCTTTGCCGGAAAGGGCGAGGAAATCATAAGACAAGCGTCTTCCCCATGCGTGAAGCCATGCTGAGCGCCAAGGCGCCCTGGCAGGAAGGCAGCTTGCGGATTATCGCCTTGAACCGCGAGATCGTCGCCGGACCCTTAATCGGCGAGGAAGGCATCGTGACCGCTCAGCTCACTGCCCAAGCGGTAGTCAAGGGCCGTCAGATCCTGGATAGCGGTGGCCACCATTCGCGACCGGACGGCCTGCGTCTGGAGGTGTTGGGGCCGAGCGCGGCGGCGTCGCGATGAGCGACGCAGTGCAGCCTGACGAACCCTGGGGTGGGCCGAAGAGCCAGGAGACAGCGTTGCGACAGCTCAGGCGGCGGTCCGCTCCCGAGCACATCTTCCACCTTGCGGAAGGAGAGAACCTCCATTCGATTTTTGAGCAAGGTTTGATGAGCACGGCGAAGCTACTGGCGCGGCACGGGTTGCCCGATCAGGAGAAGATCGCACTCCTCCGCGGTCACCGCTCTACGCATCTGCGCCTTCAAGGGATTCTCATCCGTGACCAAGTCCCCATGCCGCCGGCGGCCCTGGCGCCGGCCCTGGATGACGGCATGGAGCCCAGCAAATGGTACGCGCTGGTCAATGAGCACGTCTTTTTTTGGCCCGACCGGGAAAGGTTAAATCGGCATTTGAAGGCATGCGGATCTCGCCTCCAGTATTTGATGACCTTCAATGCCGCCAAGCTGTTCCGTGATTTTGGCGACCAAGCCTTCGTTTCCCCTATCAACAGCGGCAATGCCCGGCGCAAGCCGGCGCGGCGTGGCCGCGATACTTTCGTACCATATCGGATGTGGATCGAGCACGGCTGGACAACAGGCCAGCGCAGGCGGCCACCAGCAGAGTTTCTGTTCCGATGCAATGTACCAGCGAAGCCGCCTTACCTGACCTGCGTCGAGAAGCTTTAGCTGCCAACGACAGGCCGACCATGCAACGAACCCTTCGGTTCAAGCTCGGCAGACAAAGAGAGGAATTCACAATGAAACCCCCCGTTGAGATCGTGAAAGAGCTATATGCGAGATTGACCGCCGGCGATGCGGGTGGTGCGCTGGCCCTCATGTCCGACGACATCGAGTGGATCACAATGATGGACTACAAGGTCGATGGCCGCGGGCCGCAGAAAGTGCTTGAAGGCATGCTCAGGCCAGCGATGCAGGAGTGGCAGCCGTATACGCTGACGCCGCACGAATTTATCTGTGACGGCGCCAAGGTCGTATCGGTGGGGCGGTTCAAAGGGACGAATCGATTGACCGGTAAGCATGTGGAGGTCGACTACTCCCACATTTGGGAGGTGAGAGATGGCAAGATCGTGCGGCACCGTCAATTCATCGACACGGGCAAGATTGAGCTGGCGCGACGTCCTGGCTGACACCGTCGCTGTAATCCAGTATACGATGCATGATGTCACCAGGCGGTTTGGCTCATGCCGTTCGTCGGCTTGGGCTCGGTCAGGCATCGCGTGTTGCGCGAACCACTGCGTAACCGGACACCTTTCAGAACCTTGTCATTGATGATCATGGAAGGCACGAGTCAAGTCGACTTGAGGCCGGCTGACATCGTTCCGAGAGTCATACTGGTTCGGGCCGTGTAAAGGGTCCTAAGCCTAAATGTTTGATCCCGCGGTGAGGTGGCACATACAATCACAATGCTTTGAGGGAGGAGCTATGGGCCAGGTTCTTCACGAAACAACCCGCACGACGGAGGCAGTCCGTCGGGCGCTACAGCTACGTCAAGCGAGCGTGAGAGTCCTCCCCAGGCGCTACGGCGTCAGCCCTACCACCATCCAGAAGCGGCGCAAGCGCGAGACACAGCCGATGCCGCGATGGGCCCAAAAGATCCTCGCTCCACCGTGCTTACTGCCGAGAAGGAGGCGGTGGTCGCCGCCTTCGGCGCCACACGCTGCTGCCGCTTGATGATTGGCCGGCAACCGAGCATCCCGCACCTCACCCGATCCTCGCTGCGCCTGGAGCGCCTTCGTCCTGATGATCGGACATGTGATAGCCGCTTTCGGCCTACGTCTCGTAGGCATAGTGAGAGATCAGATCGGACACTTCGAACTCTCGGTGCTTATGGTTCTGGGCGTTGCACTGATCATGCTCGCCGTAACACCGTTCCTGCAGCCGTAGCCGCACGCGGCGCGATTAGCCATGCAGTAGCGACTCTTCAGCGTTACTTGGAATATGGGAGACTCCAACATGGAAAATATCTATCGCGGCATGAGCCGTCAGGACCTGGACATCGCTTATAACAATGTTCGTGCCGATCCAGATTATGCGGCGAGAATGCTCAACTACACAGAGCGAAGTGAGGCGATCTATCAGAGTGCCTCGGTTCAACGTGACAGAGCATACGGAACTCTCCCGCGCCAGCGCGTCGATTGGTTCTCTGGAGGACGAAAGTCTGCACAGACATTCGTATTTATACATGGCGGATATTGGCAGAATTATAGAAAGGAAGATCTGGCGTTTGTGGCATCGGGTGCACTTGAGCATGGCTTCAACGTTGCGCTTGCCGAGTACACCCTGGCTCCTGAAGCATCGATGACGGAAATCGTTCATGAAATTGGTACGCTCATCGATCATCTGCATTCGGCTCGCAACGAGAGCGGATTCGGAATGAGTGGCGTCTGCTTATGTGGTCATTCGGCAGGTGGCCAACTCGCTGCACTTCACGGGGATCATCCTGTGGTCACGTTGGTAGTTTCGGTCAGTGGCCTGTTTGATTTGGAGCCGATTTCGCTCTGCTGGTTGAACGACAAGCTTCGGCTCACGCAGGAAGAAGTTCTGAAATTCAGTCCGATTTTAAAGATCCGGGCCGGCGCTCCCGCTCTTGTCACGGTGGGCGGCTCAGAACTTCCAGAGCTGGTGCGCCAGTCGCAGGACTACGCGGCGGCGCAGGCAATGGCCGGGAAATGGACCAGCATGTTTACGATTCCGGCGTGCAACCACTTTTCGATGTTGGATGATCTGGCTGATCCGGCGGGCACACACATGAGCGCGATCGTTGCTGCAATGTCTTCATTGTGAAGCAACGACGTTTCGCGGACATCGGCAACAGCTCCGCAGGAGCAAAGTGCCCGATGTTTGCCCACTCCGGAGGTCTCGGAAAGTCGGTCAGCAAGTCTATGGCCGACCGTGAAGACGTATCTGGCCTAGCACTATTTTGGCAGAACTTGGTGAGTGAGCCTTCTACAGCACTGCGGACACCGCGCTTGCGGCGGCGGTGCGAGCAGCGCGAGGAGCGCCTTTCTGACGGCGGGCAGGCTTGGATGGCGGCGAGGTTGTCGGTCGCCCCGCTTTTCCAGGTCGGCGCAAGGGTGCGGTGGCCGTCCAGGCGCCAGCTCTTCGCCGGCGGACGGAAGGAGACGACCACGAGCGCCGCGGCGGCTGACGCTCTCGGCGCCGAGGGTGAAGTCGGAGCTGATGGCGGTGGTGTCGAACAGGGCGTCCAGCGACAGCTGGTTGGCGGGCGACGACTTTGGCATGTGGGGGTTCCCGTGCTGGAAGCGCGTCGGGCCCGGCTGTCGGGGGACAGCCGGGAGATCGGGGACGTGCGGGCTGCCCGTCAGGGCAGGCGGAGGAAGGGGGTCAGGTTTGGGCGCCGATCAGCGCCTGGGGCTTACCAGGAGCCGTGCAGGCCCTTGATGAGGCAGCGCTCTACGTGGTCGATCAGACTGAGCGCCTGACGGTGCAGCGCTGAGCCCTGGCGAGCTTGGAGCTTGGCGCACGATGTGCGTCCAGACGTCACGGTCGTCGGCGGACACCGAGCAGCCCGCTTCGGGGTCGTCCATGCGTTGTAGTTGGATGCCGAACAGGCTGGGCCCCACGGGCGCGGCGCCGGCCAGCGTCTAGCCTTCCCGCTGGGCGGCGGCGAAGTCGAAGTTGATGTCCGCCAGCGGCAGGCGCGGTCGGGGCTGGGCGAGGTTCTCGCGGGGATCGTCGCGACGTGCATGGGGTCTCTCCTCTCCGTCTTCTCCTCGAAGACCCCTCCTCGCGGCCGCGTCCGGGCGGACGGCGCGAAGCCGGCGCTCGCGTCGGGATCGCAGGCGGCCCAGCGAAGCGGCCGACGCGACCCACCCTTTGCTGCCGGGTGCCGTGGCGCGCGGTAGCGCCCTCCTCCCTCTTCTCTTCCTCACAGGAGCCGGTTCCGCCTCCTCTCCGGCCGGGAACGAGACGGAGCTGCACTCGTCAGGTGTTTTGAATGTCGCAGAGCCAGTCCATGTAGGCCGGCCTCGCCCTGTCGACGTCGTGGCGGTATACGTCGGAGCGGTCGGGTGGCACGGCCGCCTCAGCACCGTCAGCGGCGAGGCGATGCTGTCCTTGCCGCCGTTGAAGCCACCACGATGCGGTCGTAGCTACGCAGGTCGGGAAAAGCACGGGCGACGACGGGGCGTAGGGCGAGAAGCAGGCGGTCGAGATCTACCTGTCCGACCTGGACCGTCTGCGGCGCGACATCACCGACATGGCCTGCTACCGGGTGCTGGGCGATCTTTGCATGGCATCCCTGCTGCAGGTCAATGCTACAGCCCGAGGTCGCTCAGGGACGGATGGTCGTCGGGTCGCCTTTCGAGCGGCCAGCGGTACTTGCGTTCCACCTCGCGGAGCGGAGCGTCGTTTATACTGGCCAGGTGGCGGCGCATCAGGCCGCGCTTGTCGAACTCCCAGTTCTCGTTGCCGTGGGAGTGAAACCATTGGCCGCTATCGTCGTGCCACTCGTAGGCGAAGCGCACCGCAATGCGGTGCCCGTCAAACGCCCAGAGCTCCTTGATCAAGCGGTAGTCGAGCTCCCGGTCCCACTTCCGGGTCAGGAATGCGACGATCGCTTCGCGCCCCTGGAGGAACTCGGCGCGGTTCCGCCAGGCGCTGTCCGGCGTGTCAGGCCAGCGCCATGCGCCCGGGATCGCTAGCGGAGCTTCCGCACGGCGCTCTTGAGAGTGAAGGGCGGCAGCGGCGGACGCTCGGCCTCCATGGTCAACCCTCACCAGAAGCAGAGAGCCTGGCTCGCAATGTCGCGTTCTCGGCTTCGAGCGCCGCCAGCCGCTCTCGCATCGGCTGGATGGCGGCTGCGAGCTCGGCCTTCGTAAAACGCGGCGTGATGTGCTGCGGGCAATTCCAGTCGAAGTGTTCGAGGCGCAGAACGTAGCCGCGCTCAGCCCTCCCCTTGTAGCCGGGTGTGATCAGGCGGGCGGAGAGCTCGGGATCGGCGTTCAGGTCACGTGGCTCGACGTGGGCGTAGATCTTCATCCGGCTGCGGTTGGGGTAGTCCACCAGGATCAGTGCCGCCCGATCGTCGATCGAGAGGTTGCCAAGGCTGATGTACTGCCGGTTGCCGCGAAAGTCAGCGAAGCCCAACGTCCGCTCGTCAAGCACGCGCAAGAATCCCGCCGGACCGCCGCGATGCTGAACGTAGGGCCAGCCCGTCTCGGAGACTGTGGCCATGTAGAAGCTGTCGCGCGCTGTGATGAAGGCGGCGTCGTCGGGGGTGAACCGGTCGAACTCTCGATGCTCCTTGAAGTCCTGCCAGAGGTGGTCGCTGCCCATCGCGGCCTGCGCGGCGCGCACGCCGGGCGTTATGGCGATGTTGAGGAAGCCGTAGGACATGGTGGATCTCCGCAAGCGTGGGCTGGCGACCGAAGCGGTAATTGCCAGCCCGCCTCGCCTCAGGCCGCGTCCGTCGCGCGAACGATCGGGAAGTCGATGTCAGTGTCCGCGACGACGTTGAGCAGGTTGGTGAAGAAGTTCTCGACCACTACTGCGATGATTTCCACGACCTGGGCCTCGCTGAAGCCCGCATCGCGGACCGCCTGAATGTCGGCACTACCAACGTGCCCGCGCTCCTTCGCGACCTTAACCGCGAACTGCACGGCGGCACTGGCCTTGGCGTCGCCGGAGGTGCCCTTGCGGTTCAGGGCAACTTCCTCGGGGCTGATCTTGGCCAGGTTCAGGCCGAGGTAGCTGTGCGCTGACAGGCAGTAGTCGCAGCCGTTCACTTGGGCGACTGCCAGCGCGATCCGCTCGCGCGTCTTGAGGTCGAGCGCCTTGCCCAGGGCCGCGTTGTTGGCGGCGAAGCCCTGCAGCGCCGCCGGGCTGCTGGCGATCAGGCGGAACATGTTCGGGACCGAGCCGAGCTGCTTCTCAACGGCATCGAGCACCGGCTTCGAAGCCTCGGGAACGTCATCGCGGGCAGAAATGGTCAGGCGGGACATGATGGCTCTCCTCTGCGGGGCGGAGCCGGGAAGCGGCTCCCTCGTGAAGAAAGGTGACGCCTTTCGTTCACCAGGATAATCTCATGTCTCCAAGACACACCCTCTCGTCGAACGGAAGAACGATGGACCGGTTTGAGGCGATGCGTGTTCTGGTCCTGAGCGTGGACCGTGGCAGCTTCTCGGCCGCTAGCCGTGAGCTGCGGATGCCCCTTGCAACGGTTAGTAGGAAGGTGAGCGAACTCGAGGCGCATCTCGGGACCCGGCTGCTCGTCCGGACGACCCGCAGCTTGGCTACGACCGACGCGGGCCGGGCCTACCTGGCGTCCTCCCGGCGGATCCTCGAGGAGCTGGATGAGGCGGAGCGGGTCGCCGCCGGCGAGTTCCGGGCCCCTCGAGGCGAACTCGTCCTGACGGCCCCGATCGTGTTCGGGCGCCTGCACATTCTGCCGATCTTGGCCGAGTTCCTGGCGGCCTACACCGAGATCAACGTCCGGCTGCACCTGTCGGACCGCAACCTTGACCTGGTCGGCGAGCACGTCGACATGGCCGTCCGGATCGGCCCGTTGCCGGACAGCAGCATGGTCGCGACCCGCGTCGGCTCGATGCGCATCGTCGTGTGCGTCAGTCCGGAGCTGCTGGCCGGACATGGGGAGCCGCAATCGCCGGAGGATCTGGCTGCTTTGCCGTGCGTCGGCTTCGCGCCGGTCCAGGCCGCTTCGTGGCGGCTCCTCAACGGCGCGACGGGAACCACGCAGGTCGCGATCAACCCCCGTCTCTCCGTTTCCACGGCAGACGCGGCCGTTTGGGCCGCGATTCGCGGCGTCGGGGTGACCAGGGTGCTGCACTATCAATGCGCAAACGCGCTGCGCGACGGATCCCTGCGGCTCATTCTGGCGGAGTTCGAGCCGGAACCGCTTCCGGTTCACCTGCTCCACGCGGCTCGCGGCGACCTGCCGCTCAAGATGCGGGTGTTCCTGGATTTCGCCACCGCGCGGCTGAGGGACACGCTGAAGTCGCTCTGAGGCGATTTCCCCCCTCTGAGAAGTGAAGCTACGATGCTGGACGCCACCGTACATGGTCTGCCGTGTTGGCTCGGCTCGCCAGCGGCCAAGCGCGAAAGAAGTCCTGTTGACGTTTTGCCGTTCGAAACCCTGCAGGAGCTTCATCAGGCCGACGATAGCCACGCAAAAGTTGAGCAGGGTCGGCTTGAAGGTACCGTCGGCGCTCGCACGGTGCGGTTCAACGAGCTGGTCGCCCAGATCGCCGCGGAACCTGAAACGGCGCAGAAGCCGCTGAAGCTGGTCGCGAAAGCCGCGGCTGAGGTCAGCCAAGGCGCGGGTCTGGACCAGGTGCTGTCGCCGGAGGAGGGCAGGGCACGCATCGGCAAATATGCCACGCCAACCAAGGTAGAGGACTGGGCCGGCTCCCTGGCCGGGCCGACTGAGCTGGAGCGAGACTTCGGCGTGGCTCGCTCGACTCTGCACACTTGGCAGAAGCAAGGGGCGGTGATCGGACTTCTCGTTGGCGTGCGCAAACATACCTTCCCGACAGAGCAGTTCGTCGACGGGCGTCCTGTGGCTGGCCTTGCCGCGATCGTCAAAGCCATCGGCAACCTACGCGTGGCATGGCTGTGGTTACGCGAGCCCAATCCGGGATTTGCCGGCGTCACCCCGCTGGCGCGTCTCAAGGCAGGCGCAACCGACAAGGTCGTTGAGATGGCCCACTCGAATTTCGCCGACGCGTGATCCTCGATGCCAACGTCCTCGCCGATTTGGCCGTTGCGATCACGCCCAAAACCTATGTGCGCGTTACCCGCATGGCGCACGCGGCCACGCCGCTCGGCGCAGGCTTCGGGGTCACGCGCTTCGCCAGCCCGACGAGCGCCTTCAAGGTCATCTACCTCGGGCAGGATCTGACGACAGGGGTCGCCGAAACCCTCATCCGCGACCGATTTCAGGGCAGGGCGCGGCGCAGAATTATCGACATTGAAGCCGCGCCTTGGGGCGCGACAGAAGGGCCAGCGCCGCGCTGACGCTGATCGACCTCAGAACCACAGGCTTGGCGCGCCTCGGCGCTTCGACCGAAGCCGCCCGCGGCAAGGCGCAGGGGCAAGGGCGCGCGCTGAGCCGGGCGATCCATGAGCAAACTGACGCCCATGGCTTGCCCTACTTTTCCCGCCTGACGGGTCGCACCTGTATCTGCGTCTATGAGCGCGCCCTGCCGGGTGGGTTGCTCGCGACGCCAGTCGTCGAGCTGATGCTGCTGGCCGGGTTTGTAGATGCGTCGCACGAATTGAACGTAACCTTGCTCGCGACGCCATAGGATCATTGCACTCGACTACCGCATGCGGCCCGCGTTGCGCGAGCATGGGATGACCCTGCTGGGAGGACGTTCTCTCAGCCGATCCGCCGTCAGCACCGGAGAGCATGCGAAGTCGCGGGCGCGCGTTCGGTTGGGTATCCTGACGATTTGCGTTTAGGAGGACGAACACGATGGCGAGGCTGGTCCGGCGACTGAAGCCGGTTGCCGAGTTGGCGTCGGGCCCGGTGTCTGAGATCGAGGTGGCCCGGGTCGAGCGTGAGGATATGGGAACAGCCGAGACGATTGGGCTTGTAACTCCTCCACTCACCGCTGTGCTCCTTGGCTAAGGTTGCACATCGGTTGCTGGGAGAGGGTCGCCGTGGTGTGTTTGAGGGTTCGTCCTCGGGCATGAGATTGGCGCCCTCGACCGGTGCTTAGGGCTCGAACGGTATCCTGAGGCCAAGCCTTGCCCGCTTGCGTCCTCGCTTGGACAAGCGTGAGCATGGGTGCCGGCTCCGGTTCAACGCATGCGTTGAACCCCTGCCGCTGACCAACAACGGGGAGATCATGTTCGCAGGCATCGATATTGCGTCCGAGCGCCACATGCTCGCACGCCTGGACGACCAGGGCGCGCCGATCGGCAAGCCCATGCCAATCACCGAGGACCGCGCCGGCTACGACGCGCTGCTCAAGGCGTTGGGCGAGCCGCCAGTGCTTGTCGTTATGGAGGCGACCGGGCACTACTGGAAGAACCTGTTCGCCGTGCTCGCTGCCGCCGGGCACGAGGTGGCATTGCTTAACCCGTTCGTCGCCCGGCGCTTTCAAGACAGCCGCCTCGAACGAACCAAGACCGATGCCATCGACGCGCAAGGCCTCGCTCGCCTCGCCTTCGAGAAGCGCCCCGAACCCACTCACCTGCGCGACGAGGTCGCCGAGGCGCTGCGCGAGCTGGTCCGCCACCGCGACCGGCTGCGACAGGACTTCGACGATCGTGTCCGCCAGTTGCACCGGCTGGTCGATCTCGGCTTTCCCGAGTTCACCCGCTACGTCCGCAGCCTCGACAGCATGCTCGCTACCTGCCTGCTCGCCGCATATCCGACCGCTCACGCCTTTGCCCGCGCCACCCCACGCCGCTTGGCCAAGCTGCGCTACGACGGGCGCCATTTCGTCGGCGCCGAACTGGCCGAGCAGCTCGTCGAGGCCGCGAAGACCTCGATCGGCCAGCACCACGGACCCGCCTACAAGCTGCAGGCCGTGCACATTTGCCAGGACCTCGACCTGTGGCGTAAACGTCTGGCCGATATCGAGCGCGACATCGAGGACCTGCTCGACACCCACCAGATCGGCAAGCTGCTGACCACCATCGAAGGTATCGGGCCACAATCCGCTGCCCGCATCATCGCCGCTGTCGGCGACCCAGCCCATTTCAAGAGCGCCAACGCCTTTGCTGCTTATGTCGGCGTCGTGCCGGGTCTGAGGCAGTCCGGCAAGCAATCCGACCGTATTCGAGCGCCCCTCGCACCCATGGGCCATGCCCGGCTGCGAAATGCGCTCTGGATGCCGGTGCTCGGCGCCGTACGACGCAATGCCTGGCTGCGCGCTTTCTACGAGCGACTGCGTGCCGCCGGTAAACCCGCTAAACTCGCCCTCATCGCCGCCATGCGAAAGCTGCTGCACGCCGTCTACAGCGTCGCCAAGCATCGCAAGCCGTTCGAGATCAGAACGGAGCAGGCGCGGGCGGCGTAGTCCCAACATAACGCAGCCGACCGCGCCTGCGGCCCGCACAAAAACCGCTTGCTCAACGTGACGGTATCTCATGCTAGAGGAGGCAAACGGCTGAGAGCGGCCGCTCAGGCGGAGATCGTCCGCGGCCAGGTCTCAGCACTCGGCAGAAGGTCGCGACTGTGCGAGCACTGCGGGACGACGCTCTCGAGCAAGGGACCCTGCCTTGGCAAGGAACGTCACCGAGACGTCGAGCGCGCGAAGTGGCGGCTCTGGCGCGGTCGCTGGAAGGGTAGCCTGATCAGGCTGGCCAAGGTCCGAGATGGCTCGGGAGCGCGAGCATCCGCCACATCGTGGGCGTCCGCTCCCTGCGGGGCCATCTTGATGATCTGCTCTCCTATCTGGAGGCGAACCAAACTGCGTCGGTGAATTACGGTGCTCGCCGGCCACCCGGCGAACCAATCTCGACGGCGTTTGTCGAGAGCGCAGTCAACGAGATCATCGCCGAGCGCATGGTCAAAAGCAGCAGATGCGCTGGAACCAGTGGACCGTGCAGCCCTTCCTCGACGTTCGCGTCGCCGTCATCGACGGCACTCTCGAGAGATCGTTCCGCCAGATCTACTGTAACTTTCGGGCGGCGAACGACGTCTACCCCACCTCGACACACGACCTACGCCGACCTTCTCACGACCCTCGCCCGGTAGGCAGAGCTCGGCGGCGAAACGCCAACGCGGGAGCAGCGCTACGGGCTGAACCGTCTGCTCCCGCCAGTAGCGGCAGAGGACCTTGCGAACGGGCGAGCTCGAGAAAAGTGCCGACATCATGTCGATGCAACCTCGGCATCGATGAGGAAGTCGGATAAGAGAAGCGCACCTCGCGCGATCAGGGAGCATCCGGGATGGATTTCCAGCACATCCGCTACTTCCTTGCCTTAAGCCGAACGCTCAACTTTACCAAAGCCGCGGAGGCTTGCCACGTCAGCCAGCCGGCGCTGACGCGGGCGATCCAGAAAATGGAGGACGAACTCGGCGGCCTGCTATTCTCGCGCGAGCGCAACAACACCCATATGACCGAACTAGGCCGGCTGATTGAACCGCATTTGGCCGAGGTCGACTCTCAAACGAGCGAAGTAAAGCGGACAGCGGAGCGCTTCCTGAAGCTCGACAGGGCCAATTTCACGCTTGGCGTCATGTGCACAATCGCCCCAGTCCAGTTCGTAAGCTTTCTCAGTCGGTTCAGAACGGAGAACCGTGGCATTGAGGTCACGCTTCTCGAATCAGTTCCCGACCAGCTTTGCGAGCTTCTCCTGCAGGGGAAGCTGGACGCAGCCCTTATGGCGCGCCCGCAGGGCTTTCCGGAACCGCTGCGAACCACCAAACTCTACACGGAACCGTTTGTCATCGCCTGCGCCGCTGGTCATCGCTTCGCGGCGAGATCCGAGATTGCGATGTCGGAACTTGACGGAGAATTCTACTTCTCCCGGATCAACTGCGAATTCTACGATGTGCTGGACGGCCTCTGCCGGAGCCAGGGCGCAAACCTTATCAAATCCTATCAGAGCGAGCGGGAGGACTGGATTTTGACAATGGTGGCGGCCGGGCTAGGCGTGTGCTTCCTGCCCAAATACACCGCCGTGTTCCCAGGGGTCGTGGGCTGCCCGGTGGTTTCCCCATCCGTGGCACGCGACGTCTGCCTCGTTACCGTAGCGGGGCGCCGCCAGTCGGCGCCCGTCGGAGCCTTCGTTCGTTCGGTCAGGCGCTACGACTGGCCCGCGATGACTCCGGGGGGTTGAAGGAGGCTTATATCTTTCAACTTCCTAACCGAACTTCATGCACTGCCTATCCCATATTTTCTCACGGTGTCTCCGATTCCGGCCGTGGTAGCGAAGTGTCGACGGCAACTGGCTTGTACTTCTTTGATAAGCGGGGAAATTCCGTGTCTTGCGCGCGGCTCTCACGTGCCACGGTGGGCGACATCATTCTTGTCGTATTGAACCTGCGGTGTAAGCGTTCGCTGATCATTGCGGCTGACGCGCCGGCTGTCGGACATAACAATCTCTGACCTAACAAGAAAGAGCGTTGAGCACCATCTCGCTGCTGCACAGCCCGCTCATCCCTCATGGCAGCGTAGCCCGCCCGATCATCAACATCATGCAAGAAGAATGTTGGGAACATTGGGCTGTTCGGCATCTCTCGCGCTAGCCCGGATTTCTCACAGGGTCTTTGGTTGCGTTCCTGGTGACGCGGTGCCGGGCGGCACCTGGTTGCGCTGGTGCTGATATCCCGAAAAACTCCGTGTTTCGGGCGCGGCTTTCCGGCGCCGCTGGTGCGGCGTTGGTCCGTGGGGCATTGGACTTGCGGTGTCTGGTTCGTGCCGATCAGGTGCCAGCCTTTCGAAGCATGGCGTGCGCCAGCGCGAACTCATACTGACACGGGTATGCGGATGCCATGGCAATGCTGATTCGGCGCACGCTGGTGCGCACGAGCGCGCCGATCTTGAGCAGCTTGAGCCGGATCGTGTTGCAGGTGGCGGTGGCGAACTGGGTGTGTGCCAGCCCGATGCGGCGCAGTGCGCAGAGCAGCACGTAGGCGGCCGACGCGAACCAGAGCCGGAGCTGGTTGGCGCGCATGGTGGCGGCCGAAGTGCGCCCGGCAAACATGTCGAGCCGGCATTCCTTGATCCGGTTCTCGATGCTTTCCCCCTACTGCGTCTGTAGAGCAACTTCTAGCGATCGAAGGACCGCGACTCGACCGCGTTGCATTACTCGCTTTGGTCGAATGGATCGCGAGGCGGCATGCGGCCGACGCACCCCACGGTAGCCATGACCTGGTCTAAGCTGCCGGCACCGACGCGCCGACGCATTGCCGTCCTGCTGGGCCACCTCGCTCGTCATCCCCTGGCATCCGCTCCCGTTCGGGGCGACGTTGGCCGTGACCGGCGTCCAAGCCGCGAGGAGCGATATGATAACTCTTTCGGAGAAGGTGCGGGGTCGCCATCGGGACCGGCTTGCCATCGTCTATGTCCGGCAGTCGACACTGCGGCAGGTCGAGCAGCACCAGGAGTCGACACGGCTGCAATATGCTCTGGTCGAACGCGCTCTGCATCTCGGCTGGGCTCGCGAACGAGTGGAGGTGATCGATGACGACCTGGGCCGTTCCGGCGCCTCTGCGGCCAACCGCCCTGGCTTCCAACGGCTTGTAGCCGAGGTCGGGCTGGATCATGTCGGGCTGGTGCTCGGCATCGAGATGTCTCGCTTGGCGCGATCGTGCCGGGACTGGCATCAGCTGCTGGAGATCTGCGCTCTCTTCGACACGCTCATTGCGGATGTGGACGGAGTCTACGACGCGGGACTTTTCAATGATCGTCTGTTGCTGGGCTTGAAGGGCACGATGAGCGAGGCCGAGTTGCACATCCTGAAGGCCCGCATGCTGGAGGGGCGCCGGGCGAAGGCGCAGCGCGGCGAGCTGTTTTTTAATTTGCCGCGTGGCTATGTGCGCGGTCGGGCCGGTGAGATCGTGCTTGATAGTGACGAGCAGGTGCAGGCGACGGTCCAGCTGGTGTTTGACACATTCGAGCGCCGCCGCACGATCAACGGCGTGCTCAGCTACCTCGTCGCCCGCAACATCCAGCTCCCATTTCGTGCCCGTTCGGGAGCGCCAAAGGGAGAATTGGAATGGCACCCAGCGAATCGCTACACGCTCTCGGAGATGCTGCAAAGCCCGCTCTATGCCGGGGCCTATGCTTATGGGCGCCGTAGCGGCAAGTCGCCAGGGCGACCCAGCGCCGGTCGGCTGGTTACTGAAAAGGCGGTTTTGCTCAGGGGGCGTCTGCCTGCCTACATCAGCTGGGAAAACTACGAGCGGAATCTGCAACAGGTGGCAGCTAATCGCAGTTCGCATTGCGGCGTTCCTCGCGGCGGTCCGGCTCTGCTTGAAGGGCTGATAGTCTGCGGCCGCTGTGGCCAGCGGATGGCAGCACAGTATCCGAACAGCGGTCGCTTCCAGCGTTACGCTTGCTCCCGACTGGCGGTGAACTATGGCGCGCCGAGCTGCCAGTCGCTGGGCGGGCGTGCCCTGGACGCCCTGATGGGCGAGTTGATGTGCAGGCGCTCGCGCCGGCTGCCCTGGAGGTCAGTCTGCAGCTGACGGAAGACCTGGAATTGGAACGCGCGGGCTTGCACCGGCAGTGGCAGCAGCGGTTGGAGCGGGTCCGCTATGAAGTGGAACGGGCGCGACGCCAGTATGACGCCGTCGAGCCGGAGAACCGGCTGGTGGTCCGCACCTTGGAGCAACGCTGGGAGGCTGCCCTGGCCGACGAGTTGCGCCTGAAGGATGAGTTCGAACGGTTCTTGGCCGAGCAGCCGTTGCCTCTGACGCCAGACGAGCGAGCGGCGATCAAGCAAGTGGCCTGCGATATTCCGGTAATTTGGACGGCGCCCAGCACCACGGCCGCCGACCGGCAGGCAATCACCCGGTTGATGCTGGAACAGGTCATCCTTACCGTGGAAGGCGAGAGCGAGATCGTTCTTGTCGAATGTCACTGGGCTGGCGGCACGCGGACAAAGCATGACTTGCGACGTCCGGTGGCACGGCTAACGCAGTTGAGCGACCATGTGTTCCTGCTTGAGCGCATTCGCGACCTGCATGCCAAAGGCCTGAAGGCGCCGGCCATCACGGTAATCCTGAACACCGAGGGGTGGTGCCCACCCAAGCGCCGCGCGACCTATACCGCTGCCATGGTGCGTGACCTGCTTCATCGTATCGGCGCGCCCGTTGCCCAGCGCTCGCAGACGGCCGACCGCATGGTAGGACGGGAAGCAAATGAACTGACGATCGACGAACTTGCGTTACGCCTCGGAGCACCGCGCAACACAGTTCATCGCTGGATCCAGCGAGGGGTCGTCGTCGCGCGCAAACTGCCAATGCCGACCGGCGGGCTGTGGCTCATCCGGGTGGACGAAGCCGAAATCGCCTGCCTGCGTGACCGCCGCCAGCTAAAGTGTATACCGTCCCACCAAACCCAATGAGGCTTGAATCGCATCATGCCGGTGAGATCTCC
The DNA here is from genome assembly GCF_965276875.1 of Lichenicoccus sp. Classification (GTDB taxonomy): domain Bacteria; phylum Pseudomonadota; class Alphaproteobacteria; order Acetobacterales; family Acetobacteraceae; genus Lichenicoccus. Next base: position 1,115,521 of record NZ_OZ255701.1, on the reverse strand, counting down.
ATCTCGCCGCGAGCGCAGTAGATCGTCTCGTAGAGATATCGCTCCGCGACATCGTGGCGTCTGAGCGAGGTGACGACAAAGCGCGGGTTGGCCTCCCCGCCGGTCCATTCGGCCTTGCCGATGACACGACGGGCGCGGCTCCAGCTGTTCAGGGTCGACCAGGCAAAGTCGCGAAAGCGACGCGCGGGCTTGCCGCTGATCTCCGCCTCGAGACGGGCGTCGGCCATCTCCGTCTTGATCTCGTCCACCGAGCCTGCCGCGGCGTCGATATTCGAACGCCGCAGCTTGGCGGCCAGCAGGTGCCGGCCGCAGAACACGTAGAGCGGCAGGTAGCAGTAGCAGTCATAATAGCCATGGAAGAACCTGCCTTCTTGGTGCCCGTGCAACGGATCGTCGGTGGCGTCGAGATCGAGCGTGATCTGCGCGGGCGGTCTGCCACGCGCATCCAGGAAGACGTCAACGAACAGGCTCTCGAACGCCTCCGCGTCCGCGGTGAGCTTGCCGTAGCGAGTGGGAACGGCACCGCTCAATTTCAGTCGGTTGAGCGTGCTCTTGCCAGCCAATGGCGCGCAGTCTCCACGCCGCGCAGCAAGCTTGCCGGCCAGCACAGACAGAACCGGGTCGTGACGCAGTTCGTCATGGTCGATCAGGTCCTCGTAGCCCAGCGCGATGCCCACATTTCGCTGCATCACCAGCGTCTCGACCGCATGCTCGACGAAAGCCGGGTTGCGGGCGTCCGTGAAGCAGACCGCCAGCCGCCGGGTCAGGCCAATGACCCGATCCGTAGCACCCAAAAGGATCGCCCCGGCGTCCGAGGTGATCCGACCACCATCGAACGCCGCAACCACCGCACGGCTTTGAAACGTTCAAACTCAACAGGTTCGGGTTACACTCTGTGGACATCGGGCTCGACGTATACGTCGAGCCTCTGCTGGCCGCAAAGCATCTGTTGCAGAAGAACTTTCGCCCATTCAGAGCCCCGATGCACCCACCTTCTGTGAGATATGCGGGTTTAGAACTCGTTTTCACCTCAACACGTTGCGGTTACGTAAAGGAGCTGTTGACGTGGGACCCGACTTTGAGTATAACTGACGCATACTGAGTTAGTTGCGCCCGCCGCTTAAATGCGCTGCGGGCTTTTTTTGTTTCAAAATTTGAAGCGGATCCTCATCATGTTCGCAGGCCTTGGGCAGCTCGTAGGTGGCGATGTCGTTGCGACTGGAGCTTCGATTTATGTCGTATATAGCGTCGATGGGGATGAGCTTACAATGTTTAGGCTTGGGATCAAGAGTGAAGTCCGCCACCGCGCAGATGTCACAACTGAACATTGGTCTGATGTAGCGCTCAGCGGACTGCCATTACAGGACCTAATCATTCGCTGTGTTCCGATACGCCGACACGGCACTTGGAACCTCACAAAATTGGGTTCAGTTTCGGAGAGCCTACGCTTGAAGGTTGGGGTGGCCCTGAGACGGGAGATGCAAGCACGTCATGTCGAGGGATCACCCCCTATGCGAAGCAATCTGATGGCGTCAACGAGTTCGAATGGCCGCCGCGTCGGCGTGGCACGTCCCGCCTAAGCCCCGTGGATCAGAGATCTAAGGTATCGTCCCTGGGACGAAGCAGGCGACAATCTGCCGCCCCACTCGCCGACACCCAAAAGGGCCGCGAGCCCTCCATTGAACGGTTTTTGGTTGCTCTTGCCAGAACTGGAAACTACAGCCTTGCGTGTCGAGCAGGTATGCTGAGCCGCCGCGATGTCAGCGATTTACGGGCCCGGGACAAGAACTTTGCCTTGGCCTTGGACGAAGCGATGGATGACGCCGCAGACATGCTTGAGGCAGAAGCGTGGCGTCGGGCTTTTGAGGGGGTCGCCCAACCCGTTATCAAAGGTGGAAAGTTGGTATGTGACCCGACAACGGGGGAGACGCTGATGGTGCGTCGCTATAGCGACTCGCTTCTCATGCTACTTTTACGTGGCAGCAAGCCGGGGAAGTTCTCGTCGCGGGTAAGGCCAAGTACAGGACAGGAAGATTTTGCGCAGATCATCGAGGAGATCGCCGCTGACGATGATCCGCCACGACGAAAAACGGGGTAAGAGCGTTGAAGCGAAGCCTGATGAGCGACGCCCCGCACTAACGGAGCCGCAATGGGCCATATACAAGGCCGGGTGGGATCAGGCAGCGCGCTTTCGGGTAGCGGTATGCGGTCGACGGTTTGGGAAGGCGCTCGCAGTCACGACACGGCTACCCTCCCCCGATGGCTGGGTAACGATGGGTGCCGTGGAAGAAGGTTCCCTGCTGTTCGACGACCGTGGAGCAGTATGCCGGGTCGTACTGGCGACCGACGTCATGCTTGGCCATCGCTGTAGTCGCGTATCCTTTAATGACGGCACGAGCGTTATAGCCGACGACGATCACCTTTGGGCCGTGGAACACGATGGCAAGAACCTGCTCCTCAGGACGGGTGAACTGGCAAGCCGCCTGACGATTTCCCCTTTAGAAATATATGTTATAAAAGCGTGTGCAGCATTGCAGATGTCGCGCTGGGACTTCGGCCGCGATCCTTATCAAATCGGCCGCCTGGGCAGGCTGCATGCGTCCATCGAGTTCGGATCTACCGGCCCGCGTGGATCTGTCCACCAGCGCCTGCGCATTTTGCGAGGACTGATTGAAAGCAATGGCGGTTACCGCTGTCCGACACACTACGGGATGCGTTGCTTAAGCGACACCTTACAACAAGACGTACTCCAGTTGCTCCGCTCGCTCGGCCATCTGCCAAAAGTTGAGAATGGCCGCATCACGTGGTCCAGGTCAGAATCATCCGCGGGCCGCAGGGTCGTTGCGGTAGAGGCGACATTAAGCGTACCGGTGCGTTGTATCCAGGTAGACTCCCCCTCGCGCCTGTACTTGTGCGGCGAGGGGATGATACCGACGCACAATACATTTCTTATGGCCGAGGAAATCAGGAGAGCAGCACGCCTTGCCATTCAAAACAACGTCGGCACAGAGAACGAGATCTGGTACGGCGCACCGACTTTTCTGCAAGCAAAGCGCGTCATGTGGGGTCGCTTAAAAAAGGCCATACCGTCTCGATGGCTTGATGCGCGTCCTAACGAGACAAGTTGTTCGATGCGACTTAAATCCGGACATATCATCCGCATTGTCGGACTGGATGCCTCTGAAAACCTTCGAGGTTCGGGCCTTTGGTTCTTTGGAGGTGATGAGTGGGCCGACTGTAAGCCGGAAGCGTGGACGGAAGTCATTCGACCGATGCTTTCGACCTCGACAGGCCACGCGCTGTTTATCGGAACACCCAAGGGGTTCAACCACTTCCGGGATGCCTATCTACTCGGTCAGCCGGGTGGCGACCGAAGTTACCGTTCTTTCCTGTTCACGACACTCGACGGCGGCAACGTTCCTCCGGAGGAGATAGCCGCCGCACGGATGCAACTCGATCCGAGGACCTTCAGGCAGGAATACGGGGCGAGCTTCGAAAGCTATGCCGGGCGTGTTATCTACGCGTTCAGCAGAGCCGAAGCAGTTAAAGCGTGTCGCCATTATTTGGATCGCGCCGTGCATATTGGCATAGACTTTAACATAAACCCGATGTCTGCTACAGTCTGGCAGGAAGATGGGGCGACGACTGAGCAGATTGACGAGATCATCCTGCCCACGTCGAATACCGACGAGATGGCTGCGGAAATCATCCGGCGATACGGTCGAGTCAGCTTTGATCCGGCGGCGCCAATGGTGGACCACATAATTGTCTACCCCGATCCAGCGGGGGCTCAACGGCGAAGCTCGGCCGCTGGGCGTACCGATATCGGGATTCTACGGGAGATCGGCTTCCGGGTCATCGCAATGGCATCGCATCCGACAGTGCGGGATAGGACAAACGTTATGAACCGCCAATTCCTGTCTGCAGACGGCTGCCGGAGAGCCTTCGTCGATCCGTCCTGCCGCAAATCGATCGAAGCCTACGAGCGGCTCGTATATCGCGACGGCAGTAACGATCCTGATAAAAGCAACGGATACGACCACCTCGTTGATGCCACCGGTTATTACTTGTATGGGCGGACACTGCGTCAAGGTTCCGGTGCAGCCTCAACATCCCAGATAATGGAGCGTTGATTCAATGGACTGGCTCGCCCTTCAGGCCAGAATGCCGCGGGATACAGATCTACCAGAGCGCACCTTCCGACTGAGTGCTCTGGAGGCTGTTTTGGAGGGGCGGCAGTATGACGCTCTCCCGCATGCGTTTTCGCGGGAACGGAGCGATTCCGGCGACTATGTTCCACTGGACGAAAGACGTCCTTCCGTTCGGACCGGCCTCTGTCGGGTTGTTGTCGAGGATTCGGTATCTCTCCTGTTCAGTGAGGGCCATTGGCCCACAGTTCGAGCGAGTTCTCCACAAACTGCTCAGGCGATTGTCGATCTGGTGCGTGAAACACATCTTAATGGGACGATGCTCGAAGCCGCGACACGTGGATCGGTGGGATCGGTGGCAGTTCTGTTTAGAGCTGTCGAAAAGCGTCCATTCTTTGAAGTGATGCCGACGCGCTTCCTGACTCCACGTTGGAACCGGAATAGGCCAGGTAGCCTGCTGAGCGTGACCGAGCGATACAAGGTTACGGCTGCGGATCTCAATGCTCTTGGCTACGAGGTGGACGCCTCCGACACGCAGATGTGGTTTCAACGGCGCTGGGATGATAGGGCCGAGACGTGGTTCCGTCCGGTAGCCGTGGGAGACCTGAGTGCACCGGTCATCGACGAGGAGAGAACCGTCCTGCACGGACTTGGGTTCGTACCAATAGTTTGGATGAAGAACATATCAGGAGCCGGAGGGTTTGATCCAGAAGCGTCCGATGGAGCTTGCACGTTTGCGTCAGGCATAGACACTGTCATTGAGGCCGACTACCTCCTTTCACAGGCTGGGCGGGGTCTGAAATATGGCTCGGACCCCACACTCGTGCTCAAGGATCCGAACGCAGCACTGGGTCCGTCCTCCGGTCCGGTTCGCTCGGGAGGTGCTGCGGGGGCGCTTATGGTTCCTCCCGAAGGAGATGCGAAGCTCCTTGAAATCAACGGTAATGCTGCCGCAGCTGTCCTAGCCCATGTGCAGGAGTTGCGTGCGATCGCCTTGGAGGCGATGCACGGGAATCGCTCCCATGGAGACAGGCTGACGAGTGGGCAGAGCGGGCGGGCTATTGAGTTGATGTGCCAAGGCCTGCTCTGGCTCGCAGATCGACTGCGGATATCATACGGGGAGTGTGGGCTTCTTTCACTTCTGCGGATGGTATGCGCTGCCTCCTCGCGCGTCGCGGGTGGGTTATTGATTGGTGGAACGGCCTACGAAGCACTTGATTCAAGCGGCTTGGCTCTTGCCTGGCCGAGTTGGTTTCCGGCGAGCTTTGCGGATCGTCAGGCACAGGCCGCTACCGTCGCGACACTTGTCCAAAGCGGCGTCATAGACTGTGGGACTGGATTCGAGATAATTGCTCCGCTTTACGACCTTTCGTCGCATCGGGCGGTGCTCGATGATTGTCCTGCCTGTTCGGGTATAGAAGGACCGGGAGCAAGCGAAAGCGCCAAAGGCAGGCGTCCGAAGCATGCTTGATGTCGACACGCTTTGCTGCGGTCGCGCTAGGAAGTAGTTTAAGCTAGGAACGTGAAAGGCTTTAAGGGGACATGGCAGAGCAACGTTTAGAGCAGCCTGATGTTGGTGATGACTCCGTGGTTACGGAGACGACGGAGTCGTCACGTGAACCTACCGAGTTCGAGAAGCGGCTGCGCCGCGATCTGGCGCGTAGTCGTGAGCAGCTCCGCATCGCCCAAGCCGAAAGGGAGGCCGGGGTTGCCTTGGCAGCGCGTGAACGCGACGAGGCGATTGCGGCCATCCGAAGTGAGTCGGCAGCCAGGCTGATCCGGGCGGAGCTGAAGGCTCAGGCGTTAAAAGCGGGTATTGTGGACCTTGACGGCTTGCGGCTTGGGGACATGTCGAGCCTTTCTTTGGATGAGAACGGTAGCGTTCTCGGCGCTGAGATTCTGATTGAGACGCTTCGCCAAGAAAAGCCATATCTCTTTGCGGATGCTCGTGTCGGCATCAGTACAGGGACCACGGGACAAACTCTACGGCCGCCGTCCCCTGCGGCGCCGAGCGTGCTTGATGCGCGTACGCTCCCAAGGGACGCATGGCAGGCGGAGCGCCAACGACTGCTCGGCGGCAGGCATTAGAACAGCCCTAACGTGCGGCTAAGCAGTGACTGAAATTTCCTGAAGTGTTGTATCGGCGCAAGTAGACCGGAGCTCGGGCATCTGTCCTTGGTTGGTTTCCGCGCGCTGTTGTGAAAGAGAGTATACATGGCAATCCAGAACTTCCCGCAGTCGCTGCAGCCAATCATTCAACAGGGCTTTCTCGCCCGTGAGTTTCAAGATGGGCTACAGTCGCGACTCAGCTTTCGGGCGATCGCGGACCGTGAAATCTTCCCGAACCGGATCGGTGAGACCGTGACCAAGACCCGCAAGGGCCTCAAGACGCCTGTGACGACTCCACTCGCACCCTCGGTGAACACCAACTTTGACAATGGGCTTACACCGTCCACGTGGTCGGTGGAGCAGTATACCCTGACAATCAATCAGTATGGCGACACGATCGACCTCAATATGGTCAGCGAGGGCGTTGGTATCGCCAGCCAGTTTTTGGCCAACGCGCGCACAAACGGCGTCCAGGCCATGCAGTCATTGGACCGGATCGCACGTAATGCCTTGTTCGGTGGGGCGGTTGGGGGTGTCGGCGGCTACCTGGGCGGCAATACCCGCGTGATTGTCACGATCACCTCGCCTGCCACCACGGTGCGCGTCGATGATATCCGTGGATTTCAGAACGTGCTCAACAGCTATGGTCAGGTGGTCGGCGTTGGCTCGACCAATGGCATGACCGTCACGGTTGGGGCGAATGCGTATACGCTCGTCAGCGGTGCTCCTGATGCTGTCAACGTTTCCACATCGCCGAGTGGGCTTTCCGGAACGCTGACCTTCTCGACAAACGTTTCTGTATCCGACGCGACGACAGGGCAGCCGGTCATTGCGGCCACGGCGCCGCTCGTGCTGCGGCCGAACGGTCGGCTGACAACCGCGGCACTCGTGGCGCCCACCGGAACCTATGGTGCATCGAGCTACACCCCTGGTGACACGCTGGGCATCCAAACCGTCCTCGGTGCCGTGGCAGCTCTGCGGATGAACAACGTGCCGACCGTGAGTGGTTCCTATAACTGCTACCTCGATGACCAGCAAATGCTTGGGCTGTTCCGCGATGGGGACTTCAAGTATCTGTATCGTGGCGCTTACGGCAGTGAGACCTATCAGGCAGGCTCCATTGTTGAACTTCTTGGTGTCCGCTTTGTGCCCACTACCGAAGCCCCGCAGCAGCTTTCGCTCGGTGCTGGCGCGATCCACCGGGCTATCGTGTGCGGCCAGGGAGCCCTGATCGAGGGTGACTATGCGGATATGGGAAAGATGGACATTCCCGACGCCGAGCAGTCTCTGATGGAGCGTATGGACGACGTGGTGATGGTCACTCGCGAGCCGCTCGACAGACTGAAGCAGATCATTGCCCAGTCCTGGTATTGGATCGGCGGGTTTGCGCTGCCCACGGACGCGACCGCGAGCACCTCGATCATCCCGACTTCGACAAACAGCTACCTCAAGCGTGGTGTCGTCATTGAGAGCCTGTGATGGCCCGACGTCGAGGGGAGGCGCCGGCGGCGTCTCCCAGCGATGTGGTGGCGGTTGAGGTCGGCTTTCGGCTGCGCTTTCCATATGGGTTCATTGACGAGGATGGGACGCACCGCTTCTGGGGTTCGGGGGCTGTGGTGGAGAACACGGACGACCTGGCGTTGCTGCGGGCGAGACGCGTGGATCTTGAGGAGGCATAGGTCGTGTCAGGTTCGGTTGGCCTTTCAGAGTTGGCGCTGAGCAATGCCGAGCGTGTGGATATCCGCAGGTTTTGTGGCTATCCGGCATACGGATCCGGGGACGCGGGCTCGCAATCATGGCGGTTTTTTCAGGCCTACGGCACGCTTGAATACCGCCTGTCGAACTTTGCTCCAGAGGAGTTGCAGGTCATACGCCAGTATCTCGCCTCGCTCTATGTGCTGGAGCTAGGGGTTGTGGCTGCGGCGGCCAACCTGGATACAGACAAAGCTGCAGTATGGACACATAACCGGTCGGAAGTTGCGGATCGCGCGAAACTGTTTGACGAGTGGCGGGGCCGACTTGCCTCCTTTATTGGGGTGCCGCTTGACCCAGGAGCTGGAGCGGGTGCGCGCATCCTGATTTAAGCAGCTGCACGGCGGGTGTGCAGGTCACAAGCGGGAATGAATCATGGCAAGCTTCTTTTCTGGATGGATCGGTTACGGTATTGGTCTGGTGGCAGGCTCATTGCAGGAGCCTTCGGACCCCGCCTATGGCAGGCGTGCGGTTCATTTCTCTGTTCTTGAAAACGGCGTCGCCTTTGATACTGGAGGCGGGACGGTAGGACCCTCGTCCGCAAACTGGGGTTTCTTGACATATGCAGCTTTGTTTGACGACCGCCAAGCCGGTAATCTCCTGCTTTCCTGCCCACTTCTACACCCAGTCAATATTCACACTGGGGCGACCTTCACGAGCAGCCCCGGAGCGAATTTCATCATCGGCCTCGGCTTCGTGGGTGGCCCCGGTGCACAAGGTTTCCCCGCTGGCACGCTGATCGGGTTGACCCCGGACGGGAGGCAGTGGACGACGGGTGTTGCCGTTCAGATCAGTGGCGGCGTCCTCTCCGCGCAAGTCCAGAGTTTCGGCAGCAACGTGACTATGGCGAATCTGCCTTCGCAATCGCCGACGTCGGGGACGGGGGCGCTCTGGAACAATGGTGGCATTATTGCCGTAGCCTGAAGTCATTCCGGAATGGGGCAAAGCCTATGGTGGATCAAGCGACCGTTCAGGTGCATGTTGCTGGTGGCCTGGGCAAGGCCGCATCGATCCTCGGCGCGGAGCTTGCTCAGTATCGTCCAACGGCACCAATGGATCCATTGGCTGCCGGCAATTCGATGGGCGGCGTATTTTGCGCGGTTGATAATCCGGGCCTTGCGTTTGCCTCTCCGGTTCCGCCAGATCATCCATTTTCAATCCTGCTTGCGGACCCGCGGCGCTTGCTTGTTGGCGACTACCTTGTTGGTGAAGATACGTACTTTGTGTCTCGGATACAGCCGTTGCAGCCGGCATGGTGTGTGCTCTGCAATATGACGCTCGACATTTTGGATACTACGCAGCCGACCTCCGCCGGGACAAACGCCTATGGTGGAGTTACGAGCGGTACCAATACGCTTCTAGCGCGTGGCTGGCCAATGTCAGTTTTGTCAAAGACCCGTGGAGAGACCGACGTCACAAAATTGCCAAGCGACACACGATCTGCATTCTTCCAAATACTTCTGCCTGCTATCCCTGGCCTCCAGATCGGCTATGGGCTTTGTCTTCAGGATGCTGCTTTGCGAATTTACGACATCATGAATTACCAGCTTACCGACTACGGGTACAAGCTGCTCGTCGGCATTGCAACGACGTAAAGGTGGTAAGGCCATTATAACGCGGGTGAGATCCGCCTTGAGCGGGGACCGACGGAGATCTTAGCTTGGCAGACATTTCAGATGTAGAGGAGTCACTTTGCGCGCAGATCTTCCAAGCGGTTTATCCCCAAGGTCTTGAGAACAGCAGCAGCACTGGCGCGCCGGTCAAGATCTACCGCGGCTGGCCGACGAGCAAAACACTGAACACGGACCTTCTGGCGGGAACTCAAACCGTTACGGTCTTTAGTAAGCCACATTCCAGCAAGGACACTTCACGTTACCCAAGGGTTTGGCGCACGATTGTCAGCAGCTCTCCGACGATCCTGGTTACGGTAGATGGAACTTCTGTTACTGTGGAGGGAGCGCCGGCGCTTGGTCAAGCTCTCGGCCTCATTGTCGACGGCGTCGCATATTCGTATGTCCTGACAGCGGATGACACCCTGCTGACTGCTGCGCAGGCCTTGGGTGCGATCATACCAGGGGCCATTGTTCAGGGAGCAGTCATCAGCGTTGCCTCGGCCCATGTTCTGCAAGCGCGTGTTGTCGGAAGCGGAACTGCCGAGATGGAGACGAGGCGCCAGGAGCAGGGTATTATGGTAACGGTATGGTGTCCTACGCCGGCTGGACGCGACCGTGTCGCTGCCGCCATAGACAATGCGCTTTCAAGCGTCGATTGGCTGCCATTGCGCGACGGAACCGTGGGACGTCTTCTCTATCACGGGACAGTCGAGACCGACGAGTCCGAGAACGCCAATCTCTACCGTCGTAACCTCGACTACACTGTTGAATATGCCACTACTATGCAAATGAGCGGGCCTCAAATGTTGTTTGGGGTGGGGACGCTTTCGGGCACAGGTAGTGAAGTTGGCTTCAGTTGCCTGGTGCCGCCGCCGGCGCTTGTCATACCGCCGTTGGGAGCGATTCGCTTCGACGCCTGGTATGACCCTTCCAACGCCATTGATCAGCAGTGTGCTGCCGCACTCTCTCCTCCAGGCTACCAATTCCGCCTACCCTCAAACGCTGACTTGGTCGACGGGACTGCGTCCTGGCCGTTGGCGACACAATCGACCATTGATTTTGAGATTTCAGCTGCGGTGCAGGCAGGGCTGTCCTTCTGGGCCTTCGACAGCTATCAGCCAGACGATTCACTGAGTTTGGCACTACAGCTCTATCTCAGCAGTCCGATCCGCAACAAGCTTCGGTTCTGTATGCTCGGGCAGAGTTCAAACTGGGGCGCCGCTGGCAGCGACCAGCCATCTCTGCTTCGCGACATCGCGATGATGACTCAGCCTGGCTACATGACAGTGCTTGAGGGAAGGCCACTTTACTTTGTGCTGGATGCTGCAGCCGCGCAGCTCTCCGGACTGCCGCCTGGAGGCGTCGCAGCCGCCATCGCGCTTGTACGAAGCAGTGTGCAAGCGGCCGGTGGGCAAAACCCGTATGTCGTCTGGCTTTCGGGCGCAAGCCTGGCAGAGTACTCGAATATCGCCGCTGCCAAAGCGGCCGGTGCAGATGCGGCCGGCGCTTACGCGGTGTCGAATCTCAACGGAGCGACGCAGCCTTACTCGTCCTTGACCGCAACGACGGCTGCTGATTGGCAGTCCCGTGTCGCTTCCGGCTTTCCTATGGTTCCAACTGCAATGACAGGATGGGATCAGCGACCGTTGATTGCGAGCCCCCAGCCATTCTACCCCATAACGCCCGGCCTGACGCTGCAGGACTACTACGACACAGCTGCTAACGCGGCGCTAGCGAACCACGTGGTTGCCTTGGTTGAGACGATCAATGCAAACCCTTCGGCCTGCCCGGCGCAGGTCGGCTTGGTGTATGCGTGGAACGAACTGGCGGAGGGCGGCTGGTTGATGCCGACCTATACTGAGTCGGGACCAGATATGGGTCGTGCCGCGGCGGTTGGCGCTGCGCTGGCGGCGGCTGTAAATGCTTCGGTCGTCCCGACGATCGCGCTGATTACATGATGGGAAAGCCATGACAGTTTCTAATATTGACGCTGTAGTAGTTTTGCATGCGTTTGGCTCATACAGCAAAGGGCAGGTGCTTACCGATCCCAAGGTGATCGCGGCGATCCTCGGTGGCGGAAACGCTGCCATGGTGATCCGGACGCAAGTGCCGATTGTGCCCTCGGCTGCCGTCAGTAGAGCAGAGGAGCACTGAGGAATGGCCCAAATCACGCAAGCGGGGTCGCTTAACACAGCGGCGCTCATCGTACCTGACCTGTATGTTCAAATAACGTCACCGCAGAACCTCAGCCTGAACGGGGCACCCTCCAACCTGCTGGGCGTTGTCGGATCGGCGAGCTGGGGGCCTGTTAATCAGGCTGTCGTGTTTGGGACGATGGCCGACTACGGAGCGGCGTTCGGCCCGGTGATGCCCCGCAAATATGACATGGGTACGCAAGTAGCCTGCGCCGTGCAGCAGGGCGCAGGGTCAATGGTTGGCGTTCGGGTCTCAGACGGTAGTGACACGGCGGCGAACTATGCATTGTTCTACGACGCGGCGAGCGGCAGCTATCCGGCGCTGCTGACCGCCATATATACTGGGGTTCGAGGTAATCAGGTCGGGCTGGTCCTTTCTGTTGGGTCCAAGGCCTTGACTTGGCGCCTGATACTGTCGATGCCTGGCCAGCTTGCCGAGGTCTATGACAATATCGATGCGAGCAGTGGCAATCAGGCGTTCTGGGCGAACCTGGTGCAAGCCGTCAACTCCGGTTCCGGGCCGACACGGGGTCCCTCTGACCTGCCCGACTTCTTCGGACCACGGTTAAGTGGAAAGACTGGCCCTCTGCTGCTGCCCTTGCCCCAGCCGGGGCGGTGATAGGACGGGCCGGGACGCGGAGGCCCCACATACCGCAGCGTCCCGGCCCGTCCTAACACGGGGCGCTGTCGTCGCCAGACCGGCCACAAATGCGGCCGGAGTTCGATAGCCAAGGCTCGAATGCGGTCGCACCTCGTTGTAGTGCCGGCGCCAGCTTTCGATCAAAACCCGAGCCTCGGCCCGCGAGCGGAACCACTCCATGTTCAGGCATTCGTCGCGGAACTTGCCATTGAAGCTCTCGCAGACGCCATTCTGCCACGGCTTGCCCGGATCGATCAGCGCTGTTCCGATCTTCTGCTTGCTGATCCACTTCATCAGCGCCTTCGAGACGAACTCCGGGCCGTTGTCCGACCTCAGAAACCGAGGTGCACCGCGCTCGCTCACCAGCCGCGACAACACCTCGATCACACGCGTCGACCGTAGCCGGGCGTCGACCGTGATCGCCAACGCTTCCTTGGTGAACTCGTCGGTCACCGTCAGACACTTGAGCTGCTGGCCGCTCGCGCAGCGATCGAACACGAAATCATACGACCACACCTCGTTCGCCGAACCAGGTGCCAGCGGCCGGGGTCGCGACGACGCAATCCGCTTGCCAGGCCCCTTGCGCGGCACCTGCAACCTGGCTGATCGCCACAGACGATGCGCGCGGCTGGCGCTCATCACCTCGCCCTCGCGGGCCAGGAACACGCGGATCCGGCGATAGCCATAGCGTGGATAGGTCGCCGATAGCGCCTTCATCTGCTTCACCACCCCCTCGTCCTTCACCGCCATGCGGCTCGTGTAGTCCAGCGCTGACCGCGCCACCGAGAACAGCGTGCAAGCCTGCCGCAGCGAGAGACCCCGCTCACGGCCATACGCCACCTGCCGGCGTCGAGCCTGCACGCTCACCAGTTTTTTTCCGCAACTTCCTTCATCACCTCGATCTCGAGATCGCGCTCGGCCACCAGCTTCTTCAGCCGGCCGTTCTCGACCTCGAGCTGGCGAAGGCGCCGGACACCCTCCGACTTCAGGTCTCCAAAACGCTTGCGCCAAGTGTAGATCGTCTGCTCGCTGACACCATGCCGCTTCGCGACATCCGACACCGCCTCCCGGTCCGACTCGCGGACAATCCCCACGACCTGCTCATCCGTAAATCTCGACTTGCGCATTGCCCCCTCCATCGAGGGGCCAGTCTGTCACATAATCCGTGGTCCGAAATTCCGGGAGCAGGCCACCTCGGCGCTATGCGTTGCCAGCCTCGGAAGCGGAACCGCAACGGCTCCACAGACGATCGGCAACCAGGTTTTGATCGGGGGCAGCGATGGGGTAGCAGGCCTCGCCGGTTCGTCACTGGTTGGAAATGACGGAATCGTGCGCAGCGGGATGTTTTCATTGCGTGGCCAGAAGTGCGCCGTGGTCGTTCTTGCGGATTGCGATGACGCAACGCAATGGAGTCAGATGAACAGCTTCGGCCTTGCCGAGGGCGCCTATATGATAACGTGTGGCCCGAGCGGGGATACGCTTGCATCTGCGGTGCAGACCAAGCAATCCGCCGGTATCGACTCGTATGCGATGAAGATCATGTTCGGGGATTGGCTGTATTGGTATGATGATGCGAACGGGCTGACGCGTCTCGTCAGCCCGAATGGCTTTGTGGGCGGCTGTCTGTCGAATTTGTCGCCTCAGCAGTCAAGCTTAAACAAGCCCCTGAACGGCGTCGTTGGCAGTCAGAAGACCGGGCTTGTGAGTAGTGGTCAGTCATCAGCCTACTCATCAGTGGAGTTGCAGACGCTGTTCGGCGCTGGCATTGACGTGGTTTGTAACCCGGCGCCTGGTGGTGACTATTGGGCGGTGCGATGTGGTCATAACAGTTCGTCGAACGCTTTGGTTGCGAGCGACGCCTATACGCGGATGACCAACTTTATAGCCCAGACCCTAGCGGCTGGTATGGGAATTTATGTTGGCACGGTCATCAACACAACCCTACTCTCCAATGTCCGAGCGACGTTGCTGGGATTTTTGTCCAATTTGCTGGGGCAAGGAATTCTTGGCAGCGTTGACGGGTCGACCCCATACGCTGTCGTCTGCGATGCATCTAACAATCCTCAGTCACGGACTGCGCTCGGGTATGTCCAGGCTGACGTACAGATACGCTATCAGGGTATCAACGAGAAGTTCATCGTCAACCTGCAGGGTGGCCAGGGCGTGTCGGTGTCCTCAGCCTCAAATGCAAACGGCCTTTAGTGGCTGACCATCGACATAAGCTAAATCGAGCATTCTGACAGGGTGAATCAATGGGAAATCCATATAGTATAGGGCGCGACTGCCAGGTCGTTCTGCTCTGGAATGGTGTCCGCATCGATATGCGCGATGTCGTTGGCTTTCAGGCGGAGCAGCAGGTCAAGCAGCAGAGATCGGACCCTCTCAATAGTGTTCCGGTGGAATTCAACACGCCGGCTGGCTGGCGCGGACAGTTCCAGCTCGATCGCGGCTCGGCTGCTTTGGACAACTTGGTTGCGGCTATCGAGGCGGCCTTTTGGAACGCCGGTGTTATTGGATCGGGGACCATCTACCAATATATTGCCGAGGCTGACGGTTCAGTTAGTACTTATGAGTTTATTGGGGTTGCGCTCACCCTGACCAACTCCGGCCGCTATAAGGCGGAAAACATCGTTACTCAAACAGTGAGCTTCTTTGCGAGCCAGAGGAATAGGATTTGAAGATGCTGCCACAGGAGATCGAAAGCGGCGATGGGCGCCGTTTCAGTCTGCGCGAGTGTACGCCTGCCGACATGCTTGACTTGATTGAAGCCGCTGGGGCTGCCGCAGCCTCGGCGGCGTGGCTGCGCTACGCATTGATGATCTGCTCCGTGAGCGCGATCGATGGCAAGCCGGTGTTGATGCCTTTGACTAAGAACGGCGTGCGTGAACTGGGCCGACGCATTGGCAATTCGGGTATGGACGCCTTGGCGGCGGCGCACTACCCGGAGCCTGCGGTGGCATCGGTTGAGGATGTGCCGGTAACGGACGTCGCAAAAAACTGAGCAGGCACCCCTTGCTGGCGCAGGTCCTGTATCTTGTGCGCAATGGGGTGCCGTGGTCCGAAGTTATGACGATGTCCGCGGAGCGACGCCTCGCATGCTGTGTCGCAATTGGTGAAATCGACGGCGGGCAGTTTGACTGGAGCTTGTTGCGCTGGGCTGAGTTGCCCGACAAGTAGCTTCCGTCGCGGTGCCCTGACAAGGGATGGCAAAGATGAAGACGGCGGTCCGCTGGTATGGTCGGGTGGTCGCCCGAGCGCCCATGGCTGATGGAAGCCAAGCGGGGCTAAAAAGGCCGTTGCTTGGCCTGAGAGCAGGTTCGGGCGACGCTGTTCTGCCCGCGGCGGTCTCTGCCATCTTGCGGGGGGAAGACTCTGCTGCGTTTACCAATGGCGTGCCGTTTGGATTTAGGGTGAAGCCTGCAATGGGGCCGCCCGGGATGGATGCCTTGGAGGTTGCTTCGGAGGCGCCGAGAGAGAGTCTGGCGCGGCATGAGGGTGTCACAAGACCATCGCAGTCAGCAATCGCGTCTCGTGTAGCATCGTCTTGGTCAAGCGATGCTGGTGTTTCGGTGTTGGTTCCTATTAGCGCCACGTTGGATAAGCGTGTCAGCGCTCCGGCATTGGCTGTGGTGACAAGTCTGTCAGGACCGGCGAGACGCTCGGGTCAACAGTCCGCGCCAGGCGTTCCCTCGGCGGACGCTTTCGGGCGCACCGACTGGACGCGAAAGGCGGGCAAAGCTGCTTGGGCGCTTCAGGCCCAACAGGGAAAGTCTTCGGCGCTTACGATGAGCCAGAGGATGGTCAGGCGGGAGGCCGGCGCTATGGGCCTGCGGGCTTTGACTGGAGCTGTCGATGAGGTCTCTGGGGGCCCCTCGCAGGACGTCAGCCACGTGCCGTTCGGCAACGCGCTGAGTGCATTGGGCGTTGCCGACGTAGAGCAGTCCGTGCCACCAGGACGCGGCTCAAAGCTCAACGGGCTCCGTCCGAGCGGAGCAGCCGCCGTCTCGCAGCTGGGATTTAACGATGCTGCGCAGTTTCAGAGCATGATGCTTGAGGTTGTGCCGCGTGCGCCTGCTGCGGCGGCACGCGGCGCTGGCGCGGCAGCTTCGATGACAAGTTCAGGGAGGCTGCCGGAGAGCCAACGTGCTGTCGACAACGGGCCCGGACAGGCCCGGACCGCTGATAGACCGTCGTCGTTTGATGCAAATCAAGCGGACACAGGGTCGGTGGTGGCGTTGCGAGGTAACGTGCTGATGGACGGGCGCAGAATGGGCCGTCTTGTAGCTTCTGGTCAGGCCAGCGCTGCGAGCCTGCCGCAGGTCTCGGCGTCGTCGGTAAACCTCCGGGCAACCCCCGTATTTTCCGGCACGAGCATAGCGCTGTGAGCGGCATCGTCGGGTCAGGGCTGATTGATCTTCTGGTAGCTTCATTGGATCAAGCGCCAGTTGTCCTTGGAGCAGTTGTCCTTCTTGGGCACGAGGTCCCTTCGCGCATCAGGCTGGGTGGCGCCCAGGCGGTGACCATCCATCGCCTTCCCGGCGGCAACCGGATCATCGATGCCATGGGAGTCGACGATGGTTCGATTTCCTGGAGCGGCTATTTTACCGGCCCGGGTGCCGCCTCACGGGCGCGCCTGTTTGATTCTATGCGTAAGGCAGGACAAGCAATACCCCTGAGCTTTGGCGACTACGCGTTCAATGTCGTCGTTGTGCATTTCGAATACGATCTCCAAGATCGGGGTGCGCTGATCTCGTATCGTATACGCACGGAGATCGTGCCCGACGACACACCTCAGGTGAGCAATACATCCGACGCGCTTGTGGCGCTGTTGTCCGGCGACGTCGCGGCGGCGTCGGCAGCACTTGCGGAACTCGGTTTAGTGGCTGCACAGGCGCCGTTGGCGGACTTGCAGACAGTCTTGCCGACTGCGGGGAGCCCAAATTCTGCTGTTGCGTTGGCGGCGATGACTGCCGCGCTGGCGGCAAGTGCAAGCGCAGTGCAGAGTGGCATTCTCAGTTCGGGTACTGTGCTGCAACCGACTACTTCCAGTAATTTCGCCGGAGACCTGAATGCTGGGAGCCTGAGCACTATGGTCAACGCAGCCGGGGACCACGGCGCCTACGTCAAGGCTGCCGGTTACGTGAACCGCTCGAACAACTGGGTCGACGAGCTCTCGGGGCAGCCCCAGGGGGTGCCGCTGATTTTAGCATGAGGCCGCAATGTTGAGTGTTCTTGTCACTGGAACGACATTATTCCATGTTGCCGCAAAGCAGCTCGGGGATGCGACGCAGTGGAACCGAATCGCAGCACTCAATGGTTTGGATGACCCCATCTTGAGCGGTGTCGTTGAACTTCTACTGCCGCCCTTCGATACGAGTACATCGGGAGGACTGCCTCCACAATGACGATTGTATCGAGCGAAACGTTTCGACGACCACGCTGTCGTCTTGTCGTCTCCGGAACCGTCATTGATGGATGCCACTCCGTCGAGTTGTCTACCAGTAACCTCGGCCAAGCGGGAAGCTTTTATCTTCAGATTGCATACCCAACCGAGCAATTCGGTCCGGCGGCGCCATGGTATAGTGCGGATACACTGGATGTCAGCATACAGATGGGATTGTTGCCGCTTGGCATGCCCGAGGGAGCGCTGGTCTGGCAAGAAATGATGTCTGGCAGGGTAGACCGCGTCCGGCTTGATCCAATTACGGGGACGTTGACCCTCGACGGCCGTGATTACGCGGCGCGTCTGATCGATCTGTCGGTCACTGAGGGCTTCCTGAATCAAACCAGTGCGGAGGTAGCCACGCAGCTTGCAGGGCAGTGTGGACTGACACCTGTTGTGGACCAAACGTCCGCAATGATCGGTCAGTACTATCAGCTCGAGCATGCCCGCTCTGCCCTCCCGAGATTTTCCCGCTTTGGCACGGCTTGGGACCTTCTGTCACATCTTGCACAGCTCGAAGGTTTCGACCTCTGGGTCATCGGAGAAGAACTACATTTTCAGTCTGCGTCTTCAAGCAACAGAATGACCTACGCCATTGACTTGCTCGCGCCATCGCCGCGGACGGCATCGCCGTCGGTCAACGTCAGCAGCCTCGTGGTCGAGCGATGCTTGGCTCTTGGCGGAGGGCTCCCGGTAAAGGTTTCGAGCTGGAATAGCAGGCAGCGTTTGCGCGTGTCAGCGACGGCCGGAGGTGAAGCTGCTGGTGGGTTCTCATCGATTAACGTCGTTCGTCCCAACCTGCTGCCCGATGCCGCACAGATCCTTGCGGACGGCATTTACAGGCAGACCGTAGGGCATCAACGCACGCTGACAGCCACAATGCCTGGCGATCTGAATCTTTCACCACGCGACGGGCTGACACTTACAGGTGTCGGCGCGGGTTGGGACGGTTCATACAGGATCGACACGATCGATCGGGAGATGACACTCTCGGGCGGCTTCGTACAGAGATGCACCGCCAAGGTGCTCTCAGAATGAGGATAGACCGATGCGCGCTTGGATCGAGGCAGTAAAGCTCCATTCCGCTTCCCATACGGCGGCGACCGGGTTGGCGAGGCATGGTATCGTCACGAGCGTCGATCCGGTCAATCACGCGATCAAGGTAAGCGTTGAGCCGGACGGCGTAGAGAGCGGTTGGATACCGGATGCGGCTGTAGCGGCGGGTGGGCTGAAGATTTCGTGTCCGAGCGAAGTCGGGACTCAGGTGCTCTTGCTACCGGTTGAAGGGGACGCCGAGCAGCCCGTTGTCATTGCGCGACTGTTCGACACGGTGGAGACCGTTCCGGTCAGCCCTGCGACATCGCAGCCGGTGCAGCCAGGTGAAATTGGGATCTTTCTGAAGTCCGGTCCGTTTCTGCATCTCACGCCCTCTGGGATCTATTTGGGTGGAGACGTCATGGTAAGTGGCACCGTCAAGGTTACGGGTGACGTTGTCGCGGCTGGGATCAGCCTGGACCACCACGTGCACTTGGACGTCAAGGCCGGTTCTGACGTCTCAGGAGCGCCGAGGAGTTGAGGATGGCGGATATTGCGCATGTTGTTGGCGGCGACCTTCAGGTCGGGCCAACGGGTGATCTTGCCAGCATCGATGGCGTCGGGTGGACGCAGCAGCGTATTCTGCGTCGGCTTCTGACCAATCGTGGCGGGTATATCTGGCAACTGACGTATGGTGGCGGCCTGCCAGGCATGGTGGGCGCGACGGTCTCCGCGCAACAAGTTGCGGCGGTGATCCGGCAGCAGATCAGTCTTGAATCAGCTGTCGCAAGCACTTCAGAGCCTCAGATCGTGGTGCAGAGTGACGGGACCGGCAACGTTTTTGCGACTGTCTCCTACCAGGATGCGCAAACTGGGTCTCCTCAAATACTCACCATTCCGAGGACTGGTTGATGCAGCTTTCCTTGCAGAACTTTTCGACTCTCGTCGGCAACATGGCGGCGTCCGCGCAGGGCGCCTGTGCCACCTTACTCGACGTGAGCGTCGGATCGGTGCTGCGCGCAACGCTCGAGGCTTCGGCATCCGTTGCTTTGTGGCTGCAATATCTGATCCTTCAGGTGTTGTCGATGACCCGGCTGGCCACGAGCATTGGTTCGGATGTGGATAGCTGGGTTGCGGACTATGGCCTCGGTCGGTTGCCGCCAGTTGCCGCCGAGGGAAGCGTGGTTATGATGTCCTTCAGTCCCTCTGCTCAACCTGCGACCATCCCCACGGGAGCGTTGGTCAAGACGGGGGACGGTTCGCAGAGCTTTGTCGTCGTAGGAGGCCCCTACACGCGCTTGCAGGGAATACCATCCATTGTCGTTTCTATTGAGGCGTCGACGCCGGGCACCGCGGGAAATGTTCAGGCAGGTGTGATCACCATCCTCGGCACGGCAATCCCCGGGATTGACACTGTTATGAACCCGGATCCACTCACGGGCGGTTTGGCTGCCGAGACGGATCAGGCGCTCAGATTGCGGTTCATCACGTATTTGAACACCCGATCCCAGGCGACTGAACAGGCGGTTGCCAACGCGATCGTGTCCGTCCAGCAGGGGCTGAGCTACGTTATTCAGGAAAACCTGACCGCGGCGGGTGTGGCGCTTCCGGGGCATTTCAATGTCATTGTGGATGACGGGAGTGGCAATCCTCCGGATGCGTTGTTGGCGGCGGTGTTTAATGCGATCGATCTGATCCGACCGCTTGGTTCAAGCTTCTCGGTCAGCCGGCCGACGTTGCTTATAGCTACTGTGGCGATTAGCCTGAGTACCGCGGATGCAGCCCTGTTCAGCCAGACGCAGAGCGCCATCAGCGCGGCGCTTGCGGCCTACATCAATGCTTTGGCTGTCGGTCAAGTGCTACGCTACTCCCGCCTCGCCGGCCTCGCGTATGATGCGAGCTCGGATGTTACCAACGTTGTGTCCGTGAGTTTGAACGGTGCATCGTCGGATCTCGGAGGTGCGGCCGCATCGGTCGTGCGGGTTGGAACCGTCAGCGTCGTTGAGGTCTGACGATGATCCCTGTCCCCACTGACGGCAGTCCTCTGGGCACCACGTCGGACATGGCGGCGCGGCTTCGAGCGACCCTGCCGACGGGCTGGTTTCCGACGTCCTCGCCTGCGCCCGCGGCAACAGCCACTCCCGTCCTCGATGGATTGCTGTCAGGTCTGGGGGCGGCCTGGTCCTTTTGCTTCGGTCTCCTGGGCGTGGTCGCGCAGCAGACAAGGGTGGCGACGGCATCCGGCTCATTTCTTGACATAATGGCGTCTGACTTCTTCGGGGCTACGCTGGCGCGTCATGTCGGAGAGAGTGACACGGCCTTTCGGAGCAGGATCAGTGCGAGCCTGCTGAGCCAACGGGCAACGCGCAAGGATGTCATCCGCGCGGTCGTCGGTTTGACCGGTCTCGCGCCGTTGATTTGTGAGCCAACGCGTGCTCAGGATTGTGGTGGTTACGGCGGTAAGTCCGCTCCGCAGGCTGGGGGCGGTCTTGGCTACGGTGTTTTCGGGCTTTGCTATGGCTCCACCACTCTGCCGTTCCAGTTTCTGGTCAACGCCATTTCATCATCGAGCTTCGCGCCGAATTCTATTTGTACGCGTCAGAGCTCGGCGACTTTTCTGGATCAATCGGGCTGGCTTGTCTCTGCTGCACCATTTGAGCTGCGGCCCCTTTTTCAAGACAGCATCGTGGCCGGTGCCTTGCTCGAAGCCAGGGGGTTCAACCTTATCACCGACAGTCGATCCTGGAGGCAGTTCTCGCAACCTCCGGTGCCAGCCGGATCTGGGGCGACCTGGAGTGTGGACGGCGTAACGCCAGGCATCCTTGCCGGTGATCCAGTGTTGACGGTCGTTGGGATCGTGGGATCACGGGTGGTTGGGCCGAGCATTGATGTCGCCGCGGCTGGAGCGGCGGTGGTGGGTTCTACGTGGGTGTTTGTTCCCGCAGGAAGCGGCCTCACTGCCGTCGAGCTTGCGATGACAGATCTCAATAGCCAGGCAAGTCCCGTCTATGCCGCCGCGAATATGAGCCTCATCGGGAAATGGCAGAGGCTCAGCGCTTCGGTTCAGCTTGAGGAGGCTTCGGGACGGAACCTCCGGGTCGGGCTGCTGCTGTCGAGCACGAGCGGTGCCGATCCACGTGTGTCGACCCAGTGCTGGCAAGTCGAGCCGGGAACTGTAGCAACCAGCTATATTCCGACTTCGGGGGCGCTCGGCATCAGGGCCGAGGACGGTGTGATCGGCGCTGTCGCAGGACAGGTCCCGTCGCCCATTGCTGTCACGGATATCCAGGAGGCCGTCGTATCGGCGATCCCGGCTGCCACGATTGCCTGGATGACGGTCACGCCAACCTATCCGGTGGGGTGAGCGGACAAGGTCGTTCCTGCTCACACCGCATGATCTGCCAATTTCCGGAGTAAAGCGATTGGATCGCCAAATTGTCTATGTCGGCGCGGTTCCGCTCGATACCGACCAGCTGCTGCAGTCCCGCTATACGATGGTCGGACTCGGATACCTCGCCAAGATGGTCGTCGGCGACGATCAAAGTTACGGGGACGGCCTCGCTTGCACGCCGGGTCAGGGACTCACTGTCGTTATCGGTCCTGGTAGCCTGACTTTGCCGACGGTCGTCGATGGCTCCTTTGTCGGGTCGCTTCCGCCTGATGGCGATCCGCTGGTCAAGATCGGCGTCAACACGGCACCCGTGGTGTTGCCAATTAGTGGGAGCGGTAGTTTCCTGGTTTCGGGAAGCGTGGCTGAGACGCCGGCCGGCATGGCGGTCGTCGCTTACTACAACGCTGCCAACCCCGCCCAGACGCTCTTCGGATCGAACGGTGACGGCGCGCCGCAGGCAAGTGTGCTGCAGCAACGCGTGGTGCTGTCGGTCAGCGCCGGCAACGTCCTCCCGAGTGGCAATGTGCCGCTCTGGCAGGTTGTCGTGCCGCCGGGTGCAACATCGATCACGACGGGAATGATCAGTTTGGCGGCCGGTGCGCCCTTCGTCGCCGTCAAGCTGCCGGGCGCCGCTCCGCTTGCTTCGCCAATTTTCACGGGCATGCCAAAAGCGCCAACCCCGGCAGCCGGAGATGTGAGCACGCTATTGGCGACGACAGCGTTCGTGGCGGCGGCGACCCTGCGGTCGCGTGCAGTTTGGACGACGTCGGGCACATACTCCTGGACATGTCCGCCGGGTGTCTCGCAGCTCCTCTTTAGGGGCTGGGGGCCGGGTGGCGCGGGTGGCATTGGCTCGAACGGCTCTCCTGGCGGCGGTGGTGGCGGCGGCGGCTATTTGGAAGTGCTCCTCAATGTGACGGCCGGGCAGCAGTACGCCGTGGTCGTTGGGTCGGGCGGCACGAATGCGGCGTCGGTTACGCCTACGGGGTTCGGCGGCATTCTCTCCGTGTTTGGCGGCGGCAACGGCGGCAATGGTGGCTCAGGGCAGAGCGGCGCAGGGGGCACCGCCGGCAGCGATGCCGTGCTGCAACTTGAGGCGCTCTCCAATCCCGGTTCAGGCGTCGGGCAGTTGGGTTACGTGATCGGTGGGACCGCCATCGGGGGCTCCGGGGGCGGCAGTTTCGGCACACCGCAGAGCCACCCAAACGTTACTGGTGGCGCCGGCACCGCGGGCACGTGGCCAGGTGGCGGAGGCTCAGGCGGAGGGAACGGTCCAGGCGGGAACGGCGCGAGCGGCTTGGTGATCCTCGAGTGGTTCGGCGAGGCGACGGCATAAGGCCGCTGCGAGAGCTGGCGTTGTACTTTGACGGGCAGGAGTTCCCATGGAAATGTCGTTTGAGACCTGCCTTGCTTTTACGCGAGGCGAGGAAGGCGGTTACGTTGCTGATCCTCGTGATTCCGGGAACTGGACGAGCGGTCAAACCGGGCAGGGCGTTCTGGTCGGCTCGAACATGGGCGTGGGCGCCCCTGCTTTGCTTGACTGGATGGGACCAGGGGCCAGCGTGACTGCCGAGCAGATGCGATCCTTGCCCTTGTCGACCTATGAGGCGATCGCGCGTTCCAAGTATTGGACGCCGCTTGGATGTGCGGCGATGCCGTCGGGCCTGGACCTCATGGCCTTCGACTTTGGTTGGAACCGGGGACCGGGAACATCCCTGGCGCTGTTTGCGCGTTGTATCGCGCTAGAGACGCACCGGGACGCGCTTGATGAAGAGACGCCTGTTACGACAGCGCTTGATGCATTGCCGCCACGGACTCTGCTGAACCGAATCGCCGCGAGCCGAATCAAGCTGCTGCAGCGCGAGATGGGCGTCCGTATCGACGGGATCGTAGGACCGCAAACCTTGTCGGCATTCGAAAGACGAGAGGACCTTCGGGTCACCGCGTTGATTTTGGCACTCGCAACCGCGCAGACAACCTCCTACAGAGCACTCAGTAATTTTTCGATCTACGGAAGTGGTTGGTTGGCGAGGACCGCACGCAGACAGGCGGCAGCACTTGCGGCGGCACAACAAGCCTCGTCCGCGGCCCAGCTTGAGGCCACCGTCTGAGCACCACGATGTCTCAAAGAAGGGCTTTCATCATGCGTCTTGTCAGGTTCATTTCGGCTCGCCTGCAAGAGGCCTCGACTTATGCAGGCCTTTCTGCCCTTTGTCTGGCAATTTCTTCTGCACTCAACCAATCCGGCGCATGTCGCTGGATTGCGCTGTTCGGCGCTATGGCGGCCGCGGTAGGTGCCATTGCCAAAACGGAAAAGAATCAGTCGCTGGCCAATGCGATGAATCAAGCCATACAGCTCGTTCCGATTTTAACTCAAACCGTCGAGAAAGTTGAGGCATCGATGGTCGACAAGCAAAATGTCAAGCCTGGCACGAGCTAGCCGAACACCGCGACAGGTCGACCTTGGAAGTCGCTCGGCCCTGTGTGGATTAGGCTGGATCTGGTATCCAGCCAGATGGTGCCGCCAATCGCTCGCCAGCGATGGCAGAAGGTGAAGTCCTCGCTCAGGTAGGTCTGCGTTTCAGGATCGATCATGCAATCGAACAACGCGTAGGACGCTTGCGGTGCGTTTCTGGCGTCCGGGTAGGTGTGGATGGTCGTGTAGCGCGTCTGCGGATAGGCCTCGATCAAACGTTCGATCGTTCGACGCTTGATCAGGAGAAAGCCGGTGCCGACGTAGGTTGCGGTCGCGAGTGCATCTTCCCGCCTGGCGGCGGCGTTTACGCACAACTCGCCCACGTAGCGCAAGGCGGCACTCTGGGGGGCTTCGCCTTGCGCGATCCGTCGCTGCGCATCGGCGTCCCAATACTGCGTCTTGAGGGGGTAGGTCGCGGCAACGACGTCCTTGTCTGCGTTGACGAGAAAGCCTGGCAGGGTCGCCTCGAAGCTGATGTCCGCATCGATAAAGAGGATGTGGGTTGCCGCGGTGGTGGCCATGAAGTGCGCGAGCAGCGTGTTGCGGCTTCTCGTAATGAGCGCGTCCTGGCCGAGAAGTGCCAAGGTGACGTCGTAGCCATCGATTCCGGCTTGTTGCATTAGCCCGACGACGGATTGCATGTATCCCTGAGTGACGACTCCACCGTAACAGGGTGTGGCGAGAAATACATGCGGGCGCATCGCCGAGAATCCTTTTGCCATCATTCCGGTTCGCGGCCGCACGCACAAGCGCGGGGCGCTCCCGCCGAGTGCACTTCTCAATCGCTTTTCTTTTGGTTGCACGGAACCGATCGTAACGATCATAGCCGGTTCAATGCAATATAAAAATAAAAAGGGTTCAGCCTGGCGACGTTGTAGAATGAAGGATCGAGTGGAGCTTGACGGACGACGGCCTCTCGGTTCCGATGCTCCGGTCTATCGAGAATAGGTTTGTTGGTCGTGAAAACTGCCCAATTGCACTCGCTTAAGCCGGCCGTCATGGCGTGCCTGCTCTTGACCTATGGAGTGGATGGGGTCGCGCAGGCGTCCGCTCAGACCGGGCGGTCGCCGTGGAGCCCTGCGAACTGTGGTCACGAGCCGGCTCCCCCCACGGTCGAAGCAGGCACGGTGGACCACTACAATGCCAGCATTGATCGTGTTGGGGCGTATGACACCGCGGCGCGTGCATACAGCGCGTGTGTGACCCGGGAGGCTCTGGTCGAACAGACTGCGATCAGCAAGCAGGCGCGTATCAGGATGGACGCGATCAATGCCGTCGCCGCCTCGGTGCAGAAGCGGATCGCCGGCAATTTCAACGCACTTTCGGCGCAGCTACGGGCCGCCAGTAAGAGGCTGGGTGGGCAGAAGGCTGGAACGAAGTAATGCTGCGTGCGTGGCTTACTCGAGAGCCGCGGGCCAGCGTGCGAGACGGATCCGGTTCTGCTCCGGTGTTAGATCGTGCGGCCCTTGCGCGACCTGTGGCGGCTGGTTCACGAGCTGTTCCGGGTGTTGCCAGCAATCGACGCCACCGAGACTGCGGGTGCAGTAGGGCTGCGGCGATACCGGTGGCTGTACTGGGCGGCAGTAGCTCTGTCCCCGGTCCAGGCGGACCATCGAGCAGTCGCGCCCGCTGATGCCGGAATAGACCAGATCGGGGAGGGTGCGGTGGAATACCGGCACGCAGCCGCTTAGGCAGGCGCCGATGAGCAGCGGTAGGAGCGAGGACAGGGAAGCACAACAATACCTCATGGGCGCCAAACAAACCACAAGGACGTAAACAAATGGTTGCCACGCAGTTTGCCGGGGCGCCGGGCCGCCGCTATGGTCCGGCGCGATCATCAGCCGCATGTGGCGGTTAGAGCGGGCGGCAAGGACGGAGAGCGGGACCGAGGTGGCCGACGACATTTTCAAGGAGGTCGACGAGGATCTCCGTGCTGAAAGGTTCCGCGCCGCGGGTCGGCGAGCGGGCGCCCTCGGCGTCATCGTGGTTGTTCTCGCGGCGGCTGGGGTCGGCGTCTGGCAATTTGAAACCTACCAGGGTCGACAGAAAGCTGCCGCTACGGCGGCGACGTTCTTTGCGGCCGGCAAGCTCGCGGACAGCGGCGCTCACCCCGGCGGCGGACCAAATCCTTCGAGCAAGCAGGCGGCATCGTTGTTTGCAGAGGTGGCGTCACGGCGCCCGGAAGGCTTTCGAACCTTGGCGCGCTTCCGGCTGGCGCAGATCGCCTGGGAGGGCGGCCAGACCGTGCAGGCGCTCGCATATTGGAATGCAATTGACGAGGATGCGAGCGCCGATCCGACGCTTCGTGGCTTGGCGAGTCTGCTCTGGGTGCAGCATCAGGTAGCCGACGGGGATGCGGCCCTACTGGAATCGCGCCTGGGCGCCTTAAGCCGGCCAGGTGGACCATGGCGGCCTCTGGCGCAGGAACTTGATGCGGAACTCGATCTTCGACTGGGCCATGTCGCAGAGGCAAGGCGCAAGCTCGCGGCACTTAGCACCGACGGCAGCGCTCCGGAGGGGCTGCGTAATCGGGCGAGCGGCCTGGAAGAAACTCTTGGGACGGCAAAGACTGGCGGATGACAAGTCGAAATGAAAAGATGAGTCTTCGCCTCTCACGGCGTGGCGCGTTGCGCGCTGGCACCGCCGTCGCCTTATTGCCACTTGCCGCCCCGCTCTCCGGTTGCGGTCTGTTCAATGAAGACAAGAAGCCGATCCTCGTCGGCCACCGTGAGAATGTGCTCTCGGTTGGCGCCGGGCTGACCGTCGATCCGGCGGACACGACACCGATCAGCCTACCGAAACCCACGGCGGTCGCGCAGTGGCCGCAGCCTGGGCGAATACCGAGCCACCTCTCGGTCAATGCAATGCAGTCCAGTATGACTCGCCGATGGGTCGCCCGGATCGGTGAAGGCGGTGTCTTGTCGGCGCAGCCGATGGTGGCGGAGGATCGCGTCTACAGTATGGATGCCGCTGGGGTGATCAGCGCGTTTTCGCTGCATACTGGCAAGCTGATCTGGCTTACGCCGACAAAGCCAAAGAAGATGCGCTCCTCCAACCTCGGCGGCGGTCTGTCGGTGGTTGATGGCGTCATCTATGTTGTCGACGGGGTTGCGGAATCGCTGGCGCTTGACGCGGAAACCGGCGAGATCAAGTGGCGGGTCGACGTCGGCACACCCGGTCGCTCGGCGCCGACCATCGTCGCGGGCCGCATGGTGTTCGGGACAATTGATGATCGCCTGATCGCGCTGGAAACCGCGACCGGTCGTCAAATTTGGGCGTTCAGCGCCACTCAATCCGAGACCATCGTGTTTGGACAACCGGCGCCGGCCATCGTCGATGATGTGGCACTTGCCGGCTTCGGCTCGGGCGATATCGCCGCGGTGCGTATGCAGACTGGAGAGGCGGTCTGGACCGATACCCTCGGTGCCGGCGGCGGCCGCAATTCGATCATGGATTTCTCCTCGATCCATGGTCTGCCGGTGATCGCGGACGGGACCGCCTATGCGATCAGCCTTGGCAGGGTGCTGACCTCGATCGACATGCGGTCTGGTCGGCGGCTCTGGGAGAGGACGGTCAGCGGCAAGGACAACCTGATCATCGCAGGCGACTGGCTTTTCGTGCTTTCGGTCGAACAGCAGCTTGCCTGTCTGGACAAGAACGACGGGCACGTCCGTTGGGTCACGGTGCTGCCGCGGTTCCGCAGGCAGAACGTGCAAAAGGGGGCGATCGTCTGGACTGGCCCGGTTCTCGCCGACGGCAAGCTGATCTGCGTCAGCGACTATGCCAAGCAGGCGGTGATCAGCGTCGATGCGGTCACCGGCGCTCTGGGGCCTGTCATGAAGCTGAAAAGCCCGTCGCGGATTGCGCCGATCGTCGCGCAAGGACTGCTGCTCCTGGTGACGGATGACGGCAAGCTGACCGCCTATGGCTGATCCGGCGCTTCCGGTGGTGGTGATCGTCGGGCGGCCGAATGTCGGCAAGTCGACGTTGTTCAACCGGCTTGCGGGTCGCCGCCATGCACTGGTGGCCGACACGCCCGGAGTCACTCGTGATCGCAAGGAAGCCGAAGCCACGCTGCGCGGCCGGCGGGTGCGGCTGATTGATACCGCTGGTCTTGAGGAATCCGCACCCGAAAGCCTCTATGGACGTATGCGCGCCTCATCGGAACTTGCCATAGCGCAGGCCGACCTCGTACTTTTCTGCATTGACGTGCGCACCGGCATTACCCCCGCAGATCAACATTTCGCCGCCTGGTTGCGACGCCAGAACCGCCCGGTGCTGCTGATCGCGGGCAAGGCAGAGGGGCGCGCCGGCGCTAATGCGGCACTCGATGCGTATAGCCTTGGGCTCGGCAGCCCGGTCGCCGTCTCTGCCGAGCATGGAGAGGGGCTCGCCGACCTGATGGGAGAGATCGCGGACCGCGTTCCCCCCGCCGCGGACGACGCCTTCACGCCCGATGTCCTGCCGACCCTGGACGAGGGGGATTTAGCGCCGCGTCCGCCCGGACCGCTGCGTCTAGCTATTGTCGGGCGACCGAATGCCGGCAAGTCGACATTGTTGAACCGGCTGTTCGGTGAGGAGCGGATGATCACCGGCCCCGAGCCAGGGCTTACGCGCGATGCCGTGGCGGTCCGCTTTGCGGATGCGCAGGGTCCGATCGAACTGGTCGACACGGCGGGTCTTCGGAAAAAGGCGCGCATCGAGGCACCGCTCGAGAAGATGTCCGTATCCGCGTCCATTGAAGCATTGAAGATGGCCGAGATCGTGGTGCTGACGCTCGATGCCACACTGGGTGTGCACGAGCAGGACCTCCAGATCGCTCGCCTCATCGAGCGCGAGGGACGCGGCTGCGTGCTGGCACTCAATAAATGGGACGCGGTCGAGGACAGAAGCCTGACCCGTCGCGCGATCTCCGACCGCGTCGAGTTCTCGCTGGCCCAGATGAAGGGCATCCCGGTGGTGTCGTTCTCGGCGCTGACCGGGGCCGGCGTGAACAAACTCCTTCCAGCCGTTCGCGCCGCGCACGAAGTCTGGAACAAGCGGGTCTCCACGGGTGCACTCAACCGCTGGTTTGAGGCAGCACTTGAGCGCCACCAGCCGCCATTGGTCGCAGGTCGCCGGTTGAAGCTGCGCTACATGACCCAGGCGAAGGCGCGACCACCCACCTTCATTCTGTTCGGCACCCGGGCAGAACTGCTGCCGGAGGACTACCAGCGCTATCTCGTCAACGGCTTGCGTGAGACGTTCGCGCTCCCCGGCACACCGATCCGTCTGCATTTGCGCGGCACCAACAATCCATACGCCGAGTCCTAATCGTCTGTGCTCCTTGACAGGCGCTGAGGTGGCTTCTAGGAGACACATATATCGACACGTCGCTTCGCGAAGGCTCGCGCAGTGGCGCATTCTTTGTTGTCCAGGCGGCCGAACTTTGGAGTGAGATGATGTTCGACGCGCTGTCGGGCAAAATGACCGGCGTATTTGACCGCCTGCGCACCCGCGGGGCGCTGTCTGAGGCCGATGTTTCCGAGGCGCTGCGCGAAGTCCGGTTGGCAATGCTCGACTCCGACGTTGCTTTACCCGTCGTCAAGGATTTCGTCACCCGCATTCGCGAGCGCGCAGTCGGCGCCGAGGTGTTGGAGAGCATCTCGCCCGGCCAGGCGGTCGCCAAGATCGTCAATGACGCGCTCATCGAGGCGCTCGGCGGCGCCGGCGCCGTGCCGCTGAACCTCAGCGCGGCCGCCCCCGTGCCGATCCTGATGGTCGGGCTACAAGGCTCCGGAAAGACCACGACCTCTGGCAAGCTGGCGCTGCGGCTTGCTTCGCGCGAACGGCGGCGGGTGTTGCTCGCGAGCCTCGACACCCAGCGCCCCGCCGCCCAACTGCAACTCGCGCAACTGGCCGAGCGCGCCGGCGTGCACTCGCTGCCGACCGTGGCCGGACAGACCCCGGTGCAGATCGCGATCAGGGCGATGGAGACGGGCAGGCGGGAAGGCTTTGATGTCGTCATTCTCGACACTGCCGGACGGCTCTCCATAGACACCGCGTTGATGGACGAGGTGCGCCAAGTGCGCGCCGCGACCAGTCCAGCCGAGACCTTGCTGGTGGTTGATGCGATGACCGGCCAGGACGCGGTCAATACCGCGCGCGCCTTCAACGAGGCGGTGGGTGTCACCGGCATCGTCATGACCCGAATGGATGGTGACGCACGCGGCGGTGCCGCACTGTCCATGCGGCACGTCACCGGCGCCCCGATCAAGCTCACCGGCTCCGGAGAAAAGCTCGACGCGCTGGAGGCATTTCATCCCGAGCGGGTTGCTGGACGGATCCTCGGACTTGGCGATCTCGCAGGCCTCGTCGAGAAGGCCTCCGACACGCTTGATCAGGAGGAAAGCGAGAAGCTTGCCCGGAAGATGCTCAAGGGCAAGTTCGACCTCGACGACTATGCCGCCCAGATACGTCAGATCAGCAAGATGGGCTCGATCTCCGGTATCCTGGAGATGATGCCCGGCATGGGGCAGATGAAGCAGCAACTGGCTGGGCGCGACCTCGATACTTCGGTGCTCAAGCGCCATACCGCGATCATCTCGTCGATGACCAGAGGCGAGCGGCGTATGCCGGACATCATTAAGGCGAGCCGCAAGAAGCGGATCGCGGCAGGCTCGGGCGCGACCGTGCAAGAGGTCAACCGGCTGCTCAAGCAGTTCGACGATATGTCCACGATGATGAAGCGAATCAACAAGATCGGTGCCAAAGGCCTGATGCGGAACGGTTTGTCTGCCTTGATGCCGAAGGGTATGCCACCGCAGCGAGGCCCTAACCAGCGTCCCCATTAGCTCGCAGCAGAACCAGGAGTCCACGTCTTCATGAGCCTCAAAATTCGCCTTGCCCGTGCTGGTGCAAAGAAGCGTCCCTATTACCATATTGTCGTCGCCGACAGCCGTTCGCCGCGCGATGGCCGCTTCATCGAGAAGGTCGGCAGCTACAATCCGATGCTCCCGGCCGAGCATGAGGACCGCGTCCGGCTTGTGGGCGAGCGCATCGCTTACTGGCTGTCCAAGGGGGCTTTGGCGACCGACCGTGTCGCACGCTTCCTCGGCAACGCGGGCCTGACCGAGAAGCCGGCCTATCGGCCGCAGCCGATCCAGTCCGCTCCGAAGAAGAAAGCGCAAGAGCGTGCCGCAGCCAGCGCCGCGGCTGCGGCCTAACACGGTGCGATGAACCAGCAGCGCATCCTGATGGGCGTGGTCGGACGGCCGCATGGCGTGCGCGGGCTTGTGCACGTGCACAGCTATGCATCCGTGCCGGAGGATCTTGCCGGATATGGACCGCTGCACGACGAACGCGGCATAGTCTGGACGCTGCAATGGCAGGGCAATGGCATCGCCGAACTCCGCGATAATCAGGGCCGGACGCTAGGCGACCGCGATGCCGCTCAGGCTCTGGTCAACCGTAGACTCTATGTCGATCGTGAGCGTCTGCCGGAGCCGGAGCCGGATGAGTTCTACCTCGCTGATCTGATCGGCCTCGCTGCGCATGAGCGCCGGGACGGGATCGAGCGGTCGATGGGCACGGTGCTCGCGGTTCATGACTATGGTGCCGGCGCCAGCCTCGAGATCGGCCATGTCGGGCATAGCGCGCTAGTGCCGTTTACGCGCCTGTGCGTGCCGCAAATCGATCTTGCTGCCGGCAGTCTGCTCGTCATACCGCCGCAAGACGTCGAGCTTGAGCCAAGCAGATGACATGGCGCGCCTCTATCCTGAGCCTGTTTCCGGAGATGTTCCCGGGTTCGCTCGGCCATTCCCTCGCCGGAAGGGCGCTTGAGCGCGGTGTCTGGTCGCTCGCGGTGCATGACCTGCGCGCGCACGGCATCGGCCGCCATCGGGCGGTCGACGATACGCCGTTCGGCGGCGGCGCCGGGATGGTCATGCGGGCGGATGTCGTGGATACCGCCCTATCGGCACATATCGCGCAAGACGATCCGCGGCCGCGCGTCTATCTGACACCGCGCGGACGTCGCCTGCAGCAGGACGATGCGCGCCGATACGCCGCAGGGCCTGGTGTCATTCTGTTGTGTGGCCGCTACGAGGGTGTCGACGAGCGCGTCCTCGAAATGCACGGCATCGAGCAGGTGTCGGTTGGCGACTATGTGCTGTCCGGTGGCGAGCCGGCAGCCCTCGTGCTTCTCGACACAGCGATTCGCTTGCTGCCCGGTGTCATGGGTGCACAGGACAGCGCCGGCGAGGAGAGCTTCTCCCTCGGCCTGCTCGAGTACCCGCATTACACCAGGCCCGCGGTATGGCGGGGTTGCGCCGTGCCAGACGCCCTGCTCTCCGGCAACCATGCCGCCATCGCCGCCTGGCGAGGGGCCGCCGCCGAACGCGACACACAGGCGCGTCGCCCCGACCTATGGCAGGCGCATCTTCAAGGCCAAGCTCCCGCCCGGCTCCTTGCCGACCCATCACGCACGGCGTAATTGACCGCACGCAAAAGGACCTCCCATGAACATCATCCAACAATACGAGGCGCGAGAGATCGCCCGTCTCTCGACCGCACGTTCGGTGCCGGAGTTTGCACCTGGCGATACCGTGCGCGTCATGGTCCGTGTCGTCGAGGGCGAGCGCATCCGTGTGCAGGCGTATGAGGGCGTGGTGATCGCACGTTCCAATAAGGCGCTGAACAGCAACTTCACCGTCCGCAAGATCTCCTATGGCGAGGGCGTCGAGCGCGTGTTTCCGCTTTATGCGCCGACCATCGCTGAAATCATCGTGGTCCGCCGTGGCGACGTGCGTCGTGCCAAGCTCTATTATCTGCGCGGCCGCCGCGGCAAGTCCGCGCGTATCGCCGAGCGCGCCCGCGAGGTCTCAGCCTCCGCCGCATCAGCCCCCGCCGCAGAGTAGAGCCGGAGCGGGCAAGGATGGCGCGGACGCTGTTCGACAAGATCTGGGACAGCCATGTCGTCGAGCACATCGATGACGGTACCGCCCTTCTCTATATCGACCGCCATCTCGTGCATGAGGTGACGAGCCCACAGGCCTTCGAAGGGCTGCGCATCAGTGGTCGCCGTGTGCGCCGTCCGGATGCCACGATCGCGGTCGCCGACCACAACGTCCCGACCGACGACCGCACGGCACCGATCGAGGAACCTGAAAGCCGCCTGCAGATCGAGACACTCGAGCGCAACGTGGCCGAGTTCGGTATCCCCTATATCCCTCTCGCGTCGGCGCGACAGGGCATCGTGCACATCATCGGGCCGGAGCAGGGGCTTTCGCTGCCGGGCATGACGATCGTCTGCGGCGACAGTCATACCTCGACGCACGGGGCACTCGGGGCACTCGCTTTCGGCATTGGCTCGTCCGAAGTGGAACACGTGCTGGCGACCCAGACGCTGATGCAGCGTCCGGCAAAGAACATGCGCGTACGTGTCGAGGGCGCGCCAGGCCCGGGGATTTCCGCCAAGGACATCATGCTGGCGATCATCGGCCGCATTGGCACCGCAGGCGGCGTCGGACACGTCATCGAGTTCGCTGGTGCTGCGATCCGCGGGCTCGACATGGCCGGCCGGATGACGATCTGCAATATGTCAATCGAGGCTGGCGCCCGCGCCGGGCTGGTGGCACCCGACGAGACCACTTTTGCCTATATCGAGGGGCGCCCCTTTGCCCCCTCTGGCGCTGCTTTCGCACAAGCGGTCGCGCACTGGCGCGGTCTGGTGTCGGATGCGGACGCCCGCTTCGACGCCGAGGTGCTGCTTGATGCATCCGACATCGCGCCGCTGGTGACCTGGGGCACCAGTCCGGAGGATGTCGTGCCGATCACCGGCACGGTGCCTGACCCGACCGCGACTGACGATGCGCCGCGCCGTGCGCGCATGCAGCGCATGCTCGACTATATGGGGCTGGCGCCGGGCCAGAAGCTGCGCGATGTCGCCGTCGACGTCGTTTTCATCGGCTCGTGCACGAACGCGCGGATCGAGGATTTGCGTGCCGCCGCAGGGGTGGCAGCCGGACGGCGCGTGGCCGACGGTGTCCGCGCCCTGGTCGTGCCCGGCTCCGGCCTGGTCAAGCAGCAGGCCGAACGCGAGGGGCTCGACCGAATTTTCCGCGAGGCCGGATTCGAATGGCGCGAGGCAGGCTGCTCGATGTGCCTGGGCATGAACCCCGATAAGCTGCGACCCGGGCAACGCTGCGCCTCGACCTCGAACCGCAATTTCGAGGGACGCCAAGGGCCCGGAGGCCGGACGCATCTGCTTTCGCCCACCATGGCGGCAGCGGCAGCCGTAACCGGACACCTCACCGATGTTCGGGACCTGATCTGAATGGAGCCGTTCACCAAAGTCACCGCGATCGCCGCCCCCTTTCCAGAGGCCAACATCGACACCGACAAGATCATCCCGGCACGGTTCCTCAAGACCATCAAACGCTCCGGGCTGGGCCGCAATCTCTTTGATGCACTGCGCTACGAGAACGGTGCCGAACGCGCGGATTTCGTGCTCAATCGCGAACCCTATTGCCAGGCCGGCATTCTGATCGCACACGAGAATTTCGGCTGCGGTTCCTCGCGCGAGCATGCCCCATGGGCGCTTCTCGATTTCGGCATACGCTGCATCATCGCGCCTTCCTTCGCCGACATCTTCTATAACAACTGCTTCAAGAACGGCATGCTGCCGATCGTCCTGCCGCGTGCGGTGTGCGATGCGCTGATCGCGGACAGCACTCTCGGCGGCAACGCGCGTCTGACAATCGATCTGGAGCGGCAAGTCGTAGTGCGCCCGGATGGCGAGGAGATCGGCTTCACGGTTGATCCCTGGCGCCGCCACCTGCTGCTGCAGGGTCTCGACGAAATCGGTCAGACCATGCTGCACGAAGCCGCCATCGAACGCTTCGAGGCACGCGCCGCCGGGACGCCCTGGCTTCCCGCCATCGACCCGGCAGGCTTCGCATAACCCGTCCGGAGGCGCCGATGTCATCCAACAAGAAGCTGCTCGTGCTGCCGGGCGACGGGATCGGCCCTGAGGTCATGCGCGAAGTCGGGCGGGTGGTGAACTGGTTGTCGCGCCGACGCGGCATCAACTTCGATATCACCGAGGACCTCGTCGGCGGCGCCTCCTTGGATGCCCACGGCGTGCCAATCCGCGACTCGGTGATCAATGCTGCGCGCGAGGCGGACGCGGTGCTGTTCGGCGCTGTCGGCGGCCCGCAATGGAACCATGTCGGGTTCGACAAGAGGCCGGAGCTTGCGATTCTGACACTGCGCCGCGAGCTCGGCTTGTTTGCCAATCTACGGCCGGCGCTGGTGCTTGAACCCCTGGTCGATGCGAGCCCGCTGAAAGCCGATCTGGTGCGGGGGCTCGATCTCATGATCGTGCGTGAGACGGTCGGCGGCATCTATTTTGGCACTCCGCGCGGCATCGAGACCCTCGCGGACGGCAGCAGGCGGGGCGTCAACACGGAAGTCTACACCACGCACGAGATCGAGCGCGTGGCACACGTCGCCTTCGCTCTGGCGCGTCAGCGTCGCGGCGCGGTCTGCTCGGTCGAGAAGAGCAACGTCATGGAGAGCGGCCTGCTCTGGCGCGAGGTGGTGACCGCGCTGGCGGCGCGCGACTATCCTGACGTGACGCTATCGCACATGCTGGCTGACAACTGCGCAATGCAACTCGCGCGCGAGCCGCGCCAATTCGACGTCATTGTGACCGGCAACCTGTTCGGCGACCTGCTCTCTGATCTCGCCGCTATGCTGACCGGCAGTCTCGGGATGCTGCCGTCCGCCACGCTTGGCGCTGTCGATGCGCATGGCCGCCGTCCGGCGCTCTACGAGCCGATCCACGGCAGTGCGCCAGACATCGCGGGCAAGGGCCTCGCCAATCCTCTCGCGCAAATCCTCAGCTTCGCCATGCTGCTGCGTATCTCGTTTGGTCTCGACGCAGAATCGCGCACGATCGAGGACGCCTGTAGCCGCGTCCTCTCAAGCGGTCTGCGCACCGGCGACATCATGAGCGCCGGGATGGCCCGCGTCGGCACCCAGGTGATGGGCGAAGCGGTGCTGCGGGAGTTGGAGAAGCTAGAGGGCTGATGCGGCCCCTAACACCCGCCGACCAGGCCGATTTGCTGGCCTTGAACAACGCTCATGCGGCCGAAACCTCGCTGCTCGACCAGGATCGGCTCGATATGATGCTGCGGACCGCGTTCCTCGCCCTCGTGATCGGCAAAGTTGCGGCCTTCCTGATCGCATTCGACCAGGATGCTGAACACGACAGCGCTAATTTCCGCTGGTTCCGGGAACGCTACGGCAAATTTGTCTATGTCGACCGGATCATTACGGAGCCGGCGGAACGCGGCAGGGGCCATGCGCGGCATCTCTACGAATCACTGTTTGCCGAGGCACTGATCGCTGGACACGACCGCATCGTCTGCGAGGTCAATTTACACCCGCCAAACCCGATCTCGGACCGCTTCCATGCGGCGCTCGGCTTTGTCGAGGTGGGCCGCGCGGCGGTGGGCAACACAGACAATATGGTCCGCTATCTGAGCCGGCCTTGCACCGCCCGCTGAACCGTATGGCCTATGTCTTGCGGCCACCCCGCCAGGTTTATGCGACCATCGCGCTTACCCGGTCCTGCTGACGCAGCCAAGCGCGGCGCACATCCTCGTCGAACAACTCGGAGAGCTTCTTCATCATCGTGCCGCCGAGCTCCTCCGCATCGGTGATGGTGACCGCGCGTCGGTAGTAGCGCGTCACGTCGTGGCCGATGCCGATTGCGATCAACTCGATGGAGTCTCGGCTTTCTATATCGTGGATCACCTCGCGCAGATGCCGCTCCAGATAGGAGCCGGCATTGACCGACAATGTGCTGTCATCGACGGGGGCGCCATCGCTGATCACCATCAGGATACGCCGGCTTTCGCGCCGCACCAGCAGCCGTCGATAGGCCCAGAGCAACGCCTCGCCGTCGATGTTCTCCTTCAGCAGTCCCTCGCGCAGCATCAGCCCGAGATTGCGTCGCGCCCGCCGCCAGGGCGTATCCGCGGCCTTGTAGATAATATGCCGCAGGTCGTTGAGCCGACCGGGCTCGCGCGGCTTGCCCTCCGCGACCCAGCGTTCGCGGCTCTGTCCGCCCTTCCAGGCGCGCGTCGTGAAGCCGAGCACCTCGACCTTGACCGCGCAACGCTCGAGTGTCCGCGCAAGGATGTCGCCGCACATCGCCGCCACCGTAATTGGCCGGCCGCGCATCGAGCCCGAATTATCAACCAGCAGGCTGACCACGGTATCGCGAAAGTCGGTGTCGCGCTCTGTCTTGTATGAGAGCGACAAGGTTGGGTTCACCACCACCCGCGCCAGCCTCCCGGCGTCGAGGATGCCCTCCTCGAGGTCGAACTCCCACGCACGCGTCTGCTGCGCCATCAGCTTGCGCTGCAGCCGATTGGCAAGCTTGCCGACCACGCTTTGCATATTAAGGAGCTGCTGGTCGAGTTGCTGACGCAGTCGCGACAGTTCGTCCGCGTCGCACAGTTCCTCTGCGGCAATCTCCTCGTCGAACTGCCGTGCGTAGGCCTTGTAGTGCGGGACCGCCGGCGTTTGCTGCTCGTCGCGTGACGATGAGGGCTGCGGACCCCCCGGCCGGTCCTCGCCCTGCGCCGTGCCCTCCTCGGCAGACGGGTCCTCGTCCTCCTCCGCGCTTGCCGCTTGCGCCGACTCTGACATTGTCCCCGGTTGTTGGTCGGCGCCTTCGTCGCCCCCGCGTTCCTCCGTGTCCGGCGCCTGCTCATCCCCCTGGTCCTGCGCATCCTCCTCAGGCTGCGCGCTCTCGTCGTCCTGCTCGCTTTCGAGTTCGGCTTCGGCGAGATCGTAGGCGGCGAGCAACCGCCGCGCCGCGCGGGTGAAGGCCCGTTGATCGTCCTGGGCTTGGGCGAGTTCGTCGAGCGCGGACCTGGCGCTGCTGCCCATCTGATCGCGCCATTGCGACAGCACGCGCTCGGCGCAGGCCGGCGATGGTTTGCCGGACAGCCGCTCGCGCGCCAGCAGGCCGAGTGCCGCCGAGACCGGCAACTGGTCCTTGCGGGTCATCCGCTCGAAGCCGCCGTGCTCGCACTCCTGCGTCAGCCGCGCCGTCAGGTTCGCCGCGACACCGTCCATGAAACGCGCGCCCACCACCTCGATGCGGACCTGTTCGAGCGCGTCATAGACTTCGCGCGCATCACGGGTGCCCGGGTTGCGCGCCGCATGCACGGCATTGTCGTGATGGCGGAGCCGCAGCCCGGCAGCGTCCGCGGCACCACGCAGCCGCGCGATCTCCGGCGCCGACAGGCTGCGTGCCGGCTGCGGCAGACGCACCCGGTTGCCAACGACCGTTCCCGGGCCAGCCTGGAAGGTCACCTGCACATCCGCCTTTCCGCCGATCGCGCGCAACGCCCCCGCGGTGGCCCGCTTGAACGCCTCGGCGCGGCCGGTGGGGTCGTGGCGGTCGCTCATCTCAGCGTCTGTGCAGGGCCGGCGGGGTCACCGCGGGAGGTGCCAGGCTGGTGGTGAGTTCGGCATTAAAGCAGCGCTGGTAGTATTCCGCGACCGTCGGCCGCTCGGCCTCGTCGCATTTGTTGAGGAAGGTCAGCCGGAAGGCGAAAGCGAGATCTGCGAAGATCACGGTATTCTCCGCCCAGGTCAGCACGGTACGCGGCGACATGACGGTGGAGATGTCGCCGTTGATAAATCCCGCCCTGGTCAGGTCGGCGAGTGCAACCATGCTCTCCACACGTCGGCGTATGGCGCTGTCGCCACCATCCCAGCCCATCTTGGCCAGGATGATCGCCGTCTCCTCGGCATGCGGCAGGTAGTTCAGGGTGGTGACGATGTTCCAGCGGTCCATCTGCCCCTGATTGATCTGCTGGGTGCCATGATACAGGCCTGTCGTATCGCCCAGGCCAACGGTGTTGGCGGTGGCGAACAGCCGGAACGACGGATGTGGCCGGATCACCCGGTTCTGGTCCAGCAAAGTGAGCCGCCCCTCGACCTCCAGCACCCGCTGGATGA
Organism: Lichenicoccus sp.; assembly: GCF_965276875.1. Lineage (GTDB taxonomy): Bacteria > Pseudomonadota > Alphaproteobacteria > Acetobacterales > Acetobacteraceae > Lichenicoccus. The sequence continues at coordinate 1,075,695 of NZ_OZ255701.1, read as the reverse complement.
CGAACATCACGTCAGGGCGCCCCGCGTCATACTCATCGAACGTCAAGGCGCAGGCATGCTGCAGCGCCCACGGCAGCAGCCCCTCGCGGAACTCGGTGATCTGCTGGCCATCCTTGAGCACGATGGCATCCTTGCCGATCAGATCGATGCGGCTGATATGGCTGTCGAGATTGATCCGGATGCAGGGCCAGTTCAGCCGGGCCGCGACCTGCTCGATATGGCTGGACTTGCCGGTGCCGTGATAGCCCTGGATCATCACACGCCGGTTGAAGGCGAACCCCGCGAGGATCGCGAGTGTGGTCTCGCGGTCGAACCGGTAGGCGGTGTCGAGTTCCGGGACGTGTTCGCTGGGCCTCGAGTAGGCCGGCACCTGCATGTCGGTATCGATGCCGAAGGTCTCACGTGCCGAAACCTGCCAGTCTGGCACTCCAAGAGAGTCCGGCACGCCGAGGGAGGCTTCGTTACCGGTCCTTGCAAGGTTGGCGATTTCGTCCATGAAGTCTTCCCGATCGATATTTGCTGCGGTTGTGGCCACGGTCCTTGCCGAGGTGTGGACGGTCAACCCGTCTCGGCAAGCCCGGTTTGCCTCGCACCCGTAAGATGCGCCCGTAACGCCGTGTAGGCCACGTTGATCGTCTTGAGGCGCTCCTCGGAGGCCCGGTCGCCACCGTTGGCATCCGGATGATGGCGGCGGGCAAGCACCTTGTAGCGGCTCTTCAACTCGTCCATTGAGATCGGCCAGGACAGCCCGAGTGCCTCGAGCGGCTGGCGCAGGGCCTCTGGTCGTGCATCGTCGACCTTTTGGCGGTTCGTTCGCCGACGTGTGGCGCCCCCAGTTGCGCCATTAAGCAATCCCAGCGGATCAAGGATGCGATCATCCTCGAACGCCTGTGCCGCTTGTCCGCCGCCGAGATGGCCCAGCCGCCACGACGGACGGTTCCAGGATGTGTCTGCACGCAGATGCGCCTCGATCTGGCCCGGAGTCATCCCCTTGTAGAAGTCCCAGCGTGCATTGTAGTCGCGCACATGGGTGAGGCAGAACCACCAATAATCCTGTAGGTTGTCACGCGAGCGGGGCGCGCGATAGCCGGCCTGCTCCTCGCAACCCGGCATGTCGCACAAGCGACCCGGGGCATCCGGGTCGGGATCAAACGCCCGGTGTCGCGTGTTTCGTCGCATCATCGAGCCGTTTATGTGCGCGCGGCGGTGTGGCATGCAAGAGCCAGCAAAAGGATGCATCGTTGGAACAGCAAGGCACGTCTGGACGAACCGAAAGGGTACGAACGGCGCTGCAGCAGCGCTTTTCGCCGAGGCAGTTGGAGATCGAGGATGAAAGCGCGCGCCATGCCGGGCACGCTGGTGTGCAAGAGGCGGGAGGTCACGGCGAGACACATTACGCCGTGCGGATCGTCGCAACGGCCTTCGCCGGGCTAAACCGGATGCAGCGGTCGCGCCTGGTGCACGCGGCACTGGCCGAGGAGTTCAAGAGTGGCCTGCATGCCTTGTCCCTGACACTGCGCGCCCCGGACGAGCCCTAGCTCTCCGTCGCTCCGGAACCCGCGGCGGCCTCCTCTGGGATGTCCTCCTGCAACGCCTCCGCGTCCGCCTTGAGCCGGCGATAGCTGCGGCGGCTGAACGGCAGCATAATCAGGTAAATGAGCCCGGCTGCCGCAAGTGCTGCCCAGGGATCGGCAATCAGCACCGCGACGAAGCCACCGACGCCGAGCAGCATCGGCAGCACGTACTCAGCCGGAATTTTGAAGTTCTTGAACGACCAGACCGGCAAGGTGGACACCAGCAGCAGGGCCGTGGCCACCAGCATCAGGGCGTCGAACAACGGATAACGCGCGGCAACCAGCAGGCCCTGCCAATGCAGCTTCTGCGCCTCCAGACCGACGAACAGCGGAAACATCGCGAGGCCCGCCCCGGCCGGAGCCGGCACGCCGGTGAAAAAGTTGGGGGCGTAGGTGGGCTGCGCGGACGCGCCGGAGATGGCGGCATTGAAGCGCGCCAGACGCAGCGCCATGCAGACCGTGAACAGGATGCAGGGCAGGAAACCGTATGGTCCGCTGGCATGCAGCGACCACAAATACAGGATAAAGGGCGGGGCGACCCCGAAGCACAGAAAGTCCGACAGGCTGTCGAATTCGGCACCGAACAGGCTGCTGGCCCGCAACAGACGGGCAATCCGCCCATCGAGCCCGTCGATCCCGGCGGCAATCAGCAGGGCGATCGCGGAGAGGCCGAACTGACCGTCCAGCCCCAGACGCATCGCACTCAGCCCGGCGCACAACCCGATCATGGTCAGGATGTTGGGGATCAGCCGGTTGAAGGATTGTCCACGGAAGCGCGGCCGCGATGGCCGACGGCCGCGCCGGCGCAATCGTCTCAGGCGGCGGCGCGAGGACGGCGGCCGTGGATACAAGTCTGACCCAGAGTCTGGCTCAAAGCTGGGCAATAACGGTCTCGCCGGCGATCGTCCTCTGACCGACGCTGACCAGCGGCCGCAGCCCGGGGGGAAGATAAAGGTCGGTCCGACTGCCGAAGCGGATGATCCCAAACCGCTCTCCGGTGACGAAGCTGTCACCCTCGATGGCATCGCAGAGAATGCGCCTGGCGATCAGGCCCGCGATCTGCACGACGGCCATCTGCCGCCCGTCCGCGAGGCGAAGTGCCAGCGCGTTGCGCTCGTTCTGCTCGCTCGCCTTGTCCAGACTGGCATTGAGGAACCGGCCATGATGATAGACCGTGCGGGTGACAGTGGCGGACACCGGCATCCGGTTGACATGGACATCCAGCACCGAGAGGAAGATCGCAACCCGACAGACCGGCACGGTGCCGATCCCGAGTTCCGCCGGCGGTGCCACCTCCTCGATCGAGACGACATGCCCGTCCGCGGGGGCCACGACGGCGCCGGTCCGTGTTGGCGCAACGCGCTTCGGATCACGGAAGAAATACAGACAGAATGCGGCAAACCAGGTGCCCCCCGTGCTCAACCACGCGAACCGGCGCCCGAGCAGCTTGCCGATCACTGCGATCACGGCCGCAGTCAAAAGGAATGGTCGCCCCGCGGGATGCGGTGGCGCGAGCACGAGCTTGAACGATCTGATCAGCGAGGACATGGCACGCGGTTCATGAATGGTTCATCAATCTCGGTCAAGCTTGCGTCAGATGAGAGCGAGCGGAAGGGCGGGCGCGTGGAGCAAGCACAGAGTGGCGGACAGCCAGTGACGGCAGCCCGCGGCAGTCTCACGATGTTCGACGTGGATCGGACCGGCCGGCTGATGGCCAGGCTGCCCGACGCCAGGCTCGGCATGGATTTCCGCTGGCGCGGCCGATCCATCAGGACGGATCTGCACAGCGACGCACAGGCGCCGACCGCGGTTGTGACCTTCAGGACGCAGGCCGGACGTATACCCAGCAGCGCGCTCGCCGCCGAAGCGCGGCCAGACGCATTCGAGGTGCTACGCGCCTTGCCTGGTCTGTTGCCGAAGGACTGGACGCTGACCATCACCCCCAATCACGGCCTGCAACTGCAAGGTGAGGCCCAGGTAGCCATGCCGGCCCTGATTAGCGACCTGCTGGCACCGGCGGTGCATTTCTGCCTCGAAGCAGCGCCGCTGTTCGATCTGCTAGAGGAGCATGCCATCGCGACGCGGGCCTGAGACGCCTGTGTCGGTCAACGGGTCACTGCACCGCTGCCAGCACACGCCGTTGCGCCCGCTTGGCCGTAGGCAGGGCCGCATAGACATCCTTCACCGCCTCGATGAGCAGCACGCCGGCGAATTGCGGTGCCACGAGCGACCCTGCCCGCTCGACCAGGTTTCCGCATCGAAGCAGCAGCCGCATATCGCCCGGCGGCAGCCAAAGCGCGCCGACGGTGTTTTCCACGCGAAACAGGGCTTCCGCCAGCAATCGCGCAATCTGCGCCTTCGAGGCGGGAGCGCCGTGTCCAAACGGGGTGTGTTCGGCATGCGCCCATAGCCCGCGCCGATTCGGCACCATCAACATCAGGCGCCCATCGTCCCTGAGCACCCTCCACACCTCGCGCAGCAGTTTCGGCGGGTTCGTAGACGTCTCCAGGGCGTGGCTGAGCAGGATACGGTCGAAACCGAGATCGGCGAACGGCAATCGATTCTCCTGCACCAGGCAGGAGGCGGAGGCGAGCAGATGGATGCTGCGGGACTCCCGGGATTGCGCCGTTCTGATCTCCCCGGCAATACAGACCCGCGCCTGCTTTTCCCATAGTGAAAGGAATGGCTGGGTATGGCCGAGGCCCAGCACGTGCAGCCGTGAGACATCCGGCCAGAGTGCCGCGATCGGCCTTCTGAGCATCCGCGCGGCAACGCGGCCGCCCCGGCTCGCGTAGAACTCCGTCATGTCCCGAAGATCGCGCATGCGGTCCTGCATAGCATGTTCCTGCTGGACATGGTGCGGCCCACCACCGTGGCGGGACCTCGCCACAGGAGTTTGCAATGACACTCTCGATCAACCCCATTCCAATCCTGTCCGACAACTATGCCTGGCTGCTCAGGGACAGCGACTCCGGCGCCATGGCCATCGTCGACCCGGCCGACGAAGCACCGGTCATGGCCGCAATCGAGGCTGAAGCCGGCTCGGGCGGCCGCCTGGCACTGATCCTGCTCACGCACCACCATGCCGACCACATCGCCGCCGCCGACGCCGTTCGCGCCCGCACCGGGGCGCGCATCGTGGGAGCCGCCGCCGACCAGCACCGACTGCCGCGCCTCGACCAGGCGGTGCGCGAGGGTGACGTCGTCAGCCTCGGCGGCTCTCGCGCCAACGTGATCGAGACATCGGGTCACACACGCGGCCATATCTCGTTTTTCTTTGCGCAAACCCCCGCTTTATTCTGCGGCGACACTTTGTTCAGCCTCGGTTGCGGCCGTCTCCTCGAAGGCAGTGCACAGGAGATGCATGACAGCCTCGTCCGCATCAGCGGCCTGCCCGACGATACCCTGATCTGTTGCGGCCATGAATATACCCAGGCCAATGCGCGTTTCGCGCTTGCAGCACTGCCGCATAATCAGGCACTAGCGGCGCAGGCGCGCCAGATCGATCAGCAGCGCGCCGAGGGGCTGCCGACTGTCCCGGCGCGGCTCGGCGCCGAGCGGAGCACCAACCCATTTTTGTTGGCGCCCAGTCTCGATGAGTTCACCCGGCTACGTTCGTGGAAGGACGGTTTTCGGTGAGGCTGTTTTACTCGAAGGCCAGTCCGTTCGCGCGCAAGGTGCGCGCCAGCGCCATCCTGCTCGGCCTCGACCGCCAAATCGAGCTGGTCGAGACAAATCCCTTCGCCGATCCTACGTCGTTGCTCGAAGCCAACCCGCTCGGCCTGATCCCGACCCTGGTAACCGAAGACGGCAGCAGCTTCTTCGACAGCCGGGTCATTTGCGAATATCTCAACGACGTTGCAACCGGCCTGCCGATCATCCCGCCGGCGGGTGCCACACGCTGGATGGCACTCCGACTGCAGGGCCTCGGCGACGGGCTCATGGATGCCGCCGTGCTGCGTCGCAAGCTCGCAGCACTCACCGATAGCGCCGACCAGCCTTTGGCGCAGCGTCAGAAGGCCGTCATCGCGCGCACGCTCGACGCGCTCGAGACACAACCGCTAACGCAGCACGTCGATATTGGCCATATCGCCGTCGCCTGCGCGCTGGGCTATCTCGATTTTCGCTTCCCGGACGAGCCATGGCGGCCATCCCGTCCGGCACTCGCCGCATGGTTCGTGGCGGCACAGGCCGAGCATTACCTCCAGGCGACGCGACCGGAGATCTAGTGCACCTAGAGGCTCACAGGCTGCGTTTCGCGCATGGTTGTGGTTACGAATCCGCTTTTGTATCCGCAGCTTCTGGTGGTAATACAAGGTTTGTGATGCACGCGGCCGTGCCAGCCTCCCGATGCTTAGGGCAGCTAGCCTTCCTGGTCGTTCATCCAGCCCGGATCGGAGACATATCTTGCCGGAAGACGATCGTCCGCCTGCCCCAATTGTCGTTAAGAAGTACGCGAACCGGCGGCTCTACGATACTGAAAGCTCGATCTACATCACGCTCGACACGCTGGCCGAGATGGTCCGTCAGGAGCGTGATTTCGTCGTGTACGATGCCAAGACCGGTGACGACATCACCCGTTCGGTCCTGACCCAGATCATCATGGAAGAGGAAACCCAGGGTCGCAACATGCTGCCGACGGCATTCCTGCGCAAATTGATCGGCTTCTACGGCGACAGCATGCAGGGCCTCGTTCCGGAGTATCTGGAGCGCATGATGGATCAGTTCTCCGCTCAACAGCGTCAGCTCCGCGCCTCGGTCCAGCGGAGCTTCCAGCACATGTTACCGCCAGAAGCCGGTCGGCAGAACTTGGCGATGATAGAACGTCCCATGACCATGTTCACGCCGTTCTACGATCCTGGCGCCTCTCTCAATGAGCCGGCGTGCCAGCCGGCCCCTGACAGACATTGTGAGATCGAGGAAATCGCAGCCCTCCGTCAGGAAGTCGCCCGCCTGCGCCAGGATCTCGCGCGTGCCAACGCCGTGCTCTCAAACAGCGATCTCGACGAGCCTCTGACTGTCGGTGCGGCGATCGGCCCACTTCGCCACTGACCTATCGGTTCAGCTCGGCGTCAGCAGAGTTCGGTATAGACCCAGCGTCGTCTGCGCGATCGCCTCCCAACTGAACTGCTCAATCACGCGCCTGCGCCCGGCAATGCCAAGGCGGTGGCGCAAACCCGGATCTCGGGCGAGGCGGTTGATCGCCGCCGCCAGCGCCGACGAGAACGCCACCGAGTCCGCTGGCTCGAACGTCCCCGGGGTCAGTCCAGGATCCACAAGCAAGCCGGTCTCCTCAGGAATCACCACCTCTGGGATGCCGCCAATGCTTGATGCAACCACCGCCGTCTCGCAGGCCATCGCCTCAAGATTGATGATGCCGAACGGCTCATAGACGGACGGGCAGCAGAAGATCTCGGCGCGTGTGTAGAGCTGGATCACGTCCGCCCGCGGCAGCATCTCGCGTATCCAAATCACCCCCGGGCGTCCCGCCGCGACCCGGGCCACGCCCTGCTCCATCTCCTCGCCGATCTCCCTGGTGTCAGGGGCGCCCGCGCACAGCACGACCTGCAGCTGGGGATCGATGTCGGGAATGGCATTGACCAGATGGATGATCCCCTTCTGCCGAGTAATTCGCCCGACGAACAGCATGAACGGCCGGTTCGGGTCGATGCCATGTCTGCTGAGCACGTCCGCACCGGCGACAGGGCGATATTCCTCCGGGTCGATCCCGTTATGGATGACGTGAACACGCTTCGGATCAACCGCGAACAGCCGCAGCACATCCTCACGGGTCTCGCGCGAGACGGCAATGATGGCACTCGCCTGCTCGATCGCGGTGCGCTCCATCCAGGCGCTGAGATGGTAGCCGCGGCCAAGCTGCTCCACCTTCCAGGGCCGCAGCGGTTCCAGCGAGTGGATGGTCAGCACGCTGGGGATGCCCCAGAGCTGTCCCGCGATGATCCCGCTTATGTCGGTGTACCAGGTGTGGCAATGTACCAGGTCGGCGTCCAGCGTGTCCTTGGCCATGGCCAGCGATCGGGCGAACGCATCGATGGCGCCGACGAAGCGCGGATCGGTGCCGCGCCTGGTCTCCTCCCATTGCGGATAGCCGCGCACCCGTAAGCCCGGATCGTCGCTGCTCTGAGCACCAAAACAGCGCACCTCCACCGCCACATGCCTGGACAGCGCGCGCGCGAGATATTCGACATGCACGCCAGCCCCGCCATAGATGTTCGGCGGGTATTCCTTGCTGAACAGCGCGACCTTCCTGAGCGTGGTCACAGCGGAGCCCTTAATTCGAGAGCTTGTCGATCATCGGCTGAGTAATCAGGCAGACGCCGGTATCGGTGCGGCGAAAGCGCGCGGCGTCGAGTTCCGGGTCCTCGCCGACCACCAGCCCGTCAGGGATCCGCACGCCGCCATCGACCACCACCTTCGTCAATCGTGCGTGCCTCCCGACCCGGGAATAGGGCAGGATGACGGAGCAATCGACCGACCCGTAGGAGTGCAGGTGCACACCGGTGAACAGCAGCGAGCGGTTGACGCTGCTGCCGCTGATGATGCAGCCGCCGGAAATCAGGCTGTCGGTCGCCTTGCCGCGTCGTTCTTCGTCGTTATGGACGAACTTCGCCGGTGGCGTGATCTCCCCGTAGGTCCAGATCGGCCAGTCGCGGTCATACAGGTCGAGCCCTGGTACCGGGTCGGTGAGGTCGATATTGGCCTCCCAATAGGCATCGACGGTGCCGACGTCGCGCCAGTAGATCTCCGCGTCATGCGCCGAGCGCACGCAGGAGTGGCGGAACCGGTGTGCCACCGCCTGGCCGTGACGGACGATGTAGGGGATGATGTTCCTGCCGAAATCGTGGCTGCTGTCGGGGTCGGCGGCGTCGCGCTTGAGCTGGTCGAGCAGGAAGCCGGTCTCGAACACGTAGATGCCCATGCTGGCCAAAGCGTGCTCCGGATCGCCGGGAATGGACGGTGGATCGGCCGGCTTCTCCAGGAACGAGGAAATCCGGTCCTCCTCGTCGACATGGATGACGCCGAACGCCACCGCCTGCATACGGGGCACCGAGATGCAGCCCACCGTCACGTCCGCACCGGTCTGCACGTGCTGCTGCAGCATGACCTCGTAGTCCTGCTTGTAGACATGGTCACCGGCGAGCAACACGATGTAGCGCGGCCCGTAGCTCTCGATGATGTCGATGTTCTGGTACACCGCGTCGGCGGTGCCGGCATACCAGGCGTGCTCGGAGACCCGCTGGCTGGCCGGCAGGATGTCGAAACTCTCGTTGCGCTCCGGACGAAAGAAGTTCCAGCCGCGCTGCATGTGACGGATCAGGCTATGTGCCTTGTACTGGGTGGCAACCCCGATATGGCGGATGCCGGAATTCAGCGCGTTGCTCAGCGCGAAATCGATGATCCGGGACTTGCCGCCGAAATAGACCGCGGGCTTGGCGCGCCGGTCGGTCATCTCCATCAGCCTGCTGCCGCGTCCGCCGGCCAGCACATAGGCCATTGAATGCCGCGCGAGAGGCGCGTTCGCCTGTATCGGATTGATCATCGGCTATCCTCCCGGAGGGTCTCTGACGGACCAGCTTGGTCCCCGAGGATAGAAGCGAAGGATCCGCAATGCTAGTTGCAGGCCGAATGCGGCGGCCATCCGGTTATAACGCCGCCAATCAGTGTTGTTGCCGCGGCGCCGGCTCCGGCGAGGGGAGGCGCAGCAGCGGAATGCGGCCGAGTGACAGCACGCCGTCATGCAGACCGAGTGGCAGATCAAGCGGCGGCAACACCACTGGACCGGTCGCAACGCCGCCGGCGCTGGTAATCAAGGCAAGCACCGCCCGCGCCGTCGATGCAGCCCGAGGCGTAAGGATGCCGGCGGTCGCCGCCATCGAAAGCAAGGCGTCCGCACCGACGATATGCACCGAGAATGCGCCATTGCCGCCGCGCGGCAGCGTGGCGGCGCCGCTGAGAATGACCTGCGCATCCTTCCAGCGTAGTGCCGCCTCCTGCAGCAACAGCCGCCCGTCGCCGCTGAGCGATGCCGCGAGTGTCACACCTGGCACAACCTGGCTGGTCGCCGTACCCGCGTCGCGGGGCAGCCCGATCGCGTCCACGGCAAGCCTGACCGCCTGCGCGTCGGCGGTCCAACGCACGCTGCCCGCCAGGCTGGCCGCGGTCAGCACGTCGTCCGGCCCGGCGCCGGCACGAGCCACGTGCAGCGCCCGCGCATCGAATGTCGCCACATGGCTTTGGTGCGACCAGGCCGGCAGATGCAGCGCAATCTCGCCCCCCCAGAACCGCACACGCGGCAGGTCGCCGCGATCCCCGAACGACAGCGTCTGGGTGCCGTGCGCCAGCACGGTCATGCGGCGCGGATGCGCGAGCGACAGCGAGACGATCAGGCGCTCGCCCGACCACGTGATCGTCGTTGGCAGCAAAGCGGGTGCGCCGCGCAGCCGTACGAGAGGCAGGTCCAGGGTCGCGGCCCAGGGCCAGCCGCCACGTCCGCCCTGCGCGATCTCAAGCCGCCAGCCGTGACTGGCCGCGGTATCGCGCAGGGCCTCCAGCCGCTGCGACAGCATACGTTGCATCCGCAGCCAGAGCAGGCTGTCCGCTGCCAGCAGCAGGCCCGCCAGAACCAGGGCGCCCCAAAGCCGCCCCCCCGCCTTGCCCCGACGTCCCGTGTTCACGCCAAAGTCCCGAGAACCCTCTGAGCCACCACGCTTTTCGCACGCCTGGCGGCGGCACGCCGGATTTCATCCACATAATCGCAGTGTGCCGGCGCCGCGCTCGAACGACGGCGGCGATCGCTGCGCGCGCGGCACCTCGGCATCATGCCAACCCCGCGGGCTGCGGCAAAACCGCTTCTGTGGTCTGGCAAGTTACGGTCCGGTCGCGGACGCCTGGTGACACCGAGGGCGTCAGGCTCGACCACGCCGACCCGCCCGGCACCAGCCATGACAGGTACTTGCCACCTTTTTCACACCTGCCGCGACATGCTGCCCACAGACTTATCCACAGGACTGTCCCGTCCCGCGCTACAGACCGCCGCCGCGAAGTGCACCTCCTCGCTGGCCCAGGTGCTGCGGATCGCCTCGAGCAAGGCCGCCCGCGGCCGCCCGCGCAACTGCTCCGGGCAAATGGCCGGACCGATGGCGATATGGATCGTGCCAGGCCGCTTGACGAAGGCGCGACGCGACCAGCAGCGGCCGGAATCCGTCGTCACCGGCACCACCGGCAGCCGGGTATGCGCGGCCAGCGCCGCCACGCCGGGCTGCAGCGCCACCGACTCTCCCGCGGCGACGCGCGTACCCTCGGGGAAGATCACGATCTGCCGTCCTTCCGCTACCGCCGCGTCGGCATGCCGCAACAAGGCCCGCAGCGCCTTCGCCCCCGCCTGCCGGTCGACCGGGATCATCCCGGCCAGCAGCAGCATCGGCCCGACCAGGGGAAGCCGGGTCAGCTCGCGCTTCATCACATAGGCGGGCCGCCGCACCAGCGTCAGCCAGACCAGCGTATCGAAGGCAGACTGGTGCTGCGAGGCGATCAGCACCGGCCCCTCCGGCAGATGCTCGACGCCGGTTAGGGCGATGCGTATGCCGCAGATTACGCGCAGCCCGTGTAAGGTGAGTCGGCACCAGAGGCCGGCATAGGCAAGCGCATGTTCCCTGGCGAACCACCGGATCCAAAACGCGCCCAATCCCATGGCCACGGTCAGCAGGCAGAAATACAGGTTGAACAGGCCGGCGCGCACCAGCGTCATGCGATCTCCCTCAGATGCGCCACCCCGGTCAGGCCGGAGGCGACCAGCAGCCACTTGTCATACTCACTCAGCAGCAAGCGCAGGACGCCCAACGATCCAGCCAACGAGTGCCGCGTTCGCAAGCCGGGCGGCAGCACCCGATAGGGCAACAGGGTGGCGTTCGGCAACGCCGCTTCGATGTCATCCAGCGCGCGCGGCATATGATAGCCGGCGGTGACCACGATCAGCCGGTGCAGCCCATTGGCGCGCGCCCAATCCGCCGTCTCCACGGCGTTGCCGAGCGTGCTGGTGGCGGCGTGCCCGAGCATGATCCGCGACCGCAGGTCGGAGCCCGGCGCCACTGCTACGTCTGAGGCACGCAACAGCCCGGCGAGTTCGAGGTTCGGCTCGACCCCGGAGATTAGCAGCAGCCGGGCCCGGTTCGCCTCCAGCAGGGCGATCGCCGCCGCGATCCGACCGGCGCCTCCGGTCAGCACCACGATCCCGTCGCCGCGCGGCGGTGGTCCCGGCGGCTGCAGCGCGCGCCAGGCGAACAGCGCGAACCCGCTGCCCCAGGCGAGGCAAGCCGCCAGCATCAGCGCGCCACACCAGCGCCTCACGGCAGCCGCCGCAACCAGACACGCACCGTGCCCTGCGCGGTAAGCCAGCCGATCACTCCGGCCGCCAGCGGCAGCACCGGCAGCGCCGCAAGCAGCGGCCAAGGCAGCATGTCAGGAAGCAGGCTCTCCAACACGGCCCAACTGTCCGCGGCCGTGGCAGCACTGGCCAAGGTAGCATCGGCCAGGGTGGTGACCCGTCCGGCGGCAAAGGGTGCTGCCAGGTGCGACAGACCGCCCAGCAGCGGCAACGCCAGCAGCGTTCCCGCCACCGCGCCGACCAAGGCGAGCCAGCCCGCGCGGCGCGCGAACCGCCCGGCGATATAGCCGTCGCTGGCGCCCAGCCCATGCACGATCTCTATGGCATCGCGACGCGTGGCAATCCCGGCCCGCGTCGCCAGCGCCACAACGCCGCCGGCAACCACAGTCACCGTCAGCAGCGCCAGCCCGGCACAGGCCTGTAGGCTGGTCGCCAGTGCCAGCAGCCGGTCGCTCCAGGGTGCGCTGTCCTCGACGATCACCCCCGGTGCCGCGTCCTCGAGTTGGCGCGCCAACAGGCCGGGCACGTGCATGCCGGAGCCGAGCCGCACCTCGACCACCCCCGGCAACGGCAGCGACGGCATCTCCCCGCCGCCCAGCCAGGGCCGCAGCAGACGGCGCAGCTCCGCTTCATCTAAACGCCGCACGTCCTCCAGCCCGGGTGTCGTGCCAAGCCGCGCCATCACCGCCTCGATCCGCGGCAGGCCGCCGCCGCTCGGCGCACCGGGGTCAGGCACCTGCACCGTCACCAGCGCCGCAGCACCGCTGCTCCAGCGCCGTGCCAGCAGGTGCGTGCCGATGGCGCCGGCGATGGCCAAAGCTGCCAGGAAGGCCATTGCCGCGACCAGCGCCGGCAGCATGCGTTCCGGCATCGCCCGACGCAGCTGCAGACCGTCCGTGGCGGCATCGCGCCGGCTCAAGCAGCGGGCTCCGCCAGCAGACGGCCGCGCTCGAGTCGCAGCGCGGGTGCCGGAAAGCGCTGCACAAGCTGCTCGTTATGGGTGGCGACGATCACCGTCGAGCCGAGCTGGTTCAGCTCGCGCAGCAGCTCCAGCAGCCGCATCGCCTGCGCCGCGTCGAGCGAGCCGGTCGGCTCGTCGGCGAGCAGCAGCGGCGGCCGCAGCACCACCGCGCGCGCGATCGCCACCCGCTGCTGCTCGCCGCCGGAGAGCTCGCGGGGCCGCACCTGAAGCTTGCGGCCAAGACCCAGCCAGCCGAGCATGTCGCTCGCCTCCGCCGCCACCCGCGTCTCGCTCAGGCCCGCGAGACGCATCGGCAGCGCGACATTGTCGAACACGCTGAGATCCGCGAGCAGGCGGAAATCCTGGTGCACCACGCCCATGCGCCGCCGCAGCCGGGCACGCTCGCGCCGACGCTTCGGATGCACCACCGCGCCGAACAGCTCGAGCCGTCCGCCCGATGGCCGGGCCGCAAGCTGCAGCACCCGCAACAGGCTCGACTTGCCAGCACCCGACGGCCCCAGCAGCCAGCGAAACCCGCCCTGCGGCACCGAAAAACTGATGTCGCGCAGCACGACCGGTGATAATGATGCAATTCCGATACGAAGTTGTATGTCCATAAGCCGGATCATGGCCCTGTCCCGTCTCGCATCGCGCAGATCTGACCGCATCCTACAGGAGGTCCGGCCAGGATGCGGATAAACTGTCCCGGCTGTGCCGCGACCTACGAGGTGCCCGACGCCCAGCTCGGCGCCGCCCGTGGCCTTCGCTGCGCCCGCTGCGATCGTCAATGGCGGGCTGCCGGCTGTGCCCCCGTTGTTGGTGCCGAGCCGCCGGAGATCGCGGTGGTGCGGGCGGCGAGCACGCTGCTGCGGCAGTCCGCGATGCGCGCGGCGGCACCGCCCCCACCCCCACCTGCGGCCACGGCCCGGCGCCTGCCCGTATGGGGCATCGGCTGGGCCGCGAGCCTGCTCCTGCTGCTCGGCATGATCGGCGGTGTCACGCACTGGCGCCGACCGATCATGCACGCCTGGCCACCCTCGATGCGCCTGTATGCGGCAATCGGCGCGCCGCAGTCCCCCAATCAGGCAAGGTAGAGCCTGCGGCCCCTTGGAACGGCGTCGCCGCGGGCCCATTCTCCCCCGGTCGATCAACGGGGAGTTCGCAAGGCCATGCAAGCCGGTTCGGAGGCGCACAAGACCCTCTTCTGCCGCCACTTCATCGAGACCCATCTGAGTTTCGACCCGGAGACGCTGCCCTGGCCGGACCTGACCGACGCCGAGCTCGCCCGGCTGCGCGGAGTCCCGTTCTGGCAGGAGGTGTACCACACCGAACGTCGCGCCGGCGCCATTGTCGATGCCTTCACTCCGCAGGTCACTGACCCGATCGTACGCGAGGCGGTGGCGCTGCAAGGGATCGAGGAGGCCCGCCACGCCAAGCTGATCCGGGTGATGATCGACCGCTACGGCATCGACGCGCATGAGCAGCCGATGGAGACGTTCCCCGCTGATCTGGAAACCGCCTTCATCGATTTCGGCTTCGGCGAGTGCCTCGACGCCTTTCTTGGCTTCGGCGCCTTCAAGACCGCGCGCGAATCCGAGTTCCTGCCGGCGGCGATGTTCGACATCTTCGACACCCTGATGGGCGAGGAGACACGACATATCGTGTTCTTCATCAACTATATGGCCTGGCGCGAGCGTAAGCGCGGCCTGGGCGGCGCACGTCGCGCGATGAAGTCCCTGCGGTTCTATTCGCGTGCGGGCAAGCGGCTGCTCGGCATGGTCCAGCGCGGCCAAAAGCAGAATGACGGCCGCAACTTCGCCGTCACCCAGGCCAACATGTTCCTCGACGGCTTTTCGTTCCAGGGTTTCGTCGAGGATTGCGTGCGCGAGAATTCGCGACGCATGGGTGCGTTCGATCCGGCGCTGATGCAGCCGCGCCTGCTGCCCTCGATGGCATCGCTGGCGCTGAGCGGCATGCGTGTGTGGGACCGGGCGCGGCCGCATTTGCGCAAGCAGGCCGCGCAAGCAGCGCACTGACGGGGTTCACAGCTTTGCCAGCGCCTCGGCGGAGCCGAGCAGGGCGGCCTCCTCCATGTCGAGCTCATGCTGCAGCCGCCGCGACCCCTCGTCGTCTATGCGCTCCGCCCGCAACAGCCTGCTCAGCTCCGCCCGCTGCGCGCGCAGGGCACGCAGGCGCAGTGCCGTCTCTCGCCGATGCAGGTTGATCGCCCGGGCTCGCTTGTCGTTCGCCTCATCGGCCTCCAGGCGCTCAAGCCGGCGCTGATGCTCGCCACCGACCGTATCCGCGACCAGGGCGGCGGCGTCGTCATCAGTGGCGACCCGGTCGCGGAACTGGCCTGTCACCTCCAGTGCCGCCCGCGCCATGGCGATGCGGGCCGCCGCGATCTCCTGCTCAAGCGTATCCGGCTCCGGCAACGCGAGATTGCGCACCAGCAGCGGCAGCAGCATGGCCGCCAGCAGCATCGAGCAGATGATCACCCCGGCCGCGATGGCGATCAGCAGATCGCGATGCGGAAAGCCGCGCGTGTCCTGGCTCGCCGCCGGCAGCGACAGCACCGCCGCCAGCGTGATCGCGCCGCGCACGCCAGCGACCGCGATCGCCAGGCTGCCGCGCCATGACGGCTGCACGGCCTGCCGCCGACGCAGCCTGGCATGCGTCCAGCGCACCGCGAGCGACAGCCTAAGCCAGACCAGCCGCAGCGCGATCAGCGCCAGGGTAGTCAGCAGCACCGTTACCGGCAGCTGCCAGGCCGGCAGCCTGTCGGCTCGCGCCAGGTCCATCGCGCGCGCGACGATCTGCGGCAGCTGCAGCCCGAGAAGCAGGAAAATGACGCCGTTGAACAGGAAGCCGATCATCGACCAGACGACCTGATGGTTCAGCCGCAATTGTGCGAATCCGCCGCCGCCACCGGCCCGGTTGAGCGTAATCCCGGCAGCCACCGCGGCCAGGATCCCCGACCCGCCGAGCCGCTCGGCGCCGAGGTACGCGGCGAACGGCAACATGGCGACCAGGGTGACGTGCGCCGCCGGCGCGTCGGGTGCGCGACGCGCCAGGATGCTCGTCAACCGGCTTGCCAGCCATCCCACAACGATCCCCACCCCCACCCCGCCGGCCACCATCCCCAAAAAGGTGCCGGAAGCGCCGAGCAGCGAAAAGCCGCCACTCATCGTGGCAAGGGCCGCAAACCTGAAGCAGACCAGTCCCGAGGCATCGTTGAGCAGCGCCTCGCCCGAGAGGATATGCAGAAAGCGTCGCGGCGCCCGGCTGCCCTCAAGGATCGAGCCCACTGCCACCGCGTCGGTGGGCGACAGCACGGCGGCCAGCGCGAAGCATGCCGCGAGCGGCACACCGGGTTCCAGCCAATGGATGAACCAACCGCCGGCAAGCGTGCTGAACAGCACCAGCCCGAGCGCCAGGGCAAGGATGACACCGCGCAGCCTGCGAAACGCACGCATCGGCATCACGTAGGCGTCGGCGAACAGCAGCGGCGGGATGAACAGCAGCATGAACACATCCGGCTCGAGCCGAAGCGGCAGGCCGGCGAGGTCGATCAGCACGCCCATGGCAATCTGCAGCAGCGGCAGCGGCACGCGGATCGCACGGGTGATCAGGCTGCTCAGCGCGGTGGCCGACAGCAGCAGGAGTATGACCAGGGCAACATGCATGCAGCACAGGTTAATGCACTTGCGCGGTTGCGCCGAGCACCGCAGAACCTCGCAATGCCCGACCTTGTGCTCCACGACAGCTTCACACGCGGCAAGCGGGTATTCACGCCGCTCGATCCCCTGCACGTGCGGCTGTATTTCTGTGGGCCGACCGTCTACGGCCGCGCCCATATCGGCAATCTGCGCGCAATGCTCGCCGCCGACGTGCTGGTGCGGCTGCTGCGCACGCTCTATCCGCGCGTCACCTACGTTCGCAACATTACAGACATCGACGACAAGATCAACGCACGCGCCGCCGAACTCGCCATACCGATCGGCGACCTCACGACCGCCACCACAGC
The DNA here is from genome assembly GCF_965276875.1 of Lichenicoccus sp. Taxonomy (GTDB): domain Bacteria; phylum Pseudomonadota; class Alphaproteobacteria; order Acetobacterales; family Acetobacteraceae; genus Lichenicoccus. Next base: position 1,058,728 of record NZ_OZ255701.1, on the reverse strand, counting down.
CGAGTTCCACGCCGATCTCGCCGCCGCCGGCATGCTGCCGCCCGATATCGAGCCACGCGCCACGCAGCATATCGGTGAGATGATTGCACTCATCACCCGCCTGCTGGACTCAGGTCATGCTTACACCACCTCCGGACACGTGCTGTTCGCGGTCGCGCACTTCGCCGACTACGGCCGTCTCTCGGGGCGCGATCCGGACGAGCTGCTCGCCGGCGGCCGCATAGACGTCGCACCCTACAAGCGCGACCCCGGCGATTTCGTGCTGTGGAAACCCTCCGACGATACGCTCCCCGGCTGGGACAGCCCATGGGGCCGCGGCCGGCCGGGCTGGCACCTCGAATGCTCGGCGATGGCGCATCGCTACCTTGGCGAGAGCTTCGACATCCATGGCGGCGGCACCGACCTGCTGTTCCCGCACCACGAGAACGAGCGCGCGCAAAGCCTGTGCGCCTGGCCCGGCAGCGCCTTTGCGCAATACTGGCTGCATAACGCCATGCTGCTGGTCGAGGGCGAGAAGATGTCCAAGAGCCTGGGCAATATCCTCACCATCGGCGAAATCCTGACCCAGGCGCCAGCGGAGGCGCTACGGCTGCTGCTGCTCGGCACGCACTACCGCTCGGTGCTGAACTTCACCCAGGCCGGACTCATCGATGCCAAGCAGACCCTCGATCGCTTCTACCGCGCCCTAACACATGCCCCAGCCCCAACCACGCCGGCACCGGCCTTCCTCGCCGCCCTGTGCGACGACCTGAATACCCCACGCGCAATCTCGGTGCTGCACGCCCTCGCCGACGCGGCCCTCGCCGGCGACACCAGCGCCGCGGGCGCGCTGCGTGCCTCGGCGGCCATGCTCGGACTGCTGCAAGAAGATCCCGCAACCTGGTTCCACGGGAGTGCGGACTCCGCGCGGATCGAGGCCCTGATCGCCGAACGTCTCGCCGCCCGCAAGGCCCGCGACTTCGCCCAAAGCGACGCGATCCGCGCGGCACTCGCAGCAGAAGGCATCGTCCTTGAGGACAACGCCACCGGCACCACCTGGCGCCGCCAGTGACCGGCCGCGACGGCGGAGCGCCGCTCGTGCCAATCGACCCGAGCCCAATCGTGATCCTGGTGCGGCCGCAACTCGCCGAGAACATCGGCGCCTGCGCGCGCGCGATGGCCAATGGCGGGCTTTTCCATCTGCGCCTGGTCGCACCGCGCGACGGCTGGCCGCAGGAACGGGCCTGGCGATCCGCGTCAGGCGCCGACCGCATCCTCGATGCAGCGCAGATCCATCCCGACCTGGCCGGCGCCACCGCCGACCTGCATCGTGTGTTCGCAACCTGTCCGCGGCCGCGCCAGGTCATCAAGCCGGTGCTCACCGCGCGTGGCGCCAGCGCCGAGCTGCACGCAATCCTGCGCCGCGGTCTGCGTTGCGGCCTGCTGTTCGGACCCGAGCGGGCAGGGCTGGACAGCGAGGACATGGCCCGCGCCGACGCACTGATCCGCTACCCGCTCAACCCCGAATTCAGCTCGCTCAACCTCGCCCAGGCCGTGATGATCATGGCCTACGAATGGTGGCTGACCACGGACGAGACCCCGCCGCATACCTTGATGACCAATGCCACCGAGGTCGCCGACAAGGCCGAACTCGACAACTTCCTCAGCCACCTGATCCGCGAACTCGACGCCTGCGGCTTTCTGCGCAACGCCCCCAAGCGCCCCGGCATGGTCCGCAACCTGCGCCACTTCTTCGCCCGCGGCGAGGTCACGCAGCAGGAGTTGCGCACGCTGCACGGGGTGGTGACGGAACTGGCATCCGGACGCGGCACGCGCTAACGGTGGCGGGTCTTCGGCAGCTCCCACATGTCGCCGACGATCCGATCGTACTCGGGCGGCACGAAGGCGATGCACGCGCTACCCTGATAGTGCGTGAGCTCACCAAAATAGGCAACGCCGCCGATGGCGTAAAGGTCGACACGGACATAGTCGAAGGGGGCGCCGAGACATTCGGCGATGCGTATGAGTTCGGCGATGTTCGGCGGCGGCGTCCAGTCGTGATCCGGCGGCAGGAAATGCGTGAACGGCAACCGCTGCATCGCGGTGCCGAAATAGGCCGAGCGATGATCGTCGAAGCGGCCGCTATGCACCTCAAACATCCGCATTCTGCCGCCGAACACGTGGAGCTTGATATCGGCCGGAACGTCGCCGGCTTCATCGACCAGCAGCGTCTCGGCCAATAGCCGGTGCGGCACGCTGCGGTAGCCCCATTCCCCAGTCTCGGCATCATGACTGGTCCGCAGCCATTGATCGGCGGTTGCCAAGGCCGACGCGCGGTCCACCGTCCGCTTGTCGCGCACGAGCAGGTTCATGTTCCAGCCATGGCTCGCCTTCAGTACAAAGGACGACGGCAGCGCGTCCCACGGGATATCCGCGGCGTAGTCCCAAACCCCGAGTAGCGGCACGAGCACCTCTTGCCCAAGCCGCGCGGCGACCCAGTTACGCACCGCGATCTTGTCGGTGGTGAGAGGGATCAGCGGATTGCGGTCATGCAGCATCCGCCAGGCGATCTTTTCGTTGAAAGTCCTCGGATTGCGCAAATTTGGGCGGTAGCCGAGTGCCTGGTGCATGCGGGCAAGCAGGCGCCGGCGCGTTTGTAGCCGTTGCAACCGCGGCACTCTCGCCACCGTCCAATCCAGCGCCTGGCGGAGCGCCGGGTGCCGCGTGCTGGTCACTGACCGCTTGCTCATCCAGACGCCTCAAAGCTATCCGTGTAGGATAACGGCGCTGTGAGGCTCGCGGGTTCACGGCGTGACGTCACGTTTTTGCTACGCCGCGTCGAGCATCCAATCCGCGGGTTGCTACCCGGTCAACGGATCGGCTCGTCGCGGCCCAGGCGTTGCAGGCCCTTGACGATCGCCCAGATGGTCCAGACCAGCCACCAGGCGGCGAGCCCCCACGGGATGATCAGGAACACCAGCCCGACACCGAAGGTGAGGAAGCCGAGCCCAACGACGAGGGCGTGCAGCACGACGATGCCGATGCCGTAGGCGATACAGTGCCAGAAGATGCGGATCTGCCAGTCCAGGTGCGAGCGCACCAGCCAGGACGCGTGGCCGCGCTTCATGTAGGCCAGCACCACGCCGATGAACGGGGTGATGCCGGTGAAGAAGCCGGCGATGTAGAGGGCGTAGTTGATGTTGGCGATGCCGCGGCCACCGTCGCTTGGTGCAGCAAACGGCTGCAGGTCGGTCCGGAAGGGTTCGTATGGGCGGTAGGCCATGCGCGGGGCTCCTCGGTCGGGCCTAGTCGGAAGGTTGATAGTGGGGATGGAGCAAGCGTCGTGCCAGAATCCGTGGGCCGGTCTTCCGCCGGTTTTGCCGAGGCATTGGCAAATTTCCCCAATTGTTGGCTCAGGCGATGGATTCGACGGTGACGCTCCAGGAGGAGTGGCGTGACGCGCCGGGCGGGATCCGCATCAGATGCGGCTTGTCGCGGAATTCGCCGGCAAAGCCGCGCGGGCTGGCGAGGCCCGACCACGGCTCGATGCAGAGGAAGCCGGCACCCGGCTTGCTCCACAGGCCGAGCTGGTGAAAGCCGCTCCAGGCGATCCGCAGTCCCGGGCCGCCGGCGACGCCGTAGCGCAGCGACCTGCTGGCCGGCGCCTCCAGGATCAGTGCATCGTTGGTGAACAGCGCGTCGTCGAGTGCCAGTGTGCGGCCGCGGATCGGGCTGGGCTCGGTGTCTGGCCGGAGCAATCCGTCCTCGACCCGCCGGACCGGCGCCGGCTCGGGCTGCTCGAAAATGATGGCATGGGCCTGTCGCGGCAGACCCGCGGTAAGCGGCCAGAGGAAGGCCGGATGCGCGCCCAACGAGGCGGGCAGGAGTGTCGTGGACGGGTTGGAGACGGTGTAGCCGACGGTCAATGTCGGACCTTCGATGCGGTAGTCGATCTCAAGTTCGAAGGCGAACGGATAGATCGCGCGGCTCTGCGCGTCGTCGTCAAGGCGCAAGCGGCAGGCATCGCGCTCGCGGCTGACGAAATCAAACCTCCTGTCGCGGGCAAAGCCGTGCTGGGTCATGCGCGTGGGCACGCCCTCATGGATCAGCGTGTCCTCCGCCAACCGGCCTACGATCGGGAACAGCACCGGGGCATGCCGGGGCCACGCTGGTCCGGCCTGCCATAGCAGTTCGGCGCCGGCCGCGGTGCGTATGGAATGCAGCTCCGCCCCGTGCGCCGAGATCGTCGCGGTCAGCGCCTCGCCGATACGGTGCGTCTCGTCCTCGGTCATACAACGCGGCCCCCGTCTGTCGCGCGATCATAGGGGACTGGACACAACCGGCAATCGCAACTTCAATCGCGCGCGGACGTTACAGGTCCGAGTCTTTCATCCGCCTTTGGAGCACGCATACGATGTCGCGCAGCACCACTTCCTTGTTGACCATGGCCGCCCTGCTTGCCGCCGGCCTGGGCCTCTCCGCCTGCAACACCATCGCCGGTGCCGGCAAGGATGCCAGCGCGGTCGGCCATGACGTCACCCGCGGCGCCAACGCCAGCGGCAATGCGATCGACAACAAGACCGGCGCCTCGAAGAACTGATGCGCCGCAAGGCGGACCTCCCGACCAAGATCTGCGTGCAATGCGGCCGACCATTCGCCTGGCGACGCAAATGGGCGAAGGTCTGGCAGGAGGTCCGCTATTGCTCCGAAGCCTGCAGCCGGGCGGCGGCACTTAAAAGGCGGTCTTGACCGTAGCGATCGCGGCAAACCCTTCGCCGATGAAGTAGGTCGGCGGCGCCCCGGCAATCGTGGTGCCATATCTGCCGATCGTGGGCTTGGCGTTGGTCGTGACCGTCGAGATGCCTGACAGAAAGTGATTGTTGGTCAGGTTGATCAGGTTGAGCTGCACCGTCGGCGATTTCGCAAACCCGATATCGCGTAAGCGCAGGCCGACGTCGGCGTCCATTTCGTAGAACGCCGGCAACACCTCGTCATTCATGAAGGTGGCATACTCCCGGCCGACATAGCGGTTGCTGAAATTGGCGAAAAAGCGGCCGTCGTCATAATCGATCGCGGCCGAGAACACCCATTTCGGGCTATGCACCGCCTCCTTCCCGGCGGTTGGGAGATAGTCGCCGCCTGCGGCGATGTTGTTGTCGATCGTCGTGTGCAGATACTGGCCGGAGAGATACGGCCTGAAATGATGGAACGGACGGGTGCCGATTTCGGCGTCGATACCGTCCGAGGTCTGGCCGCCGCCGTTGATGTCGGTAGAGATCGCGCCATTGGTGCCAGCGACCACGCTGGCGATCTGCCGGTTGGTGAAGTTGTAATGAAAATAGGTCGCCGAGCCGACGAACAGGTCGCCCTGATAACGGTAGCCGAGTTCCTCGGAGATCGAGTACTCGTCCTTGACGTTGCTGCCGCCAAGAAACGTCGTGGAGCCGTCTACAGAGGAGTAGGTGTTATACAGCGTGGTGTTGACCGGCGAGCGGGCGTTCGTCGTCACACTGGCGAACACCTGGCTGTTCGCGTCAATCAAGTAGCGCGCCGAGATCGCGGGCAGCGGTTGGGCGTCGTTGAGGACGGACTTATATTGCGGGCCGGGCAGCATGTTGGTGCCGTCACGGTTGATGATAGACTCCTTGAAGCCGACCTGCAGCGAGAGCCGGTCAGCCAGCAGGCTGATGGTGTCGCCGACGAACAATGCATTGACCGCGGTCTTGGTATCGATGTCCTGGCCGAGCAGCCGCAATCCGCCGGCCGTCTTGATGTTGCCGTTGAGGCCATAGACGCTGGTCGGCTCGCCGGCATAGCTGACCGGGCTGTAGGGTTCGGTGTCGTAATCATTGGAATAGTCGTACCACCAGCCGCCGAAGAAGGTGTTGGCTCCGAGATGGTAGTATGATTTGAGCGTGAAGCCGCTGCGCAACTGCCGGTCCTGAAAGGCGAGGATGGCTTGCTCTGAATTCGCGGCCCCAGGCAATGGGAATTGCAGGTTGATCGGCGCGGTGACGAGTTGCGCGCCCTGGTAGTTGCCGGAGTTGAAGAACGGCACACCGATGATGGCGTTGCCCTGGCCCCACCACATGTAGGGGATGAAATTGAGGCTCAATCGATCGGTCAGCGTGAAGTGCGACGGCCCGCTCATCTCGAAATTGGCGTAGGGATTGCGATTGAGCTTGTAGAAGTTGCTGTCGCCCGGCGTGTAGGTGCCGTCAAAGTTCAACGAATCGCCGAACTGCGCGTACTGCGCGAGCGTCGGCGTGGTGTAGCTGTTCTGTACCGATTCCTGATAGGCGCCGACGAGGGCAATCCGGTTGCCCTGTCCCCATTGCTCCACGCCCTTGAAATCGAGATGGTTCTTCTCATCGGTGCCGCTGCCGCGCCAGGCAACGTCATGCTGGTGCGAATACGAGACGAAGAACTTGAAGCCGCTATTGCCGATCAGGCCGCTATCGAGCCGGATGAATTCGCGGTTGTATTTGTAGGTGCCGTAGCCGTAATCGGCGAGGCCGCCAAAGCGGTCGGTCGGATCTCGATCATGGAAGGTGAACAGCCCGCCGGAGCCGTTGATCGTCGGCGTATCGATGTTCGAGGAGCCCTGTTGCAGGCTCAACTCGTCGAGGTTCTCGTTGTCGGCGAACTCGGACGGGTAGGTGGTGTAGAGACCGATATCGGCGATCGGCGAGCCCTCCCAGATGAAGGCCATCTCCGTCTGGTCGAGCCCGCGCATGCTCAGAGCGCCCCCCGAGATACCCCAGGGATCCACCTCCGAGACCACAACCCCGGGCAACAACTGCACCAGAATGAACGGGCTCTGTGCCGGCGCCTGCTTTTGGATGTAGTCGTTGCTGACCGTGCTCCGCGATTTCGGCGCCGTCTCCTTTTTGATCAGGCCGCCGCCGGGCTGCAGCCCGGTGACCCCGTCCGCGCTCTTATGGCCCTTGCTCGCCTCCACGACGATGTTTTGCGCGCCCTTGGCCGTAGGTGCCGGCGCCGCGGCCAGCGTCGAGAGAGCGGAGCCGGCGAGAAGGGCTGCCGTGCGTGGCGTCATGGCTGTTGGCTCCAGGTTCGATGCGGTTGCCAAGCAAAACCCGCGCCAAGCCGTTACGGAGCCGCCATCGCATGCTGCGCCGCCAGGCTGACCGGCAGCCTGGTTGCACTCAGCGCCGCCCCCTGCCAGCCGGCACCGAGTGCCACATAGAGCGACACCGCATCACGTAGCCGGGCGAGATCGCCGATCGCCGCCTCGTTTTCGCTCGCGTAGGTGGCGCGCTCGGCGTTAAGCACGTCGAGGAAGCCGGTCAACCCGGCAGCATACAGCCGCCTGGCCCGCGACAGCGCCAGCGCATTGTCGGCTGCCGCGCGATGCAGCACCGCGTCGCGCCGCTTGTCGTTGCCATAGGCAACCAATCGATCCTCGACCTCGCGAAAGCCGGTGAGCACCGTCTGACGGTAGGATAATCGCGCAGCCTCGGCCTCGGCGCGGGCCTGCCGCACCCGCGCATCCAGCCGGCCGCCGTGATACAGCGGCTGGGCGGCACTGAGCACGAGCTGGAACGCCAGGCTGTCGGCGCTGAATAGCTCGTGCAGCATGCTCGATTGCAGGCCGATCGATAGCGGCAGCGAGAAATCCGGATACAGCTCGGCCACAGCTATGCCGATCCGCGCGGTCGCCTCGGCGTAGCGCCGTTCTGCCTGCCTGATGTCGGGCCGGTTGGCGATCACCATCGACGGCAATATCACCGGCAGCGCCGGCACGCGCGGCAGTGGTGCCGGGTATTGCAGCATCGCCTCCAGGCTGCCCGGCATCTGGCCGAGCAATACGGCGATGGCGTGGCTGAGCTGGGCGATTTCGGTGCGCAACGGATCCGTGGTTGCAAGTTCGGTCTCCAGCTCTGCCTGCGCCTGGGCGACCTGCAGGCTGGTGCCGATCCCTTCGGCGAACAGGCGCTGAGTCAGGCCGAGATTCTGTCGTGCCGCGCCGATGTTGCGCCCGGCGATGGCGAGCTGACGCTGCGCCGAACGCAAGCCGACATAGTCGCCCACGAGTTCGCCGAGCACCGCCAGCAGCATACCGCGACGGGCTTCGATATCAGCACCGACCAGCGCGTCCTGCGCCTGGATTTCGCGTCGTATGCGGCCGAACACATCGAGCTCCCAGCTCGCGGTAAAACCCGGGCTCCAGAGCCGATTGCTCGAGGACACGCCGGGCAGCGGCGGGAACTCGAGGGTCGTCGAAAAGCGCTGGATGCCCGCCTCGCCGGTGGCGTCGATCTGCGGCGCCAGCGTGCCCGCGAGTTCCTCGCGCACGTCGCGCGCCGCCAGCAGCCGCTCTCCCGCGATCTGCAGATCGAGGTTGCCGGCGATCGCCCGGGCTACCAGCCGGTCGAGCACCGGATCACGGAACGCCGCCCACCAATCCGCCATGCGCGCCTCGGTGCGCGCGATCTCCGCTGGTGTCGCCGCATGCTCGGTCCAGCCAATGGGGATTTTGGTGCGCGGCGGGTGGTAGTCGGGCCCGACCGTGCAGCGGCACAGCAGCAGCAGCAGCGCCGCTCCCCAAGATCGCCTTGAAGATGGGCGCCTCAAAGATGGGTCTCGAGCCAGCTCTGCAGCGGCGCGCGCCGCCGCCCGGTGCCGACGCTGACCGAGCAGGTCATGCCTGCGGCCAGCAGCACACCGGCAGGGATGTGGTCGATATGGATGCGCACCGGAATGCGCTGGGCCAGGCGCACCCAGGTGAACACCGGGTTGACGTCCTGCAGGCCGAGGCCGTTGGCGGTGCCGTTCTGGTCCTGAATACCGCGGGTGATGCTCTCGACATGGCCGGTGAGCAGTGGCGCATAGGCCATGAGCTTGATCGAGGCCGGCTCGCCGACATGGATCCCGCCAAGCTTGGTCTCTTCGAAATAGCCATATACCCAGAAGCTATCGGAATCGATCAGGGCAATACGGGCCTGGCCGGCCCCGACATAATCGCCTTGGCGCAGGGCAAGGTTGGTAACGTAGCCATTGACCGGCGCATACAGCGTCGCACGGGCGAGATTGAGCCTGGCCACATCGAGCGCCGCCTGCGCCGCGTCGACGGATGCCTGCGCGGTGCTTGCCACCGAATTGACGCGCGCGCGCTCCTCCGCCGAGACGATGCCGCCGAGGCCCTGGCGGCGCTTGGCGTCGGACTGGCGCAGACGCAGATCCTCCTGGGCGGTCTGCAAATGCGCCTGGTCCTGGGCGATCGCCAGACGGAAGCGGGTTGGGTCGATCTGAAACAGCGGCTCTCCACGCCGGACCTGTTCGTTGTCGCGGACCATCACCGATACCACCGTGCCGGAGACCTCTGGGGCAATATCGACCACATAGGCACGCACCCTTCCGTCACGGGTCCAGGGGGCCAGCATGTAGGTGCGCCAGAGCGCCGCACCGAGCACCAGGGCCGCGACCACTACGGCGAGGGTGAGGGTGACCTGCACCACGGCGCGGATCAAAGGGAGGGAGGACTTCATCTTCAGACCAGCAACACCAGCAACGACAGGATGCACAGATACAGCGCCAGCTCGAACAACGGCAGGTTCCAGACCAGACGCATGAAGCCGGCGCGCCACAGCACCGCGCGCAGGACGAGCAGGAGCGCCAACGCCGCCAGGGCATACAGCACGATCGGTGCGAACAGCACGCCGGCGACATGCACCTCAGCCAGCATCGGCGAGCCTGAAGTCGCGCGCGAGGAAATGCGGTATCGCCTTAATCAGGCGCGCGATCTCGCCCAACAGGGCGGCCGCGCGCGCGACCTGCACCGGCATCGCCGGCTGTGCCGCGAGCGTCGCCGCGGCGTTCGCCACCATGTCGGCGGCCGCGAGCGGGTCGCGGCGCAGGTCTGCCGCCGCGCGCAGCGCCGCCGCCACGCATTCCGCCGTCTCCGGTGAGAGCCCGGGCAGCATGGCGCGCAGCCGCAGCACGCAGCGTCCGATCTCGACCGCGATCAGGGCGCAATCCGTGACGCGCTGCCTGCGGGCGGCATCCACCCCGGCCAGCCGCTGGATCAGGCGCAGCACCTTTTGCATCTGCTGGTATTCCCAGACCGCGCGATCGGGCGCGCGCCTGCCGGAAGCGGCCGAGGCCGCCGCACGGGCCAGGGCGCGCGAGAGCCGGTTACTGTCGCGCGTCGCATTGGCCGGCAGCAGCACGCGGAACACCACGATCAGGCTGGCGGCGCCAATGATGAACGCAAGCCACCCATTGAGCAGGGTGATATCGTTGAACCTGATCGGGTTGCCTACGGCGATCATCGCATTGAAAAACACCACGTAACCGAAGGCGCGCAGGCCATGGCGGGGGTGGAACTGCAGCCAGATCCCCGGCAGCAGGCACACCCCGAGGGCCGCGATCAGCAGCGGGAAGCCGTCGATCCGCGACAGCAGAAAGGTCTCGCAGAACCAGCTCGCCGGGATCGCGAGCAGGGTGCCGATCGAGAAATCGACGCTGGCGCGCGAGGCGCTCGGGTTGGTGGCAAGCAGGCAGGCGGCGGGCACCAGGAAAGCCAACAGTGTCGGGCCGCTCGGCCATTGCGTGACATACCAGAACAGGCAGGCGAGCATGGTGACGATGCCGCCGCGTGCGCCGTTACGCAGCGCCGTCGGCCAGTCCAGGAACGGTCGCAGCCGGCTGTGGCGCTGGCTGGGGGCCACGTCGGTCAGCCGGACGATCGCGTCATGCAGGCGGCCGAGCAGGTCATGCGCGCGGTCAACGTCGCCGAGGCCAACGAGATCGGCAGTCGGTGCCTCCAGCATGGCCGCGAGGCTCTCGCGCGCCTGGGTGAGTTGATGCAGCACCGCATCCGGCGCGTCCACGGCGATGCAGCCAAGCGCTGCGGTGGCACGTGCCACCTGGTCCGCGAGGCGGCCGGGTTCCAGGCTCGATGTGCGTGGATGCAGCGCCGAGAGGCTGCCCATCAGGTCGGCCGCACCCAGCCTGAGCGTTCCCGCCCGGCGCGCCACCGCGCTGCTGTCGGCAGCCGCATATTCGATGATCTCGTGCAGGCCATTCGCCCGGGTCAGCAGCGCCTCGCGGTCTTCGCCGCCGCCGCCGCCGAAATGCATGGCAAGGGCCGCGCCGGTATCGCGGATCAGCCCGAGCGAGGCCTCCGTCAGGCGCGAGGGCGCGCGCAGCTCGGTCAGCAGGAACACCAGGGCCGCCGAGACAATGCCGACCGAGACCGCCGAGACCCGCGACAAGGCGCTCGGGAAGATGTCGTTCGGATTGGCAAACGCCGGGTTACAGACAATAATGATGGTGTAGCCGGCGAGCACCGCGGCATAGGCCTTGAAGTAGCGCAGCAGGGTGGAGACGACGCAGGCGGCGCCGATGCACAGCGAGAACATGATGAAGAACAGCAGCGGCGTCTGCGCGAAGGCTGCCATCAGCACCACCGCCAGCACAGCGCCAATCAGGGTGCCGAGCAGGCGCCACAGGCTTTTCGAGACCAGCGCGCCGCTGACCGGGTTGGCGACGATCAGCACGGTGACCGCCGCTGACGACGGTGCCTCCAACTGCAGCGAAAAGGCGACATAGAGCGCCAGCGCCACCGCCGCCAGGGTTCGCACGCAATAGAGCGCCGTGGGTCCATGCGCGGCCAAGGCATCGCGCAACGCTTGCCCCGCCACGGTGCTGACGGCCGTGCGTGACAGCGGAGAGGCCTGGTCCACCTCCTCAATCCTGCTCGGGCAGCGCGCGCGACCGCTTGGTGGCGGCACGGTGGCTCTTGGCTTCGAGCCGTCGCAGGCGCTCGCCACGGGAGGCCTTGGTCGGCCGGCGCCGGATCGGAACCTTCGCCGCCTCGGCGATCAGCTCCGCCAGGCGCGCGATCGCCGCCTGCCGGTTGCGCTCCTGAGAGCGGAACTCGCGCGCGGTGATGACGATGACATCCTCGCGGGTCAGCCGACTGCCGGCAAGCACCGCCAGCCGTGTCAGTAGCGGCGGCGGCAGGCCACTGGCGCGCAGATCGAAGCGAAGCTGCGCCGCGGTGGCAAGCTTGTTGACGTTCTGCCCGCCCGGGCCGCCGGCGGTGATGAAGCTGATCTCGAGCGCGTTCGCGTCGATGGACAAGCCGGGGGCGATGTCCAGATGCATCAGGACCAGCGGATCATATGGAAGGTCACCGACCAAAGATGTAACCTGCACATACCACTACTTCACGCGAGGAGCGCCAGGCATTGAACGCGGCCGAGCCCCCATGGACATGAACCAGATCAGGTCTGCGCAGGTGGCGCGACGTTATGGTGCATTAGCCGCGTGGGCCGTTGCTTCTCTTCTGGTGCGATTCTGGCTCTTCCGTCATCTTCCGGTCAGAGTATGGCCCGGCGCTGCTCTGCTGCTCATGCTGATCGCCGCTGGATGGTTTTGCCGTCGCACGGGTGCGCATCACGGCAACGATGCGCGTCTCCAGAAAGCCATGCTTGCGCTTGTGGGGATGACGGCCGGGTATCTGCTGCTCCCGGCACGGGTGCGACATGACGTTGTTGGAAGTGCTTGCGGCTCGGTAACGATCGTCCTGGTCGTGATGAGCATCTCGCTGGCCCTGGCCTGGGTCAGGATCGCGCAAGCGAAGGAGCCCAATGCCAACCTCCGTACGGCCTTCGAGGGTGTGCTGCCCGCGGTTTTGATCTCCATCGCGTATCGCGAAATGGCAATCCTGAGATCGTTGTTACTTCAGTGGCGGCGGAAGCCGACAGGGGGATCGATCCGGATCTTTGCCTATCACCGCAACGGGATCGACCTGGCATTATGCTGGGTGATTTTCTTTGCAACCGTCCCGGAGGTTTGCGTCACCCACCTCGTTGTCGCGCACTGGACGGTGCGATGGGCCTGGGTTGCAACCAAAATCGGGGCGCTCGGCGGCCTTTATGTCGCAGGCTTAGCCAAGTCACTCTACATCCGACCGATCGAGCTGCATTCGGATCACCTGCTGCTGCGCAACGGTGCGTTGCGCGAGCTGGAGCTGCAACTCCGCGATATTGTCTCAGTCGATGCAAGCGACGGCGCGCCGAAGTCGCCGGTCGTGAAGATGTGGCTGTTCGAGCCGCCCAACGTCGCGATCCGTCTTCGCCGCGGCTCGTCGAGCGCGCAATCGGCCGGCGGGTTGGACGTCGCGTTCTACGTCGATGAACCGCGAGCCTTCCTGTCCGCCCTGGATTTCGCTCGACCGTCCGGGTTGCCGTAGCCGCCGCCGCCTGGGGTCTCGACGATCAGCTGGTCGCCGACCTCGAGCTGCATCTGCGCGACGCCTGCTTGCGGCTCGATGCGGCCGTCGGCGCGTTGGATCCATTGCCGGCCGGCTGTCCCCGGCAGTCCGCCGGCCAGTCCAAACGGCGGCACGGCGCGACTCGATGCGACCAGCACCCCCTGCATCGGGGCGAGAAAGCGCAGCCGGCGTATCGCGCCACAGCCGCCACGCATGGCCCCGTCGCCGCCGGAGCCCGGGCGCACGGCGAACGCCTCGACGCGCACGGGATAGCGCAGTTCCAGCACCTCTGGGTCGGTCATGCGGGTGTTGGTCATATGGCTGTGGATGGCATCGGCACCATCGAAGCCCGGCCCGGCGCCGGTGCCTCCGCAGATCGTCTCATAATACTGCCGGGTGCGATCGCCGAACAGCAGGTTGTTCATCGTGCCCTGGCCTGCGGCCATCACGCCGAGGGCGGCGAACAATGCGTTGCAGGCGACCTGGGAGATTTCCGTGTTGCCGGCGACCACCGCGGCTCCCGGCGCTGGTGAGAGCAAGGTGCCGGGCGGGATGACGATCCGCAATGGTGCCAGGCAGCCGTCATTGAGCGGGATGTCGTCGCCGGCGAGGCAGCGGAACACATACAACACCACCGCGCGCAGCACCGCGGGCGGGGCGTTGAAGTTGTCGGCGCGCTGCGGCGAGGTGCCGGTGAAGTCGATCGTGGCACCATCGGGATTCTTGCGGACGGCAACGCACAGCCTGCCGCCATCGTCCATCGCGGCGGTGAATTGCCCGTCTTGCAGGTGGGCGAGGGTGCGGCGCACGCTGGCCTCGGCGTTGCGCATGACCAGGCGTGTGGCGCGCGCGAGGGTGTCGGCGCCGTGCGCGGCCAGCGCCCGTTGCAGTTCGGCGACGATCCGGGCGTTGGCGGCGATCTGGGCGCGGATGTCGGCAAGGTTGGTGTCTGGATCGCGGGCCGGATGCGGACCGCTTCCCAGCAACGCCCGGAACTCGGCCTCGCGCAGATGGCCGTCGCTGACCAGCAGGAAATCGTCGATGACGACGCCCTCTTCGCCCAAATGGCGCGAAAAGGCCGGGGTCGAGCCCGGGGTGGTGCCGCCGATATCGACGTGATGGCCGCGGGCGCCGGCAAAGAACAGCAGCCGGCCGCTGTCGGGATCGAACAGCGGAGTAATGACCGTAATGTCGGGCAGATGCGTGCCGCCGTCGAACGGGTTGTTCAGGGCGATGACGTCGCCAGGCCGCAGGCTTTGCGCGCGCCGTCGCAGCACGCTGCGCACGCTCTCGCCCATGGCGCCGAGATGCACCGGCACGTGCGGCGCGTTGGCCACCAGCCGGCCCTCGGCGTCGAAGAGGGCGCAGGAGAAATCCAGCCGCTCGCGGATGTTCACACTGCGCGCGGTGTTCTGCAGCACCGTGCCACCCTGCTCGGCGATATGCATGAACAGGTTGTTGAACAGCTCGATGAAGGCGGGCTCGGGCTGCTCGACATGGTTGCCGGCGGCAGCGCTGCGTTCGATGATCATATTGCCGAGGTCGGTGATCCGCGCCGTCCAGCCGGGCTCGATGACAGTGGTGGCGTTGGCCTCGATCACCAAAGCAGGGCCGGACAGGACATCGCCGGCGCGCAGGTCGGCGCGGTCGAACAAGGCCGCGTCCAGCGCGCACCCGTCGCGGTGCAGGACGGTGCGGTCCGCATGCGGCGCCTCGCCGCTCGCGCGGATGGCGAGAGAGGGTGCCGGCGGCGGCGGCGTGACGGTGCGCACTTCCACGCCTATGGCATCGACGATGATCGCGCGGTCCGGCTCGTCGAAGCCGAAGCGGGCACGATGCTGGCGAGCGAAGGCGTCGTGCACGCTTGCCAGGTCGCCGAACGGCACGATCAGCACGGCCTCGCTGCCTGCCTGGCGCAGATGCAGCCGCCGATCGATTGCGGTCTCGGTGCCGGGGTCGGTCTCGTCCGCGAGAGCGGCCGTGGCTTCGTTGGCGAGGGTGTCGCAAATTCCCGCAAGGCGCGCGAACGTGTCTGGGGCCCAGGCGATATCGATGGAGCGTTCGCGCAGCACGCTCTGCTCGGCCAGGCCCATGCCATAGGCGGAGAGCACGCCGGCGAGCGGGTGCACCAGGATCGTGCGCATGCCGAGTGCATCCGCAAGTTGGCAGGCATGCTGGCCGCCGGCGCCGCCGAAGCAATGCAGCGCGAAGTTGGCCGGGTCCTCGCCGCGGCGCACAGAGATCTCGCGGATCGCGTTGGCCATATTGGCGACCGCGATGCGCAGGAACGCCTCGGCCAAGGCGTGCGGCGTGTGGCGGGTGCCCGTCTCGGCCGCGACTGCGTCCGCCATGTCGGCGAAGCCTGCCTGCACCGCGTCGAGATCGAGCGGGGCGTCGCCGTTCGGGCCGAACAAGGCGGGAAAGCGCTCGGCGCGGAGATTGCCGAGCAGCAGATTGGCGTCGGTGACGGTCAGCGGGCCGCCATTGCGATAGGCCCGCGGCCCAGGGAACGCACCGGCGCTCTCGGGTCCGACGCGCATGCGCGCACCGTCGAAGCGCAGCACCGACCCGCCGCCGGCGGCGACGGTATGGATCGCCATCATCGGCACCCGCAGCGCCAGCCCGGCGACGCGGCTCTCCAGGCGCCGCTCGAAGCCCCCCCCTTGCAGCGTGCCGTCATACAGCGCGACATCGGTCGAAGTGCCGCCCATATCAAAGCTGATGATGCGCGCGAGACCCGCGCGTTCGGCGGTGCGCGCCGCACCCACGATGCCGCCGGCGGGTCCGGAGAGGATCGCATCACGGCCGGAGAAGCGCCCGGCGCCGGCGAGCCCGCCATGCGATTGCATGAACAGCAGCCTGGTGCCGGGAAGTGCTGCGGCGAGGTGACCGACATGGCGAGAAAGCACCGGGGATAGGGCCGCGTCGAGCACCGTGGTCTGCGCCCGCGGCACCAGACGCAGATGTGGACTGACCTGGTGGCTGACCGAGATCTGGGTGAAGCCCGCCTCGCGCGCCAGTTCGGCGAGCCGGCGCTCATGCACGGGATACGCCCAGGCATGCAGCAGCGCGATCGCGCAGGCCTCGATGCTGTCGTCGCGGGCCTGGGCGAGCAGCGCACGCGCCGTGTCCTCGTCGAGGGGAGTGATTTCCTGTCCGTCGGCGGCGAGGCGGCCGTCGATCTCGCAGGCGCGCTCGTGCAGCGGGGGCGGTCGTGCGATGGCGCGCGCGAACAGGTCGGGGCGCGACTGGTCGCCGATTCGTAGCAGGTCGCCGAGGCCGCGATTGGTCAGCAGCAGCACGCGCGCGCCGTGCCGTTCGAGCAGAGCGTTGGTGGCGACCGTGGTGCCCATGCGGACGCTGCCGACCAGGCCCGGCGGAATCTCAGTACCCGCGGGCAGCCCGAGGGCGGCCGCAATCCCGGCCAAAGCCGCGTCGCTCCCTTTCGCATCCTGGCTCAGCCGCTTGCTGGCCGATAGCCGGCCCCGCGGATCGCATGCCACAATATCGGTGAAAGTACCGCCGCGATCAATCCAGAAGCGCCAGGGTACGGGGGTCATGGCGGCTGCGTTGACGAAGCTTTGGGACACACGTCAACAAGAAAGCTGGTGTTCATCCGCGAAAGAGCCGAAACTGGGTCCAGTAAGCAACAGTCTGAGAAGCGGAAGTGAAAGTTGAGCGAGGCAGTGATGAGCCGTGACACGCCGGCGACCCAGGCATGGCGCCTGATCCATGAACGCGGCATGCCGGTCAAGGCAGCGGCACAGACAATGGGATTGGTCCCGCACGAGGTGTTCGAGCTGCTGGCGCGCGAGAAGCGCCGTCGCGACGCCATCTACGACCGGCGCGCCGCCGCAGCCCCTGCGGTCGGGCCGGAGGAGAGTCCGCGCCTGCTCGCTCATCAGGCCGCCTTGCGAAGCCGCGCGCTGAGCTTGCTGCAGCAGGGTATGGAGCCGGGGGCGATCTGCCAGCGCCTCGGCAAGCATGTCAGTTGGCTGAGCGACCTGCGCAAAAAGGCCTGACCCGTCTCACGGGGGCGCCAAGATGGCGATCCGCCGCTTGCCAAAGAAGTCCATGATCCCGTGCGCGGTCCAGTCGCCTGCGGCGGGTTCGCGGTAACTGCCGGGGGGAATGCCAAGACCCCCCGCGAGCGCCGTCCTGGGCGGAAGTCGGAAAGTCATCGCGCCTATGTCCGGCATGCGACCGGCCTGCCAGTTGGCACGAAGTGTCGTGGCAATAGCCGGCATCAGCCGATAGTCCGCCAGCAGCGCCGGTAGACGGGGTGCGAGGCCGATCAGGCAGGCCAGGATCAGCATTGCCGGACCGAGTCGACGCGTCGGTAATCCGGGCGGCCAACGGGTTGACGCCACCGCCAGCGCGGCAAGCGCCAGCACGATCCAGCATTGCCGCAGGCTGTCGTGGCGCTGGCAGCAGGACGTCCCGAATTGGTAATAGCCGGCGGCGATGCTGGCCGCGGCGGCCACGACCAGCGCTGCGGCGAACACCGCCAACGTGCGGCGCGGCTGCCGGGCGGGTGCCGAACCCGGGCTGCTCCAACGCAAGCCGGCCACCAGGCAGAGCTTCGCCGGCCACAGCGAGAGCAGGTCGGCGAGCAGGTCGCGGGGCACCGGACGCAGGCTCGACGCCAGATGGTGCATCACCCCGAGTTGGCGGATGGCCTCCGGGGAGACCATACGGTGGTGCGCCAGGGTGAACAGGACGAATCCCGCGACCGGCAGCGGCGGCACCAGCAGGAGCACGGGACGCGGCTGGCTTGCGGCGAGGAGCACGCTCAGCGGCACCGCGGCGATGGCGCCCGTCTCGCTGCTGGCAGCACAGGCGACGAGGCTCGCCGACAAAGCGAGGCGGCCAGCGCTGCTTGTGGTCCGGCCGTCGATCAGCAGGAACAAGGCGAGGCTGCTCGCGGCCAGCGTGGTCAGGTATGCGACGGCGCCAGCCGGCCAGAAAAAAAGCTCGGCGATCCTATGCCCGAGCAGGAACATGCACGCGACGCTGAGCCCAATCAGGATCCGCACGGCGTTTGCGGCGCGCGCGGTGATCAGCACCGTGGCGAACAGCAATCCCCAGAGCAGGCCGAGGAACGGCACGGTAAACGGCCGCATGAACGCAGCCGCGAGGCGGCCATACCCGAAATACACCAGTTCCGAGAGCGGCCGCGGGCTCCAGCCGTCGATTCGCGCCTGCCACAGATAGCGCCAACCGAAATCGCGGGCGAAGGCAGCGCAGATATAATCGTCCCCGCGCCAGTGCGCCTCGCCCAGCAGCCCTGCATGCGCTGCCAGAATGGCGACGCAGAGTACGATGCCGACCGCCGGCAGGCTTCTTTCGACGTGCATGCCCGGCACTCCTACAGCATAACACGACGATGACACTGCCCCCCGAAGCGCCCACGCTGCCCGCACGCCTGCTGCATGGTGCAAGCGTTCTGCCCAACCGCGAGGCGATCCTGCCGCTACTCCCCAAAGGCTGCGAATTTGCCGAGGTCGGGGTCGGCACCGGCGGGTTCTCGCGGCTGGTGCTGTCGGTCTGCGCGCCGCGCTTGTTCGTCGCCATCGACGAATTCCGGCTGCACGAGCTCGACACACTCTGGGGGCAGCCGACGCAAACCCTGTTCGGCGGCGGCACCCATGCCCAATCCTATCGCTCCGGCTTTGCCGATCGTATCGGCTCGGGGCGCATGCGTGTGCTGGAGGGGGACAGTGCCGACTGCCTCGAACAGCTCGAGGATCGCAGCCTGGACGTGATCTATGTCGATGCCGACCATCGCTACGAGTTCGTGCGACGCGATCTTGCGGTTGCCGGGCGCAAGGTGCGCGACGATGGGTGGATCATCGTCAACGACTACATCATGGTCGCCGAACTGGGCGCCACGATCCCCTACGGCGTGGTCAACGCCACGCACGAATTCATGATCGAGCATGATTGGGGCATGCAGTATCTGGCGTTGCAGACCCGGATGTTCTGCGATGTGGTGCTGCGTCCCAGCCATCTGCTGCCCGACCTCGCTTCTCTCCAGCACGAAGTGGCGCTGCTGCGTGCCTCGACCTCCTGGCGCGTGACCCGACCGCTGCGCGCGGCGGTGGGCCTGTTGCGGTCCCGCCGATGACCCGCGCCGACTTCGTGCATCTGCGCGTGCACTCCGCCTACTCGCTCAGCCAGGGCGCGATCCGGATACCGGACATCGCGGCGCTGGCCCAAACCGAGCGGATGCCGGCGGTCGCGATCACCGACACCGCCAACCTGTTCGGCGCCCTCGAATTCTCGCAATATTGCACCGGCCGTGGCGTGCAGCCGATTATCGGCTGTCAGGTGATGCTTGCCACCGAAACCGTGCGCGCGCCGCTGGTGGTGCTGGCACGCGACGCGCGCGGGCTGGACAATCTGCAGCGACTGTCGTCATCGGGGTTCCTCCGGAGCGACCCGGCCGATCCGTTCGTCTCGCTCGACACGCTGAGCGCGCATGCCGAAGGCCTGGTGCTGCTCACCGGCGGCATGCGCGGCCCGCTTGCGCGGCTGCTTGCCGAGCGGCAGCCGGAGGCAGCCCGGCACCTGATCGCGGCACTCCGGGAGGCGTTCGGCGACCGTGCGATGATGGAGCTGCACCGCTTCGGCGAGCCGTCGGAGCGGGCGATCGAGCCGGGTCTGATCGGTCTCGCCGACGAATTCGGCCTGCCACTGGTCGCCACCAACGAGTGCTTCTTTGCCACTCCCGCGATGCACCAGGCGCACGACGCGCTGCTCTGCATCGCGCAAGGCCGGACGCTCGCCGAGCGCGACCGCTGGCGGGTGACACCCGAGCACTGGTTCAAGCCGGCGTCGGCAATGCGCGCACTGTTCGCCGACCTGCCGGAGGCGTGCGACAATACGCTCGCGGTCGCCCAGCTCTGCGCGGTGATGGTGGAGACCCGCAAGCCGCTGCTGCCCGCCTGCGCCAAGCTGCACGATGGCGCGAACGAGGCGCAGACCCTGGCCGCGATGGCGCAGACAGGGCTTGCGGCCCGCCTCACCGCAATGGACGCGGGCGAGGCGACACGCACCCGCTATGCCGACAGGCTGGCTTTCGAGCTCGGCGTGATCTCCAAGATGGGCTTCGACGGCTACTTCCTGATCGTCGCCGACTTCATCCAATGGGCCAAGGCGCACGACATTCCCGTCGGACCCGGCCGCGGCTCGGGCGCCGGGTCGCTCGCCGCCTGGGCGCTGACCATCACCGATATCGATCCGATCCCGTTCGATCTGCTGTTCGAGCGCTTCCTCAATCCCGAGCGGGTCTCGATGCCCGACTTCGACATCGATTTCTGCCAGGATCGTCGCGACGAGGTGATCGCCTATGTGCGCGAGGAATACGGGCAGAACCGGGTGGCGCAGATCATCACCTTCGGCAAGCTGCAGGCGCGCGCCGCGGTGCGCGACGTCGGCCGGGTGCAGGGCCTGCCCTACGGCATGGTCAACAAGGTCGCCGAACTGATCCCCAACAATCCGGCGAAGCCCGTGACCCTGGCGCAGGCGATCGCGGGCGAGACCCGATTGCAGGAGATGCGCGACAGCGACGAGGGGGTGCGCCGGCTGCTCGAGACCGCCTTGCAGCTCGAAGGCCTTTATCGTCACGCCAGCACGCATGCCGCCGGCGTGGTGATCGGCGACCGCGACCTGGTCGAGCTGGTGCCGCTCTACCGCGACCCGAAGACCGACACCCTCGTCACCCAGTTCAACATGAAGTATGTCGAGCAGGCTGGCCTGGTGAAGTTCGACTTCCTCGGCCTCACCACGCTGACCATCCTGCAGCGCGGGTTGCGCATGCTCGCGGCCCTTGGCACGCAAATTGATCTCGCCCGCCTGCCGCTGGACGACGTCCGCACCTACGAGATGCTGGCGCGCGGCGACACCGCCGGCGTGTTCCAGTTCGAGGGTGCGGGCATGCGCGACGTGCTCAAACAGATGCGCCCGACCCGCATCGCCGACCTGATCGCCGCGGTCGCCCTGTTCCGGCCCGGACCGATGGCCAACATCCCGGATTACTGCCGTCGCAAGCATGGCGAGCCCTGGCAGCCGCCGCATGAGGAGCTGCGCGAGATTCTGGCCGAGACCTACGGCATCATGGTCTACCAGGAGCAGGTGATGCAGATCGCGCAAAAGATGGGCGGCTACAGCCTGGGCTCCGCCGACCTGCTGCGCCGGGCGATGGGCAAGAAGATCCGCGCCGAGATGGACCAGCAGCGCGACATCTTCACCGAGGGTGCGGTGGCGCGCGGGATCGGGCGCGACAAGGCCGTCGAGGTGTTCGAGCTGATGGCGAAGTTCGCCGACTACGGCTTCAACAAGTCGCACGCGGCGGCCTACGCCCTGGTCTCGTATCAGACCGCCTGGATGAAGGCGAACCATCCGGTGGCCTTCCTCGCCGCCTGCATGTCGCTGTCGCGCGAGCGCACCGACAAGCTCGCGGCCCTGCGCCAGGAGGCCGAGCGGCTGGGGGTGCGGGTGCTGCCGCCCGACATCAACCGTTCCGACGCCGATTTCATCGTTGAAGTCGCCGAGGACGGCACCCAGTCGATCCGCTATGCGCTGGCCGCGATCAAGAAGGTCGGGCTCGGCGCGATGCAGGCGCTGGTGGCCGCGCGTGGGCCGCGTCCGTTCGCCGACATCGCCGACATCGCCTCACGCGTCGATGCCCGCCAGGTCAATAAGATGCAGATCGAGAACCTGGCGCGTGCCGGCGCCTTCGATACGCTTGATGCGAACCGTGCGCGCCTGTTCATGGCCGCCGAGACCATCCTGCGACGCGCCCAGGCGCAGGCGGAGGAGGCCGCGAGCGGGCAGACCGGCTTGTTCGGGGGTGCGGCGCAGCCCGAGACGCTGCGCTTGCCCGACGTGCCGGACTGGCCGGGCATTGAGCGGCTCGGCATGGAAGCGGATGCCGTGGGCTTCCATCTGACCGCGCACCCGCTCGACAGCTACGCCGGCCTGCTGCGCCGCCTGGGAACCACACGCTGCACCGGCCTGGAGGCGGCCGCACTAGCCGGCATCGGCCGGGTGAAGATCGCCGGCTGCGTCGTCGACCGCAAGGAACGCCCGACCCGCACCGGCGGACGCATGGCCTGGGTGCGCCTGTCGGATGCCTCCGGCGCCTGCGAGGTAACGTTGTTCTCCGAGGTATTGAGCCGCGTGCGCGACATGCTGGTGGCCGGACGCGCGGTGCTGGTCACCGCCGATCTGCGCATGGAGGGCGAGATGCTGCGCGTCACCGGCCAGGACGTGGTCGAGCTCGACCGGGCAGCGGCGGACGCGGCGGCCGAGATGCGTATCTGGGTCGAGCGACCGGAGGCGCTGGCCTCGATCGGCGCCATCCTCCACCGCGAGCGCGGCGGCCGCGGCCGGGTGGTGCTGATGCCCTGCCTGGATGCCTCGCAGGACCTCGAAGTGGCACTCCCCGAGCCCTATCGGGTGACACCGCGCCTGGCGCAGGCGCTGAAACTGGTCGCCGGCGTCGTCCGCATCGAGGAGGCCCCATGATCGTCCCGCAGCACCCGTGGACCCTGGACTTCCCCGCCGAGGCCTCGCCCGCCGACATCTACTACTGCTTTCGCCTGCTGCTCGGCCGCAACCCGAACCCTGAGGAGTGGACCGGGCACTCCCAGATGGCGGGCCAGGCGCTGCCCGGGGTGGTGGCGAGCTATCTCGGCAGCCTGGAGTTCTCCCGTCGCGGCCTGCTCGCCATCGGCGGTCCCGGCGACATCCTCCTCGCCGAACTCGAAGGTTTCCGGATCTATTGCGATGTGAGCGATCCTGCCGTCGGCCGACACATCCCCGGCGGCGGCTACGAGCCGGAGATCGCGGCCCTGTTCCGCCAGATCCTGCGGCCTGGCATGGGTGTCATCGATATCGGCGCCAATATGGGCTTCTTCACCATGCTCTCGGCGTCCCTGGTGGGCGATGCGGGCTATGTGCTGGCGGTGGAGCCGAATGCGCGCAATGCCGGTCTGCTGGAATGCAGCCGACAACTCAACGGCTTCGCCCAGGTCCAGGTGGCGCAGGTCGCTGCCGGCCCGGCGACCGGGCTGCTGGCGCTGCACAGCGCGCAATCCACCGGCACCGCCTCGGAGGTACCAGCCGGCCTGGAGGCAATGCTGTCGGCTCGCACGGTCCCGAGCCTGTCACTGGATTGCCTGATCCCGCCGGAGCGCCGCATCGACTTCATCAAGGTCGACGTCGATGGCGGCGAATACACCGCCCTGCTCGGTTGTCGCCAGACGATCGCGCGCGACCGTCCGCTGATCGTCAGCGAGTTCTCGCCCGGCGCCATGCCCGGCATCTCCTGCGTCGACGGCGAAGCCTATCTGCGCTGGCTCGGCGGCTTCGGCTACGAAGTCTCCGTGATCGAGCCGGACGGCACGCTGACGCCGATGCAACAACGATGGGCGGACGTGCTGGCGGCACACCGCGCCCGCGGCATCGACCATATCGATATCCTGGCGACGCCGGCATAAGTCATTTCGGGCCTGCCAAGGCCCCGCGCCAGTATTCCGTCAAGGCTTCGCGTAGCTCGGTGCTGAACTCCGGGTGAATGGCCGCCAGGATCGGTTCGCCCTCGAAGCTTTCATCATGCTCCGACAGGCGCGACGATTGCCAGAGGCCGCGTGTCAACGCGAAGGTCCGCATGACCAGGCGCACGCCGCGGCCGTCCGTCAGCTTGAGCGCCTGATCGATGACTTGCCCGGTCTGCACGAGCTTTTCAGCAAAGCCGCGCTTGAACATTCGTAGCTTCGTCGGCTCGATGTTGTTTTCGAGCATCGCGTAGCCGAGCGCGTCGAGCCGCAGGAGTTCAGGATATCGATGCAGGTGGTCGATATAGGTCGCGCAAAAGACCGAAACCTTGTCCGCATGCTTCCCTTTCGCCAGGCGAAAAATCGTGGCAATGGCGCTCAGCAGGATCTCCAGACCTTGCAGCAGGAGCGCCATGAAGATCTCCTCCTTGGTCCGGAAATAGAGATAGACTGTGCCCTTCGCGAGCCCCGCGGCCGCGGCGATCTCGGCGGCGGAGGGCAATGTTCCGTCACCGGCAATAAAAAGGTCGCTTGCCGCTCGCAGGATCGCCTCTCGTCGAGCCTCCTTGTCCAGCGGGGCGATCGCGTGCCGAACCATGGATGACATTCAACCCTTCGACATGCGCAACACCATCTTCGCCTGCTGATGCCGCGACATCAGGCGCGTGCTGAACGCCATGATCCCGTTCAACCGACCGGCGACCACGCTAGACTTGCCGGCGAACAGGGCATCGAGGCCAATCTCGGCCACCGAAGCGGGCGCCAGCACCGTCCGCTGTAGGGCTCCCGCTTTCGGCTTGAACCCCGATACCTCATTGAAGCCGGTGTTCATTAAACCCGGCGTAAGCACGGTCACGCCGACCTTTGGTGCCAGTTCCACATGCAGGGCCATGCCGAACGCCAGGACATAGGCCTTGCCAGCACCATAGGCTGCGAGCAGCGGGGTCGGCTGGTAGGCGGCGAGGCTGGCGACGAGCAGGATATGGCCGTGTCCGCGTGCGGCCATTCGCTTGCCGAACAGTTGGGTCAGTTCGGTCAGTGCCACGATATCCAGCGAGAGCATGGACCGTAGGCGCTCCGGATCATGCTCGACGAACGCGCCGGCAAGGCCGAAGGCGGCGTTGTTGACGAGGATATCCACCTGAACCCCCCGCTTGTCGAGGCGATCGGCCAAAGCCGCGGCGGCATTCGCTTCGGACAGGTCAATGGCTTCGACCACTGCCTCGACGCCGAAAGTGTCGCGGAGCCGGGCCGCAAGCTCGCGCATCGGTCCCTCCCGTCGCGCCACCAGGATGAGGTTGCTTTGCCGCGCTGCCAGCGCCGTCGCCAAGGCGACGCCAAGCCCGCTGGAGGCGCCGGTAACCAGTGCCCAGTTTTGTTTGACAGCAGCCATGCGAGCCTCAAAGTGACTGACGGTCACACAATATGACCAGTGGTCATTTGAGAGCAAGGGTCAGAGCGCCGCTTGCTTTAACAGGCCCCGTGTCTCTCTCACCACCCGCTCGGCGAACTCCGGATCGCGCACTTGCGAAGATCCCTGCATCGGACGGCCGGCGTCATCGTAGTAGACGCCCGTCGCTCCCGACTTGTCCGTGACAACCTTCGTAATCACGGCCGCGGCGCGCTTGGGCGTACTCCAGTATTTCACGATCGGAG
Organism: Lichenicoccus sp.; assembly: GCF_965276875.1. Taxonomy (GTDB): domain Bacteria; phylum Pseudomonadota; class Alphaproteobacteria; order Acetobacterales; family Acetobacteraceae; genus Lichenicoccus. The sequence continues at coordinate 1,033,288 of NZ_OZ255701.1, read as the reverse complement.
CGAAGAGCGGCAGCACGTACTTCAACAAGAAACGCAGCACGGGGCCCGCTTCCCGCGAGAGGCCGCTGCTCGGCGTAAAGCCTGGCTCAACCGCATTGAAGTGCAGGCGCCGGTCCCGGGCGAAGGCCAGGACCGTGGCGAGGTTGCACTGCTTCGACGTCGCGTAGGCATCGCCGCCGGGCAGGGCGGAACCGCCGGCCTTCCACTCGCCCCGGGCGCTCGCCTCGGCGGAGATATAGCGGCCGCCTCGGAAGCCCGCGAGCACGGCAGGCTTGCGTTCAGGGTCCTCAACGCCGGAGACGACGAAAACCAGGTTGCCGCCTTCGGCCATGTGCGGCGCGAGACCCTCGGTCAGGGCGAACGGACCCAAATGGTTGGTGGCGAAGGTCAGGTCCCAGCCGACGGAGTTCTTCGTGGGCCGCATTTGATGCAGACCGGCATTGTTGACCAGCCCGATAATGGAGAGTTCCAGCGCGACGATGTCTTGGACCGTCTTCCTGACGCTCGACGGTTCGGAAAGGTCGCAGACGACCGGCAAAGCCTGCCCACCCGCTTTTTTAATCGTCTTCTGCACGTCGTCGAGTTTGCGCGGGTCGCGGCCGACCAGGACGATGGTGCCGTGCCTGGCCAACTGGAAAGCGGTGGCGCGGCCGATCCCGGATGTGGGCCCGGTGATGACGTAGGCTCGTTGCTTGTGATCCGTCTCGGCGAGGTCCGGCATCGGCTTTTCCTGTGACGACGTCGTTAGTCATTCGGTTTTGCGAGTCTTCTTCGCCCGAGCATCCGCCACACCGCTTCGAAGGCGGTTTGACTGTGCGCCTGGGCGCCCGCGGGGTCCTTGATCATGAAATCGACGGTGGTCTCCGCAACAGCGTTCATCAGGTCGAAGACGAACCTCAGCGGGACGTCGCGCATCGGTCCGCTGGCGCGCAGCTTTTCAATAAGGTCGCCAATCCCGGCCAGTGCATGGTGCGCGACCTGCCGGCTTTCAGCGGTGATCTCGTCCGAGACACTGAGGTGGGCCAGGGCGCGGCGCTTCTCGGGCGACGCGGCCGCCCACATCAGCCACGACGACCACATATGCGAGATCTGTGCGTGCAGATCACTTTTTGCGGGCAGTCCGGCGAGAGCGGCGGCACCTGTCTCAGTCTTCAGATCGATGTAGAGTTGGTTGAGCAGGTCCGCCTTGGTGGCAAAGTAGGTGAACAAGGCACCGTTCGACACGTCGGCTTGCCTTGCGATCAGTGCCGTGGGCGCGCTCAGGCCTTGAGCGGCGATAATCCGGATCGCCGCCGACTTGATCGCGTTCTGCTTGTCGTCGCTTTTCGACCTCGCCATGCCAAAACTCCTATTAAAGAGTGAGCAGTCAGTCAATATCGGCCGGAGACGGCGCCTATCGGCTTCCTGGGCAGCCTGGTGACGTCGCACTCAAGGGCGACAGCCGCATCGCGTAGAGCTTGAACGAAAGCGGACGCGGATCGCGGCCCAGATGCAGTTGCGCAAGGCTGCGCGAATCATCGGTAACAAACCGCACTTGTACGGTGCCGCCTCCTTGGCGCGGCGCGATGCAGAGCGAGGTCTGCGCGAAATAGCTGGGCGCCCCGAGCGTCACGGTTCGCGCCCGCCCGTCGTCCACGCTGATCGCGACATGCCGTGCTGGCGCACCGGCGACACCGGCAAGGCGCCACGACAGCACGGCGCCGGCGGCCCCTGTCGCCGTGTCGAGGTGAAAGGCGAGGATCGAGCTGTGGCCTTCGGCCCAGGTGCCGTCCGGGTCGGTTGGGGCGAAGCCGTCGATCTCGTAGATCAGCCCTGCGCCCGATCGTGAAAAGTGCACCTTCTGGCCGAGTACCAGTTTCGAGGCCGCGAGCGGGCGCGCGCCGACGCGTACGCCACGGCAGAACACGGTATTGATCCAGAACAGGCTGGCCGCGCGCAGGCAGGGGGGCGCCAGAACGAAACCGTGAATGCGCATCTCGGCGCGCACCACCGGCATGACCGGCAGGTCGTAGTTCAGCAGCCACAGACGGCCGTCGCTCGCAGCCAAAATCCGGTCGGTGCGTCGCGCCAGTATCCCCTGCGACCGCAGCAGGGTGGACATCATCCCAAAGCTCGCAGCCGGGTAGGGCGGAGTGGCGACCCAGATCCCCAGCGGGTGCGTCAGCAGTCCGTAGGTGGCGCGGGGCGGGATGCCGGCCGGAACCCGCAGCACCTCCGACCAGGGCCGGTGGAAGTAATCCGCGGGTTTGGTGGTGAGCACCAGTGTGACGGCCGCGAGCGCCATCGCGGCGGGACGCGGGGCCAGGGCGACGACGGCGAACAGGCCGCAGACGATCTCCAGGCTGACCGCGTAGCGTTCGATCGGGCAGAGCAGCAGCCAGCCGGCGAGCCCGAGGAGCAGGTAGGCGCCGAGCGCGTCGCCCGCATCGAACCGCCGTAAGCGCGCGTGGAGCCAGAGGCGCAGAACCGCGAGGCAGGCGGCGACCGCCATCCGGCCGTCGCGGATCGTCACCTCGCCGGTGGCGTCCGAGCCGATTGCGAGCCGGAACGGAATGGCCAGCGCGTGCATCAGGCCCTGATAGTGGTAGCGCGTGTCGCTGAAATTGATGAAGGCGGCGGAAGGCGCGCGGAACAGCCGGTTCATGAACGGAAACAGCGGGCTGCCATAGACCTGCCAGAGATGCAGCGCCCACAGCCCATCGGCGAGCAGCCCTCCCAGCATGATGCCGGCGAGCACGATGCAGGCACTGCGGACGGACCCCAGCCTAGCACTCGCCGCGAGCAGTGCCGGCAACAGGAACAGGCTGGTCGGCTTGATACCGATGGCGGCTCCGGTCAGGGCACCGGCCAGCAGCAGGGCCGCACGCCCGCGTGGCCGGCGCAGCACGATCAGCAGCGATGCCAGCGCCGGTGCCGCGAGCCCCAGATCGGCAAAGCTGGTGCCGAGTTCGCCGAGCACCATCGGCCCGGTGCAGGCCGCAAGCGTTGCCAGCGCCGCCGGCAGGAGCCGGCGCGAAACCGTCCAGGCAATCGCCCACGCGAGCATCAGGGCTGCACTCTGCGAGACGGCGACGAGCAGGCCGGCCGCGAGCGGTGGTGCCAGCCGGTGCAGGGCGTAGGGCAGCAGATAAGGCAGCGGGTTGAGAAAGCTCTGCGGGCCGGCCGGTGCCGCATCGCGCGCCCCACGACCGTGCAACAGGGCAAAGGCGTCGTAGCGGTGGTAGTTCTGCAGGTCCCAATTCACGTCCTGCCCGCGCCAGGCAGCCCAGGCGACGCAGCCGGTCAGGATCAGCAGGCAGGCGAGCAGGTGGCGGCGATCCTGGGCCGTTCGGAGCATGATCACGACCTCGCCATCGGCTGGGCGGTTATGTCAACCGAGTGGCTGGCCTATATCGTGACGGTTGGATCGCGGATGGGGCAGGGCATGAAGTGGCGGGCTGGATTTGGGCTGTTTCTCGGCGTGACGCTGGCTGGCGCTTATGCCGACGCACGCGTCCGCCATGACGTGTTACGCGACACGCTGGCCAATGGCCTGAGGGTGGTGATCGTGCGCGACCAGCTCGCACCGGTGGTGACGTCGGAGATCAGCTACCTGGTGGGCTCGCTGGAGGCGCCGAAGGGCTTTCCCGGCACCGCGCATGCGCTTGAGCACATGATGTTTCGCGGCAGCCGGGAGCTCGACAAGAACCAGCTCGCCGAGATCGGCGCGCGGCTCGGCGGCGGCTACAACGCCCAGACCACGGAGACCGCGACACAGTATTTCTATACCGCGCCGTCGGAGGATCTCGGCGTACTGCTGCATATCGAGGCGCTGCGCATGCGCGCCCTCAGCCTGAACGCGGCAGACTGGGAGCATGAGCGCGGCGCCATCGAGCAGGAGGTGTCGCGCGACCTCTCCAGCCCGTTCTATTCCTATATTTCGCAGGTGCAGGCGGCGATGTTCGCCGGCACCCCGTATGCGCACGACGCGCTCGGCACGCGGCCCTCGTTCGATGCCACCGACGTGGCCTTGCTGCGGCATTTCTACGAGGCGTGGTATGCGCCGAACAACGCGATCCTGGTGATCGCGGGCGACGTCGATCCGGACAAGGCGCTGGCCCAGGTGAAGGCGGAATTCGCAGCGATCCCGCGCAAGACGCTGCCGGCACGACCGGATGTGGCGCTCACACCGGTCAAGCCACAAATGCTGGCGCTTGACACCGACTATCCGGTCGGGTTCGCGACCGTCGCCTACCGGCTGCCCGGCCTGCAGGCGAAGGATTTCGCCGCCGCCGACGTGCTGTGCGACGTGCTCGGCGACCAGCGCGGCGCCCTCTACGGGCTGGTGCCGGCGGGACAGGCGCTGGCCGCCGAATTCGCCTATGAACCCAAGGCGACGGTCGGCTTCGGGGTCGCACTCGCGGCCTTCCCGAAAGGCGGCGATCCGGCACCTCTGCTGGCCCACATGCGTGCGATCCTGGCCGATGCAGCCTCCAAGGGCGTGTCGCCGGAGCTGGTTGCGGCCGCCAAGCGCAAGGAAGTGGCCCAGCTCGCCTTTGCCAACAACAGCATCAGCGGGCTTGCAAACAGTTGGTCCCAGGCGCTGGCCTTCCAGAACCTGTCCTCGCCGAACGCCATCGCCGCCGCCTACAAGGCCGTGACCCCCGCGGATGTCGACCGCGTGGCGCGGCTGTATCTCGATTCCACGCATGCGATCACCGCGGTGCTGACCCCGAGCGAGGCCGGACGCAGGATTGCAGCACACGGCTTCGGCGGGGCTGAATCGTTCGATGCAACCCCGGATCATCCGGTGGCACTGCCGCAATGGGCCAGCAGTGCGCTGGCACAACTGCATGTGCCGCCGCCCGGACCGCCGCCCACGGTCAGCACCCTCGCCAACGGCCTGCGGCTGATCGTCCAACCGGTGCATGTCAGCCGCACCATCTCGGTGTTCGGCCAGGTCCGCCAGGATCCCGATATGCAGACCCCGGCCGGCCGGGAGGGCGTGTCGCAGGTCACCGAGGATCTCTTCAATTACGGCACCACCCATCTGGACAGGCTGGCCTTTCGCAAGGCCGCCGACGATATCGCCGCCAACCTCAGCGCCGGCGCCGTTTTCTCGCTGCAGGTGCTGACCCCGGAATTCGACCGCGGCGTGGCCCTGCTCGCCGACAATGAGCTGCACCCCGCCTTCCCGGCGGCGGCGTTCGGTGTCGTGCGCCGGGAGGCCGCCGACGGTGTCGCCGGGCTGCTGCAATCGCCGGCCTACCTGTTCGGCTATGCGGTGAACAAGGCCGTCCTGCCAGCAGGCGATCCCAAGCTGCGCCAAGCCACCCCGGCCAGCGTGATGCACCTCACCATGGCCGACGTGCACGACTTCTATGCGCGCAACTTTCGGCCGGATCTCACCACCATCGTGGTGATCGGCGACATCACGCCGGCACATGCACGCGCGGTCATCGAAAATTCGTTCGGCGGCTGGAAGGTGCCCGGTCCCACACCGCACATCGACCTGCCGCCGGTGCCGGCGAGCCTTCCGTCGCATTCCTACGTGCCGGACAGCAGCGCGCTGCAGACCAGCGTGGCACTGGCCGAGACGCTGCCGCTCGACGTCGCAGACCCCGCGCACTTCACCCTTAATCTCGGCAACGAGATCCTCGGCGGCGGCTTCTCCTCCCGGCTCTATCGCGATCTGCGGGTCAAGTCGGGCTATGTCTATACCGTCGGCAGCCGCTTCAACTGGACCCGCACACGCGGCGAGTACGAGATCACCTACGGCGCCGACGCCGGCAACGTCGACCGCGCCAAGACATTGGCGCTGCGCGATCTCACCGCCATGCGGGAAAAGCCAGTCAGCGACGACGAACTCAGACTGGCCAAGGCCTCGCTGCTGCGTCGCCTGCCGCAGGAGCGGGCAAGCACCGACGCGCTGGCGATGGAGGACCTCTATCTCACCGACCTCGGCCGCCCGCTCGACCAGCCGCAGATCGCGGCCACCGCCTATTTCAATACCACCCCGACACAGCTCCAGGCCGCGTTCCGCAAATGGCTGCGCCCACAGGACCTGGCCGAGGTGGAAAAGGGGCCGCCCTTGGCCAAGGCGCAGCCCGCGTCAGCCACGCATTAGAGGCATCACGCATGGGGGACATGGTCATCGTCGCATATCGGCCGAAGCCGGCACGGGACCCAGACCTGCTGGACCTCGTACGGGATCACGTGCCCCGGCTACGCACGCTTGGCCTGGCCACCGACCGGCCGGCGCTGGCGATGCGCAATGCGCATGGCGTCATCATCGAAGTCTTCGAGTGGCGGGACGGCGCGATAGATTCTGCCCACGCACATCCCGAGGTGCTGGCGCTATGGGAACGCTTCGCTGGCGTCTGCGACTACGTGCCTTTGCACGAACTGCCGGAGACCAGTGAGATGTTCGCCCGGTTCGAGCCGATAGAGTGATATGAACGCCATCGAGGCAACGGTCTGATATCTTTTCTCACGTAACGGTAGGTACAAACTCGCTGGAGCGGGCGCTTGCGTTTTATGAACCCCTAATGGCTGAGCTTGGCCTCATCTGCAAGTTCCGCGAGGCGCATTGGGTTGGCTGGATGCAACCCGGTGTGGACAGGCCGCTCTTCATGATCAATCTGCCCTATGACGACAATCCAGCCACTATCGGAAATGGGCAGATGGTCGCGTTCGTTGCAAAAACCAGGGACTCCGTCGACCGCTTCCACGCACTGGCGGTGCGGCAGGGAGGAACCTGCGAGGGGCCGCCAGGTCTCAGACCACAGTACCACGCCGACTATTACGGCGCTTACGTTCGCGATCCTGACGGCAATAAACTCTGTATCTGCTGCCATGAGCCGACGATCAGAGCAACACATAAAGAAATCGATTGAAGTCGCTTTTGACGTAATCCGAGAACGGAACGCCTTCCGCAAAGCCGTGTCGGCGATAGAGCGCAAGTGCTGGCTCAAACGCGGGACCACTGCCCGTCTCCAGGTATAGCCGCTGCAGTCCACGAGCCCTGGCCTCACGCATCATGAAATCGAGCAGGAACGCCGCGACACCCTTGCGCAAGTGATCCGGATGGGTCCGCATGGATTTGAGTTCGCCGCTGCCGCCGCGAAGCTCCTTCAGCGCACCGACACCGACGATGTCGGAGGCTTGCCAGACACTCCACACCGTGATCCCGGGCACTTGCAGGCTGGACAGGTCGAGAGCAAAGACGGCTCCAGGGGGCGAATTCGCGTGCATCCCAGCCAGATGGATGGCCAGCAATTCTCTTGTCCGTTCGTTCGACAGATCATCCTTGATGATGTCAAACATCCGAACTTACCGGATTGATCCGTCGGCAGTAGTCAGTTGACCTGAAGTACGAGCTTGCCGCCCTGGCGCTTGCCACGTTCCAGCGCCGTGATTGCTGGGATCGCCTTGTCGAGTTTGACCGTGTCTCCGATCGGCAGCGACAGCTGACCATTAGCCGCCAGTGCTACGACCTTCTCCAGCGTCTTCGCCTTGCCGTTGAAGAAGACCAGCTTGCGGTGCCGAGACAGCAGCATGCGCAGGAGCTTCGACGTGGTCGGATTGATGTCGATGACGACACCGCCGGGTTTGCGAAGCCGGTCTCCGTCGGCCGCACTCAGGCTGCCGTTGGTGTCGAACACCACGTCAAAGGCGCCGTTCAGATCGGCCGGGATTGACTTGGCGTAGTCGAGGGCCGGATCCAGCCCGCAGGTGCTGGCCTCGGCAAGGCTGTGCGCGCCGACCCGGCCGGCCACCGTCGCACCCCGCATTCTGGCAATGGCGATCGCGGCGCGGCCGACGCTGCCAAGCGCGCCATTGACGAAGATCCTTTGCCCGGCTTGCAGCTTGGCCTTCTCGACCAGGGCGATCCATGCGGTGCCGCCCGGGATCGGGAGCACCGCGGCTTGCGCGTAAGACAGTGCCGCGGGCTTGACGACCAGCAGTTTGTCCGCGGTGGTCACCAGTTCGGCAAAGGCGCCCGAATTTTTCGGTGTCGTCGTCCCGATCACGTCGTCGCCAACCTTGAAGCGCGTGACCTGCGGCCCGACGCTCTGGACCACGCCGGAGAAGTCCGAACCCATGCCTCGCGGAAAGTTCTTGCCGCTGAACAGCTTCAGCGCGCCGTCGCGCAGCTTCCAGTCGACCGGGTTGACCGACGCCGCCATCACCTTCACCTGCACGTCGTGCGCAGCCGGTAGCTTCGGCGCGACGTCGGCCAGATGCATCAGGTCGGGTCCGCCGTAGCGATCATATTCAATGCGTCGCATGTGGCGCCTCCATCAGGCCTGCACTCACAAGTTGAACGCGATTCGGGTGCGCACTGTGCCCACGCCCTCGATCTCGCCTTCGAGCAGGTCACCCGGCTCGACTTTGCCCACCCCAGCCGGCGTTCCGGTGAAGATAAGGTCGCCCTCGGCGAGGCGGATCAGCCGGGAGAGGGCAGTGATGGTCTCGGCAATCGACCAGGTCATCTGCGCAAGGTCGCCCTGCTGTCGCAGGCTGCCGCCCACATGCAGGGTGATCCGGCCGGCGTTCGGGTTCGCGACCTGCGCTGCCGGCACAAGCAACCCGATTGGGGCGGAATGGTCGAAGCCCTTGGCCATGTCCCAGGGGCGACCGGCGCGCTTGGCTTCGGCCTGCAGATCCCGCCGTGTCATGTCGAGGCCGACGGCGTAGCCCCACACATGATCGAGTGCCTGTTCGGCCGCGATGTCGGCGCCGCCGGAGGCGAGGGCCACGACCAGCTCGATCTCGTGCTCCAGCGCCGAGGTCGCCGGCGGATAGGGCATGTCGGCGCCGCCGGTGAGCACCGCGTCAGCGGGTTTGGAGAAGAAGAAGGGCGGTTCGCGGTCGGGGTTGCCGCCCATCTCGCGGGCATGCTCGGCATAGTTGCGGCCGACACAGAGGATGCGGCGAATAGGGAACTCGGTGCCGAGGCTGGTGGGGACTGTGATCGTGCGCATCGCGGCAGGCTTGCACTTCAACGCGGTTTTGGCCATATCCCGCGTGCCGAGCCGGGTGTGTTGCCGGGCGCGGTAATTCGCACGCGGGTTGGTTCTGGTGTCCGTGCGGACTGGCACCCGCGGAGGCACAACCAGAAGGGAGGGACACGCCGATGGCGATGCCCAATTTCACGATGCGTCAGTTGCTCGAAGCCGGTGTGCATTTCGGCCACCACACACGGCGCTGGAACCCGCGCATGGCGCCGTTCCTGTTCGGCATTCGCAACCAGGTCCACATCATCGACCTGCAGCAGACCGTGCCGATGCTCGACCGTGCGCTCAAGGCGGTGCGCGACACCGTCGCCGGCGGCGGCCGTGTGCTGTTCGTCGGCACCAAGCGGGCGGCGGCGGAGCATGTCGCTGAGTCCGCCAAGCGCTGCGGGCAGTATTACGTCAACCATCGCTGGCTCGGCGGCATGCTGACCAACTGGAAGACGATCACCGGCTCGATCAAGCGCCTGCGCCAGATCGAGGAGATGCTCAGCGGCGACACGCACGGGCTGACCAAGAAGGAGATCCTCGAGATCACCCGCGACCAGGAGAAGCTGGAGCGTTCGCTCGGCGGCATCAAGGAAATGGGCGGGCTGCCGGACATCCTGTTCATCATCGACACCAACAAGGAAAAGCTGGCGGTCGAGGAGGCCACCAAGCTCGGCATTCCGGTGATCGCGGTGCTGGACAGCAACTCCGATCCCGTCGGCGTCACCTACCCGATCCCCGGCAACGACGATGCGATCCGCGCGATCACCATGTATTGCGACCTGATCTCGTCTGCGGTGCTCGACGGCATCAGCGCCGAGCTTGGCGCGTCTGGCCAGGATTACGGCGCCGCCGAGGAGCTGCCGGTGGAGATGGCGCCGGAGTTGTCCGCCTCCGAGGTGGTCGGTGAGGTCGCCGCAGAGGCCGCGGCCGCGCACGCCAGCTGAGCGCCGTGACACGCATTGTTGAGGAGAATGACTGATGGCCGAGGTAACGGCTGCCCTGGTCAAGGCGCTGCGTGAGCAGACTGGCGCCGGCATGATGGACTGCAAGCGCGCGTTGGACGAAACCAATGGCGACATCGAGCAGGCCGTCGATCTGCTGCGCAAGAAGGGGCTTTCGGCAGCGGCGAAGAAGTCCGGGCGGGTGGCCGCGGAAGGTTTGGTCGGCATCGCCTCGGCACCACAGATCGCGGCCATGATCGAGGTCAATTCCGAGACCGATTTCGTCGCCCGCAACGAGAGCTTCCAGTCTTTCGTCGAGGCGGTGACGCAGGTGGCCCTCGCTGTTGGCGACAACCTGGACACCATCCGCGCGGCCGCCATGCCGGGCACCGGACACACCGTGGCCGACGAGATGACGCATCTGATCGCCACGATCGGCGAAAACATGTCGCTGCGTCGTGCCAAGGTGCTGCGCGTCAAATCCGGCGTGGTCGCCACCTACATGCACTCAGCTCTCCGTCCGGGCTTAGGCAAAATCGGCGTGCTGGCCGCAATTGAGGCGCCGAGCGAGAGCGAAGCGTTGGAGCTGCTCGGCCGCCAAGTCGGCATGCATATCGCTGCGGCCCGCCCGGCGGCACTTGACATCGACGCTGTCGATCCGGCGGCACTGGAGCGCGAGCGCGCGGTGCTGATGGAACAGGCCCGCGCCTCCGGCAAGCCAGACGCCATAATCGAGAAGATGGTCGAGGGGCGGGTGCGCAAATACTACGAGGAAGTTGTGCTGCTGGAGCAGGTCTGGGTGCATGACGGCGAGAGCCGGGTGCGCGTGGTCGTCAAGAAGGCAGGCGGCGAACTCGCCGGCTTCGAACGCTTCCAGCTCGGCGAAGGCATCGACAAGCCGGCCGAGGCCTGAGACACAGCGTCTCCCGTGGAATGGGAGGCGCCCGCGATCGTGCTCTCGGCCGCCCCGTACGGCGAGAGCGGACTTATCGCCCACGTCTTGACCGAAGCGCACGGGGCCTTCCGCGGCCTCGTCCGCGGTGGCAGCGCGCGAACACAAACGGCACTCTGGCAGGCTGGCAACCTGATCTCGGCGCGCTGGGTCGCGCGCCTCCCCGAACAGCTCGGTGCGCTCACCGCGGAACTGGTGCACGCCTCCGCCGCGCGGGTGCTGGACCATCGCCTTCCCCTCGCGATGCTGGCCGCAAGCTGCGCGATCGCCGATAGCCTGTTGCCGGAGCGCGAACCGCACCCGCGCATTTTCGAGGGGCTGCTGCGCCTGCTGACGCTACTCAGCCTTGATCCGGCCGAAGCCGCATCATTCGGGCCGGCCGCTCTGTTGCGCTGGGAATCCCTGGTGCTGACCGATCTGGGCTACGGTCTTGACCTGAGCGCCTGCGCCATCACCGGCGCCACCGACGGCCTCGCCTTCGTCTCGCCGCGCACCGGCCGTGCGGTGTGCGCCGACGCGGCCAGCGAATGGCGCGATCGGCTGTTGCCGCTGCCCGCCCTCCTGCTGGACGAAACATACGCCGGTTTTCCCGCCGAGTGGTGCGACGGGCTTCGCCTGACCGGCCACTTCCTGGCGCGCGACGCCTTCGGCCAACGCAACCGGCCGTTGCCGGCGGCGCGGGTTCGGCTGCTGGAGATCGTTGTGCAGTTGTCAGGGGGCGCGTAAGGCGAGGGGCTCTGCCCCATCGATCCACTTCGTGGCTCGATCCCGCCAAAGGCAAGCCTCAGGAATCCTGTAATTTTAGGAACGGGGGCCTGGGGCCTGTCGTGCGGAGCACGCTTTCGCATGACGCCCCAGCAAAGCCCTGGCCTTCTTCGACAGCCGTCGGCCTCAAAGTTCCCCGGTATCAGGTCAGCAGTGAATGGTGGCTGAGCAGGTCGGCGAGGCCGACATTGCCCGACCCGTTCAGCAAGGCGATCGCCGTTCCCGCCCCGCTGCCCGTGGGCGCGATGGAAAGCGTGGCGCTGCCGCCGCTGTCCGTGACCTTGAGGTAGTCGCCCAATGTTGCTGGCCGATGGTTCCATTGCGTGCCCGCCATGGCCTCGCGCAAATCCAGCACGTCGCCATTGGTCTCTGAGAAGCCTGTGATGCGGTCGAAGCCCTGGCTCGCCCTGGGCAGCACAAAGCTGTCGCCGCCGCTGCCACCAGTAATCGTGTTGGTGCCACCGCCGGCATTGACCGTGCTGCCGCTGCCTTCGAGCGTGATGGTGTCGTTGCCCGAGCCGGTGGCAATGAACGCCATGCGTGCCGTGCCGCTCACCAGGTTGTTGCCGTTGCCGAGCAGGATCACGTCGTGGCTGCCGCCGACCTGCACGATGTCGTTGCCGCTGCCGAGCGTGACCGACGTGTAGCCGCCCGGGGCACCCGTCACGGTCACGTTACCCGCGCCCCCGATCACTAGGTTCGCGCTGCCGCCCAGGGTCACGGAGGCGTTGCCGGTGCCGAGCATGACCGCTGCCGCACCGTCGCCGGCGTTGATGATGTCGGCGCCGCCTTTGCCGAAGATGGCGTTGTACTGGCCGTGCGCGGTGATCACGTCGGCGCCCGACGTGCCGGTGAGCACCGCGTGACCGCCCGCCGGGCCATTGACGTAGTTCAGCGCGGTGGCAACCACGCTGGTGGTGCTGTCCGTGCTGGTGGCGGTGCTGCCGCCCGCGGTCTGGCTCGCGGCCAGGGTGAAGGTGGTCGCTACCGTCTGGGCCGCCGGCACCTCGGCCTGGGTCGGCGTAAAGGCGAGCGCGTCCAGTTCCGAGGTCAGCGTCGCCGGGCTGCTGGCAGCCAGCGCATAGGTGCCCACCCCCGTCCTGGTCAGGCCACTGCCCGAGAGCGTGCCGTTGGCCTCGGTCGCGGCACCGCCGCTGGTCCTGAGCGTGATCGCGAGGCTGACCTGGGTGCCCAAATCGGGGTCGGTGACGGAGACACCCTTGAAGGGCTGCAGGGCGACGTTATCGGTCGTCATCTGGCCCGCCTGGGTGCCGCTGATCGTGGGCGCGTCGTTGACGGCGGTCGCCACCACCGTCGTGGTGCGGTCGGTCGCGGTCTGGCCTGCCGAGTTCAGGTCGGTGATGGTGAACCCGGTCGTGACCGTCTGGCCGGGGGCGACCTCGTGCGCCGCGGGCGTGAACACCAGGCCGTCGAGTGCTGCGGTGACCTGGAACGCTGTTCCCTCGAGAGTGATCGCATCACCGCCGGCGGTGCTGCCGTCGCTCGCCGCGTTCGGGTCCGAGAGCGCGCCGTTCGCGGTAGAACTGGGCGTCACCGTGACCGTCTCGGTCGGGCTGCCGGCGTTCGGGTCGGCGATGGCGACGAGGGCGAAGGGCGTGATCGCCGCCTCGTCCGTGGTCGCCTGGGCCGCCGCCGTGCCCGAGATGGTCGAGGGCTGGGCAGGGTTCGTGACGACCACCGAGGTCGTGCCGTCGCTGGCACTCTGGCCCGCGACGTTGGTGTCGTCGATGGTGAAGCCCGTCGTGGCCGACTGGCTCGGCGCGAGCGCGGCGGGCGTGAACACGAGGCCTTCGAGGTCTGCCTGAACCTGCGCCGCCGTGCCCGTGACCGTGTAGGTGCCGTTGCTGATCGTGCTGTGGTCGCTGCCCAGGTTGGGGTCCGACAGCGCGCCGTTCGTGGTCGTGCTGGGCGTCACCGTCACCATCTCGGGCAGGGTTCCGAGGGTGGGGTCGCTGATGACCACGCCCGCGAACAGGTGGATCGTCGCCGTGCTCGACGTGGCCTGGCCGGCCACCGTGCCGTTGATGGCCGGCCTATCGACCGGGGCGATGACGACGGAGCCGTTGCCGCTGTTCTCGCCCGCCACGAGCAACTGATTGGTCCCGCTGTCGAAAGATCCGCCGCCGCCGCCGTTGACGCCGCTGATCTCACCGGGGACAAAAGCGCCGCCGCCGCCGCCGCTGTACCCGCCGCCGCCGCCGCCGCCCGCATTGCCGGATCCTCCGCCGCCGCCGAAGCCGCCAATTTCGCCATTGACGCCGTTTGTCCCCGCGGCACCCCCGGCGAGACCAGGGTAGCCGCCGCCACCACCGCCGCCGCCTCTGTTCGGGTTGGAACCGCCGCTCCCCGAGAACCCGCCGCCGCCGCCGCCCCCGTCGTCGTACAAGCCGCTACCGCCGTATCCACCGCCGCCGCCGTTGGTGCCGCCGGCGCCAGCGCCGGAGCCGGGGCCGGCGGTGCCGGAGGTACCGGTCTGCCCGGGGTCGCCGTAGGAGTAGTATGCGCCACCGCCGCCGCCCGCGATGACAAGCGGCGTGTTGAACGCTCCGACCACGAAACTGCCGCCGCCGCCGCCGCCGCCGCCGCCATCCCGGGGATTCGGGCTGTTTCCGCCCTGGCCACCGGCGGCGATGGCCAGGGTCTCGCCTGCCGTGAGGACGACCTCGCCGCCGATCTCGGCACCAAGACCGCCCGCATTGCTTTCGATGTTGCCGCCCTGAGCGCCGTAGGCGACGACGTAGTAGATGCCGGTCGTCTGCACAGATGCCTGCACGACGGCGCCGGTGTAGCCGAAGGTGGTTGGCCCATTGCTGCTGATCGAGGCGGACATGGCGGGTGCTCCCTGGGACGTTGGTCTCCCGGCGCGGCACGGCGGGCTGCGCTTCATGCCCGCGCCTTGACTCGCAGCAGAGATGCGGACGCGACCCGGGCGCAAGGGCGATGAGAGAGCTGCATGAACTTTGCTTCGCGATCTGTCCGAGCGTTGCGCATTTTGTCTTTGTTGCCCTAAATACCGGTTATGGCGCGCGGGCCGGAGATTGCGGCCCCCTCTCGGCCGGGAGCATCGTCTGATGGCAACCGAGGCGCTGCCGATCGATGACGAGCCGCTGCTGCTCGGCAGGTTCAAGCTCGCCCGCATCCGCAGCCTCGACGGGCTGGAGAGCGACGCCTATTTGCCGGAACTCCAGCCGTATTTCCGCAATCCCGGCTTCCGGCGCCTGCGCGAGCAGTTCGCCGGCAGGAGCCCACGGCCCGAGACGCCGGGCGAGGTGCTCGCGACGCGCGGCGCCAGCGGCCTCGACGGGCTCGACGTCGCCTACGTCGCCAATCGATTTGCCACGGTGCTCACGATCACCGAGGCGGGCCTGCCCGACTATTGCATCCTGTCCGTGCGGCGCGGCGCGCTCGAACTGCGCGGCGTCGGCGCCATGAGCGGCCCTGGGGGTGCCGCGCCGCTCCACCTGGACGCGGCTACTGGGGCGATCTACCGCGGGCGGCCCGGCACGCAACTGCGTGCCGCGGACAAGCATGAGCGCCAAGCCGTCTGGATCCCCGCGCCCTGCCTGGAGCGCAGGCTAGCCGCCCTGCTAGGCGAGCCACCCGGCAGCGCCCTCGAGTTCGCGCCCGACCTCGATTGGGAGTCCGGGCCGGGCCGGGCGATCAGGAGCCTGGTGTCGCTGCTCACCGAAGAGCTCGCGGATCCGCATTCCTTTGCACTGAATAGCATTGCGCGCCAATCCTTCACGGACCTCCTGCTCTACGCGCTGCTGCAAGCGCTGCCGCACAGCTATACGACCCGCCTCGCGCGCGGGGCGGCAGGCTCGCCAGTCCCGCGCACGGTGCGACGGGCCGAGGACTTCATCCGCGCGCGTGCGGGGCAGCCCGTCGCGATGCATGAGGTCGCGCAAGCCGCGGGGTGCAGCGTGCGGGCGCTGCAGCTCGGCTTCCGCCGCTTTCGCGATACGACGCCAGCGGCGGCGATGCGACGGGCCCGGCTTGAGGCGGCGCGGCAGGCGTTGGCGCAGAGCGACGCCGAGGCGACGGTCGGCGATGTCGCCCGGCGCTACGGCTTTACCAACCCCGGCCGCTTCGCGAGCCTTTACAAGGCAGCCTTCGGAGCATTTCCAGCCGAAGCCATGCGGCGGCGTTGATCGCGGGGCTACAAGCGACGGTTTGAGATCGGGTGCCGCTGACCGTCCTACCCCGGATAGTCCGCGCCCACTGTGACCGACTTCCAGGCCTCGAACTCGGCACGCAGGCTGTCGAGCTTCTTCGTAGCGACATCATAAGCCATTTGCCCGAGCAGCAGATGGCGCGGCGGCGTGTCGGAGAGTACCGCGGTGATGATCGCCTGGGCGCCGCGT
This sequence comes from Lichenicoccus sp., assembly GCF_965276875.1. Classification (GTDB taxonomy): domain Bacteria; phylum Pseudomonadota; class Alphaproteobacteria; order Acetobacterales; family Acetobacteraceae; genus Lichenicoccus. Next base: position 1,017,258 of record NZ_OZ255701.1, on the reverse strand, counting down.
ACCGGATCGCCTGCCTGGTTGCCGGACCGTGCCGCGGTCTGCTTGCGGCGTTCCCCGGCAGTGCCGTCGTAGTCGGCGATGTGGGTGTCGGATTGCTGCATTGACCGGCCGGCCCAGTCGGTGCGGAACGGGCCGGGCTCGACGGCGATCACCTTGATGCCGAGCGGCTCGACCTCGGCGCCAAGGCTTTCCGAAAGACCTTCGACCGCGAACTTGGTGGCATGATAATAGCCGGTCGCGGCGAAGCCCGCGAGGCCGCCGATCGAGGAGATATTGACGATGTGGCCGGACCTGCGGGCACGCATGCCGGGCAGCACCGCCTTGGTCATTTCCACTAGGCCGAACACGTTGGTCTCGAACATGGCGCGGACCGGCGCATCTTCGCCTTCCTCGATGGCCGCGAGATAGCCGTAGCCGGCATTGTTGACCAGCACGTCGATGCGGCCGAACCGTGCCTCGGCCTGGCGCGTGACCTCGGCAACCGCATGCTTATCGTTGACATCGAGGGCCAGCGCCAATGCCTGCTTGGGATAGTCATGCGCGAGGTCGGCGAGCTTGCCCGCATCGCGCGCGGTGAGTGCGACATGATCGCCGCGCTCCAGCGCCAGCTTGGCGAGTTCACGGCCGAAGCCGGTCGAACAGCCGGTAATGAACCAGACCAGGTTTTTGGAATTGGGCATGGTAGTGCTCCTTTCGTTTCAGTCGAGGCCGGCATCGTCGCGTGCGCGCAGTGCGAGGGCCGCGAAATCGAGGCCGGCTTCGCCCTTGGCGGTCATCGCCAGGAAGCGGTCGCGCAGCAGCGAGGCCATCGGCACCGGCACCGACAAATGCTCCGCCGCGGCGAGCAGCAGGCGGGTGTCCTTGGCCGCCAGCGGCACCGCCGCACCAGGCGGGCTGAAATGTTTATCGACCATGAGCTTGCCGTAGTTCCGGTGCACCGGTGCGGTAAAGAAGCTGTTGGTCAGGATTTCGAACAGCTTGGCTGGTGCCACGCCGCCCTTTTCGCCCAGCGCGAACATCTCCGACATCTGCTCGATGGTGGAGAAAATCATGAAGTTCAGCACGAGCTTGACCAGGTTGGCCTGGGCCGGATCGTCACCGAGCTCGAAGGTGCGCTGGCCGAGCTGGGACAGAGGCTGAGAGATGCGCGTGCGCGCGTCTTCGCTGCCGGCAAGCACGATGAACAGGTCGCCGCTCGCCGCCGCCGGCGGCCGGCCGAGCACAGTGGCGGCGGCATAGAGCTGACCGCGCTCGCCGTGCACAGCTGCCAGCCGCGTCGACAGTGCCGGCGAGATCGTGCTGCACGAGACATGCACGTTGTTGCGGCCAAGCCCGTCCGCGATGGAATTCGCGCCGAGTGCCAGCGCTTCCACGGCCGCATCGTTGGCGAGCATGGAGAAGACGATGTCCGCGCCGTCGGCCGCTTGCGCTGGCGTCTTGGCGCGATGCGCGCCGGCCGCGATCAGGGTTTCGGTGCGGGCAGCGGTGCGGTTGAAGACGCGCAGGTCGTGCCCGGCATCGAGCAATCGCCGCGCCATCGGCTCGCCCATCGGACCCAGTCCCACGAAACCGATCTGCATGGCGGCGGTCCTCAGCTTGGCACGCGCACAGGTTCGCGCACGAACACGGCATAGATCAGGGCGGAGAGGACAGCGATTCCAGAGGCGAACAGCAAGGCCGGCGTAAACGATCCGGTGAGCTGGACCATCTCGCCGGTGATCACCGGCGCCAGACCGGCGCCGACCGAACCGCCGATATTCTGGATCGCCTCCAGGGTTGCCACCCGCTGCGGGCTGGTGGCGACGGAGGCCATCGACCAGCCGCACGACGAGGCGAGGCTGGCGGAGAACAGCGCAAGGCTGACCAGGGCAATCGCCGCCGGCACCGAATGCACCAGCGCCGCACTCGCGGTGCAGGCGGCGGTGACCAGCATGCCCGCGATCAGCGGCAGCTTGCAGGCGGCCAGTGGCTGCACCCCGAAGCGCGCGAGCCAGCGCGCCACGAGACCGCTGAGCAGCGCGCCGAGGAAGCCGCAGGCCTGCGGCACAGAGGTCCAGATCCCGGCGGCGGCGACCGACAGATGCCTTGCGCGCTCAAGATAGTCCGGCAGCCAGGTGCCATACAGCCAGGTCATGTAGATAACGCCGAGAAAGCCGAACGCCATGCCCCAGCTCGTCGGCTGGCGCAGCAGCACGGTCCAGCCGCCGTGATCCGGGGTGTCGTCGTCGCCGGCATGGATCGCGGCACGCTCGGCCTCGGAGATGCCGTACTGCTCGGGATCGCGGTAGAGCAGCGGCCAGAGCACGGCGACGACCAGCCCGGCGGCGCCGATGATCAGGAACATCGACCGCCAGCCGTAATGCAGCAGCAGGATGGTGAGGATCCCCGGCGCGATCGCCGGCCCCAGCGCCGAGGAGGCGTTGAACAGCCCGATCGGCCAGGCGCGTTCGGCGCGCGCGAACCAGTTGCTGCAGACCTTGGTGCCGGCGAGATACATCGGCGACTCGCCAATCCCGAGAGCGGCGCGCGCCACCACGAACTGCCGCAGCGTCGATGAGAACGACGCCGTTCCCTGCGCCAGCGACCACAGCACCAGGCTGAGGCCGAGCACCCGACGCGGGCCAAAGCGGTCGACCAGGATGCCCACCGGGAGCTGCGCCACCCCGTAGGCGACGGCGAACACCGACAGCAGCAGCCCCATCTGTGCATCCGACAGATGCAGGTCGGCGCGGATCGCCGCATTGCCGATGGAAAGGGCCGAGCGGTCGAGATAGTTGACCGTGCCGGCCACCATCAGCAACGTCAGGGCAATGACGCGCATGCGGCGGGCGCGACGGTCGAGAGGGTGAGTGATGGCGTTGGATCCCAGCGGGGCAGGGCACATAGAGGATACGCGGCTCACCGATGCGCTGAGCGAGCGCTATCTCGCTTATGCGATGTCGACGATCATGTCACGATCGCTGCCGGACGTGCGCGACGGCCTCAAGCCGGTGCATCGCCGGCTGATCTACGCCATGCAGCAACTCCGGCTCGATCCCACCGCGGGCTTTAAGAAGTGCGCGCGAGTCGTCGGCGACGTCATCGGCAAGTACCACCCGCACGGCGACGCCTCGGTGTACGAGGCGCTGGTGCGGCTCGCCCAGGATTTCGCGGTGCGCTACCCGCTGGTCGAGGGCCAAGGCAATTTCGGCTCGATCGACGGCGATAACGCCGCCGCCATGCGCTACACGGAGTCGCGCCTGACCGAGGTGTCGCGCGCGCTGCTCGACGGCATCGACGAGGACGCGGTCGATTTCCGGCCGACCTATGACGGCGAGGAACACGAGCCGGTGGTGCTGCCCTCGGCGTTCCCCAACCTGCTCGCCAATGGTGCGGCCGGGATCGCCGTCGGCATGGCGACCAGCATCCCGCCGCATAACGCCGGCGAGGTGTGCGCCGCGGCCCTGGTGCTGCTGCGCGACTCCGCGGCCTCGCTCGACGCGCTGCTGGCGGCGATGCCGGGCCCGGACTTCCCAACCGGCGGCGTCATCGTCGAGGATGCGGCCGCGATCCGGCAGGCCTACGAGACCGGGCGCGGCGGCTTTCGCCTGCGCGCGCGCTGGGCGGTCGAGCCAGGACGCTTCGGCACCTGGCAAATCGTGGTCAGCGAAATTCCATTCCAGGTGCAGAAATCCCGCCTGATCGAGCAGATCGCCGACCTGCTCGATCAGAAGAAGCTGCCGCTGCTCGGCGACGTGCGCGACGAGAGCACTACCGAGGTGCGGCTGATCCTTGAGCCGAAGAGCCGCGGCATCGAGCCCGAGGTGCTGATGGAGACGCTGTTTCGCGCAACCGCCCTGGAGAGCCGGTTTCCGCTGAACATGAACGTGCTGGGCGCCGACCGGGTGCCGCGGGTGATGGGCCTGAGTGCGGTCCTACAGGCTTGGCTCGACCATCGCCATGAAGTCCTCCAGCGACGCGCCCGCCACCGCCTGGCCGCGGTGGAGCGCCGCCTGAACGTGCTCGACGGCTTCCTTGCGGTCTATCTCAACCTCGACGCCGTAATCCGGGTGATCCGCGAGGCCGACGAGCCGCGCCCCGAACTGATGGCCGCCTTCACGCTCAACGAGGCACAGGCGGAAGCGATCCTGAACATGCGCCTGCGCTCATTGCGCCGGCTTGAAGAAATCGAAATCCGCAAGGAGCACACAAGCCTGTCCAAGGAGCGTGGCGATCTCGAAGCCCTGCTTACGCACGAGAAGCTGCGCACCAAGCGGATCGCCGCCGAACTCGAAGCAATGCGTCGCAAGTTCGGCGCGGGCCCGCTGGGTTCCAGGCGCAGCACGCTCGCTTTGCCGCCCGAACCGGTCGACCTCTCGCAGATCGCGGCAGGCGAACCCGAGCCGATCACCATCATCCTCTCCGAGCAGGGCTGGATACGCGCTCGCCCCGGCCACGCGGCCGACCCTGCCGCGCTGAAATTCAAGGAGGGTGACGGACTCTCCCGCACACTCGAATGCTGGACCAGCGACCGGCTGTGCCTGTTCGCGTCCGACGGCCGCGCCTTTACCTTGCGCGCCGGCGACCTGCCACGCGGCCGCGGCGACGGCCAGCCGATCCGCGTCATGGTGGAGCTCTCCAAGGAGGAGGAACTGGTCGTCCTGTTCGTACTGCGCGACACCGAGCGCCACCTGATCGCCGCCTCCAACGGCAAGGGCCTGCTGATCGAGGCCGCCGATCTGGTCGCCGAGAAGCGCACCGGCAAGCAGATCCTCAACCTCAAGCCCGGCGAACGCGCCGCCGCCTGCGTTGCCGCCCTCGGAGACCACGTGGCGGTGCTCGGCGAAAACCGGCGCCTGCTGGTGTTTCCGCTCGATCAGGTGCCCGTGCTTGGACGTGGCACCGGCTCGATGCTGCAATCCTACAAGGATGGCGGCCTCGCGGCAGTACGGGTATTCGACGCCGGTCTGGGGCTGGCTTGGCAGGAGGGTGTGAAGCCGCGCAGCCTGGCCGAATTGCAACCGTATCTCGGCAAGCGTGGCGACGCCGGCCGGACTGCGCCGGCATGGGTGTTGCGGCGCGGGTAGACCATCGTGTCCGGACCGAGCCCTTTTGCTGCCTCCACTCCCATTGCAGCCGACCGAGGAACTTCGCCTGGGAATACTCGAACAGGCAGGGGTTAGGCCGGAGAAGCACCAAACGGGCGCTGCACTGCGCTGCCGATGGATCACCCGCGTTGAACGCAACCGATGAGCTGCATCATGGCGATCATCAGAATGGCCATTATGCCTCGCTTGGCTGAACTGCCGGAGACAACTGCGCAAGAACGCCATCACAGCCCAGCGGCAGACGGCCTCGCAGATACGCCCCACCTCCGGAATCGCGCTGTCGATCGCGATCACCATTTGCTCATGCAAAATCCGCCTTCAGCAAAGCGGTGCTGGAGGCGATGGCGCCGAACACACCTCCCTGCATGGTCACCATGCGCACCGCCGCCTCGTGCAGTGCGTGGTCGGTGGCGCCGCAGCAATCCTCCAGCAGCAGGCACTCGAATCCACGATCGTTGGCTTCGCGCATGGTCGTATGCACGCAGACGTCGGTGGTGATTCCGCTCAGCACGACGTTGCGTATGCTGCGTGTACGCAAAATGAGTTCGAGATCGGTGGCGTAGAAGCTGCCTTTGCCTGGCTTGTCCAGGACGATCTCGCCTGGCCGCGGCGCGAGCTCGGGGATGATCTCCCACCCGGGTTCGCCGCGCACCAGCACGCGTCCGCAGGGGCCCGGATCGCCGATCCCGGCGCCGATCTGGCGTGATCGCCAGCGTTTGTTGGCAGGCAGGTCGGACAGATCGGCGCAGTGGCCTTCGCGGGTATGCACCACCAGCAGGCCCGCGCGTCTTGCCGCTTCGAGCACGCGGCCGATCGGCGCGATCGGTGTGCGGGTGAGGGCCAGGTCATAGCCCATCGCATCGACATAGCCCCCCCGGCCACAGAAATCCGTCTGCATATCGATGATCATCAGCGCCGTATTGGCCGCGCGGAGGTCGCCATCAAACGGCCATGCGTAGGGCTCGGCGGCAATGCTCACCTGGTGATCCCCTGCTGGCCGGCGCCATAATTGCGCGTTGGTCGCGACAGGCCGCTGGAGGTTCCATCCGTATGCCGGACCTGGTCCTCCCAGGGCAGGCGGTAACGATGGGCCGTAAGATCGTGCATGTAGCTGTAGGGGCAGTCACGCGCCCCCCCGGCGACCGCGCTGTAGCCGCGATGACCGAGCTGGTAGATATTGTTTTCCACGCCCCAATGGATACGCGCCTCGCGCACCAGATCGGGACGTATCTCGGCGGTGATAACCTTGTCCGGGCGACCGTTGGTTGCATGCACCAGAATCGTGCCGTCGAAATCCACGACCATAGCCTCGCCCATGGAATCGAAGGTTCCGTCCGAGCCGCACATGCACACGCTCGCGGTGACCATCAGATTGCAGAACGCGTTGGCCTCGTTCGTGATCCGCCAGCCTTGGCGGATCGGCGCGGTGTAACCGGCGGTCCGCAGCATGAGTTCGCAGCCCTTGTAGGCGCATTCGCGGGCCATCTCGGGGAACATGCCGTCATGGCAGATGATCAGCGCCAGCTTCACCCCGCGCGGCCCCTCGATCACCGGAATGCCGAGATCGCCCGGCTCCCAGGGCTCGACCGGCACCCAGGGATGCAGCTTGCGATACGTCAGCTTGATTTCTCCGTCGGCATCGATGATCAGGCCGGTATTGTAGGGATTGCCGTCCGGATTGGCCTCCATGATTGAAAAGCAGCCCCAGATCCGGTGTGTCCGGCACGCGTCGCTGAAGGCCGCGACCTCGGGACCGTCAAGTCCGCACATGATCTCCGGACTCATATCCATCGACAGGCCGTGCAGCGCGTATTCCGGAAACACGACCAGGTCGGCGGCGCCCATGTTGCGACGTGCCTTGCCAACCATCTCCACGATCCGCGCCGTCTGCCGCGCCAGATCCTCGTGCGTCGCGACCACAGGCAGTTGCAACTGCACGAGAGAAACCACAACACCGTCCGGCGCGGGATTCAGTCCGCCCAATCCGTTCATGGTATTCGCGCCCTACTCAGCCGCCGGCAGCGCCAGACGTCCAGCCAGGCGCGACTGGATCAGCGCATACAAGACGCCGCCGACAAGGATGCCGGTGATCGCCTCGCCTGGCCCGGGTAGACCGAGATGCACCAGGAAGGCACACACCGCGCCCGCGGCCCAGGCAATCAGCGCCGCCGGACGATACGCCGCCTGCGTGGCCGTGCGGTGCAGGCCGCCCAGGAGCACCTGGTCGGTGATCATCACCGCACCGATCGGCGGCACCAGAACGCCGAGCACGTTTAGCCAGCTCAGGAACAGGCTCCAAACCCCGGCGACGGCAAGCACGCCGCCGATGGCCCCGAGCACCAGCGTCAGCCGTCGCATATGGCTGCCGAACAGGTGGCTGTAGCCGACCGCGCCGTTATAGAGGCAATGCGTGCAGACCGATCCCAGATTGACGAATACGAAAACCACGGCGAGCGTGGACAGCAACGTGCCATGACCGGTCAGCAGGGGCAGGAAATCGCCGCCATCGGTGGCCGGCGCCAATGCGGCGCCGGAGGCCACCACCGTGAGGCCGAAAAGCTGGGCGACCAGGTTTGCCACCGGAAACGCGGTGAACGCCGCAAGCACGGCCTGTGGCCCGGATTTCGACCAGCGGGTGAAGTCCGCGGTCATCGTGCCGGAATCGGCGAAGGTTGCGATCACCAGCGTCATCGCGCCGGCGAAGCTCATGCCGTAGGCGTGCGACGTGTAGCGGGTCACGCCACCGAGCCCGTGCGCGGAAAAAACGAACCACACGGCAGCCAGTCCAAGAATGATATAGAGCGGGGCTGCGATCATGCCGATGATGGTCAGCGCGCGCACGCCGATAAAGGTCACTCCGGTGTAGAGCAGTGCCGCAATGCAGATAATCAGCGTGGTGTTCCAGCCGAAATTCTCGTGCAGCGTGGCGCCGGTCAAGCCGGTCTGGAACGCATACCAGCCGATCACGATGGTCGACAGGAAGCACGAGGCGATGGCGTAACCGCGCGTGCCGAACGTGCGTTTCGCCTGCATCGCGAAGTTCAGCCCGGTGCGTCCGGCGATGGCGCTGAGCGTGCCGACATACAGGAACAGCACGGCATTGCCGCACAGCAAAGCGAGCAGGCCAAGCGTGAAACCGAGATGATAGGTAATGATGCCGCCGAACAAAGCGTTGGTCAGGATCATGGGAAATCCAAACCAGATCGCAGCTACCGAGCCGAGGCTCTTGCGTTGGCCCAGCGGCACGGCTTCGTGTTCGTACTCCTCGCCCAGCCTCTGATCGATATCTGAACGGGATGTCGTGCTCATGGGCGCGTTCCTGTCTGCTGATTGAGCCGGGCGACAACGGGCGGCACGTGGCCGGCCCAGGGTCTGGCCTGCTCGAAGGCGGCGGCGGCGCGCAACACGCCGGCGTCGTCCAGATGGCCGCCGATGATCTGCAAGCCGACCGGAAGTCCGTTGTTGGTAAAGCCGGCTGGAACCGAGGCGGCCGGCTGGCCTGTCATGTTCAGCGGCGTGGTAAAGGCGAGCCAGGCACTGTCGGAGACCGCGCGCCCGTCGATTTCGCCGGGACCCTGTATGCCAAGCGCGAAGGGTGGCACCGCAAGCGTCGGCGTCAGCAACAGGTCATAGCGCTGCATGAACCGCCATAGTGCGTTGGTGACCTGTTTGCGCCGGATGATCGCGGCATTGAATTCCTCCGCGGTCCATCGTCGTGTGACCATGGCGACAAGATGCGGCGACATGCGCGCACCGTGCGTCTCCACCATCGCCCGCATGCCGGCGAGATCGGTCTCCATTGCCACCAGCGCCCAGAACGCCTCCGCCGGATCGGCAAAGCCGGGATCGGCTTCCTCGACGATGCAGCCGAGATCGCTCTCGAAGACACGCACGGCATGGCCCACCACGCGCCGCACCTCGGGATCGACTGCGGCGTACCCCCAGTCGGCGCTGTAGGCGACCCGCAGGCCGGTGAGTGTGCGTGGACGCGCGCATTCAAGCCAGTCGATGTCGCCCGCGGGAATCGAGTGCCGATCGCGCGGATCGGGGCCGGCAATCACCGAAAGCATGAGTGCCGCATCGGCAACGCTGCGCGTGATCGGTCCGATATGTTCGAGCGACTCCCAGCCGGACATGCCCGGAAAGCGCTCGTCGCGGCAGCCCGGATAGAGCGGCACACGGCCCATGCTGGGCTTCATGCCGAACGCGCCGCAATGCGCGGCCGGAATGCGGACAGAGCCGCCGCCATCGCTGCCGAAGGCCAGCGGGCACATGCCGGCTGCCACCGCGGCCCCGGAGCCGGCGCTTGAGCCGCCGGAGGTGCGTTCCGGGTTCCAGGGATTGCAGGTGGTCTCGAACACCGGATTATGGCCGACGCCGCTATAGCCGAATTCGGGAACGTTGGTCTTGCCGAGGATCACCGCACCGGCCGACTTCACCCGCTCGACCACGATGTCGTCCTCGTCGGGTATGAAATCGATATAAGCGGGCGAGCCGGAGACGGTGCGGATGCCCTTGGTGCAGATCAGGTCCTTGATGGCGATCGGCACGCCGGCAAGAGCGCCGACAGGGGTGCCCGCCGCGATCGCCGCATCGATGCCGCGGGCGGTGGCAAGCGCCAGCTCAGGCGTTGGTGTGCAGAAAGCGTGCAATATCGGTTCGAGCGCCTGCATTCGCGCCAGGGCTGCCTCGGTCGCCTGCAGGGCCGTGACCGTGCCGGCGCGTACGGACGCTGCCAGTTCGACGGCTGTCAGGCTGCATGGATCCGCCATCCGATCTCCTGTTGGCAGGGGGTCCGGAATGGGACCTGCGATTTATGTGCCAAGTGATCGCCGTTGAACGGGTTGACGGTGACCTTGCTTCGAGAAATTTCCTGTGGGTAAGCTTTTGCGGACCCAGTCGAACCGATTCCATGCCAGACATATGCATCACCGACATACGTATCACAGCCGGGCCCTATCATTTCGGCGCGCGTTTCGAGGAGGACGCGGCGCCGGCGACCTGTGCGCGCTTTCGCCGATTGCTGCCCTACCGGGAACGCATCATCCACGTGCGTTGGAGCGGCGAAGGCTGCTGGATACCGCTCGGCGCCACCGATCTCGGCCTTGGATTCGAGAACCATACCAGCCATCCGGCACCCGGCCAGATCATCCTCTATCCAGGCGGCATCAGCGAGACCGAGATCCTGCTCGCCTATGGCGGCGTGCGATTCGCCAGCAAGGTAGGCCAGCTTGCGGGCAACCACTTCCTGACGATCGTGAAGGGCCAGGAGAACCTGACATCACTGGGCAGGCTCACGCTCTGGAACGGCGCCCAGGATATCGTCTTTTACGCCCCCGAACCTTGAACCGCCGCCCGGATAGGATGCGATGATCATTTTGATCTACCATCGAGTTAAGGCGATGATCCTGCCGTAATCGACAGCGTCGCCCTCGAGCGGTTCTTCGAGCTGCCGCTGGAACAGGAAGCTGGCACTCGACATGAAGCAGTCGCGCACGGCGTCAGGCTACGAGCCAATCGGCGGCCAGATCCTCGGCGGCATGCGCTATTCGACCTTTTGCTTCTACCTACCGCAGCGGGATACGATGATCGAACCGATATCCGTGTGCGTCCCAATCGACCGGCCGCGACTCTACGAGTCCTGCACGGCCGAGGAGCACGAGGCAGCGATGTTCCGACGCTCCTAAGCATCCGTAGACGCCGACGCCTGAACGGCCCGAAGCGGGATCAGCTCTCGAGCAGACGCGCCGGATGACGGTTATGCTCGCGCATGACCGGCTGTATGTCGAGCGTCGTCACAATCCCGTCGCGCACCACCGGCCCGCCATGTACGACCGTGTGCGTGGCCGGCAGCGGTGCGCAGCACACCACCGCGGGCGACCAGATCGGACAACCCGTCGGCATAATCGATCGCATTCAGGTCGAGTGTGCAGAAATCGGCGCCCCCCGCGTCGCCGTCTCCAGCACCTCGCGCGCACCCATGCACGCCGCCACGTCCGGCCGCAGGCGCGCCAGCAGCATCGCCTGGCGTGTGGCCTCCTGCGTGCGTCGGGCGCGCGCGAACAGGCCGCCAACGCGGATTTCGCGGCGCCCGGAATCCATCGCCACCACCATTTCCGCATGACGCGCAAGCAGCGTGCCCATGATCGTCAGCTTCCGCGATAGGTGCTGTAGCTCCAGGGCGAGACCAGAAGCGGGACATGGTAGTGCGCGCGCGGATCGGCGACGCAAAAGCGCAGAACGATCTCGTCGAAAAATGGTGGATTGGACAACGAGGCAGCACGGCTGGCGAAATAGTCGGCGATCCGGAATGTGAGTTCGTAGAGGCCGGCAAGGAAGTCCTCGCCTTCGAGCAACGCTTGGTCGCACCGCCCGTCGGCGTTGGTCACGGTCTCGCGCAACAGCCGCATGTCCGTCCCCCCGATCCCGAGACGGATGGGGATGCCGGCGGCGGGACAGCCATGCGCGGTGTCGAGGACATGCGTCGTCAATCGTCCCATCGCCGTCTCCTTCTGCCGCCTGTTACAGGACTGGCTGGCGTTGCCGCAAGCTGAGATGATGGCACGTGCCTTGCGTCGCGTTTTCCGCGCTGACATTGGAGTGGCATGGACCTGAACACGATCCGCGAGATCTGTCGCCCCGCCGGACGCGAGCAGCTGCCCGCCTGGCAGGCCGAGGACGCGCTTCTTGCGGGCGGAACCTGGCTATACTCCGAGCCGCAGCCGCAGCTGCGCAGGTTGGTCGATCTCAGCACCCTCGCCTGGCCCAGCCTGCACACCGACGCCGCCGGCCTGTGTATTGCCGCAACCTGCACGCTGGCCGAGCTCGCGGCCTGGCAGGCGCCGCCCGGATGGCGCGCGGCACCGCTGCTGGGCCTGTGCTGCCAGGCGCTGCTGGGTTCGTTCAAGATCTGCAACGCCGCCACGGTCGGCGGCAATCTGTGCCTGGCGCTGCCCGCCGGACCGATGATCGCGCTCGCAATCGCTCTCGACGGCGTCTGTCATGTCTGGAAACCGGATGGCGGAGAGCGTCGCATTTCGGCCGAGGAGTTTGTGCTCGGGCCACAGATGAACGCGTTGCAGCGTGGCGAAGTGCTGCGCCACATCGACCTGCCCGCCGCGGCCTTTATGCGTCGGTTCGCAATCCGCCGGATATCCCTCAGCCCGCTTGGCCGTTCCGCGGCGTTGCTTATCGGCACGCTCTCCGCCGAGGGCGGCATGGCCCTGGTGGTGAGTGCCGCAACCCTGAGGCCGGCGCGTCTCGATTTCGCAGGCCTGCCGGACGAAGCATCCCTGCGTCGCCGCATTGCGCAGGACATCACCAGGTTCTACGAGGATGTGCACGGTGCCGCGGATTGGCGCCAACATCTCGTCTTCCTGCTTGCCGAGGAAATCCGGTGCGAGCTCGAGGCTGTTCAACCGTGAAGTGCATCGTCAACGGGCAGCCTTCCGCCGCAACACCTCGTGCCGGGCAGTGCTTGCGCAGCTTTTTGCGCGAGCAGGGCTGGTTCGGCGTCAAGAAAGGCTGCGACACCGGCGATTGCGGCGCCTGCACCGTGCTGCTGGACGGCTTGGCCGTGCATGCCTGCGTCACCCCCGCGTGTCGCGCCGAGGACAAGGCGGTCACCACGATCGAGGGGCTGGCCCAGGAGGGTGAATTGCACCCGATGCAGAGCGCCTTTCTCGCCGCCGGGGCGTTCCAGTGCGGCTTTTGCACGCCCGGCATGATCCTGACCGCCGCCAGCCTGAATGCGGCGCAGCACCAAGACCTCAATGACGCGATGAAAGGCAGTCTCTGCCGCTGCACGGGCTACCGCACGATCCGCGACGCGCTCGCCGGTGTGCGCAACATCGAGGACGCGGCCCCTGGTGCCGCACTCGGACGCAGCCTGCCCGCGCCCGCCGGTCCGGAGGTGGTGACGGGTGCCGCGCGCTATACGCTGGATGTCGATCATCCGGGCGTTCTGCACATGAAGCTGCTCCGCTCGCCGCACGCGCATGCCCGCATCGTCGCCATCGACAAGGCCCAGGCGCTGGCGGTTCCCGGCGTACGCGCCGTGCTGACCTGGGAAGACAGCCCGCCGCGTCTGTTCTCCAGCGCCAGGCACGAAGATCCGCGTGCCGATCCCGACGACACGTTTGTGTTGGACCGCATGGCGCGCTTCGTCGGCCAGCGAATCGCCGCCGTGATCGCCGACAGCGAAGCCGCCGCCGAGGCGGGTTGCCGGGAACTGCGCGTAGACTACGAACTGCTCCCCGCGGTGTTCAACCCAGACGCCGCCATGCGGCCCGGCGCACCGATGATCCATGACAAGGGGCCAAACTCCCGGATCGCGCGGCCACAGTCCAATGTGGTGGCGGAGGTTCATTCGCATATCGGCGACCTCGATGCCGGGTTCGCCGCGTCGCATTGCATCGTCGAGGCGGACTACGAGACCCAACGAGTCCAGCACGCCCAGCTCGAGACGCATGCGGCCATCGGTTGGCTCGACCCGCAAGGACGTCTGAACCTGCGCAGCAGCACCCAGGTGCCGTTCCTCACCCGACGGGCGCTATGCGACGTGTTCGGCTTGGCACCGGAGGGCGTGCGCGTTTTCTGTGAGCGCGTCGGTGGCGGGTTCGGCGGCAAGCAGGAGATGCTCGTCGAGGATATTGTCGCTTTGGCGGTGCTGCGTCTGCGTCAGCCGGTGCGGCTGGACCTGACCCGCGAGGAGCAGTTCATCGCCACGACCACGCGCCATCCGATGCGTATACGCGTCAAGCTTGGCGCCGACCGTGACGGCAGGCTCACCGCGCTGCACCTGCATCTGGTGTCGAACACCGGCGCATACGGCAATCACGGTCCGGGGGTCATGTTCCATGCCTGCGGCGAGTCGATCGCGGTCTATCGCTGCCCGGCGAAATGGGTGGATGCGTGGGCGGTCTATACCAACATTGTGCCGGCGGGCGCCTTTCGCGGCTATGGGCTGAGCCAGTCCAATTTCGCCGTCGAATCCGCGATGGACGAGCTGGCCGGCAAACTCGGCCTCGATACGGTCCAGTTCCGCCGGATCAACATGGTCCGCCCAGGCGACGCCTTCGTCTCCATCGGCTCCGGACCCAGCGATGTCGAATTCGGCAGCTATGGACTGGAGCAGTGCCTGACGCTTGTCGAAGACGCGCTGGCGCGCGGCGGTGGCGCAGCGCCGCCCGCCGGCGACGGCTGGCATGTCGGGCAGGGGCTGGCACTGGGCATGATCAACACCGTGCCGCCGCACGGGCATCGCGGCCAGGCGCGTATCCGGCTCTGCCGCGATGGCACCTACGCGCTGACCGTCGGCACCGCCGAGTTCGGCAACGGCAGCAGCACCGTGCATGTTCAGGCGGCGGCCACCCTGCTCAACACCTCCGTCGGCCGGGTGCGTCTGGCCCAGTCCGATACCGACACGCTCGACCACGACACCGGCGCCTTCGGCAGCACCGGCACGGTGATCGCCGGACGCGCGACCCAACTCGCCTCCGAGGCGCTGCGGGAGCGCATTCTCGCTTTTGCCGCGGAGCGGTCCGGCCTGGGTGTGCAGGGGCTGCGCCTGGAGCAGGCGTGCGTCACCAGCGAAGGCTGGCACACGACCTTGGGCGCGTTGCACGATGCCGCGGAACAGGCTGGGGTCGCCCTCGCCGCCGAGGCGGAAACCGGTGGCACGCCGCGCTCGGTCTCCTTCAACGTCCAGGGCTTCAGGATCGCGGTCAGCGCGCGCACCGGCGAGATACGCATCCTCCAGAGCGTCCACGCCGCCGACGCCGGCACCGTCATCAACCCGTCGCAATGCCGCGGCCAGATCGAAGGCGGCGTCGCTCAGGCAATCGGCGCGGCGCTGTACGAGACGGTGCTGATCGACGATACCGGCCAGGTCGTCAATCCGGCCTTCCGCGGCTACCATGTGCCAGCATTCGGCGACGTGCCGGCGACCGAGGTGCTGTTCGCGCACACGTCGGACCGGCTCGGGCCGTTCGGCGCCAAATCCATGAGCGAGAGCCCGTTCAACCCGGTTGCGGCGGCACTCGCCAATGCGCTCGCCGACGCCACCAAACACCGTTTTCGCGCCACCCCGTTCACGCCCGATCGTGTCTGGCGATCGCTCGCGGGCGCATGACCCAGCAGGAGACAGGCAACATGTCGGAATGCGAACTGGTGGTGCGCGGCGGCACCGTAGTCACCGGGGTGGATAGTTTCCGCGCCGATATCGGCATAAGCGGCGGCCGCATCGTAGCACTTGCGGAACGGCTACAGGGGGTCACGATGATCGAGGCCGGCGGTCTGCTGGTATTGCCGGGCGGCGTCGACAGCCATTGCCATATCGAGCAACTGCAGGACAATGGGGGCGCCGACGAGGAAACCTGGGAATCCGGCAGCACCTCTGCGCTGGCCGGCGGCACCACGACGGCAATCACCTTTTCGACCCAGTTCAAGGGTCGGCCGATCCGCGACAGCCTGGCGGAGTATCGAGGGCGGGCCGCCCGCGCAATGATCGATTATTCATTCCATCAGATCATCACCGATCCCACCGATGCAGTCATACGCGACGAAATCCCCGAAATCGTAGCCTCCGGCGTACGCAGCCTCAAGGTGTTCCTGACCTACGACCCGCTGCGCCTGGACGACCGGCAATATCTGCGCGTGCTGGCGGCGGCGCGACGCACCGGCGCGCTGGTCACCGTGCATTGCGAGAACTACGACGCCATCAAATGGCGCACCGAGGCGCTGCTGGCGGCGGGTCACACGAGCCCGAAATACCACCCCTGGTCGCGACCGCGGATCGTCGAGCGCGAGGCCACGTACCGCGCCGTGGCTCTGGCGGAACTGGTGGACCAGCCCATCCAGGTGTTTCACGTCTCGTGCCCGGAGGCCGCCGAGGAAATCGCGCGCGCCCGTGCCCGCGGGGTGAAGGTGTGGGGCGAGACCTGCCCGCAATATGTCGTGCTCGGCGCCGACGACATGGACCGCCCCGGCTTCGAGGGGGCCAAGTTCATGTGCAGCCCGTCGCCGCGCGATGCGCCAACACGCGAGGCGCTATGGGCAGAGATCGCGCGCGGCGTGCTGGACGTGGTCTCATCCGATCATAGCGGCTGGAGCTTTGAGGGCGCGCGCGGCAAACGGACGAACGGCGCCGAAGCCACGTTCCGCGATATTCCCAACGGCGTGCCCGGGCTTGCGGCACGGCTGCCGATCCTGTTCAGCGAGGGCGTCGGCAAGGGACGCATTACGCTCAACGAATTCGTCCGACTCACCGCCACCAACGCCGCCAAGCTGTTCGGCCTCTACCCGCGCAAGGGCTCGATCGCGATCGGCGCCGATGCCGACCTGGTGCTCTGGGATCCGACCCGGCAGGTCACCATCACCCAGGCGCTGATGCAGCATGCGATCGACTACACCCCATACGAGGGCATGCAGGTGACCGGCTGGCCAGTATCGGTGCTGCGGCGCGGCGAAGTGGTGATGCGCGACGGAACCATCCAGGCGCCGCCCGGCAGCGGCCAGTTCCTGGCGCGCGCGCCATACGACATGATCCGCCCCACCGGCCGGATGCCGGACGGGTTCGATGCAAGCGCGTTCCTTGCCTGACAAACTCGGGATTTGAGCCGATGGACCACGCGCGCTTCATCCGCCGCGGCTGACGCTGCATTCGATCTCCCCGCTCGGCTCGTCGGTCGGCAGCAGCACCGAATCGTTGCCCTTGATCCCGAAGGCCGACAGGTTCAGCGGTATGTAGTGCTTATTGGGGCAGGTCATGTCGATCCGGCTCACCTCGGGCACCGTCTCCAGGGCGGCGAGGCCCATGCGATACAGGCTGTCCTGCACGCTGTCGCTGTAGGTCGTGGCAAAAACGCGCAGCATGGTGTCGAGCAGCCGCGCGTTCGCCGCCGGATAGTCCGCGGGCCGTGTCGACCAGAGCCATTCGGCACGCATGCTGGTCGCGCAGACGCGGTCGGTGGTCTCCGGGAGCGTCGTGTATTCGTCCCTAACATAGCCGACCCAGCCGGAGCCGGTCGATTTCATGAAGGTAAACCCCTCCACGCCGGAGCGGATTTCCACGGCTTCGCGCGTGGCGACGACCGCAGCGGTGCCCTGCCCGTTGCCATCAAGCAGGAAGCTGTGCGGGTGCGGCGCGCCCTCCACAACCAGGCGCGTCCATTTGGTTTCGCGCAGATCGACGGTGACCTGTTGCACATGGTCGTAGCGGCCGAGCAGGCGCGAGGCGATGGCGGCGGCGAAATCCTCCGCCGCGGCATTTTGGTTTTCGTGCGCCACGATCTGTACGATGTTCTTAATCGAGTCCGTGGCGATGATCGCGCTGTTGTCGGCATGCGTGAAGGCGCCTTCGAAGGCGCCTTGCAGCATCACTTTCGCCGTGGTTTCGCGAACCTCCTGGCGCGCGTGGGTCCGGTGGATGCGCAAGCTACGCACACGCGCCTTGCCATAGCTGTTGCGGGCGAGAGTCATTCCCGTCGTCTCCCTTCAGTGCCGATACAGGCGCGCCATCGTCGTGTCGTGCGCGTTGAGCGGCGCATCGAGATCGAGCTCCACAAAGGCGCCGTCGCGAATGTGACTCACGCCTGAAGTGACGCCTTTACAAAAGAGCTTCCAGCAGCAGCGTCATGATCCTGAAGCTGTCGTCGCAGGGTGGATCAACTTCGGCAGCAATGTCGTCGCGTGTGCGAAACAGGGTGGGCCGATCGGGAAACCAGCGGCGGCGCACGCTTTCGTTTTCGTCCTCGAACTGCGCGACGAAGGCGGCGGCGTCACTCGCGGTCAGCTTGCGGCCAGTGCCGCGTCGCTCTTGCATCAGGATGTCGATCACCCGTTCGCGGATGCGGGCCGCGTCGTTTGCAGCAAGGTGCGCGAGCGACCCGTTGAGCTGCTTGAGGAAGTGCTGCGCAGATGCGTCGAGACCCTCGTTGGCACGCGGGAAGGCGGTGAAGCGCGAGGGGTCGACATGAATGCGAAAGAGCAGGTCCTGCACCACGTCGCCGAACAGCAGGCCATCGGGTTCGAACAGCCTGACCATGATGTTCTCCTGGCCGAACGTCTCGGCCCAGAGGGCAAGGGTGCTGCCATATTCAAAGTAGCGGCGCTCCACCCAGCCGCCGGTGGCCTTATTGGCGAAGTCGGGGATCAGGTCGATATTGTGAAAGCCGACCTTGATCGCCTCATTATAGGCGCTCTGCAGCAGGTCGGCCTGGTTGCGCAAATAGACGAAGATCGTCACCTGCTCGCAGACGGTGGCGAGCAGCGCTTGCAGGTTGGCCAGTTCGGCGGCCTCGGTGACTCGGCTTGAGAGATGTTCGTTGCTGAGCAGCATGAAGCCACAGCCAGTGGCCGCCGCTGCCTCTTCGGCGAGGTTTGCCGTCGTCGTCTCGCGGAAGGCGGCGAGCTGGGCCGCGTTGGTGACGCCGTGATGCAGGCGCAAATCGTCGTCCAGCTTATGGTCGGCCAAGGCGTACGCGACGAGCCTAGTGTGGTTGCAGAAACCGTCTTCGCGCACAAGGCTGCGCGGCACGAAATAGCCGAGTGCGCGCAGCCTGGCGATGTTGTCGGTCAGGAAGACCTGGACCGAAGTCGAGCCGGTCTTCTCAAAGCCGATATGCAGAAGCGCGCGCTTGAACAACTCCCCAGGCGCCGGCTCAGAGCGGATCGCTGAGATCGAGCCGCCGCCAAGCGCCTTGGGACAAGACCTCGCTGGGACGGAAGCGCGCCTTGTAGGCCATCTTGCGGCTGTCTGCGACCCAGTAGCCGAGATACACGTAAGGCAGCGCCATCGTACGCGCGCGGTCGATCAGCCAGGTGATCGCAAAGCTGCCGAGCGAGCGTCCGGCGAGTTCCGGCGAGAAAAAGCTGTAGACCGCGGACAGGCCGTCGCCGAGCCGGTCGGTCAAACACACGCCGATCAGCGTGTCGTCGGGATCGCGGAACTCGAACAGGAAGGTCTCGATCGGGGTGTCCTCGATCATCGCGCGGTAGTCGTAGAAGCTCATCCCGGCCATGTCGCCCTCACCGTGGCGGGCCTGCTGGTAGCGCTGGAACAGGGCATATTGCTCGGTGGTGGCGCGCGGCGGCACCTCGAAGCTCTCGACCAGCGAATTGCGCCGGATGATCCGCTTGAGCGTGCGTCCGGGCTCGAACAAAGCCACCGGGATGCGGATCGGCACGCAGGCGTTGCACGATGGGCAAACCGGCGCGTAGGCGATGTTATGGCTGCGCCGGAAGCCCGCGCGCGACAGCCGGTCATGCAGCGATTCCGCGTCCGGGCCGGCGATTTCGGTCACCACCTTGCGTTCGGTCCGGCCGGAGACATAGGGGCAGGGCAACGGCGCCGTGGTGTAGAAGAATTGCGGCCGGCGCGGCGGAGTGTAGGTCATGCAGCGAATTCAACGTTCATCATGGTGTCAAACGCGCGGTGGCACTCATCGAGGGGGGCTCCCTGGGGATCGTCATCGTAGCGCCTGACGCCCATTTTCGCATCAAATTCCATGCCTCTCCCGAGACCCAGTTGCCGGACTGCCCGGGGGTGACGATGAAGCGGCTGCGATCGGGGTCGGCGAGATCGTAGACGCCGCGATAGGCGCCGCCGTGCGTCGCATCGAAATTGCCGAGGATGGCGCCGCCGGCGCGCAGCAGGGTGGTCTCGTCGCCTGACACCGGGATGCTGCGCCGAGCCAGACGCCGGACGATCGGGATGGCGCGCAGGAAGGCATTGTCGAAGACCGCGCGGTGCGTGTGGCCCCAGCGCCAGTTCGCGGGATCATTGCCCTGCTGCCTGGCGAGGCGCGCGGTCGAGCTGGCGAGTGCCTGCATCAGCATCGGCGTGCAGTCGCCGCCGCACCAGGACGCGCCCGCGGGCGAGAGCAGGAAGGCCACGAAGTCCGGCCAGGGTCCGGTGATCGTGAGGTTGAGATGGTTGCGCGCTAGGGCGTCGGCGGCGAAGCGCTGCAGCCAGGCGTTAAAGATCAGCGGCTGCGGTGCTCCGGCACGCATCGAGCCGTCCCATCCGTGCAGCAGGTCCAGCGCACGCTGTGAGAAATCGTCGGGACTGGCGGCGGCCGCGCGCGCGGCCAGCAGCGGCAGCATGGCGGCGGCAAAGGCGCTGACGGTGTCGTTTTGCATGGAGGCGAACTCGGCGACGTCGTGCGTTGGACGCGCGGCCAGCAGGGTGCGGATCCGACGCGCGCGCCAGTCGTCCGGCCAGTCCCGCCCCATGAAGACCGGATAATCCGGTGGTGCTGTGCGTTCGTTGCCGTTCAGCAGGTGGCCGCTGGACGGTGCCACGACATGCGGCAGGCTCGGGCCGGAGGCGAACCCGGTCCAGTCATGCAGCCCGTCCGCGCCGTCCTGCGGAAAGGCGCCGTCGCCGGCACGACGGATCGGCACCGTGCCTGTGGTGAACAGGCCGATGCTTTGGCGGTCCGCGACCAGCAGGTTCTGCACTGGTGCTGTGCTGGTTGCCGCCGCCGCCTGCGCTTCGGCCACGCTGGTTGCCGCGTCGAGCGCGATCAGCCCGACGGCGACGTCCGTATGCGCCGGCGTGGTCGGCATCAGCATCGTCATCTCTGCGGCGAGCAGCCGGCCGTGCTGATGCGGCAATACGTCGCCGATCAGCGGTCCGTGCCGGCTCTCGCGGACGATCAGGCGCTGGTCCGGCGCGCCGCGCACGTGGATGATCTCGGTATGCACCGCGAAGGCGCGAGGGCCATCCGGGGTCAGATAGGTGCCGGGCTGCGTGCCGGGCCGTTCGACGAACAGGTCCTGCGCATCGGCCTCGTTGCTGGTGAAGGTCCAGGCGATATGGCCATTTTGGCCAAGCACCATATAGGGCGCGCCGGGGGCGGTGGCGCCGGTCAGTTGGTAGCCGGGCCGGTCGATGCGGGCGAGATACCAGACCGCCGGGAAGCCGAGGGCGAGGTGCGGGTCGCCGGCGAGCAGCGGCGCGCCGGTGGCACTATGCGCGCCATCGACCGCCCATTCGTCGGAGGCCTCGCTCGGCAGGGTGTAGGGGGCGGGAAAACGCGGCAGGGCCCGGTCGAGGCTGGCTGCAAAGCGGGTCAGGGCGGCTGGGAAAATCAGGCTTGCCTGCGGCGATGGTGCTGTGACCGGGGCGGGGCGGACGGCGAGCAGCCGGGCCAGCGGCAGTTTCGATGACGCCGCCAGGCGGGCGAGTTCGGTGCGCCAATTGTCGCCCAGAGACAGCGCCATCAGCCGGCCCCAGAGCAGCGAGTCCGTGGGTGTCCACCGCTCAGGGCGGCCGAGCAGCAGGAATTCCGGCGCAATGAAGCGACCACGGGCGGCAATCTCGGCATTGACGCCGCGCGCGTAGGCGTCGAGCAGGGCGCGGTCGGCGGCGGGCAGCGTTGGGTAGGCCGCCGCCGCCCGCACCCGCAGCCCGAGCACACGCATCATCCGGTCGATCGGCAGGGTCGCGGGTCCCGCGATCTCGGAGAGCCGGCCGGAGCCCAGGCGGCGCATCAGCTCCATCTGGAACATACGGTCGCGGGCGTGCACGAACCCCAGGCCTGCCGCGGCATCGTCAGCCGAGGCGGCCTGGATGTGCGGGATGCCGACCGCGTCGAAGCGGACCGAGACCGGGTGCTCCAGGCCGGGGATGCGTAAGCCCTGCGTGCGCGGCGGCAGGGTGAGCAGAAGTCCCGCGCCGATTGCGGCGAGTCCCGCCAGCAACAGCGCGGACAGGGCCGCCGCGACCGCGACAGCCGCCCGCCGCACGCGCCTCACCTGGTCAGGGCCTGCGCCGCGTCCAGGGCAAAATAGGTGAGGACCCCATCGGCACCCGCGCGCTTGAAGGCGAGCAGGCTTTCCATCATCGCGCGCTCGCGGTCGAGCCAGCCATTGTTCGCGGCCGCCATCAGCATCGCGTATTCGCCGGACACCTGGTAGGCGAAGGTCGGCACCGCGAACCGCTCGCTCACCCGTCGCACGATGTCGAGGTAGGGCATGCCGGGCTTGACCATCACCATGTCCGCACCCTCGGCGAGGTCGAGTTCGACCTCGCGCAGCGCCTCGTCGCTGTTGGCGGGGTCCATCTGGTAGGTTTTTTTGTCGCCGCGCAGCAGGCTGCCTGAGCCGAGCGCGTCGCGGAACGGTCCGTAGAAGGCGGAGGCATATTTCGCCGCATACGACATCAGCCGGGTGTGGATCAGGCCGTGCGCGTCCAGGGCGGCGCGGATCGTGCCGATGCGGCCGTCCATCATGTCGGACGGTGCGAGGATGTCGATGCCGCTTTGCGCCTGATTGAGCGACTGGGTGACCAGGGCGGCGACGGAGTCCTCGTTATGGACGTAGTCGTCACGCAGGACGCCATCATGGCCGTGGTTGGTATAGGGATCGAGGGCCACGTCGCCGATCAGGCCAAGGGCCGGGAACTCCGCCTTGAGCAGACGCGCGGCCCGGCACATCAGATTGTCGGGGTTCGCGGACTCTGTGCCCTCCTCGTCGCGCTTGGCCGGATCCGTCACCGGGAACAGCGCCACCGCCGGGATGCCAAGCCGCACCGCCGTCGCCACGTGGCCGGCGAGCCGGTCGAGCGAAACACGGCTGACCCCCGGCATTGAGACCACCGGGACCTCGGTGTCCTGCCCTTCGATGATGAAGATCGGCCAGATCAGGTCGTCGACCGAGAGCCGGTTCTCCGCCACCATCCGGCGGGTAAACCCGTCATGGCGGTTGCGTCGCAGGCGCGTGGCGGGAAAGCGTCCGAGGCTCATAAGCGGGGTCACCGGGCTCAGAGTTGCAGGCGATGGAGTCTGCCACCGCGGATCGATTTCGCAAAACGTTCGTGGCAGCAGGTCTTCGCTGTCGTAAGGTGGGCCGGCGTAGGATGGCGCAGTTGAACCGCCATCGCTGTCGTGCCAAATGCCGCCAGCAAGCCGGAGCCGGACATGCCCGATCAGATCACGCCATCGAACCATCTGCGTTTCTTTACTGAGAGCCTGCACGAGCGTGATCCGGAACTGGCAAGCGCGCTGGCCGGCGAACTGGCGCGCCAGCAGGACGGCATCGAGCTGATCGCCAGCGAAAACATCGTCTCCGCCGCCGTGCTTGAGGCGCAGGGTAGCGTGCTCACCAATAAATACGCCGAAGGCTATCCAGGCCGGCGCTATTACGGTGGCTGCGTCGAAGTGGACCGCGCCGAACAGCTCGCCATTGACCGCGCCCGCCAATTGTTCGCCGCAGAATACGCCAACGTGCAGCCGCACTCCGGCGCGCAGGCCAACCAGGCGGTGTTCCTGGCCCTGCTGGAGGCCGGCGACACCATCCTGGGGATGAGCCTCGCCGCCGGCGGCCATCTGACCCACGGTGCCGCCCCCAATCTCTCGGGCAAATGGTTCCGCGCGATACAATATGGCGTCCGAGCCGATGACGGCCTGCTCGATTACGAGGAACTCGAGCGGCTAGCTCACGCCGAGAAGCCCCGGCTGATCATCGCCGGCGGCTCCGCCTACCCGCGCTTCATCGATTTCGCGCGTATCCGCCAGGTCGCCGGCGCCGTCGGCGCGTTCTTCCTGGTCGACATGGCGCATTTCGCCGGCCTGGTCGCGGCCGGACTGTATCCGAGCCCGCTGCCGCACGCGCACGTGGTCACCAGCACCACCCACAAGACCTTGCGCGGTCCGCGCGGCGGCCTGATCCTGTCCAACGACGCAGCCCTCGGCAAGAAGCTCAATTCGGCGGTGTTCCCAGGCCTGCAGGGCGGCCCGCTGATGCATGTGATCGCCGCCAAGGCGGTGGCGTTCGGCGAGGCGCTGCAACCCTCCTTCAAGCACTACGCCGAGGCGGTGGTCGAGAACGCCCAGGTGCTGGCCGAGACGTTACTGGGGCAGGGGCTCGCGATCGTCACCGGCGGCACCGACAGCCACTTGTTGCTGGTCGATCTGCGGCCGAAGCGTGTCACTGGCAAGCTGGCCGAGGCGAGTCTGGAGCGGGCCGGCATCACCGCCAACAAGAACGCGATCCCCTTTGACCCCGAGAAGCCCGCGATCACCTCGGGCATTCGGCTCGGCAGCCCGGCCGCCACCACCCGCGGCTTCGGACCCGAAGAATTCCGTGAGGTCGGCCTGATGATCAACGACGTGCTCGACGGTCTGACTACGTCCAATGACGGCGCCAACGACGCGGTCGAGGCCGCGGTGCATGCGCGCGTCAGGGCCTTGTGCGCACGCTTCCCGATTTATCGCTAATCCGGGCAGAACCGCGCGAGGCGGACCGCGGTATGGCCGCGGCTCGGTCGCAGGCTGGGCATTACCAGCAGGCAGTCGTCGTGCGGCGTGCGGATCTCGCGCGCACCGTCATGGGCGATCAGCGTGTGGATTTCGGGTATGACGTCGCCGCCGCGGAACGGCCGCACGAAGGCAAAGCCGCTGGTATGGGCAGTCACCACCTCGGTCACCTGCGCGTATCGCCACGCAGCGGGTGCGGCACCAGGTGTATCGGAGGACGCAAGCTCGGTCTGGTGCAGCAATGCCGCCACGGCGGCGCGCGCCGTTGCCACCGTCTGCGCTTCCCAGTGCGGTCCGGCCTCCACCAGGCAGGCGATGCGCGGGTCGCCGTCGTCGGCAAATCCGCCATAGTCGATCAGCCGGGGCCCGCTATTATGACCGCGATCGGCGACGGCGATCGCCGGCGTGCCGATGGCGCGCGCCAGCCTGCGCCCCTTTTCGGTGCGGCCGCAAAGGATTAGCGGCTCCGACGGCCATAGCATCGAGTGCAGGTCGAGCAGGATGTCGGCACCTTCGACGAGTGGGCGGATTTCGCGGGCCCGGGCGAGTTCGGCGGAGTCGCGTGGGCCCTCAAGGATCGCGCGGTCCCACAGCCGGTTCATGTCCTCGTCGACGAAACGCGAGGCCGTCGGACGCGCCGGATCAAACCTTGCGAACGCCGCAATGTTTAAAAAGCCAAGGGTCAGCTTGCCGCGCAACGGCCGCACGCCGGCACGCAGCAGGCTGTCGAGGGCAATGGCGCCGGCGATCTCGTTGCCATGCATCAGCGCCGTGATCAGCACATGCGGACCCGCGCGCTGGCTGTCGAAGTGCTGGAACCCCGCAACCCCGCAATTACCCGCCAACCACTCGCCCAGGTCCGGCGGGGTCAGCCGCACGTCAAACTGCGGCAGGGCCGCGTCAGCGCCGCTCATGCCCGTCTGGCTCATGCCCGTCTGGTCATGCTGGCGGCAATGCGGCGGATGAAGGCGTCGCACGCATCAAGCTGGTCGGCAGCGATCCATTCGTCTGCCTGGTGCGCCTGGGCGATGTCGCCGGGGCCGCAGACGACGCTTGTGATGCCCGCATGCTGATAGAGACCGGCCTCTGTCCCATACGAGACCTTGCCGTGCTCGTTGGCGCCGGATGCCTGCTTGACCAGGTCCACCAGCGGATCGTTGCTCTCGATGGAGAGCGGCAGCAGTTCGTCGAGGATCTCGAAGGCGAATCCGGTAGACGGGTCGACCGCATGCATCCAGCGCTCGATCCGGTCCTCCACATGGTCCCGCAGACGACGCAGTTCGACCTCGGCGTCATCACCCGGGATGGTGCGCCACTCCATCTCGAAAACGCAGCACTCAGGGATGATGTTGAGGATGGCGCCCCCCGCGAGCAGGCCCGCATGGATGGTGCTGTGCGGCGGCTCGAAGCCCGCCTCTTGCCGGCCCTCGCGCGCCAGCCGGCGCGACTCCGCCGCAATCCAGCCGATCGCCTCACCCGCGGCGTGAACGGCATTGACGCCGAGCGCCGGTTGGCTCGAATGCCCCGCTCGTCCGCGCACCGTCACCCGCACCGACAGGCGGCCCTTATGGGCAATGATCGGCTTCATGCTCGAGGGCTCGCCGACGATGCAAAGATCCGGCTTCAGGCCGTTCTCCTCAAGATCGCGGACCAGCACGCGAGCGCCGCCGCAATCGACCTCCTCGTCGAACGAGATGAACAGATGCACCGGCCGCAGCAAGGGTGCCGCCACCAGGTCCGGCACCGCGGCCAGGCAGGATGCAACAAACCCCTTCATGTCGGCGGCACCGCGCGCATAAAGCCGACCGTCATGCGCGCGCAGCTTGAACGGATCGCTGCTCCAGCTCTGCCCGTCCACCGGAACCGTATCGACATGACCCGACAGCGCGAGGCCGCCGCCCAGCTGGGGGCCGATGATCGCGTGCAGGTTGGCCTTGGCGCCACTCTGATCGTGGGTGCGGCGATGCGAGACGCCGTGGCGATCAAGATACCGCGCGATCCAGTCGATCAGCTCGAGATTGCTGTTGCGGCTCGTCGTGTCGAACGACACGAGGGTCTCAAGAATGTCTGTGGTCGATGGCCTGGCGATCTCAAGCATGATGACAGTCTATACGCGGCCAATGCATCGGCAATGGCCCGTTTGGGGGCCCGCTTGGGTGTTCACCAGGGCGGCGCTTGCCGTCCCGCGACAGCCCAGTCAGAGTCCGCCACCTTGCAGACTGGGTCGCAATGCCGGGTTCGTCCGCCGCGTTCAAACCGCTCCACCGGCTCTGGCGCCGCCTGCCGCCGGGATCGCGCCGGCTGTGGCTCGCGCGCTTGTCATCGGCGTTGGCCCCCGCGCCGGACCGCGCCGCACCGCGCACCTGCGACGGGATCATCGTCGCCGGCGAGATCGCGCGCGCCTCCGGGCTCGGTGAGTCCGCGCGCATCATGTCTCGCGCCCTCGAAGCCCTGCAGGTCCGCGCCTGGCCGATGCAGGCAGCCCTCACGGTCCCGGGCGAGACGCTGGAGCCGATCGCGGCCCCCACCACAACCCCCAGTGCAACCGCCGCCCTGGTGCTGCATGTCAACGCACCGGTGCTGGGCAGCGCCCTGCTGCGCCTGCCGCGCGGACTGCCGCGCGGCCGCCGGATGATCGGCTATTGGGCCTGGGAGCTGCAAGCGGTGCCACCAAGCTGGCGCCCGGCCGGCCGCCTGGTGCACGAGGTCTGGGTACCGTCGCGCTTTACCGCCCAGGCCATCGAGCCGCTGCTGCCGGGCCGGGTGCGGGTCGTGCCGCACGCGCTCGCCCTGGCGCCCCCGTGTCCTGCGCGCATGGACCGTGCCGCCTTCGGACTGCCGGAGCAGGCCGTGCTCGTGCTGGTCTCCTTCAGCCTTGCCTCGGCCTTCGAGCGCAAGAACCCGCTGGCCGCGATCGCAGCATTCCGTAAAGCTTTCGGTAAGCGTTGCGACCGCATACTGGTGCTCAAGGTCGGGCACGCCGCGCACTACGCCCAGGACATGCAGCGCCTGCGCGAAGCGGCCGACGGCGCGCCAAACATCCACCTGGAGACGCGTATGCTGACGGCGGCGGAGACCCACGCGCTGACCCGCCTGTCCGACATCGTGCTGTCATTGCATCGCAGCGAAGGCTTCGGTCTGGTGCCCGCCGAGGCGATGATGCTCGGCCGCGCCGTGGTGGCCACCGACTGGTCCGCGACCACCGAGTTTCTCGACGCGCAATGCGGCATGCCGATCGGCTACCGGCTTGTCCCGGCCCGCGACCCGCGCGGCATCTCCGAGGCCGAGGGCGCGGTCTGGGCGGAGGCCGACACCGACCAGGCGGCACGCGCGCTCGCTGTGCTCGCCGACGCACCCGAACGCCGTGCGGCCCTCGGAGACGCGGCGCAACGTGCGGCGGCCACGCGTTTCGGCGGCGACGGGCTGCGCCAGGCACTGACCGCCATCGGCTGCAGCCCGCGCACGCCGGCATGAGAATCCTTGTCTGGCAGTGGGGCCGCCGCGGCGCCGGTCCGCGTGTCGCGGCCGAGTTGGCCGCGGGCCTGCGCACCGTCCCTGGCCAGACCGTGTTCCTGTCGCTCTCGACGCGCGCGGAAATCCTGACGATGCTTGACGGACCGACCTGCGCCCTCCCGGTCGTCACCTATGACGGGCTCGTCGGCTTCCTGTTTCGCGCGCTGCTGTCGCCGCTGACCATCTGGCCTCTGCTGCGCCGGCTGCGCGCCCTCGCGCCCGACGTCGCGATCTGCGCCATGCCAGGCCCGCTCGACCTGATGATGGTCTGGGCGCTCCGTCGGCTCGGCGTGAAGATCGTGGTCACCGTGCACGATGCAGACCTGCATCCGGGCGACGGTTTCCCGCTGCAGATGGCGTTGCAGCGCCGCCTGATCCGCCGCGCCGACGCGCTGGTGGCGCTGACCGGCCACGTCGCCGTCCGGCTGCGACAGCAGCCTGCCGCGCGCAACAAGCCGTTGCTGACCGCCAGCCTGCCGCCGCTCGTCTTCGGCGCGCCACCGCCACCGCCGCTCGCCCATGGCGGCCCGATGCGGCTGCTGTGCTTCGGCCGGCTGCTCCCCTACAAGGGGCTCGATCTTCTCGAGGCAGCCTTGCGCGGCATGGACGGCACGCTCCCTGACTTCGAGATGCGCATCGCCGGCGAGGGACCGCCCAGCGCCACCCTGCGCGCGCTTGCCTCCCTGCCGCACGTCAGAGTCGAAAACCGCTGGGTTCCCGAAAACGCGGTCGGCCCCCTGATCGCCTGGGCGGACGCCGTCGTGCTGCCCTACCGCGAAGCCAGCCAGAGCGGCGTCGCCGCGGTCGCCATCGCCGCCGGCCGCTGGGTCGTGGCGACGCGGGTTGGTGGCCTCACCGAACAGTTCCGCGACGAACGCCTGGCCTTCCTGTGCGAGCCCGATCCAGCCAGCATCCGAGCCGCCCTGGCGCGGTTGCTGGTCGCGCCCCCCAAAACCTCGGGCCAAGCCAACGACCCGCGCTTGGCTTGGCGCGACGTGGCCGACCAGCTGACGCGGCAGATTTCGGCAGCCCTGTTCAAGGATTGGGGCTCCGCCCCAAACCCCGCCAAAGGCTTGCCTTTGTTGGGTGGACGGCCCCACGGCATCGCGATGCGTGCCAAGGTTTGGCTGTTGAAGGTCAAACAAGGGAGCCGCCCACATGGATTTTAAGCGCATTGCGGTGGACACGTCCAAGGCTGTGTTCACGGTTCACGGGATTGACGAGCGGGATCGCCCGATCCTTCGTCGCAATTTCAGCCGCCCGGCGTTCGAGGCGTTTTGTGTTGGACTACTGCCGACGGAGGTGGTGCTTGAGGCATGTGGAGGCTCGCATCACTGGGGTCGCAGGTTGAGCGCGATGGGCCACCGGGTGCGGCTGATCCCGCCGCAATACGTCAAGCCGTTCGTCAAGCGTGGCAAGAACGACCGTAACGATGCTGAGGCGATCAGCGAGGCGGCGGGGCGGCCGGGCATGACCGAGGTTGCGGTCAAGCCGGCCGAGCGCCAGGCGGCGGCGATGGTATTGAGCGTGCGCGAGCTGCTGGTGCGAAACCGCACGCAGGCGATCAACGCGCTGCGCGGGCATGCGGCGGAGTTCGGGGTGATCGCGGCCAAGGGAACCGCACAGGTGGTGCCCCTGCTGGAGCGTATAGCGGCGGACACGCAGATCCCCGAGCCGGCGCGCCAGATGCTGGCGTTTCTGGCTCGGCAGGTGACCCACCTCGACGAGGAGATTGCGACCCTCGACGCGCAACTGCGCAAGGCGGCGGCCTCCGACGCGATAGCGCGCCGCTTGAGTGCTGCGCCGGGCATCGGGCCGCTGAGCGCGATCACGCTGAGCCTGACCGTCGATCCGTCGCAGTTCCAGTCGGGTCGACACTTCGCGGCGTGGCTGGGCATGGTGCCACGGGAATGCTCGACCGGCGGTAAGCAGCGCCTGGGAGGCATCAGCCGAGCCGGCAACGAGCGACTGCGACAGCTGCTTGTGGTGGGCGCGATGGCGGTGATCCGTCACGCCAAGCCAGGCAGCAAGAGTGCGTCGCCGTGGTTGCTGAAATTGCTGGAGCGGCGGCCGCGCAAGGTGGCGGCTGTCGCCTTGGCCAACAAGATGGCCCGCGTCGTGTGGGCGACGCTGGCAAAGGTTCCGCCTGATCGACTTCGATCAGGTGGAATGCCAGAGGAGGGCATGATGGCGCGTGGGGAGGACTTCCGGCGTTTGCCGGTCACGGCCTGACCCCAGGCGCGGTGTCGAGGGTGGAGAGCAGTAGCAGAAGATGACAATCGGTCGGACCGACGAACGGATGATGCCGAGGTTTCCAACGGCTCTCGAAGCCGCCCCTTTGTTTGGCAGCCGTTCGCGGAACCCATCTGGGCCAGCGGCCATGTGCCGCATCAATAGGCCGGACGCATGATCGCTTCCGAACCATCGTCATCTCACGCGAAAACGCTTGACCCACCCGGGGCCGTTCTCTAATCGCGCCTCCTCTGTCAACTGCTTCTTGCTTGCTGCTGTCGTTGCCTTACCAGGGTCACGGTTCTCTCCGCGGTCGACGTCTGCCGCCGCAACATCTGGTTCGAAGCACAGGCGCTGCAATGTCCACAACGGGCTCACGTGAAACCACGCGACCCAACGGCCTCCCTCGCAGTTCGCCTGCACCCTCGCCCTGGCGGGCAACCCTCACATCCGCACTGTGGCTCGGATGGATCTCGTCAAGGCTTGGTCAGGTACTCGCGGGCGGCTCCGCCCAGCGGAACGGCTCGCCGGATCGCCAAATGCTGTGCAGGATCACCGACAGCTTGCGGGCCAACGCGACGCGCGCCTTGCCGGGGCCGGACCGCTTCGCGATCACCTGCGCCCAGTCCTTCAGGCTTGAGGCCCGCTTGACTCGCGTCAGGATCACGACGGCCGCCTCATACAGCAGCGTGCGTGCTAGCGTATCGCCGCACTTGGATATCCTGCCGCTGCGGTCCATCTCGCCCGACTGATACTGCCTGGGCGTCAATCCCATGTGCGCGCCCACCGATCGTGATCGGGCAAAGCGCGCCGGGTCCTCGACCGTGCTCACGTAAGCCAGCACGGAGAGGACCCCGATGCCGGGCACGCTCATCAGCAGGCGACACGTCGCGTCCGCCTTGGCCAAGGCGCGCACCGCCTTGTCGAAAGCTGCAATCTGCTCGCGCAGTTGCCGCCAGGCGGCCAGCATGGGCCCAACGATCGGCGTCAGGTCGTCGCGGTCGACCAGCAACTGTTCAACCCGCCGGTCGAACGGCAGACCGCGCATCGCGCCTGGCAGCATCCCGAACGTCTTCAGAACCCCCCGGATGTGGTTCGACAGCCGCGTCGTCATGCCGACGAGCTGGGCCCTGGCGCCGAGCAGGGCACGCGCCCGGTGCGCGTCAAGCGACTTCACGTGCACCGGTCGATACCATCCCGTCCGCATAATCTGCGCCAGGCCCTCCGCGTCGTTCTGGTCGGTCTTGTTCATCTGCATCTTGAGCGCGGCGCTGGCGTGCCGGGCGTCAAGGCAGGTCACGTTGAGCTCCCGTGCGCGCAGTTCATGCACAAGCCAGGGCGTCATGGGGCCGGTCTCGATTCCGATCCTGGCGTCCTCTCCCGCATGCCCTCTCACCATCCGCTCGATCTGTCCTGGGTCCGTGGCGCACTGGCCGCGCCACAGCCTGCGTCCTGTCTCGTCCACGATGCAAATAGCCGTCAGCTTCTGTGACACGTCCAAACCAACAAATTGGGTCATCGAACCGCCTTCCATGCTGCCACCCGCCGGGCGACAGCGCCCGGATCGCAGCATCATGAATGGCCTATGCCCCCGCCGCGATTACCCGATGTCCACACATGGAAACCATTCACATTCAGAAAGCTCAGATGTCCACCATTCCGCCATCGACGTAGAGTTCGGCGCCGGTGGTGTAGGACGAGTCATCGCAGGCGAAGAACAGCGCGGTCGTTGCGATCTCCTCGGCTCGGCCGGTCCGCTTCAGCAGAATCCTGGCTACCATGTCCTTGGTCATTTCGGCGAGTTGCTCATCGGACAAGCCAACCTTGCCGAAGATCGGTGTTTCGATCGGACCCGGGCTGATCGTGTTGACCCGTATGCGTCGTGGCGCCAGCTCGGCCGCGAAGGTGCGGCCGAACGAGCGAAGTGCCGCCTTCGTGGCCGAGTAGACGCTCGATGCGCTGCCGCCGGTCGATCCGGACACCGAGGCGGTCAGAATGATCGCGCCGCCATCCGACATCACTGGTGCGGCGTGCTTGAGTACGAAGTAGGCGCCCTTCACATTGATGTTGAACTGGGCGTCGAAGAACGTCTCGTCGACAATCTCGCTCGGCGCGAACCTGGCAATGCCGGCATTGACGAACAGCACGTCGATTTGGTGGTGCCTGGCCGATACCTGTTCGATCAGCCGCTTGGTGGCGCTGACGTCGCCGGCGTCGGATGCAATTACCTCGATGCCGGGCATGTCACGGTGCGCCGCCTCCAGCGTCTTCGGGTTCGAGCCGGTGACGATCACGGTCGCTCCTTCCGATTGGAACTTCAGCGCGGTCGCGGCACCGATGCCGCTGGTGCCGCCGGTGATCAGGGCGATCTTGCCTGCAAGTTTAGCCATGTGTCTCTCCATCGAATGCGCTGTTACGCAAGTCGGACGCCGACGTTAATCGGCCCGGCCAGAGCAGCAAGCTGGTCTGCACCAGCCGCTCAAGCCCCGCGTGTGGCACAGAAGGCACGTGGTCGCCCACGTCCCACATATTCCATACCAATCAGTATGGATATTCTCCCTGAACCTGTCCAGCGGCGTTGCGCCTCAAGGTCGAAGCTGCGAGGGGTCAGAGACGGTGAGCCTTGTGCCGAGCAGCTTTTCGACGTCCCGCAGATACGGCCGCTCGGCGGCGTCACAGAACGAAATCGCCATTCCGGCGGCGCCGGCGCGCGCGGTACGGCCGATCCGGTGGACGTAGCTTTCCGCCACGTTAGGCAGATCAAAATTGATCACGTGGGTGACCTGGTCGACATCGATACCGCGTGCGGCGACGTCGGTGGCGACGAGGACCGCCACCCGGCCGGCCCGAAAGTCGCCCAGCGCGCGGTCGCGCTGCGCCTGGCTCTTGTCGCCGTGCAGCGAGGCGGCGGCGAGGCCGGCGCGATCAAGGAACGCGACGATACGTTCCGCACCCTGCTTGGTGCGGGCAAATACCAGGATGCGGCCGCCGCGGATTTTGCGCAGGATATCAGTGAGCAGCGCGCGTTTGCGTGCGGCATCGACGAAGATCACGCGCTGGTCGATCCGCTCGGCGGCAAGTGCTTCGGGAGAGACCGCGACATGCACCGGATTACGCAGGAGGTGGGCCGCAAGCTCGGCGATCTCGGCGGGCATCGTCGCCGAGAAGAACAGGCTCTGCCGGGCGTCGGGCAGCAGGCGCGCGATCCTGCGGATTGGTGCGATGAAGCCGAGATCGAGCATGTGATCGGCCTCGTCGAGCACCAGCGTGGTGGTCGCCTCCAGGCGCACGGCCTTGTCGGCAAGCAGGTCGAGCAGGCGGCCCGGTGTGGCGACGAGAATGTCGGTGCCCCCGGCGAGGCCGCGGGCCTGCGGGTGCTTGGGCACGCCGCCATGCACCAGCCGCGTGCGCAGAGGCGTGTGGCGGCCGTAGGCGCGGAAGCGCTCGGCGATCTGGGCTGCAAGTTCGCGGGTCGGCGACAGCACCAGCGCCCGGCAACCCTGCATTGGAGGATGCTGCGGTGGGGCGAGCAGCCGGTGCAGGATCGGCAGCGCGAAGGCGGCGGTCTTGCCGGTGCCGGTCTGGGCGATGCCTTGCAGGTCGCGTCCTGCCAGGATGGCGGGGATTGCCTGCGACTGGATCGCCGTGCAGGTGGTGTAGCCGGCCGCTCGGACGGCATCGAGCAGCGGCGATGCCAGGCCGAAATCGGCGAAATTGTTGGTCATGGGGGCGTTGTGGAGTGCCGGCGCTGGAGAAACAAGTCGAGTCGCGCGAACCCGCTTTGATCCTGTCGCAGCCTCTGGCCGGGTTGCAGGCGCAGGCGATCGGGCTGGCCGAGCGCGCCGGACTCGCGCCGATGATCCAGCCGCTGCTGGCGCGGCGTCCCTGGCGCTGGACGCCGGCGGCACTCTGGCCGGCGCCGCTGGCGGCGGTGGGCGGTATCGCCGTAACATCAGGGACGCTGGTGCTGAGCGTCGGCGGCATGGGCGCCGCGGTGGGGGCGGCGCTGCGCCGGCGCGGCTGCCCGATCGTGCAGATCCAGAACCCGCGCATGCGGCTCGACCGGTTCGATTTGATCGTGGCCAACCCGCATGACGAGATCGCGGGACCAAACGTGCTGATCTCGCGCAATGCCCTGCATCGCATCTCGCCCCAGCGCCTGGCGGCGGCGCGGGAGGCGTGGTTGCCGCGGTTCGCGCATCTGCCGCGACCGCTGGTGGCAGTCCTGGTCGGGGGCGCCAACGGCCGTTACCGGCTGGACCGTGAGGTGGCGGCGGCCCTGGCGCGGCAGCTCGCAACGATGATGCGCTTGGACCGGGTCGGCGTGATGCTCACCCCGTCGCGCCGCACCGATGCGTCAGCAAGGGCCGCGTTCAGCCAGGCGCTTGCCCCCCTCGGCGCCTGGGTCTGGGATTTGCAGGGCGAGAACCCCTATGTCGGCATGCTCGCCTGTGCCGACGCGATCGTCGTGACCACCGACAGTGTCTCGATGATCTCCGAGGCGGCGGCGACCGCGGTGCCGGTGCTGGTGGCGGCCTTGCCGGGTCGGTCGCGTCGCATCGGCCTGTTCGTGCAAACCATGCGCGCCGCCGGCCGGGTGCGCGATTTCACGGGCAGGCTGGAGCACTGGCAGACCGGGCCCCTGGACGACACACTTGCGGTGGCGCAGGACATGCGCCGACGGCTTGCAATGGCGGAACTCGGTTAGAACGACATGCTTGACATCCGGACCTATGACGCGCGCCAGGGCGGCAACGTGCTCTACAAGGCATTGGCGCACCCGCTCGCGGCGGAAGCGGCGTCAGGGCTCGGCGAGGCGTTGCGCGCCGCCGGGCCGCTCGCCGTCTATGACCCGGACAATGCGGCGCGGATGCTGTTCGCGCTGCATGACGGACTGCCCACGCCGAGCGAGCTTTATGTGCATGACGTGGAACTGGTCGGCGAGGCGGGTCCGGCTGGCAAGGCGCGGGCCCTGGTAGAGATCGGCCGTACCCAGGCCTCGACGCTGCTGGTCGCGTCGTTCGATGCCGAGCGCATCGTCTCCCGGATCGCACCTATGCTGCCGACGCATGTAACGGTGCTGACGCTTGACCGGTTGCGTCTGCCCGAGGCGATGCTGACCCAGCCGCGCACCTACCTGAACCGGCTGAACTTCGCCACCAACTTCGCCTTCTTCCGCGATGACGGCGCCTTGTCGACGCGTCTCGTCACCGCGAACTACTGGAATGCCTACGGAGCAACCGGGGTCTGTCTGTGGCTGCGCCTGTATGACCGCGACGGCGCCGTGCTCGCGACCTGGGAGCAGCCCGCACCCGCCGGGGCCGGCGGCATCGTCATCGACAGCCGCGCGGTGCGCGAGCGGTTCGGCCTGCCGGCGTTCTGCGGCCAGCTTTTCATCCATGCCATCGGCGTCGCCGGGCACGACGTGGTCAAATACGCGCTCGACACGTTCGGCGTGGACGGCAACGAGAGCCTCTCGGTGACGCACGACGCCAATGCCTGGCCGTCCGACCGCTACGCCAACCTGCCCGCACCCGCCGCAGGCGAGCAGGTCACGCTCTGGGTGCAGAATTCGCACGCGCTGCCGATCCCGCGGGGGGCGATCGCGCTCGATCGGATGGGCGCCGAGGCGCCGGTGGCGTTCGACCAGGCAGTGCCACCGTTCGCCAGCGTCGCCATCGACGTCGCAACGCAGCTTCCCGGCCTGCAATGGCCGGCGCAGATCGAGTTGCGCAGCGGCCGCCACATCGTGCGTCCCCGCTACGAGGTGATGCGCGCCGGACGCACCCGTATCGCCCACATGAATGTCGAGCGCGCCGATCTGGTCGCAGACCCGGGCATCCCAACGCTGCCCGAGACCCTCGGACGTGGCTACCTGCTGCCCTTCCCGGTGCTCGACCCGGCGCGGTTTCGCAGCATCGTGCAGCCGGCACCAATGGCCGAGCGGCAGCGCACCCTGCCGCTGCGTGTCGATCTGTTCGACGTGCAGGGCGAACCAGCGGGGCAACGCTTCCTCGGCGGCCTGCCGCGCAACCACGATCTCGCTCTGGATCTCGCCGACCTCGACGCCCCCGAAGGCCACGCAGAGCTCGCCTATGATTTCCGCGACGGCGGCGAGGCCGACGGCTGGCTGCACGCCCTCGTACGCTACGAGAGCAGGCAAGGCCCGCACGTGGCCGAAACCAGCTTCGGCGCGCATATCTTCAACACCGCGATGATCTATCGCGACGAGCCGCAATCCTACTCCGGGCCGCCGCCTGGGCTGTCAACGCGGCTGTTCCTCAAGCTGGGCGATGGGCGCCAGCGTAGCTTCTGCGCGCTGATCTACGCCGCCTCCGCCCCCTGGCGGGCGACCTCCACGACACTGCTGGTGCTGCATGACAGTGCCGGGGAGGCAATCGCCGAGCACCCGGTCGCCATCGCCTGCTCCGGCTCGATGATGGTCTGGCCGGACGCTATTTTCGGACCAGCACTGCTCGATCGCGCGGGACCCGCCGGCTACGTGCTGATCCGCGACACCACCTGCCGCCTGTTCGGCTATCACGGCCTGATGGACGATGCGGGCGCGTTCTCGCTCGACCACATGTTTGGGTTCTGAAGGGCGGGATGGTGGGTGCGACAGGGATTGAACCTGTGACCCCCGCCGTGTGAAGGCGATGCTCTACCGCTGAGCTACGCACCCATCCGCAACGCCTCATAGGGGAGATCCCCACGGCACGGCAAGCCCCGGCCACCATGACTCTCGATACTTCGATTCATGCCGAACCTTTCCGCCGTGAAGCACGCGGCGCCATGCTTACAATTTGGTCGGAATCGTCGTGACGGACCCATTCGCCAGCCCGGCCAGCTCTACAGAGCCGGCTGAGACCGTGAGGATCACAGCTAGGATGCCACGGCATTGGCAACGAACGAGCCGCGGGGCATATCAGGCCAGACGACGAGCGTGTGGGATGTGACAGGGTATCGCGATTGCCCTCCGCCCGGCGAATGGAGGAGCACCATGATCGACATCGTCAAGCGACCAGGGCCGCCTGGCCTTGAACTGCGCGCCGCTCGAACAGGCGACACCGAAGCCTTGGCTGCCATGATGAGCCTGCCCGGTTACTGCTGGGGCACGGCACAAACGCCTTTTCCGACATTGGAGCAGGTCAGGAGCCGGATTGAGAAGCTGGCTCCCAACACCCCTCATCTCGTGGCGTTGGTTGATGCAGAGCTGGTCGGCAGTGCGTCCTTGCAGCGGTTTACCGGACGGCGGGCTCATAGTGCGGGCATCGGCATTGGTGTGCACGATGCCTGGGTCGGTCGCGGTATCGGCACGACGTTGATGGCAGCACTGATCGATCTGGCCGACAACTGGATGGCACTGGGCCGGCTGGAGCTGACGGTGAATGTCGATAACCTGCCCGCACTGGCGCTTTACCGGCGCTTCGGCTTTGAAGTGGAAGGCACGCACCGTGCCCATATTTTTCGCGGTGGCGAGTTTGTTGATGGCCACACGATGGCTCGGCTCAATGAGCGCCTCCGCAAACCCACCGAAGCGGCAGCGGAATAGGATGAGAGGCCCATCTTGACCCCCGATGCATGCGATAACGATGCCGCTCCGGCAACGCGTCTGTTGCTTCGCGCCGCCAGGGACGACGATGAAGCGGCGGTCGTCGCTCTATGGCAGGCGTGCGGCCTGGTTGTGAGCCACAACGATCCGTACGCCGATTTCCGGTTTGCGCGGTCAGGTGCGACGTCGGATGTTCTGGTCTCGGAAGACGATGGCGGACACCTGGTGGCAGGGTCATGATGGGCCATGACGGACATCGAGGATGGCTCTATTATCTCGCTGCCGATCCAAACCTGCGCTTGCGCGGCATAGGTCGCGCGCTGATCCGCGCGGCTGAAGCCTGGCTGCGCGAACGCGGCGTGCGAAAGGCGCAGCTGCTTGTGCGGCGAAGCAATGCCGACGTGGTCAGCTTCTACGAGCGCATCGGCTTTGAGCATTCCACCGTGATCGTCATGCAGCGATGGATCGACAAGGACTGATAAGAACGAAGCGGGCGGTGCGTACGGCCCGGTTCCGCGCGAGCACACACATAGAAAACGCGATGCCTGCCAGGCCAAGCCGCCTCCCGCCGGCTGCTCAGCTCGAATGCCGTGGCGAGCACCGCGACTCCGTTACGATAACAGATAGGGACATGGCATCATTGCCGCCGCACCGGAGGAGATGCGGATGAGGCCGGGACGGAGCCTGCCGGGAGGTTTGTCGCTGGGCGACGGCAGCATCCCGTTCACGATGCAGGCGGAGATTGAGCACACGACTCTGGACGAGGCGATCGCGTCCGGGCTGTTCGACGTGCCTGACGGGCCGGGCATGGTCTCGATTCCGGTGACGCTGCAGGTCACCATCCCGAACCACTTGCTGCAACCGTCTCCCCTGCCGCCAGGGCCGGGCGCCGATCACGTCGGCAACGCCGTACCAAGCGGTGCCCGACGCGCCCGCACGCGCTTCGGCGATTATCCCAGAGCGACCGCGGCACGGAACATCGCCAGGACAATTTAGGAAACGTTCGGTCCGTCCAATGCGGCCGAGGACGCCTCGTTCCGGGAAATGCTCAAAGCGATGCGGCCCGCACGCACTCAGGCGCCGCGTTCGCCATCGACCTTTCCGTCACTGCCGGCGGCACCACCGACTGAAACGACAGACCTCATGCCGCCGCGCATCGTCGCGGATGACCCTTCGCCCGTCGGTGCATCTGGCAAATCGGCACAAGGTGCTTCCATCCGGCACGACACCTCCGCTGTGCAGGCGCCTACGCAGGTCAGTGGCTCCGGCGGCCACCAGCCCGGATATGCCGCCTTGTTCCGCTCCGCGGTTGGGCCCGTGGACCCGGACCACTGGGCAGCGATAGGTGCTGCCGCCGGTGGCGTCGCCGGAGCGGCAGTGGGCAGTGTGAGCGGCGGCATTGGGGGCGCCGTCGCCGAGGGGCTGCCGGCTCCCTTGTCCTCCCGGGCGTCGGCACCTCCGTAGGCGCTCGGGCCGGAGAGGACATTGGTGCCGCTGAGGGTGCCCTTGCAGGGGGTGCAACGGGTGCCGCCGTATTTGGCGAAGCCGGCAAGCTGGCCGGCGAGTTCGTGAACTACATGGAAGGAAAGGGAACACGCGGCGGCAGTCCCGGCGCTCAGGGGAAGCGGCAGACGAGAGCGACCTCGGAAAGCCCATCGCAGGAGAAGGCGAGCGAGTCGCGTGAGAGTCACGTAACGAGCATCCAGCAAAAGATAGGTAATTTGAGAGAGCACCTGGATGAGGACCATCTCGACGCTGTTCGCCGGGAACAGAAAGGCGAGGTTGTTAAAGAAAATCCGAGCGACAATGAGCCTTATGACCATGAGGACGAAGTAAAAAATGCCCAGCGGGGTTGACGAAACACTATTAGAAGGATCAAAGCCCGCCTCGGTTACCCATTGCTTGACCATAACGAGCGTGCTACGCTAATTGCACATCTGGCTCAGGCGAGCCGTCTTCTGTATCACACAAGACATTTTACGAAAGAGCGTCGATGACGAAGGCCGAACTGGACGCCATCTTTTCCAGAGTCGAAGATGGCGTGCCGGACAGTGAACTTCAGCGTGTTGCAGATTTTGTGGCCACGAGCACGGATACAAGTCTGCAATATCGTGGATTGCAAATTCTCGGTTGGGCGCATGCTCGCGAATACGCACCTCTCATCGCGAGCTTCTTAACCCGAACGGATGATCTAGGTCTTCCATTCATAGCGATTCGGGCGCTCGTACGTTGGTTCCAGGACGCCAAGCCTTATGTCGAAACCTTGAAGTCCTTCTTGAAGGGTATTCCGGAAGATGACGGCCGTGACCTTCAACTCGGTGCGCTACAGGTTGCCGGCGAAGCTTACCGACAGACAGCCGACGCCGAAATTCTGCAAGCCATCCTGGACTTTCTTGACGACGAAAATGAAGTTTATCAAGAACAGGCCCAGGATTCGCTTGTATGCGCGATTGCTTCCGACTGGGAACGGTTGACGCCCAAGCAACGCCACGATCTACGGGTATCTTTCGATTCGGTCGACTATTTAAGCCAAGCGCGCGAGCGCCTGGGCTTTTGATATGGGGCGCAAATGACTAAGCCTAAATGCGCACTGCTTGTTACACTTGGTAGATTTATTGAATAGTGCGGGCGCGGTGCATGGCTCTTGAGTCTCGATCAAAGAGCGTCACATTTTGGATGCGAGGCTCGGACAAGCAAGCCGTCTTCTGGATCATACAAGGCACTTTACGAAAGAGCGTTGATGACCGAAGCAGAACTCGACGCCATCTTTTCCAGGGTCGAAGATGGCTTGCCGGATAGCGAACTTCAGCGTGTTGCGGATTTCGTGGTCGAGAGCACGGACACCTTCTTACAATATCGTGGTCTGCACATTCTCGGTTGGGCTCTAGATCTGCCATCCATAGTACTTCGGGCGCTCGTACGTTGGTTCTGGGACGCTAAGCCTTATGTCGAAACGGTAAAGCTATTCTTAAAGGGTATCCCGGAGGATGACGAGCTTGACCTTCAATTCGAAACGCTACAGATCGCCGGGGAGGCCTATCAACAGACAGGAGACGCCGAAATCCTACAGGCAATAGTAGATTCTCTGGACCATGAAAACGAAGTGTATCGTGAACAAGCTCGGGACTCCCTTGTGTGCGCGCTTGCTTACGACTGGAAACGGCTGACGCCTAAGCAACGCCACGATCTACGAGAATCTTTTGGTTCGGTCGACTATCTCAGCCAGGCGCGCGAGCGCCTGGGCTTCTGAAGTAGAGTGCCAACGGCCGTGGCGCAGCCGCGTCCGCGACGTGCCACCTTGGCCAAGCGCAACCGTATATAACTTTGAGGTGAGCGTAGACATAGACTAGGCTGTGCGGCTGGCGCCCGAGGTTCGTTCGTTTCGAGAATGACCGTCTTGGATGCGCTGCGTATCCTGTTTAGCAGGGTGGCGAGGGGGCGGCTTTGCCGGCGCCCTTGACCGTGAATCCGGCGGCGTGTGGTTTGTGGTTCCCGGCTGAGATTGGAGGCCTTGCGCGAGGCTGCTGATTCGGACATACAGCGGGGCCGACGTTCTACAAGCGCATTGGCTTTGAGTGATCCACCGCTATCGTCATGAAGCGATGGATCGACGAGGACTGACGAAAACGCGGAACGCTCCTCGGATGACGGATGACAGGATTACACCGGCAGGCATAACGCGATCGATGCCGTTTTGTGACACCTCTCGCATGATCCTGTGCTGGCAGGGTCATAGCCCGTTCAGCGCCCGGGATCAAACAAATGCGCCAATGTGGTCTGGGCATGGTCCAGCCCAAGGAGCGTGATACCCGTGCCGTCGGAAAGCGTGAGCACGGTGCCGGATGCGGTCGAGACGGCGCCGGACTGTGCGGAAGCGAGATCCGCGGCACTGTAGCCGTTGATCGAGAGCTTGTCCTTGCCGACGCGGAAGTCGTCGATGGTAAGGGTGCCCCCGGCGTGGC
This sequence comes from Lichenicoccus sp., assembly GCF_965276875.1. Lineage (GTDB taxonomy): Bacteria > Pseudomonadota > Alphaproteobacteria > Acetobacterales > Acetobacteraceae > Lichenicoccus. Next base: position 975,650 of record NZ_OZ255701.1, on the reverse strand, counting down.
CCGCGACAACATCGTATGTGTTTGCTGCCCCCAGGCCGCCCCAGATCGTCGTGTTTCCCGATGACGCGATGAAGGTGTCCCCACCGGACGCGCTGCCGTTCACGAGCGTCGAACCCGTGCCGGCGAACAGGGTCATGTTGCCCGCGCCGCCAAAAATGGTCGCGTTGCCGCTGCCGCCGACCACTGTCTCGTTGCCGCGGCCGAGAACCATGGTATCGTTGCCGCTGCCGGCAAAGTAGGTGTTGTTGCCCATCGAGCCGGAGGTTTGGACGGTCTCGCTCCCGGCGCCGGCGACGAGCACGTCCTGAGCAGCGTTCTGCGCAACCAGAAGGTCATTGTTCGCGACCCCGACAAGGGTCGAGGCTTCGCCGCCTGCCACGAGGACGTTCCCGCCAGCGGCACCGCCCCAGAACGTGCCCGACGAGTTCGAAGAGCCGAATGCGGCCAGCTTGCCGGCGCCGCCGAACACCGTGTTCGCTCCTGCCGCGCCGATCACGGTTGCCGTGCCTTCGCCGATGAAGGTGAGGCCGCTCTGCCCGCCGAAGACAGTGGTGGTGCTGTCCGCTGCCCCATAGACATTCATTGCGCCGCCGGCGCCGACCACCGTGGTTTGCCCCTTGGCAAAGACCGTGGTGTTTCCGGCACCCGTGTAGACGGTGCTCGATCCGGTGCCGGCGCTGATGGTGTCCGCACCGATGGCGACGAAGATGTTGTCACCACCGCCGCCGACCAGGGAGCTGCCTTTGGCGCTGCCGATCAACATGTCATTGCCGGCGCCGCCGAAGGCCGCGACACCGGGGGCCGAGGCGACCAGCGTGTCGGTGCCGGGCCCCGCGTCCACGAGCGCGGCGCCCGATCCGCTGGAGACGACCACGGCCGCATAGTCGCCAGGGAGCGTGCCATTGGAGGCGGACGGAATGAAGGCGAGCGCGTGGAGGTCGGCCGTGACCTGGTCCGGCGTTCCGGTGATGTCATAGGTATTGCCGGACGCAGCACCGATGCCGAGGCCCGCATAGTTACCGACGGCGGCGCTCGGCAGTGTCGCGGCGACGGTCACGGTATCGTTCGGGTTCTTGTCCGCGACGGAGAGGTCGAGGTAGGGGCGGAGCGCTCCGGTGACCGCCAGGGACGTGCTGGCCACCTGTGTTGTGGCGCCCCCGGCCGGGGTGATCGAGGCGGAGAACGCCACGGACTGCGTCGCACCCGGGTCCAGCCGCGCCGGCGCGAAGGTCAGCGCCTGGAGTGCTGCCTGGACCACGGACCCGATGTTGGGCCGTGCTGCAAAGGATTGTGTGTAGATCAGGTCGGAACCGGACGCGGTGCGCGTCCATGCGGACGCATCGGTGAAATCGCCTTTGGTGGCGGACGCGTCGCCTGCCACGACGACGGTTGCAATCACCGACTGGTTGTCCGGGTCGGTGACGGTAAAGCCGGGGAAGGGGGTAGTCGTCTCGACATCGTAGGTGGCATTGCCCGAGACGGTGCCGCCCGAGTTGCCGCTGCTCGTGTTTCCCGCGCCCGAGGACACGATGACAGGATCCTGGGCCGCAAGGACGGAGAGGCTCGTCTGGGCCGTCGTCGTGCCGCCGGAATTGTCGGCGAAGCGGACGGCGAAGATGTCCTTTGTTAGGGTGCCGGGCACGTTCCGGTGCGTGGTGGGTTGGAAGGTGAGCGCCTGCAGCGCCGCCTGTGCCGCGGCACCGACGTTCGGCTGCGCGGAGAGATGGAGCGTATAGGTGACGTCGCTGCCCGAGACGGTGCGGGTCCAGGCCGAGGCGTTGGTGAAGTCGCCGACCGTGCCGGAGGCGCCACCGGGAATGGTGACCGACAGCGTGCCGCCAATATCGTCCGGCTCCGACACGACCGTTTTGGAGAAGGGCTGCGCCGCCTGCTCGTCGGTGATCTGGGCCGGGCTGGCGGCGGTGATCGTCGGTGGAACGTAGGCTGCGGTGACGGGCAGCGTCGCGGTCGCGGTTGACGTAGCGCCGGAGGTATCGGTCGTGGAGACGAGAAACCTGTCGTTCGTGACGGTTCCTGGGGCGGCTGCGAAGGGAGCGGGCTGGAAGGTGAGCGCCTGAAACGCTGCCTGGGCCGCGGCGCCGACATTGGCCTGTATAGGGAGGTGCAGCGTATAGGTGACGTCGCCACCGGAAACGGTGCGCGTCCAGGCAGAGGCATTGGTGAAGTCGCCAACCGAGCCGGACGCGCCATTCGGGATGGTCACCGCGACGGTCATTCCGGTCAGGTCGGGATCCGAGACGGAGACGCCGGAGAGCGGAGACGAGGCGGTCTGGTCGTCGCTTCCATTCGGCGCGCGCGCGACCGACAGAACCGGGGCAGTTTCTGAAGAGGTCACTGCCAGCGGCTGCGAAAGCGACTGCACGTTGCCTGAGCCGTCTTCGACCGTCACGCCGAAGCTGTCGGATGTGACGGTGCCAGGCTGGGCGACATGTGCTGCGGGCTGGAAGGTGAGCGACTGCAGCGCCATCTGTCCGGCGGCGCCGGCGTCGGTCTGGGCTGAGAGCCGCAGCGTGTAGGTGATGTCGCTGCCGGAGACGGTGCGGGTCCAGGCCGAGGCGTTGGTGAAGTCGCCAACCGAGCCGGAAGCGCCACCGGGGATGGTGACCGACAGCGTCAGCGGGGTGTCGTCGGGCTGCGCGACCGTCATCCCCACGAACGGTTGGGCGGCCTGTTCGTCGCTGGTCGATTGCGCCGGGCCGGCCGTCGCACTCAAGGCGTCGCTGGCGGAGGTGACCGACAGCGGGATGGTGGCGACGGCCTGGGCGCCGGAGGTGTCCGTCACGGAGACGGAGAACGGATCGCTGGAGACTGTTCCGGGTGTCGCATCGTGCGCGGTCGGCCGGAACATCAGGGTGTTCAGGGCGGCGGTGGCCGCGGCGCCGGCGTCCGGCGCCTGGGCCAGAGCGGTGCTGTAGGTGACGGTGTTGCCGGAGACCTGGCGCGTCCAACCCGTCATGTTGGTGAAGTCGCCTGCACGCCCGTCGAAGGACACGGACAGCGCGAGCCCGGTGTTGTCCGGATCAGTCACGGTTGTCGCCGAGAACGGGCTCGCGGCCTGTTCGTCGGAGGTCTGTACGGACGTCAGGCTGCTGATCGCGGGCGCCGTCTCCTGCGCGGTCACCGCCAGCGGGACCTGCGCCAGAGCGGTGTTCGCCTGCGCGTCGGAGAACGAGACGCCGAAATCCACGGTAGCAACCGAGCCTGGCAGGTTGGCGTGGTCAGCGGGCTGGAACACCAGCGCCTGTAGGGCGGATGTCGCGGCTGCACCGCTGCCCGGCGCCGCAAGCGGCAGCGTGTAGGTGAGGTCGCTGCCCGAGACGGTGCGCGTCCAGCCGGCGGAACTGGCCTGGGTGAACGTGCCCACATTGCCCGATGCGCCGCCGGGGATGGTGACCGTGAGCACCGAGCTGGTCAGGTCCGGGTCGCTGACCACGGTGCCCGCGAACGGAGAGATCGGGCTGCTGTCATTGCCGGAGGTCGGCACTGCTGCGATCGCGGGCTGGTCCTCGGCCGCGGTGACCGTCAGCGGCTGCGAAAGCGACTGGACATTGCCTGAGGCGTCCTCGAGCGTCACGCCGAAGCTGTCGGATGTGACTGTGCCGGGCTGGGCAACGTGAGCCGCGGGCGCGAATGTCAGGGCCTGCAACGCTGCCTGCGCGGCGGCGCCGGCGTTGGTGCGGGGCGGGAGCTGCAGCGTGTAGGTGATGTCGCTGCCGGAGACGGTGCGGGTCCAGGCCGAGGCGTTGGTGAAGTCGCCGACAGTGCCGCTCGCACCATTGGGGATGGTGACGGTCAGGGTCATCGGAGTGTTGTCGGGCTGTGCCACCGTCATCGCGGAGAACGGCTGGGCGGCCTGTTCGTCGCTGATTGACTGGGTCGGTCCTGCTGTCGCGATGACCGGATCGACGGTGTTGCTGACCTGCAAGGCGACGGGGCTGCTGGCGGTGGCGGCCAGGCTGTCGGTCGCGGTGAGGGTGAAACTGTCGTCGGATGTGGTGCCCTGAAGTGCCGCATGCGCCGGAGGCTGGAACGCGAGCGCCTGCAGGGCGGCTGTCGCGGCACCGCCGATATCGGCAGCCTGGGCCAGCGTCTTGGTGTAGGTGACGGTGGCGCCGCTCTGGGCGCGCGTCCAGCCTGTGGCGTTGGTGAAATCACCCTGTGCCGCATCGAAGCTGACGGACAGCGTCATGCCCGCGACGTCCGGGTCGAGCACCGTGGTGGTGGTGAACGGTGCGCCGCCCGCGACGTCGGTCGCGGTCTGCACTGCCCCCACCTGGATGGTGGGTCCGTCTTCCACGGCGGTGACGTTCAGGGCGACCGGGGCGGTGGCGCTCTCGTTGGTGACGGTGTCGGTGAAGCCGACCGTGAAGTCTGCCTGGGTCGTGCTACCGGCCGCATTGACGTGGGCTGTCGGCTGGAACGCCAAAGCCTGCAAGGCGGCTGTCGCGGCACTTCCCGAGCTTGGCTGATCCGCGAACGCCCGGGTGTAGGTGACGTCGCTGCCGGAGATGGCGCGGGTCCAGCCGGATGTGTTGGTGAAGTCGCCGACCGAGCCGGACGCGCCGCCGATGATGGTGGCGCTTAGCGTGAACGCGGTGTGGTCCGGGTCGGACACGACTGTTCCGGAGAACGGCGCCGCCGCCTGCGCGTCGGTGGTGGAGAGCGGTGCGGCGACGGCGATGGAGGGCTGGTCCGCTGCCGCCACGACCGTCAGGGCCTGGGGCACCACGACCGTGCCGCCCATGCTGTCCTGGAGCGACACGGAGAACAGGTCGGAGGTTGTGGTCCCCGGGTCGGCAACGTGTGCCGCGGGTTGGAAGGTGAGCGCCTGCAAGGCCGCCTGTGCCGCGGCACCGACGTTCGGCTGCGCGGAGAGATGGAGCGTGTAGGTGACGTCACTGCCCGAGACCGCCCGCGTCCAGGCCGAGGCGTTGGTGAAGTCGCCGACAGTGCCGGAGGCACCACCGGGAATGGTGACCGACAGCGTCAGGCCGAGATTGTCGGGGTCGGACAGAGCGGTTGTGGAAAACGGGGTGGCGGACTGCTCGTCCGTGGTCTGCTGGGCAGCGCCCGCGGTGCCCGTCGGCCCTACATGCGGCGTGTTCACGGTGAGCGGCACCACGGCACTTGCCGTCATGGCCGCGTCATCGACAGTCCCGACCGTGAAATCGACCGTGGCGGCGCCGGGCGGGTTGCTGGTTGGGGTCGAGAAGGCCAGGCCCTGGATGGCGGACGAGACGGCGGCGCCGATGTTGGTCTGGGCGGCGAAAGATCGGCTATAGACGAGGTCGGAGCCTTGCGTGGAGACGGTCCAGCTGCCGGCATTGGAGAACGTGCCTTTCGAGCCGCTGGCGTCTCCCGCGACGGTGACGCTGACCGTCATGGCGCTGAGGTTTGAATCGGTGACAGTGGTGTTCGCCAGCGGGTCTACCGACTGGCCTGCGGCAGCGCTCTGGCCCAGCCCGGAGATGGTGGCACCCGTGTCGGCGTAGGTGACCTGGATGGAGCCGCGGCTGTCGGTGGAGCTTTCACCGTTGCTGTCGGCGACGGTCACCGACAATCCGGAGGTGGCGGTCGTTCCGATCTCCTGGGTGTCCGCGTTTGGGGTGAAGGTGACCCCCTGCAGAGCCGTTTGGGCCTGTGCGGGCGTTCCAACGATTGTGAGCACACCGGTGCTGACATCGTAGGAGGCGCCCGTGGACGACAGCATGCCAAGCGACGGGTCCGCGAGGGTGACCGTCGCGGTAACGGTGCCGGCGGTGTCGCCGTCATAGATCGTGGCGCCGCTGAAGGGATGAGCCGTGGATTGGTCGCTGGTGGCGGTGGCCTGATCGGCGTCGATTGTGGTGATGGCCGGTGTCGTCCCGCCGGCGTCGATCGCGACACTGACGGTCTGGGAGGGGTTGGCACCGCTCGCAGCGCTGATCGCCGTGAGCGTGTGGTTCAGGTTGCCGCTGCTTGCATTCTGCGCAACCTTGCCGGTGACGGTCACCGTTTCGGTGTCGCCCGAGGACATCGCAAGGGTCACGGCTGCTGCCGTCAACGGGCCCGTGCCCGTGAACACCTGTCCTGAATTGCCGTCGGTGATCGTCCAGGCGAGGTTCGTGGCGTTCGGGGGCGCCGCGTCATTCAGCGTCGTGGTGATCGCGGACGTGTTGTTGTTGAAGAGGCTGGTCGTGTAGCTGAAGTTGTCGCCCGCCGACAGGGTCGCCGGGTTGGTGGCGCCAGTCGTCGTGTCCATGATCGTGACGGCGCCGAAGGTGAGCTGGCTGTCCTTTACGGCCTTGATCTCGTGCAGATCGGTGGAGCCTCCGGTGCTCGCGGCGAAACCGAAATACAGCGAGCCTGGAACAGGCTGGTTGATCGCGTAGTTGCTGATCGGGGTGGTCCAGGTGCTGCCGCCGTCGGTGCTCACCCGGACGGTCAGCGTTTCCTGCGGCGTGCCGTTGGCACCCGTGCCGTCGTTCAGCGTGACATCCACCTCGCGCGTCCCATCGATTCCGGGCGAGAAGCGGGCACCGTCGAGATAGGCATAGCCGGAGGACCCCGAGCCGGCACCGCGCACGCCGATGGTGTTTGGTGATGCCTGGTTTGCGGGAGTCGCGGGAGTCTGGCCGCCGTCGCTATCGGAGTAGTTGCCGAAGGTGTCGAAGCCAAGGCCCAGCCAACCGTCGGTGATGCCCGCACGACCGTCATCGGAGTAGCCCAGGCCACCCCCGTAACCGCCAGGAGTGACGGAATTTGCGCCGCCAGTGAGCGCGTCGCCGTTCAGGAGGAAGAACGAGAGCCCGTCAGCCCCGGTGCCGCCGCTGGAATTATAGGTGAAGTCGAACGAGACGGACCCGTAGGCGGAGAACGGCGTCTGGTAGACGGCGATGCCGGCCTGGGAATTTGCCGCTGTCGTCAGGACCAGGTTGCCGCCGGTGACGGCCGCGTCGTTCGGAGACCCGGAGGTGCCTGCAGGGAGGTCGAACCCGCTCCCCGCGCCGAACGACGTGATGTTGATGGCCGTCACGGTCTGGGGCATGGCTACCTCGATGCTGAATCGGGGCGTAGTCAGTCACGAATTGGTGATCAAAAGGTTAACGTCCGTGACAGCGCCAGCCGTTCAGATGGCGCGCCTTATATTGCCGGATTATGGGCGTAGGCCTTCCGGATAGGTTCACGGGTGTCAAACTGGTTGCCTCATGCTGACCAGCCGGCGCGCGGACCGCGGGCGAATGGCTCGAGCCTTGGTCGGTGCGGTTGGTGCGTTGCCAGGGCGAGTCCCCGAGACGGTGGCGAAGCGGGTTGCAGCAGGCGGACGTCCGCGTCCAGGGATGTCAACTAGCCGGCACCGTTTGCGTAGGCGAACTTGAACGCGAAGACGGCGGCGATCAGCCAGGTGACGGCGGCGACCTCGCGGGCGCGGCCGCTGAGCAGCTTGATCGCGGCAAAGGCGATGAAGCCGCAGCCGATGCCGTTGGCAATCGAGAAGGTCAGCGGTGTCAGCAAGGCGGTGACACAGGCGGGGATGATCTCGGTGATGTCGTCCCAGTCGAGCGCCGTCATCTCGCGCAGCATCAGGCAGGCGACATAGAACAGCGCCGGCGCCGTGGCGTAGGCCGGCACCGAGCCCGCGAGCGGGGCGATGAACAGGCAGGCCAGGAACAGCACCGCGACAGTGATTGCGGTCAGCCCGGTGCGGCCGCCCGCCTCGACCCCGGCGGCACTCTCCAGATAGGCGGTGGTGCTCGACGTGCCGAGCAGCGCGCCCGCGAAGATCGCACTGCTGTCGGCCATCAGCGCGCGGTTGAAGCGGGTCGGCTCACGCGCCGGCAGCAGCCCGGCGCGTCCCGCGACCCCCATCAGGGTGCCGGTGGCGTCGAACAACTCGACGAGGAAAAACACCAGCACGACATTAAGGATGCCGCCGGATAGCGCCGCGCGGATGTCGAGCTTGAACAGGGTCGGGGTCAGCGACGGCGGCAGCGCGAAAATGCCGGCGAAATGGTTCGTGCCGACCGCGAAACTCAGCACGGTGATGCCGAGGATGCCAACCAGCAGCGCCCCGCCGACCTTGCGGGCGGACATGGCCGCGATCAGAACGAAGCCGAGCACGGCCATCAGCGGCCCCGGCTTTCGCAGGTCGCCTAAGGTCACCAGCGTTGCCGGGTCGGCGACGACGATGCCGGCGCTCTTGAGCGAGATCACCGCCAGGAACAGGCCGATGCCGACGGTCAGCGCCACACGCAGACTGCGCGGGATGCCGTCGACGATAAGGCGGCGCAGGCCGAGCAGGGTAATCGCAAGGAAGCTCGCGCCGGAGATGAACACAGCGCCAAGCGCCGTCTCCCAGCGGTAATGCATCCCCAACACCACCGTATAGGCGAAATAGGCGTTCAGCCCCATGCCAGGTGCGAGCGCGATCGGGTAGTTGGCATACAGCCCCATGATGGTGGAGCCGAGGCATGCGACCAGGCAGGTGGCGACGAACACGGCTCCCTTCGGCATGCCGGCATCGCCCAGGATGCTCGGATTGAGGAAGATGATGTAGGCCATCGTCAGGAAGGTCGTCAGCCCGGCCAGGATTTCGGTGCGCGGCGTGGTGGCGTGCGACCGCAGGGCGAAGAGCCTCTCGAGCATGGCAGCGGGGTCCCCTGTCGGTGCGGAGTCGCAGCATAGCTTGCGTGCTGCAACGCCGCACAGTAAGGGGAGCCGCCTACGGCCGGGTGTCCGTTGGGAGCCCAGCAGATGGAGAGCTCCCGATGTCCGCAAATCGCGACCTGCATGACCGGATCACCGAGGCGCTGGCGTTCGACGACGTGCTGCTGGTGCCCGGCTACTCAGAGGTGCTGCCCGCTGCCACCGACACCCGCACCCGCCTGACCCGCCGTATTGGCCTGAACATCCCGCTGGTCTCCTCGGCGATGGACACCGTCACCGAAGATGGCATGGCGATCGCGATGGCCCAGCAGGGCGGTCTCGGGGTCATCCACAAGAATCTCGATGTCGCCGAGCAGGCAACACAGGTGCGACGGGTCAAGCGCTTCGAGTCCGGCATGGTGGTCAACCCGGTGACAATCCATCCCGATCAGACCCTGGCCGAGGTGCAGGCGATCATGCGCCGGCATCGGATCAGCGGACTGCCGGTGATCGAGCGCTCGGACAGCAAGCTCGTCGGCATCCTGACCAACCGCGACATGCGCTTCGAGACCGACCCCGAGCGCCGCGTCTATGAGCTGATGACGCGCGACAACCTGGTCACCGTCACCGACGGCGCCGACCCCGACGAGGCGCGCCAATTGCTGCACAGGCACCGGATCGAGAAGCTGCTGGTGGTCGACCGTGCGGGACGCTGCACCGGCATCATCACCGTCAAGGACATGGACAAGGCGGTGGCCTATCCGCTGGCCAACAAGGACGAGCTCGGCCGGCTGCGCTGCGGGGCCGCGACGGGTGTCGGCGAGGACGGCTTCGTCCGTGCCCGCGCGCTGATCGAGGCGGGGGTCGACGTGCTGGTGGTCGATACCGCGCACGGCCACTCGCAGGGCGTGCTCGGCGCCATCGAGCGGATTAAGGCGCTGTCCAACGATGTGCAGCTCGTCGCCGGCAATGTCGCCACCCCGGAAGGCGCACGAGCGCTGATCGCGGCAGGTGCCGACAGCGTGAAGATCGGCATCGGTCCCGGCTCGATCTGCACCACCCGGGTCGTCGCCGGCGTCGGCGTGCCGCAGTTCAGCGCCGTGCTGGAGACCGCGCAGGCCTGCCATGACGAGGATGTGCCGGCGATCGCCGATGGCGGCATCCGCACCTCGGGCGACGTGGTCAAGGCGATCGGCGCCGGCGCCGACGTGGTGATGGTCGGCAGCCTGCTCGCCGGCACCGAGGAGGCGCCGGGCGAGGTGTTCCTCTATCAGGGCCGCTCGTACAAATCCTATCGCGGCATGGGCAGCCTGGGGGCGATGGCGCGCGGCTCGGCGGACCGCTATTTCCAGCAGGACATTACCGACATGCTTAAGCTGGTGCCCGAAGGCATCGAGGGTCGCGTCGCCTTCAAGGGCGGCATGGCGTCAGTGGTGCATCAGCTCGTCGGCGGCCTGCGCGCCGGCATGGGCTATACCGGCAGCGCCGACATCGCCGCCCTGCAGACCGGCGCGCGGTTCCGCCGCGTCACCGGCGCCGGCCTGCGCGAGAGCCACGTGCACGACGTGGCGATCACCCGGGAAGCCCCGAACTACCGTCAGGATTGATGACACCCCCGGCGCGGCTGGCGGCCGCGATCGCGCTGCTCGAGGCGATCGAGGCCTCGCCGCGACGTCCGGCGGACGCGGTGGCCAACGGCTTCTTTCGCGACCGGCGCTATATCGGCGGTGGCGACCGGCGCGCGGTCGCCGATCAGGTCTGGTTCGTGCTGCGGCACTGGCGCCGGCTCGCCTGGTGGATCGAGCGGGTCGGCGGCGAGACCAGCCCGCGGCTGCTGGCCGCGTCGATGGCAGTGCTTGAGGGGCGGCCGGCGGAAAGCGTGGCACGCGCCTTTTCCGGCGGCCGCTACGCGCCGGACACGCTGGAAGCGGCGGAGCTGCGCGTGCTCGACGCCCTTAACGGCCACACCATCGCGCATCCCGAGATGGACGACGCGGTCCGACTCGAAGTGCCGGACTGGCTGCTTGGACGCCTGCAAGCGCGTTTCGGCAATGACATTGAGGCCGAGCTTGCAGCCCTCACCGGTGCGGCCCCGCTCGATTTGCGTGTGAACCTGCTGCGCGGCACACGCGAAGCGGCGCGGGCCAGTCTTGCCGAGGAGGCGATCGAGTCCGAGCCGACGCCGCTGTCACCCTGGGGACTGCGCGTGCGCGGCCGGCAGAACGTCACCGCTACAGCGGCCTTCAAGAGCGGGCTCTTGGAAATCCAGGACGAGGGCAGCCAACTTGTGGTAGCGGCCCTCGACGCGGGCCCCGAAATGCGGGTCGTGGATTATTGCGCCGGCGCCGGCGGCAAGACGCTCGGGCTGGCAATGACCATGGGCAATCGCGGCCATATCGTCGCCTGCGACGTCTCCGCACCGAGGCTGGAGGGCGCGGTGCGTCGGCTGCGTCGTGCCGGGGTGCATAATGTCGAGCGCCACCTGATCGTGCCGGGTGACAAATGGGCCAAGCGGCGGGCGGCCAGCTTCGACCGTGTGCTGGTGGACGCACCCTGCACCGGCACCGGCACCTGGCGGCGCAATCCCGATGCACGGCTGCGGCTGCGCGAGCAGGATCTGGCGGAACTGGTGGTCAAGCAGGCGGACATCCTGCAACGGGCCTCGGCGCTGCTGCGGCCGGGCGGGATGCTGGTATACGCGACCTGCTCGGTGCTGGCCGAGGAGAACGAGCTTCAGATCGAGGCCTTCCGCGCGCAACATCCGGCATTCTCATTGGTCGCGCACACGGCTGCCAGCCAGTATCTCCGCCTGACACCACGTCGCGACGGTACCGACGGTTTCTTCGCGGCCAGGCTTGCCCGAAATCCGTGACGCACACGAACTCGTTACAACTTGATGCGGATATCGCCGCTGCGTTGTTGTAAGATGATCTCACGACACGGTGTTCGTGAGAGACCTGTGCATGCCTGAGCAGATCACGGACTTGCTGTCGGAGGGCGAACTTGTCGAGTGCGCCTGGTCACCAGCCTTCGCCGCCGATCCTGTCGACGTGGTTCTGCTCGATCTTGCCGGCAGCGTGCCCGTTTTGCTTGACCTGATTGGCCGGTTGCGGGCCACTTTGCGACCCGATGTGGCCTTCGTTGGCATCCTGCCGGCCGCGGTCGACCCGGTTGCGCGGATCTATCTCTCCGCCGTCGTCGACGCGCTGGTCGATGAGCCTGCCAGCGGCACCAATCTGATCGACGCCGTGCGGGATGCGCTTGCCGAGCGTGAGGGGATGGATTTACTGGAGGGCCGCACGATGTCCCTCGTGCAGACTCGCCACTGATCCCAATTGGGGCGGACTTTCCAGACCCCCTTGCCTTCGGGCACTGTGCGGCGCTGTCCGACGGAGGCTGAAGGTCATGTTCATCGCAATGAACCGGTTTCGCGTGGCCCTTGGCTCGGAAACCGATTTCGAGCAGGTGTGGCTGTCGCGCGAGGTGCGGCTGCGCACGGTGCCGGGCTTTACGCAATTCAACCTGCTGCGCGGCCCGGAATACGAGGACCATGTGCTCTACGCCTCGCACACGGTCTGGCGGTCGAAGGACGATTTCGAGGCCTGGACACGCTCTGAGCAGTTCCGCGAGGCGCATCGCGATGCCGGCCAGGGTCAGACCCGCTCGCTCTATCTGGGACCGCCGCAGTTCGAGGGCTTCTCGGTGTTGCAGACGGTCGGACGCGACGAGACCGCGACATGACCGTCCGCATCGACCGCGTCGTCACCCGCGGCGGCGATCTCGGCCTGACCAGCCTCGGCGACGGCAGCCGGGTCAGCAAGGACAGCGTGCGGGTCGAGGCCTACGGGGCGGTCGACGAGGCCAACGCCGCACTCGGCGTGTTGCGCGCCACCTTGCCGGCGGGCCACGGCTCCGAGGACTTCCTACGCCGCGTGCAGAACATGCTGTTCGATGTCGGCGCCGATCTCTGCGTTCCCGGCGAGGCCGGCGCTAAATTGCGACTGAGCCAGGCGCCGGTCGATGCCGTCGAGAGCGCGATTGTGTCCCTGCTCGAACATCAGCAGCCACTGGACAGCTTCGTGCTACCCGCCGGCAGCCTGGCCGCGGCGAACGCCCATGTCGCGCGCACCATCATGCGTCGCGCAGAGCGTAGAGTCGTGCGGCTGGCTCTGAGCGAGCCGGTAACCCCGACGGTGATCCAATTGCTCAACCGGCTGTCAGACTATCTGTTCGTGCTCAGCCGCCACCTTAACGATGACGGTCGTGCCGATGTGCTGTGGGAGCGGGGTGCTTACGTGCAGTAAAGTTAAGGCCAACTACGCGTCGGACGGGCTGGATCAGGCGAGGTAGGCCGATGCGTATGGTGTGTGAACCTGCCAACCGACGGACGCATAGAGCGCATGCCCATCCGGCGTGGCGACGAGCAGACCCGTTGCGGCTCCAGCCTCAGCAGCCACTCGGTTCAACGCCGTCATGATCAAGGTGCCAAGACCGCGCCGACGGTGCGCCTGGCTCGTCTCAACGTCGTCGATGATCGCAAAGGGGACGGTGATCGCAACCCTCCCGATTGCGGCAGGATGTCCGAACCCCGCCCGGATGGACGCCGTGACAACGGACCCGTTCTGCCGCAGTGAGAGGTTGTATCCATTTGGCAGTTCGCGCCTGTCCTGAGTAGCCGTCAGGGGCAATGTCATCAGATAACGTTGTTCATGAAGAGCCCATCGATCGGAGAGATACGGCGCGAGTTCGGCCACCTCCGCGCACACCTTGATGGATACGGGTGGCTCGGTTTCGGTCGCGACCAATTCCCTGATCCTCGCTGGTTCGAGAGCGAACAAAACATTGCGCACCCGCTCTTTTGGCGAGCGGACGTCGACCCTGAGGCCACCGGGGATCTCCACTGGTGGCGCGACCTTGCGCGCGACTGTCCACCCTCTCACCCAGGCCGTCACCAGATCGCGGCTTACCTGTCGTCGCGCGTCGATGGTCATGCGCCCCCGTGCATCAGCAATTCAGGTCAAGTGATTGAAGCAGCGGTCCGAGTTCGCTCTCAAGGCTCACGATCTCGCCGATGACAATGAGGGCCGGCGTTGGCAGTGGCGCCGCCTGGAGGGCTTCGGCCAAAGTGCCGAGGGTGGCAATGCGGACCTGCTGAGCGGCGCTCGCGGCGTGCGCGATCGCTGCCGCCGGAGTGTCCGCTGCCATGCCGCCCGCGATCAGCCGGCGCGCGATTTCGCCAAGCGTGCGCACCGCCATGTACAATACGATCGGCTGGCCGAGGCGGGCCAGCGCCGTCCAGTCGAGCGAGGCAATCGGATCCGCCTCGCCCTCGGCGCTGTGGCCGGTGGCGAGCACGATCGCCTGATTGACGCCGCGCACGGTGGCCGGGATGCCCGCCGCCGCGAGGCCCGCGAGCCCGGAGGTCAGGCCGGGGATCACCCGGAACGGCACGCCGGCGCGCGCCAGGGCCAGCGCCTCCTCGGCGCCGCGTCCGAATACGTAAGGATCGCCACCCTTCAGACGCAGCACCCGCATTCCCTCGCCGGCCAGCGCGATCAGTCGGGCGGTGATGTCGGTCTGGTGGATCGAGGGCCGGCCGCCGCGCTTGCCGGCGAACTCGCGCACCGCCCGCGGCCGTGCGAGCGCCAGCACCCCGGGATCGACCAGCGCGTCATGGACGACGATGTCAGCCTGGATCAGCCCGCACAGCGCATGCAACGTGAGATGGCCGCGATCGCCCGGCCCGGCACCTGCCAGCCACACATGCCCCGGATGAAGCACCGGACAGGCGCTCCCGAGCAGCAGGCTCAGCGCCTCCGCGCGCGGGTTGGTTTCCGATTCGGGGGAAGGCGGTTCGGTCATGACCGCAACCTATCCGGGGATTACCCGTCTGCCATGAGTAGTTTACCCTGGAATCACACGAACCGGACGCATAAATCACGCACGCCCAACCAGAGTGAGGACGATCGCTTGCCCATGCCCGACCTGATGACGACCCTCCCGAGCCGGAGCTATAGCCATCTGAATGCCGAGCGGGTGCTGAGCGTGCATCACTGGACCGACCGGCTGTTCTCCTTCACCTGCACCCGCGATCCCAGCCTGCGCTTCGAGAACGGCCAGTTCGCGATGATCGGCCTGGAGATCGACGGCAAGCCGTTGCTGCGTGCCTACAGCCTGGCCAGCGCCAATTATGAGGACCAGCTTGAATTCCTCAGCATCAAGGTGCCGGACGGGCCGCTGACTTCGCGCCTTGGGCATCTGCGGGTCGGCGACACGGTGCTGGTCGGACGCAAGCCCACCGGCACGCTGCTGCTCGACAATCTGCGTCCCGGTCGCAACCTCTATTTGCTGGCCACCGGCACCGGCCTTGCACCCTTCATGAGCCTGATCAAGGACCCGCTCGCCTATGAGCGATACGATCAGGTGATCCTCACCCACACCGTGCGGCTGGTCGGCGAACTGGCCTACGTCAACCACATCCGCCACGAGCTGCCGCGACACGAGTTCCTCGGTGAGGATATCGCGGCCAAGCTGCGCTATTATCCATCCGTCACCCGCGAGGACTATGCGACGCGCGGCCGTATCACCAGCCTGATCGACACCGGCAAGCTGTTCGACGATCTGGATGTGCCGCCGCTCGATGCAGCCCAGGACCGGGTGATGATCTGCGGCAGTGTGGAGATGCTGGCCGACACCGAGCGGCTGCTGCTCGCGCGCGGCTTCGACGAGGGCAACAGCACGGTGCCCGGCAGCTACGTGGTGGAAAAGGCCTTCGCCGAACGCTGAGAGGGGGGTGGGGCGATGGACAACCATTTCGACCTGTTCGTGATCGGCGGCGGCTCCGGCGGAGTACGCTGCGCGCGCATCGCGGCAGGCCACGGCGCCAAGGTCGGCGTCGTCGAGGCGCGGCACTGGGGCGGGACCTGCGTCAATCTCGGCTGCGTCCCCAAGAAGATCATGGTCCAAGCCACCGAATATGGCGGCTGGGCAGAGGACGCGGCCGGCTTCGGCTGGGACATCGAGACGCGCGGGCACGATTGGGGCCGGTTGATCGCCGGCAAGGACCGCGAGATCGGCCGGCTCAACATGATCTACACGCGGCTGCTGGAGAATGCCGGGGTGCGTGTGTTCGAGGGGCGCGCGCGCTTCGCGGATGCGCATACCCTGCTGATCGAGGCGAGCCCACTGGCACCCGAGGCCGCGCCCCGACGCATCACCGCCGAGCGGATCGTCATCGCCACCGGTGGCGTGCCCGCCGTGCAGCCGCATATCGCGGGCCAGGAATTCGGCATCACCTCCGATGACGCCTTCCATCTGCCGGCAAGGCCGGACCGCGTGACGCTGGTCGGCTCCGGTTATATCGGCGTCGAGTTCGCCGGCATCTTCGCCGGGCTCGGTGCCGAGACCAGCATGATCTTCCGTCAGAAGCTGCCCTTGCGCGGCTTCGACGAGGATCTGCGTGTGGCGCTCGCCGACGCGATGGAAGAGCGCGGCATCGTCCGTCACAGCAGCACGCTCCTGCACCGGATCGAACGCCAGGGCGACGCTTTCGCCCTCACCCTGAGCGACGGACGCCGGATCGACACCGACCTCGTCTTCTTCGCGGTCGGACGCCACCCAAACGTGGCCGGGCTCGGCCTGGAGCGCACAGGCGTGCGGCTGACCGAGACCGGCCGGGTCATCGTCCACGACGCCGCCCAGACCGACGAGGACGGGGTGTATGCGATCGGCGACGTCACCAACCAGCAGAACCTGACGCCGGTGGCGATCGCCGAAGGGCACATGCTGGCGGACCGGCTGTTCGGCGGCGCGGTCCGCGACTGGCGCCTCGACACCGTTCCAAAGGCGGTGTTTTTCTCACCGCCGCTGGGCAGCGTCGGCCTGACCGAGGCGGAGGCGGCCGCCCGCGGGGCCGCCGACATCTACGCGGCCCGGTTCAAGTCGATGCGCCATGCGATGAGCGGGCGCAACCGCTTCACCACCATCAAGCTGGTGGTCGACCATGCGAGCCAAGTGGTGCTCGGCGCGCATATGCTGGGCGAGGACGCACCGGAGATCATGCAGGGTCTGGCGATCGCGGTCACCGCCGGTCTGACGAAGTCGGACTTCGACCGCACGGTTGGCATCCATCCGAGTTCCGCCGAGGAATTCGTGACCCTGCGCACGCTCACACGGACAGTGGGGACCTGATCCTTCCTTTGCCCGACGCCCGCCTACGAGCTGACGCTGCGCCGACGGCGAGCCAGGATCAGAAGCGCAGTCATGATCAGCATGAACGTGACCGCGTAGGCATAGACGCTGCCTTCCGGCCCCACAGTTCCGCCTGACAACCAAACAGGACCGGACAGTCGCGTTGTTACCAGAGCGGCCGGGACGGTAAAACTGCCGTCCGGCACCCCGAACAGCGCTGTTTCCGTCCCGTCCCAAGCAGCGTGAAAGCCGATCGCGAACGCGAGCGAACCGGTCGCGCGCCAGGTCAGGCAGTCGAAGAAGCCGCGAAGGCCGGTTCCAAGCGCGCCAAACCATGGATCACCTTCGAATACATGCGTCGCCGCAAACCAAAACGACGTCACCGCCGCCGCCGCCCAGAAGCCAATACCCTCTGACAAAGCGCGGAGAATATAGCCGCGGTTCTGCAGCTCCTCGGCGAAACCAACCAGGATGAACGCAATCGAAAACTCGACAAACGTCGTCAGGACATGCGAAGCCGGCGCGGTCTGATGAATGATATGCGCGTAGCCAGTTATAGCCATCGCGCCGATAAGCGCCGCCATCGCGAGAGCACCGATCAGAAATCCGAGCGGATATAAGCGCCAGGCACGTGAAGTCCGTGGCAGATTTGACCGCTCGATAAGTCGCCCCATAGTCAGCAAACCCTTCTCCGTCAGCAAGACAATGCCGGTCGCTAGAACCGTGGCCAGGATGATTTCGATTTTGTTTCGTATCAAAGAGCCCGCGATCAGGACATGCCCATGCCGCGCAAATGGCGGCGGTGGGCCGGGCAGGATACGAAAAGCGGCTTGAACGATCCAGGGGAGGATACGCCACGCTAAAAGCCAAGCCGTTAGAGCCCGGCAGACGGCAAACAGCCGCCCTGACTGCAAATATCTCCCCAAGGATGCCAAGCCTCGCTGATCAGGTGATGGTGGCATTGACGAGGGCCTGTAAGGCTGGCGATGTTCCTTTAACCGCGGCAGCTTGCGCTTGTCTTCCGCAAAGCCAGCATCGCTATGCGGATGATTGTCGTCGTAGTCGTCGATCCAGGGCCGAATAAGCGGACTCCTCATCTGCGAGCCACTGCGCGGGATCGGGCCCACGTAGGGCGCGCTCGACGCGGGTGAGCAGTGGGTCGCGCACCATCTCGCCGCTGACGCCGCCGGTGCTGGCCTGTCAGGCGATGGTCTTGCGGTCAGTCGCGCTCTAAAACTGGAAGTAGAGGAAGCGGCTTGGGTTCTCCAGCCGGCATAGGCTGAACAGCAGCAGCGCAGCGATCAGCAGGCCCCAGCGGATGTTTGGGCGCCATTGTATGGCGCGCACGCTGAATGGCTTGACCGACTCCAAGGCGGGTCCGAACGCTACCATGATCTGCTGGGTATTGGGCAGGAACCAGGCGATCCCAAACCCTGTCCCGATCCGCAGCCAGCGTTTCAGCTCCGTTGTGTGATGGGCGAGGGCGACGAGCTGCGGGTGCCCCAGCCATAGTGCCACCCGCCGCACCTTGGCGAACAGCGGCGGCGGCATCGTGAGCCTGCCGGAGATAACGGGATGCAGGCCGAGCATTCCCTTGATCATGCTGACCGCGGCCGCGGGGGAGGCGGCCCTGAAGAAGATCTGGGCGAGGACCACGGCGGCCAGCGTCAGGCCGATGCTGGCGACGGCAAGCGCGGCACGGCTCGCACGGCGACGCGGCGCGCGATTTTTGGGGGCAAAGATGCGCCAGGCATGGTTGATCGACAGGAAGGTCGCGTGCAGCAGGCCGAAGATCACGAATTGCAGGCCGGCGCCGTGCCAGATGCCGATCAGGGTCATGGTGAAGAACAGCGGCAGCAGCATCATGCTGGAAAAGCCGCCAAGGCTGCGCGCCGCCCGCCGTCCGGTGCCCAGGCCGTGCGCCATGCGCCAGCGGGTGATGGCGAATGCCACCGGGTTGAACAGATACAAGGTCAAATAGCGGGTCAGCGTCATGTGCCAGCGCTGCCAGAAATCGATGACCGAGCCGCTCTTGTAGGGAGAGTTGAAGTTGAGCGGGAAGATGATCCCGAACATCCGGGCGATGCCGATGGCCATGTCCGAGTAGCCGGAGAAGTCGAAATAGAGTTGCAGCGTATAGCTCAACACCGCCTGCCAGGCGCCATAGCTGGTCAGCACGTGCGGATCGGCGAAGCCGGCATCGGCGCCGCGGCCCAGCGGATCGGCGATCAGCACCTTCTTGCCCAGTCCGATGGCGAAGATGCTTAGTCCCACGGCCAGGTTCTCGAGGCGGAAGCGGTAGGTCTCGGGCTTGGCGAACTGCGGGATGATCTCGCGGTTGTGCAGGATCGGACCGGCAATCAAATGCGGGAAGAAGGTGACGAACAGCACGTAGTCGAGCACCCCGTGTTGCTTGACCTGGCCCTGGCTGGAATCCACGACATAGCCGAGCTGGGTAAAGGTGAAGAACGAGATGCCCAGCGGCAGGATGATGCCGCGAGACAGGCCAAACGGCAGCGCGTGCGAAAGACCGAAGAACACCGCCACCGCGAACAGGTATTTGTAGAAGAACAGGAGCGACAGATTGACGACGACGCCGATGGCCAGCATCAGCTTCTGGTCGCCCGGGCGGTCGTCGCCAACCCTGTCGATCAGTCGGCTGAGGCCGTAGTTGAAGGTGATCGAACCCGCCAGCAGCAGCACGAACGAGGCATTCCACCACGCATAGAAGGTGAGCGAACACAGCACCAGCCAGACCCGGGCCAGGCGCCGGTCGAGCGCGGCCGAGAGGTAGTAGCCGAGCAGGGCCGCCGGCAGAAAGCCCGCGATGAAGATGTACGAATTGAACAGCATCGGCCGGGCTAAAGCGCTTCCCGAACTCGGCTGAACCTGCGCGAGCTGGCCATGCCTAGGAGTGACCGTCTCGAACGTGTCCCGGCGACGCGGCGACGAGGGTGGTTTTCAGGAAAGCGATGACCTGGGCGGTTGCCTGGCGCGCGCCCTCCCGGGTGACGTGGACACGCCAGCCGTCATCAATGAAGTCGGCCGACGGCAGGGTGCGCGGCCGATTGTCCGAGACATCCGTGTAGGCGGCGACGATCGCGGGGTGGCTGGCGTCGCAGCGCGGCACCGGGGCGACATAGACGATGACGCGGGTGCCGTCACGCTGGTAGCGCGCACGGAAATGTCGGATTTGCGCGCGGTCGGGTTGGCCCACCGGCTTGGCCGCGAGCGCGCAGCCGCTGGCGAGGGTCGGTGGCACTGGATGCGGGCCGCCCGGTCGCTCGATGGAGAACGGTCGTCCCGGCCGCCAGATCGCGAACCAGCCGCCCTCGTCGCGGAGTTCGGCCGAGGCGGCGTGCCACCATGCCTCGGACAGGCTGAACTGCTGCAGGCCTTGCTGGAGGAACAGGATCGGAACCCGCAACAGCCGCCGCGGGTCCGGGGCAAACACGTCCGCAAGCTGGGCAGCACTGCCGTGGCGGATTGCGACGCGCGCACCGTCGTCCCAAAGGTGCGAGATGCCCTTCTGATCCTGCACCAGCGTCCAGGGGCCGACATACAGCACTATCAGCCGCGGCCGCGCATTATGCGCGAGGTAATGGTCGAGGAGCATGCCGGGAAAGAAGATCATCGCGCCCGCCGGCTGTCCCAGGTTGAGCGCGCTCATCCGCAACCCGTCCTGGATCAGGTTCGGACGCACCCCAAAGACCAGGGAGGAATCGCCGACGAACACGATGTCCGCCGCCTTGCCGTGCAGCCCAAACTTCACGCAGTCCATCGGGTTCCAAAACACCCGCGTGTGGGTGCAGTAAAGAGCGTGCGACCGGATGGCAAAATAAGGGCCGATCAGAGCGACAAGGAAGAGGATCAGAACGGTTGCAAGGAAACTGCCGTATTTATATTTCATCGCAACATGGCTCTCTCACGCGCGGATCGGTCCCGGCGATCAAATGAGTTTAGCACGCGGTCCTGGCGCTGGGCTGGTGCGCAGCACTACCTGCCAGCTGTTGTGCTTCCGTCAGCACTGATGCTGGCGCTGGCACGCAAAGCGTGTACCGAGGCCGGGGTTGCGTTCGCCGGGGCGGCGTTGCTCCAGGCGTCGCGGATGTAGTTGGCAATGTCGGCGATGTTCGCGTCGCTCAACGCGTCGAAAGGCGGCATCGCGCCGTAGTCGCCCTGACCCTTCAGGCCCGCGAGCATCGGCATCACCGCGTCGGCCGGATCATCGGCGCGGAGCGCGTCGTTGCCGGCAAGATTGGGGATTGCGCCCGTGACCCCGGCACCGTCGGCCTGGTGGCACGGTGCGCAGTTGCTCGCATACAGCACCCGTCCGGACGCGACCGAGGCCTGCGCCGCCTTGGCCGCAAGCACATCGGTCGGCAGGTTCGGCCGTGGCGGCGTGTGCTTGAGGTAGAAGGCGATGGCTTTGACGTCGCCCGCGGTGAGCTTGCCCAGGCTTGCATGAACCACGTCGGTCATCGGCCCGAACACCACGCCCCGCGCATTGGAGCCATGGCTCAGGAAGTCGACCAGCGCGTCCTGGCTCCAGCCGCCGATGCCCCAGCGCGGGTCGGACGAGATGTTGGACGCGAGGAAGCCATCGACCATGCCGCCGGCGAGGCTGCGACCCGCGACCATGCCGCCGAGCGCGTTGCGCGGCGAATGGCACTCGCCGCAATGGCCGGGCCCCTCGACAAGATAGGCGCCGCGGTTCCACTGGGCGGATTGCGACGGATCATCCCTGAAGTCACGGGGACGGAAATACAGCAGGCGCCAGCCGCGCAGCATGAGGCGGATGTTGAACGGGAAATTCAACGTGACCGGCAGGCGCGGGGCATGCACCGCTGGCCGTGACATCAGATAGGCGCGCAGGGCATCGACGTCGGTGCGCGGCAGCCGTGTATAAGAGGGGAACGGCATCACCGGGAAGATGAGCCGGTGCCCCGGGCCGACGCCCTTGTGCATCGCGCGGTAGAACTGCGCCTCCGTCCAGGTGCCGATCCCGGTCGCCTTGTCGGGCGTGATGTTCGGGGTCGCCAGCCGTCCGAACGCGGTGTTCAGGATCAGGCCGCCTGCATACGGCTTGCCGCCGACCGCCGTGTGACAGGGCATGCAGTCGGACGCGATGGCGACATAACGGCCGCGCGCGACGAGCCCGGCCGAGGGCGCCTGCGCTTCGGCCCGCGCGCCCAGAAGCACTGCTGCAAACGCGAGCGGCGCGATCGCGCGTTGCAAGAATCCTCGCATGGGCAACTCCCGAAAGGCCGCGATCATAACCCGACTGCCACGCAATCCGACATCGCCTCCAAGACCACACCCGGAGTTCAGTCCCGCCCCGCCGCGCACGCCGACACGCGTGCCAGGCGATGCACGACCAGTCGGAATGCCTCCTCGGTGCGCGCCTCGTGCTTAAGGCTTGAGCCGGCGGTTGCCAGGAATGCGGCAAAGCCGGCGGCGCCGCCGAAGGCGGTCAGGTCCGCGCCCGCCTCCGCCGCCTGGCGACCGCGTTCGGCAAGCAGGGCCGCGAAGCCCGTATCGAGCCGGGCGACGTGGGCGGCCGTCAACTCCGCCTCGAGGTTCAGCAACTCCGCGCCGTGCGGGGTCGCATGAAGCATGTGAAAGAAGCCGAGATCCTTGGCGAGCAGGGTCGCGGCAATGTTTTCCGACAGCGATGCATCGTCAAGCCAGGCGGCTTCCGCCCGGGCCAGCGCCTCATCGACCAGCGATGCAGCCAAGGCTTCGAACAAGGCGCGCTTGTCGGGAAAGCGAAGGTATAGGGTTGCCCGGGCGATCCCAGCCTCGCGCGCGATATCGGCCATGCTCGTGCGCTGAAAGCCGTGGCGACCGAACAGCGTCAGCGCCGCGGCGAAGGCACGCCTGAGTCCAGGGTCTGACGTACTAGACACAAAGCGTCCAATATGTCCATAATGTCGGAAGAGGCAAGGAGGTTGTCATGGTCGAACCTGAACATGTGCTGGTGACGGGTGGCTCGGGATACATCGCCAGCTTCTGTATCGCCCAGCTGCTTGGCGAAGGCACGCCTGTGCGCACGACGGTCCGCGACCGGGCGCGCGAGACGGCGCTGCGCGCGTCAGTCGGCAAGCTCGTTCGGGCCGACGACAGGCTGGAGGTGGTGATTGCCGACCTGCACGCCGAGGCCGGCTGGCACGAAGCCTGCTCCGGTTGCACAGGCGTGCTGCACACGGCCTCACCCATCCCGTCGCGCAGTCCGAGGAACGACGACGATCTGGTACGGCCCGCGCGCGACGGCGCGCTGCGGGTTCTCCAGGCGGCCCGCGACGCCGGTGTGCGACGGGCAGTGATGACCTCGTCGACGGCAGCCGTGGCCTACGGCAGCGGCGGCCGATCGTGGCCGTTCACCGAAGCGGACTGGTCAGACCCTGGCGCGCGCGCCGACAGCTCCGCCTATGAGCGGTCAAAGATGATTGCCGAGCGCGCAGCCTGGGACTGGCACGCGCGCGAGGGTGGTGCGCTGGAACTGGTGACGATCTGCCCCGGCGCGGTGCTCGGCCCAGTGCTGAGCCCCGACTTCTCCGCCTCGATCGACATTGTCAAACGGCTGATCGACGGCTCGCTTCCCGGCCTGCCGCGTTTCGGCTGGCCCCTGGTCGATGTGCGCGACATCGCCGACCTGCATGTCCGCGCCCTGCGTGTGCCGCAGGCCGCCAACCAGCGCCTCATCGGAGCCGGACCCTTCACCTGGATGGAGGACATCGCGCGCGTGCTACGCGAGAACGTGCCCGAGGTGGCGGCCAAGGTGCCACGCCGTCGCTTGCCGAACTGGCTCGTGCGCCTGTCGGCGGTGGCCGATCCGGTGCTGCGCGGCCGGTTGTTCGAGTTGGGCAAGCAGCGGCCGGTCTCCGCCGACAAGGCGCGACAACTGGGGTGGACGCCGCGGCGCAACGACGCGGCGATCATCGATACGGCAAACAGCCTGCTCGCCCAGGGCATCGTCAAACCTGCGTAGTGTGCCGGTTCAGAAGTCCGCCGACTTCGTCGGCGCCCTTCTGAACAGTCGGCACACTGCAAAATCAAAGAGCTAGTGTCGACCTGATCCTGAAATTCGTTTCTACGAATTTCAGGATCACGACACTAGATGATGCCAGCCGAACGAGGCATGTCTGCTATCTGCATTCCATCGCCGTAGGCTGGGTTCCGGCCGACACGACCAGGGATTGCGGATAATGGCCGGACTGCCCGCGGTGTTGCTTGCGATTGCGGTGCTGTTGGTCGTGGTCAGCGCCACCCAACCGTTGGCGCAACGGTTGCATCTGCCCGAGACGGTGCTGCTGGCGCTGGCCGGCATCCTGATCGGCGGTGCGGCGGACTTCCTGCTGCGCACCACCCTGACCGACAGCTTCAACGGCGCCGCCCGCACGGTGCTGAATTTTCCGGTCAGCGGCCAGGCGTTCCTGCTGATCTTCCTGCCGATCCTGGTGTTTCAGGGGGCGCTGGCAATCGACGTGCGCCGGCTGCGCCACGAGCTCGCCACCGTGCTGCTGCTCGCCATCGTCGCGGTGGTGGTCAGCACGGCGACGATCGGCCTGGCCCTGTACCCGCTGGCGGGGATGAGCCTGCAGGTCTGCCTGCTGCTCGGCGCCATCGTCGCTACCACCGACCCCTCGGCGGTGGCCTCGATCTTTCGCGAAATTGGTGCGGCGAGTCGTCTCACCCGACTGGTGGAGGGCGAGGCGCTGCTCAACGATGCCGCCGCGATTTCCATCTTCACGGTGCTGCTGGAGGCGGTGAGCAGCGGCCGGCCGGTCGAACTCGGTGCCGCCGGTCTCGACTTCGCAGCCAGCCTGCTGGGGGCCACGCTGTTCGGCGCCGTGCTCGGACGGCTGACCCTGTGGCTGATCGCGGGCCTCGGCGGCACCCCGGCCGGCGAGGTCACGCTCAGCATCGCCTTGCCTTATATCGCGATGATCGTCGGCGGCGACGCTCTGCACGTCTCGGGTGTGGTGGCGACCGCCTCCGCCGGCCTGGTGTTCTCGCTCTATGGCCCCTCGACCTTGCGTCCGCAGACCTGGCGCTTCCTTGAGGAGATGTGGGAGCAGCTGGTGTTCTGGGCCGGCTCGCTGGTGTTCGTTCTGGCTTCCATGCTGGTGCCAAGGCTGCTGGTCGGGCTGACACGCTGGGACTGCGCGCTGATCGGGATTGCGGTCGCGGCCGGGCTGGCGGCGCGGGCGGCGGTGATCTTCGGCATGCTGCCGCTGCTGGCGCTGACCCGTCTGGCGCCGTCGGTGCCGGGGCGTTTCAAGGTGACGATGGTCTGGGGTGGCCTGCGCGGCGCGATCACCCTCGCCCTCGCCCTCGCGGTCACTGAGAACCCTGCGATTGCGCCCCGGATCGGACATTTCATCGGAGTCATGGCGACCGGGTTCGTGCTGATCAGCCTGCTGGTCAGCGGCACCACCCTGCGCTGGCTGGTGGTGGCCCTGCATCTTGACCGGCTGCCTGCCATCGACGAGGCGCTGCGCCACCAGGTGCTGGGCATCGGGCTTGGTGAGGTGCGCGACCGCGTACGCAGGCTGGCCGGGGAGTTCGGCTTCTCCGCGCGTGCCAGCCGGCCCGTGCTGGAGCGTCTGGAGCGGCGGATCGCGCACGAGCGCGAGGCCAACAGCTTCGATACCGCGCTGGGCGACCGGCAGCGCGTGACGCTGGCGCTGATCACCATCGCCAACCAGGAGCGCTCGATCCTGCTCGACCTGTTTCGCATACGCGGCATCTCGCGCGGGGTCATGGAGACGTTGCTGCGCGCCGCGGACGCGATGATCGATGGCGCCAGGCTGGAGGGGCGCTTCGGCTATGTGCGCGCGGTGCGCAGGCAGCTACGCCCGTCCGCCGGGTTTCGCCTGGCGCAATGGGTGCATCGCAGGTTCCATCTCGATGCGCCGCTGATGTATTCCATGATGGAGCGCTTCGAGCGGCTGCTGATCCAGCACCTGGTGTCGCTCGCACTCACCCGCTTCATGCACCGGCGGATCGAGCCGACGCTCGGGCCGCGGATCGCCGACATTGTCTCGGACGTGCTCGAGCGCCGTCGCGGACTGCTCGAGGACGCCATCGAGACCATGCGGCTGCATTATCACGGCTATGTCGAGGCCCTGGAGACGCGTGTGCTGCGCCAGGTCTCGCTGCGGCTCGAGGGCGAGGAGCACGACAAGCTGCTGGGAGAGTCGCTGATCAGCGAGGAGCTGCACCGCGCCCTGCACCGCGACGTCGAGCAGCGCCGCCGTCGCCTGGACCACCAGCTGAAGTTCAACCTCAAGAGCGGCATAGAGAGCCGGATCGCCGCCATGCCGGTGCTGCGTGGCGTGCCGGACGCCGCCCTGCACGACCTCGCGATGCTGCTGTCGATCCGCTTCATCGCACCCACCGAAATCCTCTATCGGCGCGGCGCGCGTGTGTCGCAGGTGTATTTCATCAGCGCCGGCCTGCTCGAGGCGCACGTCGCCGGGCAGGATATCCGCTACGTGCAGGGCGATGCCGTCGGCGCCGAAGAGCTGCTCGCACAGCGCCGGATGCCGGCCACCATGCGGGCCCGGCATTTCTGCCACCTGCTGGTGATCGGCGCCCAGGCGTTCCTGCGTCTGGTCGAGGAGCACCCGGTCGTGCGCGACAATATCGACGCCATCATCCGCGCCCGAATTGGTGCCGCACCGCCGACGCTGCTGCTGGCCCCTCCGGCGCCGAATCAGGCCGCGGGCTGGCTCCAATCCTCAGAGCGAAGCCCGTCGACGCGCTGAAATTCGCCCAGGTTTCCGGTGATCACGACCAGTCCCCGGCTGCGCGCGGACCCCGCGATCATCAGGTCATAGGGGCCGATCACCGCACCTCTGCGTTCCAGCGTCGCGCGTATCTCCGCCGTATGCGCCGCCGCGTCGTCATCGAACGGCAGGACCGTCAGGCGTGCGGCAAAGCGTTCCACCTCGTGGCGCGTCTCGGCAGGTCGCGCCGAGCGTTCCGCGCCATAGAGCAATTCGTAGAGCACCACGTCCGAGGTGCAGAGTGTCGCGGCCTCGGCGTTGAACCGTGGCCGCAGACCGGGCGGCCGGTCACGGAGCAGTCTTATGCAAAGATTGGTGTCCAGCAGGTAGCGCAGCATCAGAAGCTGTCGCGCACCTGCATATCCGGCTGATTGCGTGGTCCGAGATCGACCCCGGGGCTTGCGAAAAAGTCATCCCAGCTCGCGTTCGCCGGCACGATCACCCGGCGGACGCCATCGCGCAGGATCGCAACCTCGCGCACGTCGCCGGAAAAGGCGACCCCTTTGGGCAGGCGAACCGCTTGCGACCGGTTGGACAGGAACAGGTTGGTCAGGACCATGAGAGCCCTCTGTTTTGGATATACACGTTGTATATCTAGTCTGGCAGAGCCAGGCAACATGAAACATTACGGCCTGTCGAGAACGGCGAGGATTTCGCGAGCGGCGGCTTCCGCAGGCGTGCCGGTTTCGGGGCGCAGCCGGTTGAGCACGTCGCGAAACCCCGCGCGCTGGGTGGACGCTGCTGCGTTGTCGTCGAGCAGATGAGCGAGGGTGGCAGCAAGCCGGGTCGGGCGGCAGTCCTGTTGCAGCAGCTCCGGCACCAGGGTGCGGCCGGCCAGCAGATTGACCATCGCCACGTGTTTGACCCGGATCAGCCGTCGCGCGATCGCGGCGGTCAGCGGGTTGACCCGGTAGGTCACGGCCATCGGCACGCCGGCGAGGGCGAGTTCCAGTGTCGAGGTGCCCGACTTGGTCAGCGCCGCACCACTGGCGGCAAAGGCGTCGTGCTTGTCGCGGGTCTCGGTGACGATGATCGGGGCAACCGGCCATCGGCGCGACATCCGCAGCACGGTCGCGCTTACCACCGGCGAGGCGGCGACGACGACGGCAAGGTCCGGATGGGTGCGCGCGAGCCGGCGCACGGTGGCTCCGAACACCGGCAGCAGCCGTGGCGCCTCGCTGCGCCGGCTGCCCGGCATCAGCATCACGACGGGCGCGTTCAAGGCAATGCCATGGCGCGCGCGGAAGGCCGCGCCGTCGCCATGATCCGCACCGGACTGCAACACCGGATGGCCGGTGAAGCGCGCCTCCAGCCCGTGCTGTGCAAAGAACGCGGTCTCGAATGGCAACAGACAAAGCAGACGTTCCCACAGGCCCGGGAACTCGCGCACACGATGCTCGCGCCAGGCCCAGACCTGGGGTGCCACGTAGTGCACGCGCGGAATCCCGAGGAGCGCGATCCGGCGCAGCAGGCGCAGGGTGAAGCCTGGGCTGTCGATGGTGACCACCAGGTCCGGACGGGTGCGGGCGATCTCGTCCGCGGTCTGCCGCAGCCTGCGCGACAGCGCGCGAATTTTCGGCAGGACCTCCACCAATCCCATCACCGCGAGTTCACGCATCGGGAACAGGCTGGACAGGCCCTGCTCGGCCATATGTGGGCCGCCGATCCCGGCGAAGCGTAGTCCGGGGCGCAGCGTGGCGAGGGCAACCATCAGCCGCGCGCCCAGCACGTCGCCGCTGGCCTCGCCGGCAACCAGGAAGATCGTCGGCTGCATGCGCCCTAGGCGCCGCCGTAGAGCTGTTCCCGGGAGACGGTAGGTTGTGCGATCTCATGCAGCTCGGCGCCATCGGCCTGCAGATAGAAGCAGCTGCGCCGGCCGGTATGGCAGGCGACGCCGGCTTGCTCGACCAGCAGCAGCACCGCGTCGCGGTCACAATCAAGCCTGAGCGCCACCAGCCGCTGAGTCTGGCCGGATTGCTCGCCCTTTCGCCACAGCCGCTCGCGGCTGCGGCTCCAGTAGCAGACCTGGTTGGTGCGCAGCGTCTCGTCGATCGCGGCACGGTTCATCCAGGCCAGCATCAGCACCTCGCCGGTATCGTGCTGCTGCGCGATTGCCGCAACCAACCCGTCCGCCCCGAAGACGACCTGATCGGCGATGGTCATTCCGGCAGCCGCATCCACGGCGCCACACGCGTGTGCAGCGCATGGCCGTCCGCATCGAGCGACGCATGCAGATGCTCGAGGCGGAGCAAGGCGATGCCGAGACCGTCACGCGAGGAGCGCATGGTGCCGGCCTCGACGCCGTCATGGCGCAGGATGCTTCCCGGCGTCGGCAGGGCGGTATCGGAGGCGACCGGCACCAGCCGGCGCTTGAGCAGGCCGCGATAGCGCGTGCGCGCGGTCAGCTCCTGGCCCATGTAGCAGCCCTTGGTCCAGGAGATGCCGCCGAGTTCGTCGAAGCCGGCCTCCAGCAGCAGGGTCTTCTCGCTTTCGCAGTCGCGTGACCCGTCAGGCAGGCCGAGCACCAGACGGTGCCGGTCCCAGTCGGCGGCGTCCGCCTCCCAGTCCCCCGCCTGAGTTGCGAGCACCCGCCATCCGGCGTCGGGAAGGCGCGGGTCTCGCGCCACCAACGTGTTCCCGGAGCGACTCGGCTCGGCTCCCCAGGCGGCATGCACGCACAGCGCGGTCAGCCACAGCTCCACCTTCGCGCGCAGTCGGAAGCGGGTCAGCCGCGTGAGCAGCATCTCTGCCTGGGCACGCTCACAATCCAGCAGCAGGCGGTCCCCGTCCGCGATGATGAAGAAGTCGGCCAACCATTTTCCCTGCGGGGTGAGCAAAGCCGCCCAGACGGCGCGCTCGGGCGCGACCTCCGTTACATCGTTGGAAACCAGGCCCTGCAGGAAGGTGGCACGATCGTCGCCCGCGACAGCAATCACCGCGCGTTCGGGAAGAAAAGCAAGCTTGAGCATGCACCGGAAAATGGCCTCTGCCGGTCAGCCGGGCAAGACGCCGCGTGGGCGTGTGTCTAGCCTTTAAGCTTCTTGCTGCACTCGCTGTAATAACCGCCGCCCTTCTGCACCCAGCGCAGGCCGCCATTGCCGCCGTTGGCCTTGTTCGCGTGATACTGGTCGAGACAGGTATGCATGCGCGCCTTGCCGGCCGTTTCCTTGGCATATTTCGGGTTGACCACCCTCGGGAAGGTGGCTCGTCCGGTCGATGTCGGCGCCTTTGTGACCACGGCGGGGGCGCTCGCGACACTGGTGCTGGTGGCCTGTGTCGCTGCCACCGGCTTGGCCGAGGTGCATTGCTTGGCACGGAATTCCTTCCAGCTCTCGCCGGCCAGGCTGCCATCGGCCTTCGCGGCCTTGTACTTGGCGCTGCACTCCTTCATCGACGCGGCGTTGGCCGGGCTGGACACCGTTGCGCACAGGCTGAACAGGGCAAGGCCACCGCCCATGAGAGCTGTATGTACCAGGCGCATCTGACGGTTCCCCGAGGCTGTCATTGTCGAAACGAGTTCAGCACCGCGTCCGGTGTCTCAATAATCACATTATCGAGACGGCTCAGCGTCCACCGGTGAGTCGCCCGATCAAGCCTGCGAAGTCGAAGTTCGAGGCGTCGGCCTGCGGCGTGCCGGTCGGTGGAACGTCGCCGTCGGGAGTGGTCTGGTCGACCGCGTGCGGCAGGAACTGGGCGAGCACCTGGCTTGCCACTCCGGCCGGTAGGCCGTGCTGCTGCGCCCAGTTGTCGATCTGCTCGGGCGGGAACACCTTGGTGATCTGCTCGGCCGAGACCGGCAGGTTGTGCCCGGTGCCGATCCAGGATTGCACCTTGTCGCCGAGGCCCGCGGCCTGGAACTTCTGGGCGATTCCCGCAGGGCCGCCGGCTGCGTTGATCACCTGGGCCAGCAGGCCGCCGGCGCCCTGATGCGCTTCACTATCCTGGCCGCCACTTTCCTGGCCACCGAACAGGCCGCCAAGCATTCCCGACAATCCGCTCATTGCGCGACACCTTCCGTTGAGGGCAGGCCCTTGGCCACGCGGTCGAAGGCCAGCAGCGCATCAAGCACCGCCGGCATCTGTTGTAGCGGGATCATCGTGGGTCCGTCACTCGGGGCATGATCGGGATCCTGGTGTGTCTCGAGGAATACCGCGGCAACCCCGACCGCGACCGCGGCGCGCGCCAGCACCGGCGCGAACTCGCGCTCGCCGCCGGAGGCCGCCCCAAGACCGCCGGGCTGCTGCACCGAATGGGTCGCATCGAACACCACCGGATAACCAATGCGGGCCAGGATCGGCAGCGCGCGCATGTCGTTCACCAAAGTGTTATAGCCGAACGAGGTGCCGCGCTCGGTCAGCAGGATGTGCGTATTGCCGGTCGAGGCGATCTTGGCGGCGACGCGCTCCATATCCCAAGGGGCGAGGAATTGGCCCTTCTTGACGTTGACCGCGGCACCGCTCTGCCCGGCCGCGAGCAGCAGGTCGGTCTGGCGGCACAAAAACGCCGGGATCTGCAGCACGTCGACTGCTTGTGCCGCGATGGCGCATTGCTCGGGGGCGTGCACGTCGGTGAGCACGGGAATACCGAAGCGCTGGCGAATATCGGCGAGGATCGCGAGACCCTGGCTCAGGCCGACGCCGCGCGCGGCCCCCAGGCTGGTGCGGTTGGCCTTGTCGAAGCTGGATTTGTAGATCAGGCCGATCCCCCGCGCCCGGCACAGCGCCACCAGGGCCTCGGCCATCTCGATGGCATGGCCCGCGGACTCTATCTGGCAGGGGCCGGAAATCAGCGTCAGCGGCCGGTCGTTGCCGACGGCGAGATCGCCGATGTGCAGCGTCGTCATACCAGGCGGGCCTTCCTGAGCGAGGCTTCGATGAAGCCCTTGAACAGCGGATGCGGCGCGAACGGCTTTGACATCAGCTCGGGGTGATACTGCACGCCGATGAACCAGGGATGGTCCGGGTACTCGATGATCTCCGGCAGCACCCCGTCCGGGCTCATGCCGGAGAACACCAGCCCCGCCGCCTCGAGCCGCTCGCGGTAGTGCACGTTGACCTCCCAGCGATGCCGGTGCCGCTCGCTGATTTCGTGCGCCTGGTAGGCCGAAGCCACCTTCGAGCCGGGTGCGAGCACCGCGGGGTAGGCGCCCAGACGCATGGTGCCGCCGAGATTGCCGCCCGAACGACGTCGTTCAAGCTCCGGCCCGCGCGCCCACTCGGTCATCAGCCCAACCACCGGCTCGTCTGTCGGCCCGAACTCGGTGGAGGAGGCGAGCGCCAGCCCGGCCAGATTACGGGCGCATTCGATCACCGCCATCTGCATGCCGAAACAGATGCCGAAGAACGGAATTTGGCGTTCGCGGGCGAAGCGGACCGCCTCGATCTTGCCCTCCGAGCCGCGCTCGCCGAAGCCGCCCGGCACCAGGATGCCGTGCACGTCCTGCAGCCGCTCGACGGCGCCATGTTGCTCGAAGATCTGGCTGTCGACCCAGTCCAGTCGCACCTTCACCCGGTTGGCGATGCCGCCATGGATCAGCGCCTCGCCGAGCGATTTGTAGCTGTCGAGCAGGCTCGTATATTTGCCGACCACGGCGATACGCACCTCGCCCTCGGGATTGCGTATCGCGCTCAGCACGCGCTCCCATCCGGCGAGGTCAGGCTCGCCGTCATGCGGCAGCCCGAAATGACGCAGCACCTCGGTGTCCATGCCCTCGGCGTGATAGGAGACCGGGCAGGCGTAGATGGTATCGACGTCGAGGGCGGCGATCACCGCCTCGGGACGGACATTGCAGAAATTCGCGATCTTGCCGCGCTCGCCCTCCGGCAGTGGGCGGTCGGAGCGACACAGCAGCATCTGCGGCTGGATGCCGACATTCTGCAGCTCCTTGACCGAATGTTGTGTCGGCTTGGTTTTCAGCTCGCCGGCCGAGGCGATGAACGGCACCAGTGTGAGATGGATGAACATCGTCCGATCCTGGCCGAGATCGTTGCGCAGCTGCCGGATTGCCTCCAGGAACGGCAGGCTCTCGATGTCGCCGACGGTGCCGCCGATCTCGATCAGGGCGAAATCCAGGCTGTCGGTGCCGCCGACGATCGCCTCCTTGATGGCGTCGGTGATGTGCGGAATCACCTGGACGGTGGCGCCCAGATAGTCGCCGCGTCGCTCGCGGGCGATCACGTCCGAATAGATGCGCCCAGTGGTGGCGTTGTCGGCGCGGCTCGCATGCACCCCGGTGAAGCGCTCGTAATGGCCGAGATCGAGGTCGGTCTCCGCACCGTCATCGGTGACGAACACCTCGCCATGCTGATACGGGCTCATCGTGCCCGGATCGACGTTGAGATAGGGGTCGAGTTTGCGCATGCGGACCTTGTAGCCGCGTGCCTGCAACAGGGCGGCGAGGGCCGCGGAGGCGATGCCCTTGCCGAGGGAGGAGACCACGCCGCCGGTGATGAATACGAACCGCGTCATGGACCCTCTCCCTACACCGGCTTCGTATCGGCAGGGAACCCGTCCGCAAGGCAAGGCGGCGATTGCACGCCGAAATGTGCGCGCAGCAGCCAGCGCGCCGCGCGTTCCCCGTCGAGCAGCGCGCCGCCGACAGTGCCGGCGAGACCGTCGGTGCGGCAGGCCTCGCCGGCGAACAGCAGCCGGCCACCCACCGGGGCCGCCAGCATGGCGCGGGATTCCGCCCGCCCGGGCGGGCAGTATGCGTAGGCGCCGGCGAACAATGGATCGCGCGCCCAGTCGGTGACGAAGCCGGTCCCGGTTGAGAGTGCCGTGTCCGCGCGTGCGCCGAACAGCTCTCGCAAGCCGGCGCGCGCCTGGCTCAGCGCCGCCTCGGGCGCATCCGCGAGGTCCCACGCCATGCCGCCGCCGAAGAACCCGGCGACGTAGGGCAACCCCTCGGGCCAAGCCGCAAGCAGCATGCCGCCGCGTCCCCGAGACGTGAGCCGGCGCTCCAGCAGGGTGCCGGGGGCAAGCCCGAGTCGGTCCTCGCCGGTGGCGGGCAAGGCGAGCTTGCTCAGCAGCCCCATCGGCAGGCCGTCGATGGCGATGCGCGTGGTGTCGGGGAGGCTCGGGAAGAACTTGATGCCGCCGGCGCGTAGCACGCCAGTTGAGACGGTGACGATGACGGCGCCGGCCTTAATAGGGCCATGGCTGCTGCCCAGCACGCAGCCGTCGCTGCCGCTCCAATCGATCGCGCTTACGGCGTGGCCGAAGGCGACATCACCCGCCATCGGGCCGAGCAGTTCGGCCAGCAATGTGCCAACACCGTCGGGCGGGCTGAGATCGCTGTCGTCGAGCAGGTTGCGGCGCCAGTCATGCAGGCCGATCGCCTGAGCGTCGGCGGCGGCGATGATCGAGCCCTGCCAGTTCTCAATATTGGCGGTCCAGGGTCCGGCGGGACCGCCCGCCTCGTAGAGCGGCCGGTCTGGTCCAGCCGCGTCGTTGCATGCCCGTCGCTCCCAGGCGGCGGTTGCCTCGTCATAATCGGCTGATTCGGCCTCGGTGGCCGGGCGGTCGCCCACGAACAGCCGCATCGCGCCCTGATGCGCGGGACGGAGCGTGATGCCGCGGGCGCGAGCCAATGCGACGAGTGGATTGCGGTCGGTCTGGTGCAGCCAGGTGGCGCCGGTATCGAAGCGGGCGCCGCCAAGGCAGTCCGGGCGCGCGGTATGAGCGCGTCCGCCGATCCGCATGCCGGCCTCAAGCAGGATGCAGCGCCGTCCAGTGCCGCGAAGGACGGCGGCGGCGGCAAGGCCCGCGGCACCGGCGCCGACGATGGCGACATCGAAACCGGAGCCGTGTGCTCCAGGCGTGCGGCTCACTGGGTCGGCACGCTCGGACCTGTGGATTTGGCAAGAGGATGCTGCACAGGGGAGGCAGGGGCGGTGTGAGTCGGCGGCTGCGCCAGAATGTCGCGCCCGACGCCAGAGGTGCCCTTGTTGAGCAACGCGAGCGTCAGCGACAGACCCATGAAGAGTGCCGCCAGCACCGCGGTCATCCGGGTCAGCAGGTTCGCGGTGCCACGTCCGGACATGAACGACCCCATCCCCTGAGTGGTGCCGATGCCGAGGCCGCCGCCCTCGCTGCGCTGGATCAGCACGGTGCCGATCAAAGTGAGGGTGACGATGAGATGCGCGATGAGCAGGACAGTGATCATGCGGTTTCTGCGTGGTGGATGATGGAGAGGAAATCATGGGCCTTGAGGCTGGCGCCGCCGACCAGCGCGCCGCCGACCTCGGGTAGCGAGAGGATCGCGCCAGCGTTGTCCGGATTGACCGAGCCGCCATAGAGCACCGGGATCGCTGCCCCCGCATCCTCGCCGAGCTGGCGGATCAGCTCCGCGCGCACGAAGCCGTGCATGGCAGCCACGTCCTCCTCGGTCGCCGAGCGTCCGGTGCCGATCGCCCAGACCGGCTCGTAGGCGACGATACCGGCAAACCCGTCAGGCAGGCTGCCCTTGATCTGCCAGCCGACGACGTCCTGCTCTTGCCCGGCGGCGCGCTGCTCCTCGCTCTCGCCGACGCAGACGATCGGGATCAGGCCAGCGCGCATCGCGGCGACGCACTTCTCACGCACCGTCTCGTCGAGCTCGTTATGGTGATGGCGGCGTTCGGAGTGCCCAAGGATGACATGGCTGGCGCCGAGGTCTCGCAGCATTCCGGGGGCCACGTCGCCGGTATGCGCGCCGTGGTCGCTCATGTGGCAGTCCTGGGCGCCCCAGGCGATGCCGCTGCCGGCCAGCACGCGGGCCACGGTAGCAATAGCGGTGAAGGGCGGGCATAACAGCAAATCCGCCGCGGGTGGCGTCTGCGCATTGCTCACACCCTCGCGGATCGCCTCGGCCAGCGCCTCCGCCTCGGCCGTCAGCCCGTTCATCTTCCAGTTCCCGGCAATCAACTGACGCATTGCATGGTCTCTCGCGGCCCGTCGCGCGGGTAGACCATGCAAGCGAGGTTGATGACAAGAGGATCGCCGAAGGCCTTCAGGCGAGCTGCGGGCTTGTGGCGGCACCGGGGAGGTTGGCGCTCGACGCGGTGAAATACGACTGCACCGCCTTGCTGATCGATTGCCCGATCGAGGTCGGCAGCGAGCTGATGTCGCTTGCGGTCGAGCTGATCGCACCGGGAAG
The DNA here is from genome assembly GCF_965276875.1 of Lichenicoccus sp. GTDB lineage: Bacteria > Pseudomonadota > Alphaproteobacteria > Acetobacterales > Acetobacteraceae > Lichenicoccus. Next base: position 939,884 of record NZ_OZ255701.1, on the reverse strand, counting down.
ACTGTTGGGGTCGGACTGATCACTCGACGATCCGCCATGATGGTGCCCATGGTGCATGCTGACGCCACCAGGCTGGGTGCCAGGCTTGGCGCTGCTGTTGCCGCCCGTCGGCGTCGATTGCAGGTTGAGCAGGACATTCTGGAGCTGGCTGGACAGGCTGCCGGAGGCGCTCAGGCTGGAGGCCTGGGATCCGGATGTCGAAGCAGACTGCCCTGAGGCCTGTCCGAGCAGTTGCGCGATCGCGCTGCCACCGGCGGCGCCTGCGGCGCCCGTCGTCGGCGTGGTGAGTTGTTTGAACCATCCGGCGCTGGCCGATCCGGCGGCTGCGACTGACATGATCGATCATCCTTTCTGGCCGGTACGCCGCTCTGGCCGCCGGCACGTCCGCAAGCAGTGATGCAGGAGGCGTACCAGAGCCCTTCCGTGCGATTTCAACGTCCTACAGCTCGGCGGATTGTGCCCACCGGCAGCAATGACCGGCAGATTGTGCCGGGCGGTCGCCCGGCCTATAGGTGCGCCGCGATGATCTCCTATTTCCGACATCTGTTCGTTGATTCCTGGCTCGGACGGGTGTTCGCCGGCCTGATCTTCGTGGCCTTCGTCGCCTGGGGCGTCAGCGGCGTGTTTTCCTCGATGGGGCGTGGTGGTCCAGGCGTTGTCGCCACCGTGCAGGGCGAGAAGGTCACCGCGGACAGCTTTGATAGCGCCTTTCGCCAGCAACTGGCCGCCGTGGCGCGGCAGACCACCGGCGGCGATGTTTCGCAAATTTCCCAAGCCGAGCGCGGCCAGATTGCCATGCAGGTGCTGCAGGGGTTGGTCGGCCGGGCCGAGGCGCTGCGTGAGGCTACCGATCTCGGGATCGTGGTCCCGGATCCGGTGCTGCGCGACGCGGTGTTCGCGGCCCCGCTCTTCAAGGGCACCGACGGTAAGTTCGACCGTACCCGCTTCGATCGTGTGCTACAGGCGGAGGGCATGACCGAGGCCACGCTGCTGTCGTTGTTCCGCGACGACCTCAAGGCCAATGCGCTCATCGAATCGGTGCGGATCGGGGCCATCGCACCCGCGGTGCTGGTGCGGCACGCCTTCGACTATGCCGCCGAGACGCGTACGCTCGACATGGTGCGCATCCCGTTCGCCTCAATGCCGCCACCGCCGGCCGCCGACGACGCCACCCTGCAACGCTATTTCGACAACCACCCCGACACGTTCAAAGCGCCGCAATATCGGCGCATCAAGCTGGTGGTGCTCTCGCCGCGGACAGTGGCGCGATCGATGGACGTCTCCGAGGCCGACGAGCGGGCGGCCTTCAAGGAGCTGGTGGGAACCGGCCAGGTGCCAGAGAAGCGCTCGGTGCAGGTGATCACTGCCCCCAGTCAGGCGCGCGCCGAGGCGTTGGCCGTGCTCTGGCGCGGCGGTGCCGGCTGGCCGCAGATGCAGGCCGCGGCGACCGACAGCATACCGGTGAAGCTTGATGACGCACCGCAGACCACATTTCCGGAGCCGGCTCTCGGCGCGCTCGCCTTTGGCGCAAAACCAGGCGAGGTCGCCGGACCCGCCCATCTGGAGTCCGGCTGGGTGGTGCTCAAGGTCACCAAGGTGACGGCCGCCACGACCAAGAGCTTTGCCGCGATGCGCCCGAAACTGCATGACGAGATCGCCGAGGCGCGCGCCAGCGACGGCATGGCCGACCGGACACAGAAGCTGCAGGACGCGGTTGCCGGCGGCAGCGGCCTCGACCAGATCCCCGGCGATATCGGCGCGGTCGCGGCCGAGGGGACGCTGGACGCCCAGGGCATGACCCAGGACGGCCTGCCCGCGCCGTTGCCGGGCTCCGAGGCGCTGCGTCAGGCGATCCTGGCCCAGGCCTTCGCGCAAAAGCCAGGTGCACCCGCCGAGATCAAGCAGGGGCCGAAGGACGCAGAGTTCGCGCTGATCGTCGAGAAGGAAATTCCCGCCCGTCCACTGGCTTTCGCGGCGGTCCAGGACAAGGTGCGCCAGGATGTGCGCGAGGCCGCGATCCATCACGCCGCCAACACCCAGGCCGCCGCACTATTCGCCAGCGCGCGCAGCCATCACGGGCTTGCCGCCCTCGGGCGCACGGACATCGTCCAGGTCGGTCCGATCGGGCGCGGCACGCCGCCCCCAGGGGTGCCGGCCGCCCTGGTGCTGCAGGCGTTCGGCCTGGCACCCGGCAAGTCGACCATGCTGCAAACGCCGGGCGGCTTCGTGGTGGCCACCGTCACCGGCATCCAACACCCCGGGCCGCAGAGCAACCGGCTCGCTTTCGCCCGAATGCAGACCCGGCTCGACCAGTCGGTCGCCGACGACATCGAGGCGAGCTACGCGATGGCCTTGCGACGCAAGATGCAGCCGCGGATCAACGCCCAGGAAGTCCGCAGCGTCGTGGGTCAATAACCAGGTGGCGGGGATCGTCCACAGCGTCGAACCGGCGGACCTGCTGACCCCGGTCGCGGCCTTCCTCAAGCTGACCGGCAGCATCGAGAATGCCGGTCGCTACGCCTTTCTGCTCGAAAGCATCGAGGGCGGTGCCGCGCGCGGCCGATATTCAGTGATCGGGCTGTTGCCGGATGTGGTCTGGCGTTGCCTGGCAGGCCAAGTGGCGACATCGCGCGGCGGTGCCTTCGAGCCGGAGTCCGGCGCCGCACTGGACAGCCTGCGCGCGCTGATCAGCGACAGCCAGATCGCGCTGCCGGAGGGCCTGCCGCCGATGACCGCCGGCCTGTTCGGCTATCTCGGCTACGACATGGTGCGACAGATGGAGCACCTGCCGGATGCGCCCCGCGACGATCTTGGGCTGCCCGAGGCGGTGCTGCTGCGCCCGTCCTTGTTTGCGATCTTCGACAATGTGCGCGACGAACTGACCCTGGCGGCACCGGTGCGTGACGGCAACGAGGCGGCGGCGACCGCATTGCTGGAGCTCGCCCGTGCGGCCCTGGCACAACCGCTTTCCTCGGCTGTGCCGGCCTTGCATGTGCCGGACGCATTCGAGCCGGAGCCGCAGATGCCGCGCGCCAACTTCACCCGCGCGGGCTTCGAGGCGGCGGTCGCCACGATCCAGGACTACATCGCCGCCGGCGACGCCTTCCAGGTGGTGCCGAGCCAGCGCTTCTCGGTTGGGTTCGGACTGCCACCGTTTGCGCTCTACCGCGCCCTGCGCCGTATCAACCCGTCGCCGTTCCTGTTCTTCCTCGATTTCGATGGCTTCAGCCTGGTCGGCAGCTCGCCCGAGGTGCTGGTGCGTCTGCGTGAGAGCGAGGTGACCGTGCGTCCGCTCGCCGGCACCCGTCCGCGTGGCGCCGACCCCCAGGAGGACCGCCGGCTCGCCGAAGACCTGCTCGCCGACCCGAAGGAGCGCGCCGAGCATTTGATGCTGATCGATCTGGCGCGCCACGATGTCGGTCGTGTTGCCGAGATCGGCAGCGTGCGGGTCAGCGAGAGCTTTGCCATCGAGCGGTTCAGCCATGTGATGCACATCTCATCGACCGTGCAGGGCCGCCTGCGTCCCGGGCTCGAGGCGCTGGACGCGCTGATCGCGGGCTTTCCGGCCGGCACGCTAACCGGTGCGCCGAAAATCCGGGCCATGCAGATCATCGACGAGCTGGAGCCGACCAGGCGTGGCCCCTATGGCGGCTGCATCGGCTATTTCGGCGCCGACGGCAGCATGGACACCTGCATCGGTCTGCGCATGGCCGTGGTCAAGGAGGGCGTCATGCATGTCCAGGCCGGCTGCGGCGTCGTCGCCGACAGCGTGCCGGCCTCGGAATACGAGGAAACCCGCCAGAAGGCCCGCGCTTTGCTGCGTGCGGCGGAGGCCGCGGTCCGCTTCGCCCACGGCGACGCCTGGACCGCTCGGCGGCACGGGCAGCAGCCATGAACGCCTAGTCCATCACCACGAGCTTCGCAAATCCGCCATCTGCCCAGATCAACGACCGTTGCGATGTGTCCCCGCCTGCCGCGTAGACGCGGCCGATGACGATCGAATGGGTGGCGTAATCGATAAGCTGGTCGACCGCGCAGAATACGGTTGCGGCTGCGTCCATCAGGAACGGAACGCTGTCCGGGTCTTCACCCCACACACCCGCGTCGAACCGGCGTAAGGGCTCGGTCTCGCCGCCGAATGCACGCGCCAGCGCGCCATGCGGTTCGCCCAGAACATTGACGCAGAACCGGCTGCCGATCGCCAGCGTCGGATGCATGCTAGCCGAACGGTTGACGCACACCAGGAGCGCCGGCGGGTCCGCGGTCAGTGAAGTCACCGCGGTCGCGGTCATGCCGCATCGCACGCCGGTCAGCAGATCCCGGCTGGTGACAATCGTAACACTGGCCACGAGCCGTCGCATCGCTGCCTTGTAGTTCAACGCGAGACAAGCGGCCGTATCCATCATGTGCTCCATGTTTGCGCCACCGGGACGATCAGTCTGCCTGCCCGCAGACCCTCCTGAGAGCCTGATAGATCTCGTCGGGAACCTCGATCGCGTCCTCGGAGAGGCGCCGCGCGCGCTCCGCGTCAGAGCGGTCGAACGGAACCCTGACCGGCCTGTTGGGGTCGAGCGGCCGGGTGGCACGCAGAACGCCGGCGAACTCCGCCACCCGACGCTTGAAATCCGCGGCCGATGTGAGCAGGGCGGGATCGACGACGAGAAGGAAAAATCCGCAATCACGAAGCCCGTCCGGCTTTGCCACCTGACCGCACAGCATGCCCAGCAGCTGGACGACCATCGCCAGCCCGGAGCCCTTGTGCCCGCCCCAGACCGAGAACGCCCCGCCACTTAACGCCGCACGCGGCTCCAGGGTTGGCGCGCCCGCCGCGTCGAAGGCGAGGCCTTCCGCGATCTGCTCGCCCAGACGCATCTTCAGGATCATCTCGCCCAGCATGACCGCCGAAGTCCCGATGTCCCAGATCACCGGTGCGTCGTCAGAGGGAAAGCCGAACGCGATCGGGTTGGTGCTGAAGCGTGCCTCCGTGCCGCCATGCGGCGCCACCAGGGGTGCGCCGCTGCCGGCGATCATGCCCACGAAACCCGCTCTGGTGATCCGTTCGAGGTAGTAGGAGAACATCCCCGTATACCAGGTCTCGTGCGCACCGACGACGGCGATCCCGCTGGCGCGGGCCTTGGCGATGCCGATATCGGTCGCGCGATCGCCGACCAGATAGCCGACCTGATCGCCGCCATCGAGTGCCGCGGACACCGGTGTTTCCTGCAGGATGGTGATCGGGCGCCTTGCCGTTTTGGTGCCTTGTACCCGCTCGATCACCGACAAAGCGCGTGGCAGGCCACCATAGGACAAACCCCTCAGTTCGCAGTCGATCAGGTGGTCGGCGATGATCCTGCCCTCCTCGCCGTTATGGCCGATCGCTATCATCGCGGCCTCTGTGAGCGCCCGAGCGTCGGCCACGGTTAATGTTGTCATCGTGTTCTTCCTTTGCGGCGACCGGGCATCAGCGCCGGGCTGGTTTGATGTTGCTGGACACCAGGCTCAGCGACGCCCGGCTGCCGGTGGCGAGCTGGCTCGTGTCCGAGTAGTTGAACCGCACCGACTTCGGCTGTTCGCGTTCCATCAGATCCAGGGCCGCCGCCTTGAACAGGCGCGCGAACGTCGTGACCTTCCGCTCGTTCTGAACCGCTGTGCGCGTCACGATGCTCACCGGCCGGTCGATGCTCGGCATCGTCTCGACGATGCAGACCTTGTTCCGGTTGATCTGCGCGGCGGTCCCGAAAGCCGGCATCAAGGTAAAACCGAGGCCTCGACTCACCATGGCGGAGATCATCGCGGGACCATCGGCCTCCAGGATCAGCGATGCCTTGAGCTGCTCGTGCGCGAAGGCGGCGTCGACCAGCCGTCGGATCGTGTAGCGGGCAGTAGGCAGGATCAGCGGCAGCTTGGCCACCTCCGCGAGTGGGGCCGGTGCCACCTGGAACAGTCCGGTGCCGGCGGCGGCGCCGGGTCCGAACAACTGCAGCGAATCGGTCCAGAGCGGTGTCACCGTCAACGTGCTGGATTTGTGGCTGGGCGCGTCGGTGATGGCGACGTCCAGCCGCTCATCCAGGAGGGCGTCGATCACGTCCGCGCTGTAGCCGTCAACCAGGTGCAGGGCGACACCAGGATGCTCCGCCAGGTAGGCCTTGACCAGATCGGGGATCAGCATCGTCGAGAACGGCGCCTGCACGGCCACGTGCAGGGGGCCGCCGACCTCCTGCACGGTGCCGGCGACCTCGCGAGAGATGTCGGCGAGTTCGGCCTCCAGGCGCGCGGTGCGTTCGAGCAACAGGACGCCCGCCGCTGTCGGCATCACGCCCTTCGAGGTGCGCTGCAGCAGCTTCACGCCAACCGCATGTTCCAGCTTCTGTATCTGCCGGCTCAGGGCCGGCTGCGCGATGCGCAGATACGCCGCGGCCTTCGAGATCGTACCGAGCTCGACGACGCTGCGATAGAACATCAATCCACGAAGATCCATCGGCTGTTCCCTGCGTCGCCGCGCGTTTACATGCCTTATGCAACCACGCGGGCCGGGCGGGCGTCCCAGGTGTCGGTGGTCACGCCGTCCGCGCGCAGTGCCGCCTTCTGGACTTTGCCGGTAGGCGTCCGCGGAAAGCCGCTGATGATGCGGTAATAGCGTGGCACCATGAATTTCGGCATCACTGCCTGGCAATGTTCGTGCAAGGCAGCCAGGTCGAACGTCGCCGGCTCCGCCACTTCCAGCACCACCAGCACCTCGTCCTCGCCGACCTCGGAGGGGGTGGCGACCGCCGCGGCCTCGCGTACGCCCTGGAATGCCGCGAGCAGCCCCTCGAGTTCCTGCGAGGAGATATTCTCGCCGCGACGGCGTAACGAGTCGGTCTTGCGATCGAAGAAATAGAAGAAGCCGTCGCCATCCATCGAGGCCATGTCCCCGGTGTGCCACCAGAGGTCCTGCATGCCTGCCAGGGTCTTCTCCGGTTCCTTGAGGTAGCCCTTCATCATGATGTTGGCGACCTTGGGCCGGTAGACCAGTTCGCCGATCTCGCCTGGGCCGAGCGCCTGGCCGTTCTCATCGTGGATCTCCAGGATGCTCGACGGCGTCGGCTTGCCCATGGAGCCGATCCTGCGGCCCAGGAGCGGGTTATAGAGGATGTTCTTGATCTCGGTCTGGCCGTAGCCCTCGACGATGTGGACGCCGAACCGCGACTCGAAGCGATAGAGCACCTCAGGCGGTGCGGGGGCCGCGAACACCCGCTCGATGCGATGGTCTCGGTCGCGCGCGGAGGGCGGGGCCGACAGAAGCATGTGCAGCATCGACCCGAGACAGCTGAACTGGGTGGCCTGTGCGTCGCGCACCTCGTCCCAGAACCGCGAGACGCTGAAGTGCTGCGACAGGATGGTGGCGGCCCCCGCATACATCGCCGAGAGTGCGGTGGTGACGGATGCCATGCCGTGAAACAGCGGCATGCAGGTATAGACCCGGTCACGGGCGGAGAAGCCCAGGGCGCCGGCGGTCTCCTTGGCCATCATCAGCGCCTGGAATTGCGGCGACACCACGCCCTTGCTCCTGCCGGTGGTGCCGGACGTAAAACCGATGCCGCCGACGTCGTGCGGCAAGGTGACCGGAAACGCGGTGGCCGGACCCGCGGCCGCCAGCATCTCCTCCCAAGACAGCAAGGTGACGTCGCCCGGCGGAACACCGGCCGGCATGCCGTCGACACAGACGATGATCCGCAACGACGACGGCAGCTTGTCAAGGCTTGCGAGCGCGTCCGCGAGGGCGGCTTCCATGACCAGCAGCTTTGCCTCCGAATGCGCCAGCACATGCGCCAGGAGCGCACCCTTATAGCCTGTATTGACCGGCACCCTGATTACGCCGGCGCGCGAACCGCCATAGGAGGTAAACAGGTGCTCGGGCCGGTTTCCCATGAAGGTGGCGGCCACATCGCCCGGCCGCAGACCGAGCGTGATCAGTCCGGCGGCGACAATACTCGCCATCCGGTCCAGATCGGCGAAACTGTATGTGTGCGCATTGAAGACGAGTGCCGCGTTGGCGGGGGCATACCGCGCGCGCTGCGCCAGCAGGCCGCTGATCGTGCCACCTCCCAAATCCTGTAATTCATGCCTGTTCATAGGGTCCAACCCTCGTCGATATGTTGCGTTTGCGAGAAGTTGCGGAGGTTCATCGCGCCGTCCAGCTGAACGGGCCGCGCAGCGCGCGCGCCTGCTCGGATTGCAACGCGTTCGTCGGCACCCGACCGATCCGTCGGGTGAAGCCCTTTTCCCGGCCGCCGAGTACTCCGTCGAGCCAGTTGGCCGCGTCCAGCAGGGCCTGCAAATCCACGCCGGTCGCAACCCCCATCAGCTCCAGCATCTGCACCGCATCCTCCGTGCACACGCCACCCGCGGCAGCACCCGGTGCCGCCGGATGGGCGCCCGAACCGGCCAGCGACAGATCGACGTTGGTGATCCCGACATCCACCAGGGCGGCGATGTCGGCGAGACCCATGCCGCGGCTGTCATGCACCTGCACCGTCACGTGCTCGAGTCCGACGAGGCCGGCCGCGAACCGCACCATGTCGCGTATCTGCGGCGGGGCGGCATAGCCGCAGGAATCGGCAAGGATCCAGTCGCGGACCTCCATCTCCAACAGCCGCCGGGCGACGCTTTGAATGTCGTCGGGTCCGCGCGCGAGCCCGACCGGACCGCCGAAGGCGGCGATCAGATAGGTGCCCAGCCGTGTGCCCGAGCGCGCCGCCGCCTCGCGCATGCGCGCCAGCTCGGCCAACGACTCGTCGATCGACCGGCCGATGTTGGCGCGGGAGAATTCCTCGTCGGCGGCGAGCAGGAACCAAGCGGCGTGCGCGCCGGAGTCGATCGCGCGCTTGAGACCAGTCAGGTTGCCAACGCAGCATTCGAGCGAAACGCCGGGCGGCCGCGAGACGTTGGCGAACACCGCTTCGGCGTCGGCAAGGCCGGGCACCAGCTTGGGGTTGACGAACGACGACACCTCGACCGCCGGCACACCGGCCGCGATCAGCCGCTCGACGAGCTCGATCTTGTGTTGCGTCTCCACAATGTGGGCCTGCAGCCCAAGTCGCGGCGAGACGTCCCTGATGCGCAGTCGCGGCATCGCCATCACAGCGCCGCCTTGGCCTGCACCAGGAACTCCTCCAGCGACGGATCCCATAGACCTTCGGCGCCGCCGGTGATCAGGAACGCGCCGATCCCCAGGTCGCGATAGGCCCGCAACGACCGCATCACCTGGTCATGCGTGCCCACCAGGGCGGCAGAGTTGGCGAACCCGCCAAGCAGCTTCACCAGCCCGGTCCAGAAGCACGCGTCGTGGATTTCCTCGTCGGCGAACGACAATTGCCGGCTGCGGCCCACCGACTGATCGTTCTTCGACGAGCGCATGAACCGGTTGGTTCCCTGCGCTTGAAGGATGGTCGTCTCGACCGCGCGCGCCTTTTCCCAGGCCGCATCCTCGGTCTCACCGATGAACAGCCGCAAGCTCAGCGAGAACTCCGGCACCCGGTGGTATTTTCGCGCAACCTCGGTAACCTTGCGTATGCGCTCCTGTGTTCCAGCCAGCGGTTCGCCCCAGAGCATGTAGATGTCCGCATGGTGGGCGCCGAAGTCGATTGCGTCCTCGCTGTCTCCGCCCATGTAGATCGGCACATGTCCGGAGACCGGCCGCACGAACTGCTGAACAGTCTCGGCCTTGTAGAACTTGCCGTCATAGTCGAACTTTGCAGGCGCACTCCAGCACTGCTTCATGCACGCGACGTAGTCGGTCGCCCGCTCGTAGCGGACGGCCTTTATCTCGTAGTCGCCCTCGCGGTGCAGGTCCTTGTCGGAAGATCCGGACACAAGGTTGCAGGCCAGCCGGCCGCCGCCCGAGAGCACGTCCATCGTGCCATACCAGCGCGCCGCCGCGGTCGGGTGCATCACACCAGGCCGGTGGGCGACGATCAGCCCAACCCTCCTGGTCAGCGCGAACAAGGTCGGCGCCGTGGCGAAATTGTGCGGCCAGAGGGCGGAATACCCCACCAGGACCTGGTCGATGGCTTGCGACGCCTCCCATTTCTCGGCCTGGCGGGTGAGCGAGGCGAGGTTGGGCACGCCTGGCGAGAACGGACTATCGACCGTGAAGATCTTCACCACAAACGGGCTCCTTGAACTGTGCTAAGGCAAGAGGGCGCGACGGATCGGGCCAACTGACAACGACCTGGCGCCGCTACGCCCCGCATCGAAGGAGAATGCACGATTTCCGCTGAATGACGCGCTGTACTGGACGCGTCCGACAACCGGGCATGATGAGGCTCATGCCGAAGCCGTATCGGCATCGAACCATCTTCGCCCGCGATACCTGCCGGCTTGTTCTCCAGGCTGCTCATTTCCGCCAGGAACCTTCGGCGACGGTCGTGCCCGCGTCCTGCAGCTTCTGGCGAAGTCGGCCGCTATCGAGCGGCACGCAGTATGCCGGCCGCGCGCGCTCGAATCTCCAGCCTTCCGAAAGCATCCCCGCATCAACGGCATCATAGCCGAGCCGGTCCAGCCAGTCGCGCACACTCCGCTTTGCGTCCGCGTCATCGCCGGCGATCGGCAGTGCCCGACGGTCTGCTGCACCCGCCGGACGGCTGTCCTTCTCGATATCCTTCTCAAGAATGGCGTTGAAGGCTTTGACGATCTTGGCACTCTTGAAATGCCGCGCCACCATCTCGCTCGTCGTTGTGGAGCGGGTGTCGAGGTCCTCGATCGCGCCGTCACGCTGGGGATAGTAGTTCGCCGCATCCAGCACGGTCTTGCCCGCGAGCAGGTCCGCGGCAATCTCCCGCACGGCAAAGAAGGGAACCGCAAGCACGACCACATCCCCGAATTCCGCCGCGTCCCTGGAGGTCCCGATCCTGCATCCGATCGCCACCATCGTGCTCGCGAGAGTCCTCGGATGACGAGAATTGCTCAGCATGACTTCGTCGCCGTGCTGAATGGCAAGGCGCGCCACAGCCCGCCCGATAAATCCTGCGCCGATGATACCAATACGCATGTTTTTCACCGACCTTGATGAACGCGAGACTTGTGGGTCACGGCAGTTTGAACCCAACGGAGAGGACGCCAGAGGGGCCGGACACCGTATTCTTGATATACAGCGGTTCCCCCAATTTGAGCTTGAACTGAATGCCCAATTGCGGAATGTCATACGCAACAATCGGTCCGAGTTTGGCCGCTACGAAATACTTACCGCGCACGGGCACGGTAAAGCCGCTCTCGGTGTCTCGTCCGATCTGAGTCGCTACGTAGCCCGCCAAGCCGAAGGTCCAACGGCCATTCCGCTCGGCCACCGCGTAGTCGAGATTGATAATGTCACCCGTACGATAATGGTTGTAGTCGTTCTCAAGTGCGTGATTGTAGAACAGGCGCCCGTCGAGTTCGACGCCATCGCCGATGATATTGGGTTGCGTCAAGTAGGTCGCGATCACGCTTGGCATGATGAAGAAGTCGTTCGAGCCCGGCCGCAAGGGCTTCTGCGGCTGATATTGGCCGATCGGAAAGGACATCGAATAGGCGGTGCCGATCGCCAGGCCATACGGCAATGGCGCTCGCCCGGGTCCTGGCGCTGCCGCCGTGCCGAGATATTTTCCCCATTTCAGAAGGTCCCAATAGCTGTCGGTCCAGCCCGATATCCGCGTCGTTCGGTTGAAAGCCGAGAATCGTGCGTAATCAAGATAGCCGAACTGCGCATCCGTCTGGATCCGGCCGCCAAGCAACTGAAACGGATAGACGTAGGCGACGCCGAGCACATTGGTATTGGTGACGAGGTTGAATCGCGCATTGGGAATCTTGCCGCCGTTCGCGCCGTTCAATTGCGTGAAGACGCCGGGAACATCTGCGAAGCCGGCGTAGAAGCCCGGAACCGGTGAGATGTAGGCGTTACGGATATCCGTGCCGCCAATCGGGCCTCCATATGTCGCGCCTTCGGCTGCGAGTGCGGCGTGCCACGTAAAAGCGGTTAAAGCAGATGCGACAAGGCTCTTCTTGCAGATCATGAACGTCCCCTGGTCTTGCCCGCGTTTGCCTGCCCGAGTTTGTCGGCTGGCGTTCGCAACAACTTTTGTTATCGTTGGATGCTGACGATGCTTGCGCCTACCTCAAGCCACATTTGAGTATCGGCGCCATTTCGGATCAATTTTCATGTAAAAAGCACTGGCGACGTTGCGGGTCCAATAGAACAACGGCATGGGCGCGATGCCGAATTGGTCTAAGGACGCTTCCGCGGCTTGGTATAGACGGTCTACTTGGAAAATCGTCTTCGGGACAGGGAGCCTGGTCGATCCCAACCGGCGCGTTCAGACAAGCGCGTCCAATCAAAAACGGCCGCGGCTTGGTATCGCCGACAGTCGCCGGCAGGGGAGGGGCATCACAATGAAGGCCGAGCGCGCGCCCAATGCACGAACAATCATGGTGGTGCTCTTTGCCGCCAATGTCCTGAATATCTATGACCGGACCATACCAGGGATCATCAACGAGCCTGGCCTGCTCCCGGAATTTCGGACCACGGATTATGTGACAGACTGGCCCCTCGATGGAGGGGGCAATGCGCAAGTCGAGATTTACGGATGAGCAGGTCGTGGGGATTGTCCGCGAGTCGGACCGGGAGGCGGTGTCGGATGTCGCGAAGCGGCATGGTGTCAGCGAGCAGACGATCTACACTTGGCGCAAGCGTTTTGGAGACCTGAAGTCGGAGGGTGTCCGGCGCCTTCGCCAGCTCGAGGTCGAGAACGGCCGGCTGAAGAAGCTGGTGGCCGAGCGCGATCTCGAGATCGAGGTGATGAAGGAAGTTGCGGAAAAAAACTGGTGAGCGTGCAGGCTCGACGCCGGCAGGTGGCGTATGGCCGTGAGCGGGGTCTCTCGCTGCGGCAGGCTTGCACGCTGTTCTCGGTGGCGCGGTCAGCGCTGGACTACACGAGCCGCATGGCGGTGAAGGACGAGGGGGTGGTGAAGCAGATGAAGGCGCTATCGGCGACCTATCCACGCTATGGCTATCGCCGGATCCGCGTGTTCCTGGCCCGCGAGGGCGAGGTGATGAGCGCCAGCCGCGCGCATCGTCTGTGGCGATCAGCCAGGTTGCAGGTGCCGCGCAAGGGGCCTGGCAAGCGGATTGCGTCGTCGCGACCCCGGCCGCTGGCACCTGGTTCGGCGAACGAGGTGTGGTCGTATGATTTCGTGTTCGATCGCTGCGCGAGCGGCCAGCAGCTCAAGTGTCTGACGGTGACCGACGAGTTCACCAAGGAAGCGTTGGCGATCACGGTCGACGCCCGGCTACGGTCGACGCGTGTGATCGAGGTGTTGTCGCGGCTGGTGAGCGAGCGCGGTGCACCTCGGTTTCTGAGGTCGGACAACGGCCCGGAGTTCGTCTCGAAGGCGCTGATGAAGTGGATCAGCAAGCAGAAGATCGGAACAGCGCTGATCGATCCGGGCAAGCCGTGGCAGAATGGCGTCTGCGAGAGCTTCAATGGCAAGTTCCGCGACGAATGCCTGAACATGGAGTGGTTCCGCTCGCGGGCCGAGGCTCGGGTTTTGATCGAAAGCTGGCGCCGGCACTACAACGAGGTGCGACCGCATTCGAGCCTTGGCTATCGAACTCCGGCCGCATTTGTGGCCGGTCTGGCGACGACAGCGCCCCGTGTTAGGACGGGCCGGGACGCTGCGGTATGTGGGGCCTCCGCGTCCCGGCCCGTCCTATCACCGCCCCGGCTGGGGCAAGGGCAGCAGCAGAGGGCCAGTCTTTCCACTTAACCGTGGTCCGAAGAAGTCGGGCAGGTCAAGCCGATCCGCAAGCAGTTCGGCCTGAACGACCTTCAGCTCGGTCTGATCACCGCGGCCTTCACCCTGGTCTATGCCGCCGCCGGAATCCCGCTCGGCAGGCTCGCGGGCATAGGGTCCCGTAAGGTCATCATGGGCGTTGGCCTCGCCGTGTGGAGTGTCTTCACCGGCCTCAACGGGCTTGCCTGGAGCTTCGGTTCCTATTTGGCGGTGCGGATGGCTGTCGGCATCGGCGAGGCCTGCTGCAGTCCGGTGGCAGCTTCACTGATCGGCGACCTGTTTACCTCCAGCCAACGATCGCGCGCATCAGGCTTCTACTGGCTGGGCTTTCCCGCCGGATTGCTCCTCGCCTTCACGACGGCCGGCCTGATCGTTCGTGCAACAGGCACCTGGCGGGCAACCTTCTTCGTCGCCATGATCCCAGGGTTGCTCGTCGCACTGAGCACGCTGCTCATCAGGGAACCCGCCCGCGGCAGAGCCGAGGCATCACCGGCGCTGCAGGTCCCAATCAAGGATCCGATACGGCGAGTCCTGCGTATTCGCACGATCTGGTGGATCAGCTTGGCTGGTGTCACGTCAAACTTTTCCGGCTACACGGCCGGGAGTTTCATGGTTCCGCTGCTGCAGCGATATTATGGGCTGGACCTCGGCAAGGCAGCGGATCTCGGCGGTCTCATCCTCGGCGTGACCGGCCTCATCGGTTTCACGGCAGGCGGGTGGATCGTCGACAAGGTTCACCAGAGGTCGGAGCAGGGCCGGCTGATCTTCGGCGCGGCGGCCATGGTTGTGGCGTCGCTCGCGACGTTTTATGCCCTATGGGTCGGCAAGGGCGCGGTCGGAACGTTCGCGCTTGCCTTCGCCGTAGGGTGGCTCTTCCAATACCAGTTCCTGGTTTGTGTCTTCCCGGCGATCCAGGATGTCGTCGAGCCCCGCTTGCGAGCCGTCGCGGTCGCGATCTTCTTCGCGCTGGTCTATGTGCTTGGCGCTGCCCTCGGACCAACCATCGTGGGATTCTTGTCCGACCGCGCGGCGCAAGCCGCCATGATTGCGGCACATGCTTCGCACATGAGCCTCGCGTTCAGGGCCATCGGCCTGCACCAGGCGATGTATCTGATCCCGGTCATGCTGCTCGCAACAGGGGTTGCTCTCTTCTACGCGTCACGGACGTTTTCGGCAGATGCCGATGCGATGAAGTATCGCTTGAGCGGTCGTTCACGTGGAAAGAACGATGAGTCCGTCGACCTGCCGATTGTCGGCTAAGCCATCCAGCCACGACACGTCGATGATGCTCGCCGCACCACCTGCCCGAGGCAAACGCGCAACACGGGTCCGGCGAGGAGTCGCTATGAAGCAGCTTCATGCCACGGGTTGATGACGGGAACGCCCGCGGCGGTGAACGGGATTTTGTCCCTGGTGGCAACAGCGAAGCCGTGGGTGGCGGCAATTGCCGCGATCTGGCCGTCTCCGACCGATAGAACGTGCCCGGCTGCACGCGCTCGGGTGACAAGCGTGGCGTAAGCGATCGCGGCTTGCTGATCGAAGGAGAGGACGCGCGTTTCGAACAATCTGGAGAGGAGATCCTGGAGGGCAGTGTCGAGGCCATCGCGACGGCGCCCCGCAGGGAGGGCGGCAATCCCGACCAGAAGCTCCGAGAGGCTGGTTGCGGTGAGATACAGGGTCTCGGCGACCTGACGATCAAGCCAGGCGAGAACACCGGGATCACCGCGCGGTCGCATCGGCTCGGAGACGACGTTCGTGTCGAGCACGATCATTCGAAGGTCGCGGCCTCGATCGGCGACGGTTTTCTGACGATGTCGAGATCGACACCACCGAAGTGCGTGCCGAAGGCGGCCAACTCGGAGCCGATCCTGACCCGCGCGGCGGGCCGCACCGCCTGTTCGAGGATGGCGCGGATTTCGGCTTCCGTGCTGCGCCCGTGGCTTGCCGCGCGCAACCGGAGGGCTCGATGGGTCTCCTCAGGAAGACTGCGGACGGTGACGACGGGCATGACGCAGGCACTCCAACAAGTTTGCAAGCAATGATAGCATAGGTCTGCTGTTGCTGTCACTCTTCGACGAGCCAGGTCACGGCGGCGCCATGCGGTTGCGCCGTGGCCAGACGTGTCTCCTCGCCGTCCGGCCAGAGCGTGAGCCGGACTTCCATCGGGACGCTGGCAGCCGGCGGTTCGAAGCGCAGCCAGGCGAAGGGCGCCTCGCGCGTGGCACGGCCGCCGGCCTGGGCGATGCTGGCGGCGATGTCGTCACGCGTCGGCCTGGGCAGGTACTGCCACATGACGGAGTGGAACAGCACGGTCGCCATTCCGGGTGAGGGCATTTGCAGGTGCGACCGCAGCCAGGTCGAGGCATCGGCCCGTTCGACCCGGTGGCCGACCGCGCGGGAGATGGCGATGGCGTGTTCAAGACGCGCCAGCCGCTCGTGCTGGTCCGCCCAGACATAGGCGCGCAGGCGCAGGCGGGCGGCTGGGTCCTCAAGATCGACCGGGGAGAGGTCGCAGGCCTGGCGTGATGCGATCCGAAGCGGTGCCACGAGCGGCGGCGACGGACCGGTCCAGTGCGGCGCGAGCAACAGGGTTGCCGCCGGGTCGCCCCATTCGGCCTCGCCCAGCCGGTAGCGGTAACGGTCCCAGATCAGGTTGAGCCCGGCGCTGGCGCCGATCTCCAGCAGCCGCAACGGCAGGCGGGTCGTTGCCGCCACGCGCAGGAAGCCGCCAAGCAGCACCGCCGAGCGGCCGACCTCGTTGGTCTGCGGCGGCGAGCGCAGGGTCGCGCGGATGAAGTCCTAGTGCCGGTCGATCGCGGCATCCAGAACCGCGCGGAACCGGTCCGTGTCAGGGGCTGGCGGATAGAGCGCCGCGAGGTCCGGCGCGGCACCGCTCAGCACCAGCGCATGCATGGCGCCCGTCAGGCGCAGCGCCAGAGCGTCGGCGACCGGATCGCCCGGCCAGTTGGCAAGCAGAGGTGCGACGCCGGCGCCTTGGGATGCGGCATCGGCGAGATGCGTCAGCAAACGCGCGGTGAAAAGCGAGCCAAACCCCGCGCACCAGCCGCTCTGCCGGCGCAAGGCTGCCACCACGCTGTCCGTGCCCGCCATGCGATTGACCATTCGCCGCCCTCGGCCCCATTAATGACGGATGATCCTGCTGATCGACAACTACGACAGCTTCACCTTCAATCTGGTGCATTATTTCGGCGATCTCGGCGAGACCTGCGACGTGCGACGCAACGATGCGCTCAGCGTCGAGGCGGCCATGGCGCTGCGGCCGGACGCGATCGTGCTGTCGCCGGGGCCGTGCACGCCCGATCAGGCCGGCATCTGTTGCGCGTTGATCGCACGGGCGGCGGGGGTGGTGCCGGTGCTGGGGGTATGTCTCGGCCATCAGGCGATCGGCCAGGTGTTCGGCGGCGAGGTGGTGCGTGCCAGGACACCGATGCACGGCAAGGTCAGTCCGATCCGTCATCAGGGGAGCGACGTGTTCGCGGGCCTGCCGAGCCCGTTCGATGCCACCCGCTATCACAGCCTGGTGGTGCGTCACGACAGCCTGCCCGAGACGCTGATTGCGACCGCCTGGACCAATGACAACGTCGTCATGGGCCTCGCGCATCGCGACCTTCCGATCTTCGGCGTGCAGTTCCATCCCGAGAGCATCGCCTCGCAGCATGGCCACGCGATCCTGGCTAATTTCCTCGGCATCGCCCGCGACCGCCACGCACCCGGCGTCCGCGCCGCTTGAGGGACGACCTGGGATGTCGTCGGACCTGAAGCCGGTGCTGGACCGCGTCGCGCGCGGCGAGCGGCTGTCGCAGACGGAGGCGGCCGCCGCGTTCGAGGTCATCATGTCGGGGGCCGCGACCGACGCCCAGATCGCCGGCCTGCTGATCGGCATGCGGGTGCGCGGCGAGACAGTGGACGAACTCGCGGGTGCCGCGCGCGCGATGCGCCGGCACATGCGCGGCGTCGCGGCTCCTCAGGGGGCGATCGACGTCTGCGGCACCGGTGGCGACGGCTGCTGCACCCTGAACGTCTCGACCGCGGTCGCCTTCGTGCTGGCGGGGTTGGGCGTGCCGGTGGCCAAGCACGGCAACCGCGGCCAGTCCTCGCCGACCGGCGGCACCGATGTGCTGGCGGCCCTCGGGGTGCCGCTCGACCGCGATACCGGGACGCTGGGGCTCACCTTTCTGGCCGCACCACGGCACCATCCGGCGCTGCGCCATGCGGCCACCGCGCGTCGCGACCTCGGCACCCGCACGCTGTTCAACCTGCTGGGGCCGCTCTGCAACCCGGCTTCGGTGACGCTGCACCTGATCGGCGTGTTCGACCCTGCCTGGCTGGAGCCGGTGGTGCGGGTGTTGCAGCAGCTCGGCTCCGAGCGGGTCTGGGCGGTGCACGGCGAGGATGCGATCGGCGGCGGCCAGGGGGGCGCACAGGGCATGGACGAGCTGACCCTGGCCGGCCCGAGCCATGTGGTGGCGCTGGAGGCGGGCCGCGTCCACCGATTCACGCTCACGCCCGAGCAGGCCGGCCTGCAGCGGGCGCCGATCAGTGCGATCGCCGGCGGCGATGCCGCGCATAACGCGGCAGCCCTTGAGGCGCTGTTGCGCGGCGCGCGCGGGCCCTATCGGGATACGGTCCTGTTCAATGCGGGGGCGGCCTTGCGCGTGGCGGGCGGAGGCAACATGTTCCGGCCCGGGCCCGATCCGTCTGCCTTGCGGCAGGCGATCGCGCTGGCGGCGCGGGCGCTCGACGACGGCTCGGCCTGGCGCGTTCTCGAGGCGCTGCGGACGGGTGATAGCGGCAATGGGGAAGAGCAGGGCTGATGGCCAATGATGCGTCCGATACGCTGGCTCGTATCTGCGCACAGACGCGCGCGGACGTCGCCGAGCGGAGCCTCGCTGTGCCGCTCAAGGAATTGCGCGCGCGGGTGCGCGACCAGGCGGATGTGCCGCGGCCGTTCGCCCAGGCGCTGCAACTCAAGACCGCCCAGCACGAGGTCGGCCTGGTCGCCGAGATCAAGCAGGCATCGCCGTCGGCAGGGCTGATCCGCGCCAACTTCGATCCGGCCGCGATCGCCCGTGACTATGAAGCGGCGGGTGCGGCCTGCCTGTCCGTGCTGACCGAAGGGCCGTCCTTCAAGGGCGATCTCGAGCATCTGCGCGCGGCGCGCTCGGCAACCGGGCTGCCGGTGCTGCGCAAGGACTTCATCCTGCAGGACTGGCAGGTGTTCGAGAGCCGCGCGGCCGGCGCTGACTGCATCCTGCTGATCATGGCGGCTCTCGGCGATGACCAGGCCTCCGATCTACTCGGTCTGGCCCGCGCGCTCGATCTCGACGTGCTGGTCGAGGTGCATGACGAGGCCGAACTGCACCGCGCGCTGGCGCTGCCGGCGTCGTTGATCGGCATCAACAACCGCAACCTGCGCACTCTGCGTACCGACCTCGCCACCACCATCCAGTTGGCGCCGCTGGTGCCGCCCGACCGTATCATCGTCGCCGAGAGCGGCATTGCCACGCGTGCCGACGTGCTGCGTCTGGCGGCAGCCGGGGCGAGTTGCTTTCTGGTCGGCGAGAGCCTGCTGCGCCAGCCGGATTGCAGGCATGCCGCCGCAGCCTTGCTCGGGCCGCTCTGACCATGCTCACCCATCTCGACGAAGCCGGCCGGGCGCGTATGGTCGACGTGTCGGACAAGCCATCGACACTGCGCGAGGCGATCGCGCGTGGCCGTGTGGTCATGCGGCCCCAGACCCTGGCGCTGATCGAGGCGGGCGGGCTGCCGAAGGGCGACGTGCTGGCCACGGCGCGGATCGCGGGCATCATGGCGGCAAAGCAGACGGCCGTCCTGATCCCATTGTGCCATCCGCTGAGCCTGTCGTCGGTCGCGGTCGAACTGCGACGTGGCAGTGCGGGCGACTGCATCGAGATCGAGGCGCGTGTGCGCACCACCGGCCCCACGGGAGTGGAGATGGAGGCATTGACCGCGGTCAGCGTCGCCGGGCTCACGCTCTATGACATGTGCAAGGCGGTCGATCGCGGTATGCAGATCGAGGCGGTCCGGGTGGTCGCCAAGTCTGGTGGCCGGACCAATATCCCGGATATGGAACAGGCAGACGATATGCGCGAAAGGGCGTCTCCATGAACGTATCGCAGAAGGTGACGCCCGGGGATCTGCGCAACAGCGCCACCATGACCCAGGACGAGCTGCTCGCCGCCTACCGTGGCATGGTGCTGATCCGTCGCTTCGAGGAGCGCACCGGCCAACTCTACGGCATGGGGCTGATCGGCGGCTTCTGCCATCTCTATATCGGCCAGGAGGCGGTGGTCACCGGCGTGCAGATGGCGCTCAAGCCGGGTGACAAGGTGGTCACCTCGTATCGTGACCATGGCCATATGCTGGCGACCGGCATGCAGCCACGCGGCGTCATGGCCGAGCTCACCGGACGGGCCACCGGCTATTCGCGCGGCAAGGGCGGCTCGATGCACATGTTCTCCCGCAAGGAGAACTTCTATGGCGGCCACGGCATCGTCGGCGCCCAGGTCTCGATCGGCATCGGCCTCGCATTCGCCAACCGCTATCGCGGCTCCGACGAGGTCGCGGTTGCCTATTTCGGCGAGGGCGCCTCGAACCAGGGCCAGGTGTTCGAAAGCTTCAACATCGCCGCCCTGCATAAGCTGCCCTGCGTGTTCGTCATCGAGAACAACCGCTACGGCATGGGCACCAGCGTCGAGCGCGCCTCCGCCTCGCACGACCTGTCGCAGAACGGCGTGCCCTGGGGCATTCCCGGCAAGCAGGTCGACGGCATGGATGTCGAGGCGGTGCACGACGCGGCCAGGCAGGCGGTGGCGCACTGCCGCGACGGCCAAGGGCCGTATCTGCTGGAGATGACGACCTATCGCTATCGTGGCCACTCGATGTCCGACCCGGCGAAGTATCGCACCCGCGATGAGGTCGACGAGATGCGTCGCGAGCGCGACTGCATCGAGCGGGTGCGCCACGCGCTGCTCGAGCGCGGCGCCGAGGAGAGCGCGCTCAAGGCGATCGACGACGAGATCAAGCGCACCATCGCCGAGGCCGCCGAGTTCGCCCAGAGCAGTCCCGAGCCGGACCCGGCGGAACTCTGGACAGACGTGCTGGTGGGGGGCTGAGCGATGTCCACCGAAGTGCTGATGCCGGCGCTGTCGCCGACCATGACCGAAGGCAAGCTCGCGCGCTGGCTGAAGAAGGTCGGCGATGCGGTGAGTGCCGGCGACGTGATCGCCGAGATCGAGACCGACAAGGCGACGATGGAGGTCGAGGCAGTCGACGAGGGCACGATCGGCAAGCTGCTGGTCGAGGAGGGCACCGACAATGTCGCGGTGAACGCGCCGATCGCGATTCTGCTGGAGGACGGCGAGGACGCGACTTCCGTCAATACCAAAAAGACGGAAGCGCCGGCGATGCCGAAGGTCGCGGCAGAAAGCGGCGCCAAGGAGATCGCCGATCGTGGTTCGGCGCAAAAAACTCCCGAGCTGGCGCGTGCGGCACCCGAGCAGGCCTGGGGCGAGACTAGGCCCATGACCGTGCGCGAGGCGTTGCGCGACGCGATGGCGGCCGAGATGCGTGCCGACCCGGATGTGTTCCTGATGGGCGAGGAGGTCGCCGAGTATCAGGGCGCCTACAAGGTCAGCCAGGGCATGCTCGACGAGTTCGGCGCGCGTCGGGTGATCGACACGCCGATCACCGAGCACGGCTTCACCGGCATGGCAATAGGGGCGGCACTGACCGGGTTGCGGCCGATCGTCGAGTTCATGACCTTCAATTTCGCCATGCAGGCGATCGACCAGGTGATCAACTCGGCGGCCAAGACGCTGTATATGTCGGGCGGCCAGATGGGCTGTCCGATCGTCTTCCGTGGCCCGAATGGCGCGGCCTCGCGCGTCGCCGCCCAGCACAGCCAGTGCTATGCAAGCTGGTACGCGCATGTGCCGGGGCTGAAGGTGGTCGCACCGTATTCGTCGGCCGACGCCAAGGGGCTGCTGCGCAGCGCCATACGCGATCCGAACCCGGTGATTGTGCTCGAGAACGAGCTGCTCTACGGCCAGAGCTTTGAGTGCCCGACCGATCCCGACTTCACCCTGCCGATCGGCCGGGCCCGCATCGAGCGCGCGGGGGCGCACGTCACCATCGTTGCGTTCTCCATCATGGTGGGTGTGGCGTTGAAGGCGGCGGAGCTGCTGGCCGCCGACGGCATCGAGGCGGAGGTGATCAACCTGCGCTCGCTGCGGCCGCTGGATACCGCGACGATCATCGAAAGTGTGAAGAAGACCAACCGGCTGGTCAGCGTCGAGGAAGGCTGGCCGTTCGCCGGCATCGGCGCCGAGGTGGCGATGCAGGTCATCGAGCACGCGTTCGACTGGCTCGATGCGCCGCCGGTGCGTGTACACGGGTTGGATGTGCCGCTGCCCTATGCCGCCAACCTGGAGAAGCTGGCGCTGCCGCAGCCCGAGTGGGTCGTGGATGCGGTACGCAAGCTGATCTGAGGGAATGGGATCATGTCCGTAAACATCCTGATGCCTGCGCTGTCGCCGACGATGACCGAGGGCACGCTCGCGCGCTGGCTCAAGAAGGAGGGCGAGTCGATCGCGGCCGGTGACGTCATCGCCGAGATCGAGACCGACAAGGCGACGATGGAGGTCGAGGCGGTCGACGAGGGCGTACTCGGCCGTATCCTGGTCGCCGACGGCACCGAAGGCGTGAGGGTCAACGCGCCCATCGGCATCATTGTCGAGCCGGGCGAGGAAGTGTCGGAGCCGGCTCCTGCCGCGGCACCGAGCAAGTCGCAGGCGCCGGCGGCAGTTCCGCCAGCCCCCAGGCAGGAGCCTGCTGTTGTCCCGCAGACCCCGGAGAGCGACCGGCTGTTCATCTCGCCACTGGCTCGGCGCCTCGCCAAGGAGGCCGGGATCGCGCCGGAAACGCTGACCGGCTCCGGTCCGAACGGACGCATCGTGCGCGCCGATATCGAGGCGGCAAGGCAGCGACCCGCGCCACCGCCGCCCGCGGCCCGCGCGCCGGCGCCACGACCGGCACCTGTCGCGATCGTCGCACCGCACCAGAAGATCCCCAACAGCAACGTCCGTCGGGTGATCGCGCGCCGGCTTGCGGAGTCCAAGCAGTTCGTCCCGCATTTCTACGTCTCGATCGATGTCGAGCTGGACCGGCTGCTCGCCTTGCGCACGGAGCTGAACGCCGCCGCCCCGAAGGAGGGACCTGGCCAATACAAGCTCTCGGTCAATGACCTGCTGATCAAGGCGGCCGCGGTAACGCTTCGGCGGGTGCCGAAGGTGAACGCCTCCTATACCGAGGAGGCGATCCTGCAATATGACGACGTTGACATCTCGGTCGCGGTCTCCATCCCGGACGGGCTGATCACCCCAATCGTGCGCCGTGCCGACGTCAAGAGCCTCTCACAGATCAGCAACGAGGCGCGCGCGCTGATCGCCCGCGCCCGCGACGGCAAGCTCAAGCCGGACGAGTTCCAGGGCGGCTCGTTCTCGATCTCCAACATGGGCATGTATGGCGTGCGCGAATTCTCCGCGATCATCAATCCGCCACAAGGCGCGATCCTGGCGATCAGTGCCGGTGAGCGGCGCGCCGTCGTGCGCGGCGACGACAGCATCGTGGCGGCAACCGTCATGACCTGCACGATCTCGGTCGATCACCGGGTCATCGACGGGGCGCTGGCGGCGCAATGGATGTCGGTGTTCCGCTCGGTGGTCGAAGCGCCGATGAGCCTGGTGGTCTGAAATGGCGGATACTGAGTTTGACCTGATCGTCGTCGGCGGCGGTCCGGGCGGCTATGTCGCGGCGATACGGGCGGCCCAACTCGGCATGAAGGCGGCGGTGGTGGAGCGTGAGAACCTCGGCGGCATCTGCCTGAACTGGGGCTGCATCCCGACCAAGGCGCTGCTGCGCTCGTCGGAAATCAATCACCTGCTGCATAACCTGGACGCGTTCGGCTTCGCCGCCGACAATATCCGCTTTGATCTCGACCGGGTTGTTGCGCGCTCGCGCGCGGTCGCCAAGCAACTCGCGTCCGGGGTTGGCCACCTGCTAAAGAAGAACAAGATCGCCGTGTTCGACGGTAGCGCGAAGCTCGACGGCGTCCAGGGCGACCTGCGCCGCGTCGCGGTGGCCAAGGACGACAAGCCGGTGGCAAGCCTGACCGCCAAACACGTGATCCTGGCCACCGGCGCGCGGGCGCGGCTGCTGGACGGGCTGGAGCCGGACGGCAGGCTGATCTGGGCCTACCGCGAGGCGATGGTGCCGGACGTGATGCCGGCACGGCTGCTGGTGGTGGGGTCGGGGGCGATCGGCATCGAGTTTGCTTCGTTCTACCGCAACATGGGGGCCGAGGTGACCGTCGTCGAAGTAGCACCCGGGATCTTGCCGGTCGAGGACGCCGAAATCGCCGCCTTCGCCCGTCGCGCATTCGAGAGACAAGGCATGCGTATCCTGACCGGTGCCAGGCTCGGCGAAGTCCGCAAGGACGCGGACAGTGTCACGGTGACGGTCGAGGCGGATGGCAAGAGCGAGCAGATCACGGTCGATCGGGCGATCTCCGCGGTGGGGATCGTCGGCAATGTCGAGGGGCTCGGGCTCGAAGGCACAAAGGTCGAGGTCGAGCGCACGCATGTGCGGATCGATCCGTTCTGCCGTACCGGCGAGCCGGGCGTGTATGCGATCGGCGACCTTGCCGGGGCACCGTGGCTTGCGCACAAGGCAAGCCATGAAGGGGTGATCTGCGTCGAGAAGATCGCGGGCCAGGACGTCCATCCGATCGACTGGAGCAACATCCCGGGCTGCACCTACAGCCGCCCGCAGATCGCCTCGGTGGGACTGACCGAGGCACGCGCGCGCGAGGCCGGACACGAGCTGCGGATCGGGCGTTTCCCGTTCGCCGGCAATGGCAAGGCGATCGCGATGGGTGAGCCGGAGGGCATGGTCAAGACCGTGTTCGATGCCGGCACCGGCGAGTTGCTGGGCGCGCATATGGTCGGCGCCGAGGTCACCGAGATGATCCAGGGTTACGTGATCGCGCGCACCCTGGAGACCACCGAGCAGGAGCTGATCAACAGCGTCTTTCCGCATCCTACCGTGAGCGAGACCATGCATGAGGCGGTGCTCGATGCGTATGATCGGGTCATTCATTACTGAGCGGCCCCTGGCCCGGCGTTGACGGCTCCCGGGCGGGGTTCCATCTGTGTGTTCATGAGTTTATTGAGGCCCGCATGTCGACCCGGCTGCTGATCGATCACCGCGCCGGGGTGGTGCGGCATCCCGAAAAGATGCTTCGTCCCGACAACCCCGTGGCGCGCAAGCCGGACTGGATACGGGTGCGGGCCCCCACCCACCCCGTCTACCACGAGACCCGGAACCTGATGCGCGCGCATGGGCTGGTCACGGTCTGCGAGGAGGCGGCCTGCCCGAATATCGGTGAGTGCTGGTCGCAGCGCCACGCCACAATGATGATCATGGGCGAGATCTGCACCCGCGCCTGCGCCTTCTGCAACGTGCGCACCGGGCAGCCCGACCCGCTGGATGCCGGAGAGCCGGGACGGGTTGCCGAGGCGGTCGGCAAGCTCGGCTTACGCCACGTGGTGATCACCTCGGTCGACCGCGACGATCTCGAGGATGGCGGGGCCGCGCATTTCGCCGCCGTGATCGCGGCGATCCGGGCCGCGTCGCCGGCCACCACGATCGAGATCCTGACCCCGGATTTCCTGCGCAAGCCGGGCGCGCTGGAGCGCGTGGTGGGCGCCCGCCCGGACGTGTTCAACCATAATCTGGAGACCGTGCCGCGGCTGTATCCGACGATCCGGCCAGGTGCCCGCTATTTTCAATCGCTGCGGCTGCTCGACCGGGTCAAGCAGCTCGATCCCGGCATCTTCACCAAGTCCGGCCTGATGGTGGGGCTCGGTGAGCAGCGCCTGGAAATCCTGCAGGTCATGGACGATCTGCGGGTCGCCGATGTCGATTTTCTCACTTTGGGACAATATCTGCAGCCCAGCGTGAAACATGCCGGCGTCGCTCGCTTTGTCACTCCGGACGAGTTCAAGGACTATGGCGGCATGGCACGAGCTAAGGGGTTCCTGTTGGTGAGTGCGACGCCGCTGACGCGCTCGTCCTATCACGCGGACGCGGATTTCGCGGCCCTGCGCGACGCGCGCGCGCGTCGGGCCGGCTGATGCCGACGCATGCGGAGCGGCGGCTGATCGCGTATTCGCCCGAGCAGCTTTTCGACCTGGTCGCCGACGTCGACCGCTATCCCGAGTTCCTGCCCTGGTGCGTGGGTGCCAAGGTACGCAGCCGGAGTGCCACCGAGCTCTCCGCCGATCTGACCATCGGCTTTGGCCCGTTCCGGGAGAGCTTCACCAGCCGCGTCGAGTTGCAGCGGCCGCGCTTTGCCCATGTGCGCTACGAACACGGCCCGTTTCGATACCTCAACAACCGTTGGACCTTCACGCCCGACCCGAAAGGCTGCCAGGTCGATTTCTTCGTCGAGTTCGAGTTTCGTTCGCGTCTGCTCCAGGCCGCGATCGGTGCGGTGTTCAACGAGGCCGTGCGCTTGATGGTGCGGGCGTTCCTGCGACGCGCGCGTGAGGTCTACGGACCGCCAAAAGTCAGTGCCGAGCCAGTACAGGCCTGAGGGGCAAGAACGGATTTATGCCGCTGTTGCGGAACCGCCACGCACGCCCCTCGTTGCAAGCACGTGTTGGTCGGGAGTGGAGTCACGCCTGCAACAATACCAATCCAAGCCGAGCCTGCCCTGGCTTACGGCAGAGAAGGAAGATGACATGAAATCCTTTCCAAGCGTTCCTGTCCTGACGGCCGCGGCCTGCTCGGCCATCTTGGCGCTCTCGCTTCCAGCCCTGGCACAGACCAGCGATGCCGTGACGGATAACGCCGGCACCATGCATCATCACCACACCCATCATCACCACATGATGCACTCCAAGCATGGCATGATGAAGAAGTCCGGCGGGGGCGATGCCGAGACCGAGAAGCTGAACGAGCAGAGCCTGCAGAACGCCAAGAGCGGTAGCACCTCGGGCAGCATGGGCTCGGGTAACATGGGCTCGGGTAACATGGGCTCTGGTAACATGGGCTCAGGCAATATGGGCTCGGGTAGCATGCAGTCCGGTAAAATGGGGTCTGGCAGCATGGGGTCTGGCAGCATGGGGTCGGGAGGAATGGCGCCGCCGGCAGGTGGTGCGATGGCCGCTCCCGGGACCGGGATGTCGGCACCATCGGCCGGGTCGATGGGCAAAACGGCACCGATGAATGCCCCGCCGACCGGCACCTCGCCTTCGAATGCTCCTCCTTCAAACAAATAGGCTGTTGTTCATCGTCTGGTAACGGGCGTGTGATCTTATAGGGTCATCCGGAACATCCTGTTCCGGGTGACTGCTACCGATAGCGTTCCCTTGCGGACCGTCTACCGGAGATCACCGGGAAAACCTTGCCATGCGCTCTATCTGGAATGCCGGAGCGGCCCTCGCCGTGACAGGCCTGCTGACCATCACCGCATCACTGGTGTCCGGCAGCAACTATGCAGCCCAAGCCCAACCGCCATTCGCCCAGGGTGGCCTTGAACAAGGCCTGGAGGTCATCTCCGACGGTCCACATCGGCATTACACAGGCCTTGCCGAGCATTTCCGCGCCGCGAACACCAGCAATGACGGCAAGCTTACCCTGACTCAGGCACGCCAGGCAGGCTGGTCGCGTGTCATTCGGCACTTCGGCGAGATCGACTCCAGCCGCGCCGGTTACGTGACACTTGCCCAGATCCACGCCTTCAATCTTGCGCACAGGCATGCACGCCGCACAGTCTAGACGATTTTGGGGCGAGCCTCGCCACGCTCCCTGCCTAGAAGCGCCAGGGCCGCCGCGACCGCTTTGGCGCGAACCTCCGCGCGGGTACCTTTGAAGACGAAGCGTTCGGCACGGGTTGCGCGGCCCGTTTCCGCCATACCCACCCATACCAGCCCGACCGGCTTGTCCAGGCTGCCGCCGCCAGGTCCGGCAATGCCGGTAATCGATACCGCGCAGTCCGCGCCGGACCGGCTGAGCGCACCCTCGGCCATCGCACGCGCCACCGCCTCGCTGACCGCGCCGACGCTTTCAAACAACGCGCCAGGCACCCCCAGCAGCGCCTGCTTCATCACGTTCGAATAGGTGACGAAACCGCCGAGCACGACTTCTGAGCTGCCGGGATGGTGGGTCAGGCTTGCGGCGACCAGACCTCCGGTGCAGCTCTCCGCGGTGACCGCGGTCAGCCCCTGCGCACGTAGCCGCTCAAGCGTCTGCGCGGCCGCCGACAGGATCGTCTCATCGAGCACGCCCACCTCCGCAAGACCCACGGGCTTACAAAGCCCGCGCGCTCAGGGACACCGCAATGAGCAGTGCCGCCAGGATCGCGAACGCCGCGGGAAGGCTGGTCCAATGCGCAACAAAGCCGATCCCGGCAGGACCGGCAAGCATCCCGGCGTAGCCCAGGCTGGTAATGGCCGGGACCGCCAGTTTTTCGGGCATCGCGCTCTGCCGCCCGACGGCGCTGAACAGCACCGGGACGATGTTGGCGCAGCCGGCACCCACCAGGCCATAGCCGAGCAGCGCCATCTCCCATGACGGGATCCAGCTTGCGATGACGAAGCCCGCTGCCGCCAACAGGCTGCCGAGCATGACCACGCGGCGCGGTTCCAGGCGCTCGACGATACGGTCGCCCGCCAAGCGTCCCACGGTCATGGTCGTGGCGAACGCGGCATAGCCAAGGCCGGCATAGGAGGTCGGCACGTGTCTGACGTTGGTCAGGAACACACCACTCCAGTCCAGCACCGCGCCTTCGGCCAGGAACAGCACGAAGCAGAGTGCCCCGATCAGCAGCACAATGCCGTGCGGTATGGCGAAAGCCGGCCCGTCAGCGGGGGACCCGAACGGCAGCAGCTTTGCCGCAGCCAGAGCAAGTGCGAGGAGAATGCCCAAGGACACGCACAAGCTGGCCTGCGGCGGTGTCGCGCCCGCGCTCAGCAAGGCCGCCATGCCGCCGGCGCCGGCGATGCCGCCAAGGCTGAACAGGCCGTGAAAGCCCGACATCATGGCGCGTCCACTCGCGCGTTCCACGATGATCGCCTGAATATTCATGGCGACGTCCATCGCTCCGAGGCCGGCGCCGAACAGGATCAGCGCCATGACGAGCAGCGGCAGCGATGCGAGCAGCGAGAGCATCGGCAGGGTTGCCGCGACGACGAGTGCGGCGACGAGCATCACCGCGCGGCAGCCGAAGCGGGCGGTGAGCGCACCGCTGAGCGGCATCGTCACGATCGAACCAAGCCCGAGGCACAGCAGCAGCAGCCCAAGGCCGCCTTCGCTGACCCCGGTATGCGCCTTGGCGAAGGGCACCAGGGCGGCCCAGGCCGAATAGCCGAAGCCGGTGATGAAGAACACGACCCGGGTGGCGCGCTGCTCGGGACGCCCTGGGCGCCATTGCACTAGACCCGCGTCCGGGCGAGGCGCAGCAGGGCGGCGCCAAGCAACCCGGCCGCGATGTCGTCGCCCATCACACCGATGGCATCATGGCGGCGGTCGAGCGTGCCGATCGGGCCCGGCTTGGTGATGTCGAGCAGACGGAACAGCGCGAACGCCGCCAGCAGCCAACCAAGCCTGGCGGCCGGCCTGGGTGCCGCGGGGCCGAGCAAAGGCGGCGCGCCGAGCAGCGTAATCCATTGCCCGGCGATCTCGTCGATCACCACCCAGCCATGATCGGCACCCCCCGAGGCGCGGGGTATGGCCCAAAGACCCGCAAGACAGACCGGCAGGATGGCGCGCGGCAGCCAGCCGGCGCGCGCGCGGAGCGCAATGCCCGGCGCCAGGGCGGCAAGCGATCCCACGGTGCCGGGTGCTGCCGGGCTGAAGCCGACGCCGAGGCCGCTTGCGATCAGCACCGCCAGGTTGCGCGAGCCCGCCGCGCGCCTAGGCCGCATTCGGCGCCGCCATGCGCACCTTATAGATGGTCTGGCTCTCCATCACCCGCTGCACGTAGTTGCGGGTCTCGCCATAGGGGATCAGCTCGATCCAGTCGATAGTTTGGTCAGTCCCTTGCGGCGTGCCGTTCTGCTGAACCCACGCGCGCACCCGGTTGGGGCCGGCATTATAGGCCGCAGCCGCCTCCGGCACGCTGCCGCCAAACTGACGCAGCAGGTCAGCGAGGTAGGCGGTGCCGAGGGCGATATTGGTTTGCGCATCGAACAGCGCGCCCGGCCCGAGCGGGTGCCCGGCCACCCGGCGCGCGGTCGCCGGCATGAGCTGCATCAGCCCACGCGCGCCGGCGGGGCTGACGATCCCGGGATCAAAGCTGCTCTCCTGGCGCATCACCGCAAGAGCGAGTCCCGTCGGCAGCCGCGGCGTGCCTTCCGGCCTATACGGCACTGGCCAGCCTGACCACGGCAACAGCAAGCCCTGCTGACCGGCGCGACGCGCGATCGCCACCGCCACATCGTCAAGTCCGAGGCGGTCGGCGAAGGCGGCATCCAGTGCCTTCGCGCGATCGCTATCAGCCAGTCCGTCCAGCCTGAGCAGGAACGCGCCAGCCTGGTGGGGATCGTTCCAGGCCACGAGCAGGGTGGCGGCGCGTGCGAGTTCCAGGCCGGCGAAGCGGATCGCCTCTGCCTGGGTCCAGGCGGGGCCGCGCGCCTGCGCGATCAACAACGCCAGCGCCTGGGGATCACCTCCCGAAAGCTGTCGGATTGCTGCCTGCCCGTAGAAGGTCGTCGGCCGCAGCGCCGCCTGTGAAAAGGCGTCTCGCGCCCGTTGCGCGTCGGCCTGAGCGGCGTAGGCGCGACCCATCCAATAAAAGCCGCGGCTGCTGGTGATCAGCGAGTGCGACTGGCGGGTCAGGTCGGTGAACAGCGGCAAGGCTGCAGCCGGGTCGTGCAGCCGGCGCAGCAGAATCCAACCGCTCAGGAAGTCGACATCGAGCCTGGCGCCGGCCGTGGTCTGCAGGTCGTCCTGGGCCAGGGCAAGTGCCGCAGCATCGCGATGCTGGCCTAGCAGGTCGCGGGCCAGGGCCTGGCGCTCCGACCAGAACGCGGCACGGCGAGGCAGGCTGGCGGCCTGCTCGGCGGCGCGCGCCTGGCCCCGCCAGAGTGCTACGGCGGCGTCCTGCTGGTCCTCGCGGCGCAGCCAGCGCGCCAGATCCAGCAGCAGCGCGGGATCGCGTGCCGCCGCCCCGCGCAGGCTTGCGGCCAGCCGGTCGGCATCGGGGTTGCCGTGACGCAGCGCCAGCCGTGCCAGGGCAAGCGGCCGGTCGGCCGGCGCCAGACGCGCCACCTGGCGCTGTGCCGCGGCAACTTGGCCCGACCAGGCCTGCCGGTCGAAGCGCTGCCATTGCTGCGCCGGCGTCGGCGCTTCGGCGAACAGCCGCAGGAACTCCGCCTCGGCCGCCGGATCGTCGATGCCCGCGACCCAGGCGGCGGCGGCATCAGTGTCGATGATGGCGCCAGGCAGCGCGATGGCACAGCGCAGCAGGGCCGCCATGGTCGTCGGCGGGTCGGCCAGGCACAGCCTGCGGGCGACCGTTGCATCCGGCTCGACCGCGAGCGCCTGCTGCAGGCGCAGACGCAGCAGCCCGCGCGCCGGCCAGTCCGGGTTGGCACGCAGGAAGTCGTCGATCTCGGATGCCGAGGCGGCGCCCTCGATCTGGGCACGCAGCCAGATCGCGAGCTTGGCCGCCACCGGATCGGCGTCGATGCTTGCCTGACGCTGTGCCATCTGAACGATGGTGTCGGGACCGAGCCGCGCGCGTGGGGCGCAGCCGAGCGCGCATAGTGGCAGCAGAACGGCGAGCAGGACTCCAAGCGGGCGACGCATCGCCGCAGAGAACGGCGAGCCCGCACTTCTGGCAAGGCGGTGCATTCTGGCAAGGTGGGGCTGCTGGCAAGCTGGCGGCCATGGTCGTAGTGTCACCAGTAGATTTTTTATGCTGCGGAGTTCAGGATGTTCCACGGGTCGATCACCGCGCTGATCACGCCCATGTCTGACGACGGCGCGCTCGACGAGGCGCGCTTGCGCAGGCTGGTGGATTGGCAGATCGGCGAGGGCACAAGCGGGCTGGTGCCGACCGGGACGACCGGGGAGAGTGCGACGCTGAGCCACGCGGAACATCGTCGCGTGGTCGATCTGGTCGTGGCTCAGGCGGACGGCAGGGTGCCGATCCTCGCCGGCACCGGCTCGAACAGCACCGCCGAGGCGATCGAGACCACCCGCCATGCCAGGCAGGCCGGGGCGGCCGGCGCCCTGGTGGTCACGCCCTATTACAACAAGCCGACGCAGGAGGGGCTGTATCGGCATTTCATGGCGATCGCCGATGCGGTGGACCTGCCGCTGGTGATCTACAACATTCCGGCGCGTTGCGTGATCGACATGAGTGTGGCGACCATGGCGCGGCTGGCGAAACACCCGAACATCATCGGCGTCAAGGATGCGACGGCGAACCTGCTGCGTCCCTTGCAGGTGCGCGCCGCAATCGGGCAGGGGTTCGTGCAGCTCTCCGGCGAGGATGGCACCGCGCTCGCTTTTCTGGCCGCGGGTGGCGGGGGGTGCATCAGCGTCACCGCCAACGTCGCACCCGGGCTGTGCGCGCAGATGCAAGCCTGCTGGTCGCAAGGCGACGCGACGCAGGCGATGGCAATCCAGGAGCGGCTGTTCGCCCTGCACGAGGCGTTGTTCGTCGAGAGCAACCCGGCGCCGGTGAAGTATGCGGCGAGCCTGCTTGGGCTCGCCGGGGAGACGTGCCGGCTGCCGCTCGCACCGCTCGCGGAGTCCTCGCGGGCACTCGTGCGGGGCGCCGTGGAGGGTCTGGGTCTGCATGGCTGAGAAGCGCAAAAGCGGGATGATCACGCACGGCACCGCCGCGCAGAACCGCAAGGCCCGCTTCGACTACACCATCAAGGAGACCTTGGAGGCGGGCATCGTGCTCAAGGGGCCTGAGGTCAAGAGCCTGCGGCTGGGACGCGCCACCCTGACCGAAGCCTATGCCGGCGAGCACGATGGCGAGGTCTGGCTGTTCAACTGCTATATCCCGGAATACCAGGCTGGTGTGCTGTCGCGCTTTGAGCCGCGGGCGCCGCGCAAGCTGCTGCTCCACCACAAGCAGATCGACAGGATGCTGGGCGCGGTGGCGCGGGATGGGAACACGCTGGTCCCGCTTGACATCCATTTCAATGAGCGCGGCGTTGCCAAGGTGACCCTGGCGGTTGGCGAGGGGCGCAAGAAATCGGACAAGCGTCAGGCCATCGCCGCGCGCGATTGGCAGCGAGACAAGGCGAGGCTGCTCCGCGCGCGCGGCTGATTAAGCCAAAATGACGACTTATTGACGATTTGGTGCGTTTACCTTAAGAGTTCGCCACAAACCGAACGAGGGATCCGTTCCGACAATGAGTCTGCGCGCCCACGTGCTTGCATGATCTTTTGAGTTGAACCAGCTTGCGCCGGTACCCGCCGGCCGTCACGCGGCACTGCTGTCGGCACAGCGTGCCTGCAACGACGTGGCCCCCGCAGCGGACGGTGACCCGGCACGGATGCTCGACTGCGTGGTCGACGCCGCCGCGGCCGTGGTGCCGGCTGCCGGACTGATCGCGTTTGCCATACGCGACGGCGATGGCCTGCTGGTCCAGGCCACCAGCCTCGCGCGCCTGAGGGATCTCCGTGTAGCGGCACCACTCTTCGAGCAGCCGCTGCGTATCGATGACGTGCGCAAGGCTGGTGTGCAGGCGGAAAGCCTCGGGCGGACGCTGGCGATGCGCTCGCTGTTGCTGATCCCGATGCCTTGGCCGCAACGGCGAGAGGGCGTGCTGGTGTTCGCGGCCGCCGGCGTCGCCGCCTTCGACGATAACGACCTGCTGCTTGCCCAATTGCTGGGCGGGATCGTCGCGACGGCGTGTCGTCCCGCCCGCCTGCGCGGGCGCGCGATCAGCGATCGCGAGACGGTCGAACGCACCAGCATCGCCCTCGCGGCGGGCTCGGTGATCGGGATTGGAGTGTGGGAGCCGGGCGGCCTGTCGCTTGACGACCAGCTGCTGCAGGCTTTCGGGTTCAAGGCGAGCGAGATCGCCGGGCTGACCCAGGCCGATTTCCTGCGCCGGGTGCATGCCGACGATCGCGCGGCACTGCTGGCGCTCAAGGGGCGCGCACGCACCGCCGGCGCCACGTTGGCCGTAGCGTTCCGTCTGTGCACCTCTCTGGGCGCCTCACCGGAAGACGCGACCGCAGCCTGGCGCTGGGTCGAGGCGCGCGGTGTGGTGGCGGTGGGCCATGACGGCGAGGCCGGCCGCGTTACCGGGGTATTGATCGATATCGACGCGCGCAAGCGGGTCGAGCTGGAGCTGGCGCAGAACGAGCAGACCGTCCGCCAGGTCGCCGACAGCCTGCCGGTGCTGCTGGTCTATATCGCACCCGACATGACCTTCCGTTTCGCCAATCGCGCCTACCGCAGCATTGTCCCCGGTGCCGCCGATATCGTCGCCGGCGACCCGGTGCGGGTGCTGTTTACCGAGGCGGTCGAGGACAAGCCGGACGGCTTGCTGCGGCGCTGTCTGGCCGGCGAGCGGATCCGCTTCGACAGCCAGAGTCGCGACCGCGACGGCGTGTTGCGCGATCTCGACATGGAATACATCCCCCGTCTTGGCGGCAATGGCGGCTTCGATGGGTGCTACGTCATCGGCATCGACATCACCCGTCGCAAGGAGGAGGAGCGGGCGCTGAACCGCTCCAACCTGACACTCGAACAGAGTCTCGCGGTGGTGCAGCAGGAGAGCGAGCGCATCTGGCGGCTGTCGCGCGACCTGCTGTGCGTGCGTGACCGGAACTGGCGTCTGCGCAGCGTCAATCCGGCCTGGTCGGCGATGCTCGGCTGGTCCCCCGACACCCTGCTGGGCGGCGACAGTCTCGATCTGATCCATCCCGAGGATCGCCCGCACACCATCCAGGCGCGCGCGGCCTTGCAGGGAGACGCCAGCAAGGGCGGCTTTGAAAACCGCTACCGTAACAGCGACGGCAGCTATCGCTGGCTATCGTGGAGCGTGGTGACGGCGGACGGGCTGGTCTATGCCACAGCCCGCGACGTCACGGTGGAGCGGGAGGCGGCGCTGCGCGTGCAGCGCATGGAGGAGCAGCTTCGCCAATCCCAGAAGATGGAGGCTGTGGGCCAGCTCACCGGCGGGATTGCGCATGATTTCAACAATCTGCTCACCGGGGTGATCGGCAGCCTGGAGATGATGCGCACCCGCATGCAGCAGGGGCGTCTCGACGGGCTCGGCAAATACATGGATGCCGCGGCGAATGCGGCCGAGCGCGCGGCGGCGGTGACGCACCGGCTGTTGTCGTTCTCGCGCCGGCAGGCGCTGGAGCCCAAGCTGATCGCGGTGGACCGCCTGGTGGACGGCATGGACGAGCTGATCCGTCGTGCCGCCGGCCCGGTCGCGACCTTGCAGGTCGTCCGGCATCGCGGCGCCTGGAGCACACTTTGCGACCCGCGCCAGCTCGAAATCGCGCTGCTCAATCTGATCAACAATGCCCGTGACGCGATGCCTCAGGGCGGCCGGCTGGTGATCGAGACCGCCAATGCGATGCTCGAGGATTTTGAGCTGGACGGCGTCATCCCGGCCGGAGAGTACGTTGCACTTTCGGTGACCGACACCGGCACGGGGATGTCCGCGGACGTCGCGGCGCGCGCCTTCGATCCGTTTTTTACCACCAAACCGATCGGCCGCGGCACTGGCCTCGGATTGTCGATGGTGTATGGCTTCGCCCGCCAGTCCGGCGGTCACGCCCGGATCGCCAGTGCGCCCGGTCGTGGGGCGAGGGTCACGATCTACCTGCCGCGCGCGGCACAGAGCAGCCTGCCGCCACCGGAGGCGAGCACGGTTGGCTCCGGCCGTGCCGTGCTGCTGGTCGAGGACGAGCCGATGGTGCGGATGCTGGTCGGCGAGGTGCTCGGCGAACTCGACTGCGACACCATCGAGGCGGTCGACGGTGCCGGCGGCCTGCGCGTGCTGCGGGGCGATCGGCAGATCGACCTGTTGATTACCGATATCGGGTTGCCGGGCGGCATTAACGGCGTGCAGATGGCCGAGGCGGCAATGCAGCAACGGCCGGACCTGAAGGTGCTGTTCATCACTGGTCTGGCGGAGAGCGCCGTGCACGAGGCCGGCGAGCGAAGACAGGGCATGGAGGTGATCGGCAAGCCGTTTACCATCGAGCTGCTGATGCAACGGGTCCGTGCGATGATCCTCGATCAATAAGGCGGCCTTAATAAGCGACCTCAATAAGGTGGGGGCTCGTCGAGCCGTTGGCGGAGTGCTGCCACGACAGCCTCGAACATCGCGGTGGTGAGCCGGCCGGTGTTCGTGTTGTAGCGTGAGACGTGATAGCTGTCGGCCAGCAGCATGCCGTCCGGCAGCTCGACCATGCGGCCGTGCGCGAAGCGCATGCGCGCCGCCGGTATGCCATGGGCTGCGAGCACGGCGCTGTGCGCCAGGACACCCAAGGCAAGGATGGCGCGCAGTCCACCATTGGTCTGGAGTTCCGCGCGCATGAACCGGTTGCATTGGCGCACCTCAATGGGCTGCGGCAGGTTCGCCGGCGGCACGCAGCGCACGGCGTTTGCGATCCGGCAGCCGCGCAAGCTGAGCCCGTCCGCCGGGTCCGCACCGTAGCGGCCGGTGGCGAAGCCGAATTTCAACAGCGTCTCATAGAGCAGGGTGCCGGCGAAATCGCCGGTGAACGGACGGCCGGTGCGGTTGGCACCCTTCACCCCGGGGGCGAGGCCGACGATCAGCAGCTCGGCGTCGAGCGCGCCCCAGGACGGCACCGGCCCGTTCCACCATTCGGGATTGGCGGCCTGGTTGGCCTGCCGATAGGCGACCAGTCGTGGGCAGAGCGGACAATCCCGCGCCGGCTCACGCTGCATCGCCTCGCTTTGGGCGCTGAATACGTCCCGATCGCGATTGTCCGCGGCTCGC
The DNA here is from genome assembly GCF_965276875.1 of Lichenicoccus sp. GTDB lineage: Bacteria > Pseudomonadota > Alphaproteobacteria > Acetobacterales > Acetobacteraceae > Lichenicoccus. Next base: position 903,009 of record NZ_OZ255701.1, on the reverse strand, counting down.
GAGCGCATCAGGGTGCGGCGGTGAGGCTGGGCGCGCGCGCGGCCTTGGTCATTCTCAATGGTCCTTCATCTGGCAGGATCACAAACCTAGCGAAGATCTGTTAAGAAGGCGTGCATGATCCTGGTTGCCATCGGCGCCAACCTGCCCGGACCCTGGGGGGCGACCCCGCTCGAAACCTGCAGGCGCGCCGCCCGTGAACTGCGCCGGCTCGACGGACTGCAGGTGCTCACGGTCTCACGCTTCTATCGCACCACGCCGGTGCCGCGCTCGGCGCAGCCGGACTATGCCAATGCGATGGTCCGGCTCGCGGGCGACGCCGAGCCGGCTGCCCTGCTGGCAGCACTCCAGGCAATCGAGCAGGCGGCGGGGCGCAGCCGCGGTGCGCGTGATGCCGCGCGCACGCTTGATCTCGACATCATCGACATCGCGGGCCAGCTGCGCGACAGCCCCGATCCGGTCCTGCCGCATCCGCGCACGACGGAGCGCGCCTTCGTGCTCGTGCCGCTGGCAGACGTGGCGCCCGACTGGATCGATCCGCGCAGTGGCCGCGGTGTCGCGGCGCTGCTGGCGGCGATTCGAGGCAATGGTTGCTGCGATGCGCGTGTGCCGCTAGATTGGCCTATTCCATACAGCTAGATCGGAGAATGACGGCATGGCGCGCGTCACCGTTGAGGATTGCGTCGAGAAAATCCCGAACCGCTTCGAACTCGTGCTGCTGGCCGCCCAGCGTGCGCGCAATCTCAGTCGCGGCGAGGAACTGACGATCGATCGCGACAACGATAAGAATCCCGTCGTCGCCCTGCGCGAGATCGCCGGCGAGACCGTCGAGGTGGAGGCTCTGCACCAGGATCTGGTGAAATCGTTGGCGCGTGCGCCGGAGCCGGAGCCGGCCGATGAGGAGGTGCTGGATCTGATCCCCACCGATCAGAACATCTTCGGCCTGCAGGATGTCTCCGCCGAAGAGGAGGCCGGCAACATGGGTACCGAGCTCTCCGCCGAGGACCTCGAGTCCGCGATCGAGGCGGAACTCGGCGGTCGCGGGCGCCGCTAATCCAACGAACAGCATGGCAGCACCGCTCACCTTGGCAGCAGACGGGGTTGGTGGTGCTGACGCGGATGTGCTGGCGGGTCTGCCGGTCGGCTCGCCGCTGGCCAGCATGGACGCGGTCGAGCAGACGGCTCGGATCGGCTGCGAGGGTCTGATCCGCAAAATTCTCGGCTACGACCCGAATGCCGACATTGCTCTTATCGAACGCGCCTTTGCCGTCGCCCGCGACGCCCATGCCAGCCAGAAGCGCGACAACGGCGAACCCTATCTGACCCATCCGCTGGCCGTCGCCGGGATCCTGGCGGGGTTCCGCTTGGATGTCGCCTCGATCGCCACCGCCCTGCTGCACGATACCGTCGAGGATACCGGCGTCACCTACGACGCGCTGCAGGCGAAATTCGGCCGCACCATCGCTGATCTGGTGGACGGCGTCACCAAGCTGACCCGGCTTGAGCTGCAATCCGATCGCACCAAGCAGGCGGAGAACTTCCGCAAGCTGGTGCTCGCGATGAGCCGCGACATCCGGGTGCTGATCGTCAAGCTGGCCGACCGGCTGCACAACATGCGCACCCTGCACCATGTGCGCCGCAGCGACCGACGCGAGCGGATCGCGCACGAGACCATGGACATCTATGCCCCGCTCGCCGGGCGCATCGGCATGGACCGGGTCAAGACCGAGTTGCAGAACCTGGCCTTTGCCGAGCTCGAGACGGAGGCGAACTCCACCATCCAGGCGCGTCTGAACTATCTGCGCGGCCAGGGGGCGGACGTCATCGAGGAGGTGCGCCTGGAGCTTGCGCGTATCTGCCGCGAGGCCGGGGTGGCGCTGATCGAGGTGATCGGGCGGGAGAAATCACCATTCTCGATCTGGGAGAAGATGCAGCGTCGCAACGTCGCCTTCGAGCAGCTCTCCGACATCATGGCGTTCCGCGTGCTGGTGCCGTCGCGCGAGGATTGCTACGTGGCTCTCGGTGCGGTGCATGCGGGCTATCCGGTGATCGCCGGCCGCTTCAAGGACTATATCTCGACACCGAAGGCGAACGGCTACCAGAGCCTGCATACCGGCGTCACCCTGCGTCAGCCGCGCAACCAGAAGATCGAGGTGCAGATACGCACCCCGGAGATGCACGACGTCGCAGAAAACGGCGTCGCCTCGCACTGGGTCTACAAGGAAGTTCCCGGCGAGGCGGACGGGACGCAGGACCCTGGAGTCAACACCGTGATCAGCAGCCTGCGCCGGCTGCGCTGGGTGCAGGACCTGCTGGAGATCATCGAGAATTCCGCGGCCCCGGACGAGTTCCTCGAGAACACCAAGCTCGAACTCTACCAGGACCAGGTGTTCTGCTTTACCCCCAAGGGCCAGCTCATCCAGTTGCCGCGTGGCGCCACTCCGGTGGACTTCGCCTATGCCGTGCACAGCCAGGTGGGCGACGGCTGCGTCGGCGTGAAGATCAACGGCCGGCTGATGCCGCTGCGTCACGAACTGCAGAACGGCGACCAGGTCGAGATCATGACCGCGCGCGGTGGCACCCCGTCGCCGTCCTGGGAACGCTTCGTCGTCACCGGCAAGGCGCGCGCGCGTATCCGCCGGCATCTGGCACAGACGCAGCGCGAGACGCATCTCGATGCCGGCCGTGCGGCCCTCGCCCGCGCCTTCCGCCGGGAGGGGGTCGACGGCTCCGAGAAGGTGCTCGACGCCGCTCTCAAGGGGTTGAAGTGCGCGAGCCGCGACGATCTCTACGTCGCCGTCGGCAACGGCAATCTGGCACCCAAGGACGTCGTTCGCGCGGCCTACCCGGAGCTGCGGCAGGGCGGCCGGGCGCCGCGGATGATCCCCGGCCTGCAGCATCCGGCGACGGGACGCGCCGGAGCAGGGCCCGGCGGGATGGCGCTGGTCGGGCTGGGGGCCGGGATTTCGGTGCATTTCGCCGGCTGCTGCCACCCGCTGCCTGGCGACCGTATCGTCGGCATCGTGGCCCAGGGAAAGGGGATCACCGTACACACCGCCGGCTGCCAAACCCTGGAGAGCTTCGCTGCCACCCCGGAACGCTTCATGGACATCGACTGGGACTACGAATCTGTTGCCAAGCCCGGGTCCAATGCCGGCGCCCGTGCCGGACCTGGCGAAATCCATGTCGGTCGGATCAGCGTGATTGCCGCCAACGAGCCGTCGATGCTGGCCACCTTGACCAATACTGCGGCACGGCATGACGGCACCGTCGTCAACCTCAAGATCGTCAACCGCCAGCTCGACTTCATGGAAATCCTGGTCGATGTCGAGGTCCGTGACCTGCGGCATCTGTCCAGCGTCATTGCCGGGATGCGCGGCACCAGCGGCATCACCCAGGTCGAGCGGGCGAGGGCGTGAGGCTGTAATGATCCTGGGCCACCTATGATCCTAGGTCTGGGCTCCGACCTCTGCGACATCCGGCGCATCGAGCGCGTGTTGGCGGCACACGGCGAGCGGTTCCTGGCCCGGGTGTTCACCGAGAGCGAGCGCGCCCGTGCCGAACGGCGCACCGAGGCGCTACGCGCGGCCACCTATGCCAAGCGCTGGGCGGCGAAGGAGGCCTGCGCCAAGGCGCTGGGGACCGGCTTCTCGCATGGCGTGTTCCATTCCGACATGGGTGTGGTGAACCTGCCGAGCGGCGCGCCGACACTAGCCCTCACCGGAGGGGCTGCCTTGCGGCTGGCAGCCCTGGTGCCGGCCGGCATGCAGCCCACCGTGCTGGTGACGATGACCGACGAGCCGCCCTATGCCTTCGCCCAGGTGCTGATCACCGCGGCCCCGCGTGCTTGAAAGCGCCCGTGCTTGACAGACGCAAGGTCGGTCGGCTTCATCCGCCACCCTGAAGCGGAACCATGATCTGATGAGCGCAGGCAAGTCCACAAACGGCGAGAAGGCGGCAAACGCCGCACACGGCCGCAAGCAGACCCGCTCAGGTGCGTGGGAGTTGCTGCGCACGCTGGTCTATGCCGGCCTGATTGCGGTGTTCGTCAGGACTTTCCTGTTTGAATCCTTCAACATCCCCTCGGGATCGATGATCCCGACCCTGCTCGTCGGCGATTACCTGTTTGTCTCGAAATACGCCTACGGCTACTCCCGCTTCTCAATGCCGTTGGCACCCGACCTGTTCGAGGGGCGCATCCTCTATCACCGACCGCATCGCGGCGACGTGGCGGTGTTCCGCTTCACCCAGGATACCTCGATCGACTACATCAAACGCATCGTCGGGCTGCCTGGCGATCATGTGCGGATGCAAGGCGGCCAGCTCTACATCAACGGCACCGAGGTGCCGCGCACCCCGCTCGGCGACTATATCGCCGATGACGAGAACGGCGATCACCGGGCCGGCCGGCTGTATCGGGAAAGCCTGCCCGGCAGCGGCGGCCACAAGCCGGTGCGACACCTCATCCTCAAGCAGACCAGCCAGGGGCAATACAACAACACGCCCGACTACATGGTGCCCGCCGGCTACTTCTTTGCCATGGGCGACAACCGCGATGACAGTGCCGACAGCCGCTTCATGGGCACCGAGCCCGACGATCTCGGCTTCGTGCCGATCCAGAACCTGGTGGGCCGCGCCGACTTCATATTCTTCTCCATCGACGAGCGCGATCCGATCTGGGCGTTCTGGGACTGGCCGGCGGAAATCCGCTGGGGGCGTATCCTGCATTGGGTCCACTAGAGCAGCTGGCGCGCGCGCGGATCGAGGCGCTGCTTGGCGAGCCGTTCAAGCGGCCGGCGTTGCTGGCCGAGGCGCTGACCCACCGTTCGGCGGCGCATGAGCGGCAGAAGGGCGCGCGCGGCGGTGGCTCGAACGAGCGGCTGGAGTTCATCGGCGACCGGGTTCTGGGACTGCTGATGGCGGAATGGCTGATCGAGCGGTTCCCCAACGAACAGGAAGGCGCGCTGGGTCCGCGTCATGCGTATCTGGTGTCGCGACCGGTGCTGGCCCGCGTCGCCGGCGAGATCGGCCTGGCCGCGGCCCTCGACGTCGCCCCGCACGAGGCGCGGGCCGGGATACGCGAGGTCGCCAACGTGCTCGCCGATGCCGTCGAGGCGGTGTTGGGGGCGGCCTATCTCGATGGCGGGCTGGAAGCGCCGCGACGCTTCGTACGCGCGGCCTGGGACGAGGCGATGCTGGGGCAGACGCTGCCGCCGAAGGATCCGAAGACGGCGCTGCAGGAGTGGCTGCTTGGCCGCGGCCTGGCGCTGCCGGTCTATAAGGTGGTCTCCGCCGAGGGTCCGTCGCATGCGCCGCGCTTCGCCATCGAGGTCGGTGCGCGCGGCTGCGTCGGTGCCGGCATGGCCGGCAGCAAGCGCGCGGCAGAGAGTGCGGCCGCCGCCGACCTGTTGCGGCAGTTGCAATGAGCACCACCCGTTGCGGCTTCGTCGCCATCGTCGGTGCCGCAAACGCCGGCAAATCGACGCTGTTGAACAAGCTGGCCGGCGCCAAGCTGTCGATCGTCAGCCCGAAGGCGCAGACCACGCGGTTTCGCGTCATCGGGGTGCTGATGCGCGATGCTGGCCTCGATGCTCGAACCCAGATCCTGCTGGTCGATACGCCGGGGATTTTCAAACCCAGGCGCAAGCTCGACCGTGCCATGGTGGCGGCCGCCTGGGCCGGTTCCGAGGACGCCGACCTGACCGTCGTGCTGGTCGATGCGCGCAGCGGGGTGACGGAGAGCGTGCGGACGATCGCATCGCGTCTCGCCGGCCGTGGACGCCTGATCTGGCTGGTGCTCAACAAGATCGATCTGATCCCGCGCGCGCGTTTGCTGCCGCTGACCGCCGAACTGAGCGGTCTGTTCGCCGCCGAGCGCACCCTGATGGTCAGCGCGCGCACCGGCGAGGGGCTGGGCGACCTGCTCGATGGGCTGGCCGCTGCATTGCCGCCGGGGCCGTTCCTGTATCCCGAGGACGACCTCACCGATCTGCCGGACCGGCTGCTGGCGGCAGAGATGGTGCGCGAACAGATCTTCCTGCAGACGCACGAGGAGGTGCCCTACGCCGCCACCGTGGAGACCGAGAGCTTCCGCGAGCAGCCGGACGGCTCGGTGCGCATCGAGGCCACCATCTATGTGGCGCGGGCCAGCCACAAGGCGATCCTGATTGGCGAGAAGGGGTCGCGCATACGCATGATCGGCGAACGCGCGCGCCACGGCCTCGCCGCCCTGCTGGAGCGGCCGTGCCATCTGTTCCTCAACGTCAAGGAACGCGCCGGTTGGGACGAGGAACGCGCCCGCCTGCGCGCGATCGGCCTGGATGACCAGAATTAGCGGGACCGCGCGACGGATCCACTGCATCTCGGGCCTGCCGCGCTCCGGCTCGACGCTGCTGGCGTCGCTGCTGCGGCAGAACCCCCGCCTGCGCGCCGAAATGAGCAGTCCGGTCGCGGTGCTGTGCGAACGCGTGCTGCCGGTGATGGGGCAGGGCGAGTACGCGACATGTTTTGACGACAATCAGCGCCGGCGTATCCTTCTCGGACTATTTGAACATTATTACGCGGCCGTCCCTACGGGGATCACCCTGTTCGACACCAACCGCGTCTGGTGCGCGCGGATGCGCCTCGTCGCCGACCTGCATCCGGGCGCTTGCGTGATCGCCTGCGTGCGCGATCCGGTCTGGATCCTGGACTCCTTCGAGCGGCTGCTGCGGCGCAACACCTACCTGGTGTCCAAGCTGCATGGGTTGGCGCATTCGGTCACCGTGTTCGACCGCGTCGAGCAGCTGATGTCGGCGCAGGGTGCGTTCGGCGCGGCCTGGAACGCCCTGCAGGACGCCTATTTCGGCGAGCATGCGCACCGGCTGATCCTGATCGATTACGACGAGCTGACGGCGCAGCCCTTAGAGGTGCTGACGCGGCTGTACAAACGGCTGGGCCTCGCGCCCTTCGCGCATGATCTGGGGAATGTCGGCTATGATGGCGGCCACGCCTTCGACGCGGCGTTGAACACGCCCGGTCTGCACGCGGTGCGCGACCGGGTGGAGCGGCTGCACCGGCGCACCATCCTGCCGCCGCAGATCGTCCGCCGGCTCGCCGGCACGACGTTCTGGCGCGATCCCAAGCAGAACCCGGGTGGCGCCCTGGTCATCGCACCGGGCTGAGCGGGTCTGCGACATGACACGGCGCTTGTGAGCCTGCTCGCCTTGGGGATATGAGAGGCGCGGCAAACCGGGTGGGGCGAGCATTGTCATGACCGGCGCTTCGGCGGGAAACCTCTACAAACGGGTGCTTCTCAAGGTGTCCGGAGAGGCGCTGATGGGTGGCGGCGAGTATGGCCTCGATCCCGCGACGCTGAGCGCAATCGCCGCCGACATCCGCGACGTGTTCGAACTCGGCGCCGAAATCTGTCTGGTGATCGGCGGCGGCAACATCTTTCGCGGCATCGCCGCGGCTGCGAAGGGCATGGATCGCGCCCAGGGCGACTATGCCGGCATGCTGGCCACCGTGATCAATGCGCTGGCAATGCAGAACGCGCTGGAGCGGATCGGTGTGCCGACGCGGGTGATGTCGGCAATCCCGATGTCGAGTGTGGCCGAACCCTATATACGCAGGCGTGCGGTGCGCCACATGGAAAAGGGTCGGCTGGTGATCTTCGCGGCCGGCACCGGCAACCCGTTCTTCACCACCGACACCGCCGCCGCCCTGCGCGCCGCCGAGATGGACTGCGACGCATTGTTCAAGGGCACCCAGGTCGACGGCGTCTATTCCGCCGATCCACGCAAGCATGCGGACGCGGTGCGCCATGACGAGCTCTCCTATCTCGACGTGCTGTCGCGCGACCTGAACGTGATGGATGCCTCGGCGATTAGCCTGGCGCGGGAGAACCGACTGCCGATCATCGTCTTCAACATACACGCGCCCGGCGCCTTCGCCCAGGTGATGCGCGGGCACGGGCCGTTCACCCGCATTGTCGAGCGCCAATAGCCAGTAGCTTACAGAAGGTACACACAACACGAAGCCGAACGGGAGGCCCTCTTGGCCGCAGACTTGACCATCCTCAAGGAAGACCTGACGCGACGCATGGACGCCGCACTCGAGACGCTGCGTCGCGACTTCGCCGGCCTGCGCTCGGGCCGGGCCAGTCCCGCCTTGCTCGAACCGGTGCGGGTCGAGGCCTATGGCGGCGAGATGCCGATCACCCAGGTCGGCACTATCGCCGTGCCGGAGAGCCGGATGATCACCGTGCAGGTCTGGGACCGCACCCTGGTGGGGGCGGTGGAGCGCGCGATCATGGGCGCCGGCCTCGGGCTCAATCCGTCCTCGGACGGGCAGATCGTGCGGGTGCCGATCCCGCAGCTCACCACCGAACGACGCGTCGAGCTGGCGAAAGCCGCCGGGCGCTACGCCGAGAACGCCAAGATTGCCATACGCGGTGTCCGTCGCGACGGCATGGACCAGACCAAAAGCTTCGAGAAAAAGGGCGAGATCAGCGAGGACGACGTGGTCGACTGGTCGGCCGACATCCAGAAGCTGACCGACGCGTATGTGAAGCGGATCGACGAGAGCGCCGCCGATAAGGAACGCGAGATCAAGCAGGTCTGAGGCCTTGCCGCGCCAATTGAGTGGAGTCAAACGCCTGGACAGCCTTCCCGATGCCGCCGGCGAAAGCCCGGTTCTGCAACAGACGACGGAATGTGCCCCGAAAGGTCGCTCCAGCATTGGGCCGGTGGTGCCGTGTCATGTCGCGGTGATCATGGACGGCAACGGCCGCTGGGCGCAGGCGCGCCGGCTGCCGCGCGTCGCAGGCCACCGTGCCGGAGCAGGGGCGGTCCGCCGCTGCATCCAGGCGGCGATCGGCAGCGGCGTCGAGTGGCTCACCCTCTATGCGTTCTCCTCGGAGAACTGGCGTCGGCCGGTGCAGGAGGTCGGCGAACTCACCGGCCTGTTGCGGCACTATCTGCGACACGAGCTGGCGGAGCTGCACCGCGAAGGGGTGTGCCTACGGGTGATCGGCGAGCGCGAGCGCTTCGATGCCGAAATGCGCGCCGAGTTCGAGCGGGCCGAGCGGCTGACCGCGGGTAACACCCGGCTCAAGCTGATGATCGCGCTGTCTTATGGCGGCCGTTCCGATATCCTGCGCGCCTCACTGCGTCTGGCGGAGGCGGTGCGCGTAGGCGCGGTCGATCCCGAACGTCTCGACGAGGCGGGGTTCGCGCGGTTCCTCTCCACAGACGGCATTCCCGATCCGGACCTGATGGTGCGCACCAGCGGCGAATTCCGGCTGTCAAACTTCCTGCTCTGGCAGTCCGCCTATGCCGAGCTGGTGTTCCTCGACGTGCTCTGGCCGGATTTCGGCGCCACCCATTTTGCCGACGCGCTCGACCGCTACGCGCGACGCGACCGTCGCTTCGGTGCGCGCCCTGGCTGAGACCGCAGCACCGGCGAGCGCCTGGCGCGACCTGCGGGTGCGGCTGATTTCGGCGGCAGTGCTCGCACCGGTCGGGATCGCCTGCCTGGTCGATGGCGGCTGGCTGTTCGCCGGGGTGGTGCTGCTGGCGATGGCGTTGCTCGGCTGGGAATGGGCGGGGCTGGCGAGGGTCCCGCCGCGCTCGGTCGCGTGCGCATTGTTGCTGCTCTGGCCGGGTCTGGCGCTGCTGGTCGGCGTCAGCGCGGGCTGGCTCGCGGGCCTGCGGGTGCTGGTCTGCGGGCTAATACTTGGCCCGTTGCGCGGCGGCGGCATCGTGCTGATCGGATTGGGCGGCTTCGCTCTCGTCTGGCTGCGCGGTGTGGGTGACGGAGCCGCGGGGGGGGTTGTCCCGCTGCTGTTCGTCGTGCTGGTGGTGTGGGCGAGCGACAGTGCCGCCTATCTCATTGGCCGCGCCTTGGGCGGCCCCAAGCTGGCGCCGCGGATCTCGCCCGGCAAGACCCGGTCTGGGGCGGTCGGCGGTCTGCTCGGCGCGATGGTGACCGGTGCGCTGGTGGCGGGGTTGGCGAGCGGTGCCACCGCGGTCCCGGGCGGGTTGCTGTTCGCCGGCCTGCTCGGCATCGCCGCCCAGGCCGGCGACCTCGCCGAGAGTGCGCTGAAGCGGCAGTGCGGCTTCAAGGATTCCGGCCGGCTGATCCCCGGCCACGGCGGCTTGCTGGACCGGCTTGACGGTCTGCTCGTGGCAGGCCCGCTCGCGGCCCTGCTGTCGCTGAACGCCGGGCCGCTCGCGCCGTTCTGGACACTCGAGAACGCGCGTCCGCGGCCGCTCACCATGGGTGCGCATCATCCCGGCTCCGGCTGGCTCGAACATCTAGAGCACTTCCCGCGCCGCTTGGCGCGGGAGTAGTGCTCTAGGATACTGATAAGCGGGCAAATATATCCGATCAGGTGACTTCACCTGATCGGATTTTGCCCTAGGAGACAAGCAGCCATGAAGACCGTCGCCATCCTGGGATGCACCGGCAGCGTTGGCCGCAGCACCGTCGACCTTCTCGCACAGGTGCCGGACCGCTTTCAGGTCGAGGTACTGGTCGGCGGACGCAACGCGGAGCTGCTCGCCGAGCAGGCGCTGGCGTTGCGCGCCCGGCACGCGGTCATCGCCGATCCCGGTGGCCTCGAGGATTTGCGCGCCCGCCTCGGCGGCCATGGCGTCACCGCCGCTGCCGGCAGGCAGGCGGTGCTGGAGGCAGCGGCGCGTCCGGTCGACTGGACGATGTCGGCGATCACCGGTGCTGCCGGGCTCGCTCCTACTTTGGCCGCGATCAAGGGTGGCGGCGCCGTGGCGCTGGCCAACAAGGAGGCGCTGGTCTGCGCCGGCGACGTCATGCTGCGCGCGGTGCGCGATGCGGGTGCGACCCTGTTGCCGGTCGATTCCGAGCACAACGCGATCTTCCAGGCGATGGCCGACCGTCAGTACGACGAGGTCGACAGCATCACTTTGACCGCCTCGGGGGGGCCGTTCCGAACCGCCAGCATCGAGGAGATGGAGCAGGCGGCACCCGAGGCGGCGCTGGCGCATCCGGTCTGGTCCATGGGGGCCAAGATCAGCATCGATTCCGCCAGCATGTTCAACAAGGGGCTGGAGGTGATCGAGGCGGCGCGGCTGTTCGGGCTGGCGGAGTCACAAATCGACGTGCTGGTGCATCCGCAATCGGTGGTGCACGGCATGGTGCATTACAGCGATGGCAGCGTGCTGGCACAGCTCGGCGCGCCCGACATGCGAATCCCGATCGCGCATACGCTGGCCTGGCCGCAGCGCATACGAACCAACGCGCCGCGGCTCGACCTGGCCGCCCTGGGACGCCTGGACTTCGAGCCCCCCGATCCTGTGCGTTTTCCGGCGCTGCGGCTGGCGCGCGCGGCGCTGCGCGCGGGCGGCGCCGCACCGGCGATCCTCTCGGCGGCCAACGAGGTCGCGGTGGCGATCTTCCTTGCGCGCGGGCTCGGGTTTCTCGACATCGCCCGGCTGGTCGAGGCCGTGCTGGTGGAGATCGGACCGCAGCGTGCGGAGACGCTCGATGCCGTGCTGCACTGGGATGCCGAAGCCCGCCGCGTTGCCCATATGCACGGCACGGCTCTCGGCGCCACCCGGCACGCGGCCTGATAGGAATTCCGGCCTTATGCTCGCCCATTTGCTGCGCACGCCGCTTGCCTTTGCCCTGGTGCTCGGGGTGCTGGTGTTCATCCACGAGCTCGGCCACTACCTCGCGGCGCGCTGGCGCGGGGTGCATGTCGAGATCTTCTCGATCGGCTTCGGCCGGCCGCTGCTGCGTTGGCACGACCGGGTTGGCACCGAGTGGCGCGTCTGCATTTTGCCGCTCGGCGGCTACGTCAAGCCGCACGGCTTCGAGGGACCCGAGGAGGCGACGCCGGAAGCGCGTGCCGCCTGGCAGTCCGGACGCACCTTCCACGACAAAAGCGTGGGGTCGCGGGCGATCGTCATCCTCGCCGGTCCGGTGTTCAACTTCCTGCTCGCCATGGTGCTGTTTACAGTCCTGTTCGCCACGGCCGGACAGCCCAGCACGGCACCAATCGAGAGCATGAAGCCGGTGATCGCCCAGGTCGTTCCCGGCGACTCCGCGGCAGCCGCCGGATTGCAGGCGCGTGACCAGATCCTGCAGATCAACGGCGAGTCGATGCCGACCATAAGCGCGGTCAAGCGCCGTGTCGGTGAGGCGCCCGGCCAGCAGATCCGCCTGCAAATCGAGCGCGACGGCAGGATTCAGGTGCTGCCCGTCACCATCGGCGGCCTCACCGGCAGTGGCCACGGTCTGATCGGGGTGTATTTTGCAAGTGCACCGGCCAAACGCCTCAGCCCCGGAGCGGCCATAATCGGCGGCATCGGCGAGACCTGGTCTGTCTCGGTGCAGACGCTCTCAGGCCTGTGGAAGATGCTCAGCGGTCACGCCAGCGTCGATCAGCTCGGAGGGCCGCTGCGAATCGCCCAGCTCTCCGGCCAGGTGGCGCAGCTCGGTGTCGCCAGCCTGGTCAGCTTCATCGCGCTGCTCTCGATCAATCTCGGCCTGATCAACCTGTTTCCGATCCCGATCCTCGATGGCGGGCGGCTGGTATTCTACGCCTTCGAGGCGCTGCGCGGGCGACCGCTATCGCGACAGGTGCAGGAATACGGCTTTCGCGCCGGCTTTGCCCTGATCGCCTGCCTGTTTGCGTTCGTGACCTTCAACGACCTGTCGCATCTCGGCTTGTTTCAGTGGGTGGCGAAGCTGGTCGGGTAGCTTGCGCAGGCACGCGCATTTCGGCTAGCTGCGCCGCGGACGGCACAACGTCCAGTTGGGGGGATGGCACGTCTTGTACGGTAAACGTTCTGCGCTGCTCGCCTCCGTCTGCCTACCGTTTCTGCTGGACGGCACCGCCTTCGGCCAGTCCACCAAGGCCCACCCGCGGCAGGCCAGCCAGACTGGACACACAAGCCAGGCTGGGGCCGGCGGCACCATCCAGGCGATCGACGTCACCGGCAACCAGCGTATCGAGACCAGTACGGTGCTGTCGTATCTGCTGGTGCGTCCGGGCGATCCGTTCAACCAGGACGAGCTCGACCGGTCGCTCAAGACGCTCTACGCCACCGGGCTGTTCCGCGATGTCAGTCTGCAGCGCCGCGGCTCGACCCTGGTCGTGCACCTCGCCGAGAACCCGATCGTCAATCGTATCGTTTACGAGGGCAACCACGAGGTCAAGGATGACGATCTGCGCAAGGCGGTGAGCTTGCGTCCGCGTGCCGTGTATACGCCCGAAGCGGCAGCGCGCGACCGCCAGAACATCCTCGACGTCTATGCCGCCAAGGGCCGCTACGATGCCTCGGTGACGCCACAGATCGTGCGACTTTCGCACAACCGGGTGGACGTCGTGTTTTCCATCAACGAGGGCACGCTGACCCTGATCCAGCGGATCAGCTTCGTCGGCAACAAGGCCTTCTCGCAGGCCCGTCTGGCGCAGGTTATCACGTCGAAGGAGACCGCCTGGTACCGGTTCTTTTCCAATGCCGACGAATACAACCCCGAGCGGGTGCGCTACGACCGCGAACTGCTGCGCCGCTTCTATCTGCGCAACGGCTATGTCGATTTCCAGGTATCGGACTCAACCGCGGAGATCTCCCCGGACCGCAAGTCGTTCTACATCACCTTCACCATCTCGGAGGGACCGCGCTACCGTATCGGCTCGCTCGATGTGAAGTCCGCGCTGCGTCATGTGAGCGGTGCCAGCCTGCTGCCGCAGATCAAGTCGCTGGACCATAAATGGTACGATGGCGACGAGGTGCAGCGCCTGTCCGAGGCGATGCAGGACAACCTGCAGGCCACCGGCCATCCGTTCGCCGAGGTGCATCCGCAAATCGCCCGTAATCCCGCCAAGCACAGGCTTGACCTGTTGTTCGACGTGAGCGAGGGGCCGCGCGTCTATGTCGAACGCATTGACATCAACGGCAACACCATCACCCGGGACAATGTCATCCGGCGCCAGTTCAACATGGCCGAGGGCGACCCGTTCACGCCGATCCAGCAGCGCCGCGCCAAGCAGTCGCTCGAGGATCTCGGCTTCTTCAACACCGTCACCGTGGATACGGCGCCTGGCTCGACGCCCGACAAGATCCGGGTCAATGCCGATGTCTCTGAAAAGCCCACCGGCTCGCTCACCCTGGGCGGCGGCTATTCGACGGATGCCGGTATTCTCGGCAATGCCGGCATCAGCCAGAAGAACCTGGTCGGCACCGGCATCGATGCCAGCCTGCAGGGCACGCTCGCGCAATATGCCAACCAAGTCGATCTCTCGCTGACCGATCCGTATTTCCTCGGCCGCAACCTGGTCGCGGGCATCGACATCTTCAGCATTCAGCAGAACAACAACAACATCTCGAACTACTACGAGACCCGCACCGGCTTCACCGGCAGGGTCGGCTACGCCTACAACCGCTACCTCTCGCAATCGTGGAACTACTCGCTCAGCGACCGCAATGTCGGCAGCATCAACACCGCGGCCAGCCTCTACATTCAGGCTGAATCCGGCAACTCGCTGCTGTCCCAGGTTGGCACCACCTTGGCCTATGACCGGCGCGACAGCCGGTTGCAGCCGCATACGGGCTATATCGTGCGGGTCGGCGGCGATGTGGCGGGGCTCGGCGGCAACGAGAAATACATCCGCGGCAAGCTCGACACCGCCTACTACATTCCGCTCGACCGCTTCTTCAACAATCACGACTGGACCCTGGCGCTGACCGCCGGCACCGGCTACATCGCCGATTACGGCGGCGGCCGGCAGGACATCGTCGACAACTTCTATCTCGGCGGCGACAATCTGCGCGGCTTCCTCGATGGCGGCGTGGGTCCGCATTCGGTGCCGACCAACACCTATCCCGCGAGCGACGCACTCGGCGGCCGCTTTATCTACACCCAGTCCACCACACTCAATTTCCCGCTGCCGCTGGGCCCGGATCTCGGGCTTTCCGGCCGATACTTCGTCGATGTCGGCGGCCTCGAAGGCGAGCGCGTGATCCGCAACTTCCCACCCTCGACCGGTCAGCATATCGCCGGCAACAATCTCGCACCGCGAATCAGCACCGGTGTCGGCGTCTCCTGGAAGAGTCCCTTCGGGCTGATCAATGTCGATCTCGGCGTCCCGATCGCCAAACAAAAATACGATCAGACGCAGGTCTTCCGCTTCGGCTTCGGCTCGAATTTCTGAGGGTAATGATGTCTCGCTCCCAAGGCCTCTCAACGGTTCCTGCGATTGCGTTTGCCTCCCTGGCGCTGTGCGTCGCGGCTGGGGCGCACGCCCAGAGCAATTCGCAGCATTCGGGGTCCGGCTGGTTTGTGCCGAAGACGCATGAGTCCGCACCCGAGGCGGTGCGCCGGCAATCGCCGTCGAGCGCGCCGATCACGGATCCCGCGGCGGACCGCGCTGATGCTCAAGGTGGGGATGCCCAAGGCGGTAGTCAGGAAGCGCCACGCACGCCGCCGGTGCTGCCCTTGCCGCCGATCCCGGCACTCACCGCAATCAAGAAAGGCGAGGCGCCGCCGGGGGCGGTGATCGGGGTGCTCAGCGTCCAGGATGTGATGCGCGCCTCGACCGCGGCCCAGGAGGTGCAGCGCGTGCTCGGCGCGCGTCGCGATGCGCTCAATGCCGACGCGCAGAAGGAGCAGGCGAGCTGGCGTGAAATCCAACAGCAGATCCAGAACTCCAAGGGCAGCCCGGAAAAGCTGCAGGCACGCGAGCGTGCGTTGCAGCAGCGCGTGCTCAAGGCACAACGCGATTTTCGCAACCGTAACCGCATCCTGCAGGAAGCCGCCCAGGTGTCGCTCGGCCAGGTCGAGCGCGAGCTGGTGCAGGTCATCCGCCAGGTCGCGGCAGCGCGCGGCATGAACCTCGTGCTGCACCGCGAGCAGGTGGCGCTGAACGTCAACGGCTTCGACATTACCCAGCAGGTTACCGCTCAGCTCAATGCGTCGCTGAGTTCGGTGTTCATCCCCGGCGACGGGGTCGACCCCGAGCAGCTTGCGAAATCCGGAGCCTTTCCCACAACCGCCAATCCGGGTCCGCAGCCGTCCGAGCCGCCCGTGGAGCAAGCCAGCGCCAACGCGTCCGCGCCAAAGCACTGAAGCGGTGAGCGGGACGGGCGACAGGCGCTTCTTCGGCAGCACAGGGCCATATTCCGCGGCCGAGCTTGCGGACCTGGTCGGCGCGCGTCTGGTGCCTCCCGCGGGCGGAGGTCTGGTCCCTGACCTGCGCAAGGTCGCCCCCTTGCAGTCGGCATCGAGCGACGAAATCAGCTTTCTCGACAACCGGCGCTATCTCGCTTTGCTTGCCGCCACCAGGGCAGGCGCGGTGATCGTCGCACCCGCCTTTGCCGCAAGCGTGCCGCGGGCGGCGGCGGCCCTGGTCATCGCCCAGCCCTATCTCGCCTGGGCGCGGATCGCAGCCCTCTTCCACCCGGCCCCGGCCATCGAGCCTGGCGTGCACGCCACCGCCGTCATCGAGGCCGGCGCCGCGGTGCATCCGACTGCCCAGATCGGCGCCTTCGCGGTGATCGGCAGCGGTGCCTCGGTGGGTGCAAACTCGCGCGTCGATCCGCATGCGGTGATCGGCGCCGGTGTCTGCATCGGCGCGCAATGCCGGATCGGCGCCCATGTCAGCGTCAGCCACGCCGTGCTCGGCGACCGCGTGACAGTGTATCCGGGTGCACGCATCGGCCAGGACGGCTTCGGCTTCGCGGTGTCCGACGACGGCTTTGTCAGTGTGCCACAGCTCGGCCGGGTGCTGATCGGCGACGATGTCGAGATCGGCGCCAATACCACGGTCGATCGCGGTTCGGCCCAGGATACCGTCATCGGCGCCGGCTCGCGCCTCGACAACCTGGTGCAGATCGCGCACAACGTGAAGCTTGGTCGATGCTGTATTGTGTGCGGACAAGCCGGCATCGCGGGATCTACGGAGCTCGAGGATTTTGTGACGCTTGCATCTCAGGCTGGGCTGATTGGCCACATCCGGATTGGGCGCAAGGCCCGAGTCGGCGCGCAGGCAGGGGTCATGTCGGATGTGCAGGCAGGCGCGGATGTAATCGGCAGCCCGGCCATGGCATTTCGCGAATTCTTCCGCAATGTTGCGACACTCCGACGCTTGTCACGTCAGGCAAAGGCTGGGGAACGCGACGGAAGCGGAAGCGCTTAGCCCGGACGCGGCATGGAGTTAGGTTAGCGTCTATGGACGGAACGACACAGAATGACGCAGGGGACGGGACGGTCTCGGCCGAGCGGACCCTTGCGGCGGAAATAGGCGGCCGCATCGAGCGGATCGACGTGCTGCGGATCATGGCGGCGATCCCGCATCGCTACCCATTCCTGATGATCGACCGCATGGTGGACATCGTGCCGAACGAGTCAGCGGTCGGCATCAAGAACGTGACCTTCAACGAACCGCACTTCCAGGGCCATTTCCCCGGGACCCCGGTCATGCCCGGCGTGCTGATCATCGAGGCGATGGCGCAGACCGCGGCAGCCCTGGTGGTGCTGACCCTGGGCGACCAGGCAGAAGGCAAGCTGGTCTATTTCATGACCATCGAGAATGCCAAGTTCCGCCGGCCGGTGGTGCCGGGCGACCAGTTGCGTATCCATGTCGAGAAGGAGCGCAATCGCGGCAATGTCTGGAAGTTCCGCGCCGTGGCCCGGGTCGAGGAGGTCTCGGTGGCGGAGGCCACCTATAGCGCGATGATCATGCGCTGAACCCCATGCGGAACGAAATCCATCCCCAAGCCATCGTCTCCGACGGCGCGGTGATCGGACGCGGGGTGCGGATCGGGCCATGGTGCAGCGTCGGTCCCGAGGTGCGTATCGGCGACAACACCACGCTGATCTCCCACGTCGTCGTCGATGGCCGCACCACGATCGGCGAGGGGGCCCAGCTCTATCCGTTCTGCACCGTCGGCCTGGCGCCGCAGGACCTGAAATATCGTGGCGAGGCAACGCTTTGCGAGGTCGGCGCGCGTACCGTGATTCGCGAGAACGTCACCATCCATCGCGGCACCGCCGGCGGCATTGGCATCACCCGCGTCGGACAGGACTGTCTGCTGATGGCCAACGCCCACGTCGCGCACGACTGCCTGATCGGCGACGGCGTGATCCTGGTGAACAACGTGGTCATGGGCGGCCATGTCGAGATCGGCGATCATGCCCGGATCATGGGTGCGGCGGCCCTGCACCAGTTCGTGCGCATCGGACGCGCGGCGATGGTCGGCGGCGTCTGCGGCGTCGAGGCGGACGTGATCCCCTATGGCAGCGTCATGGGCAACCGGGCACGGCTGGTCGGGCTGCATTGGGTCTGGCTGCGGCGTAACGGCGCCGCCCTGGCCGACCTCCAGCGCCTGCGCCAGGCGTTTGCAATCCTCTATCCGCGCGATCCCGAGTCGGAGGTCTTCGAGCAGCGCCTCGCTTGCGTGCGCAGGGACTTCGCCGATGACCCTCGGGTCGCGGAAATCCTCGCCTTCATCGACGGCCCCAGCAAGCGCGGCCTGGTGCGTATCGCCCGGCGCGGCACTGAGGAGGCCGAAGGAGGCTGAGTGCCAACGCTGGGTATCCTCGCGGGCGGCGGCCCGCTGCCCGGCGACGTCGCCCGCGCCGCCCTGGCGGCGGGACGCGAGGTTTTCATCGTAGCCTTCCAGGATTTCGCCGAGAGCCACGTCGTGGCGCCGTTCGCGCACGAAGTCATCCGCCTTGCCGCCGCCGGGCAGATCCTCGCGGCACTGCGCCGGCACGGCTGTCGCGAGCTGGTGCTGATCGGTCCGGTGCGCCGGCCGTCATTGCGCGATCTCCGCCCCGACGCCGAAGGTGCGCGTATCCTGGCGCGAGTCGGACGATCGCTGTTCGGCGGCGATGACGGGCTGCTGGGCGCCCTGGTCCGCGTGCTCGGCGAGGAGGGCTTCGTGGTGCGCGGCGCCGACGAGTTTCTCGCGGGTTCGCTGGCGGCTCCCGGGGTGCTCGCCGGCATCGCCCCGGATGCCCTGGCGCATGCCGACATCCGGCGCGGGATCGCGGTGGTGCGGGCTTTGGGCGCGCTCGATGTCGGCCAGGGCTGCGTGGTCCAGGACGGGCTGGTGCTGGCGGTGGAAGCCCTGGAAGGCACCGACCGGATGCTGCAACGGGCCGCTTCGCTGCGCCAGCCGGGACCCGGCGGGGTGCTGGTCAAGCTGGTCAAGCCGGCCCAGGAGCGGCGCGCCGACCTGCCGACGATCGGGCCGCGCACGCTCGAGTCCGCAGCCGCGGCAGGCTTGCGCGGGGTCGCCGTCGAGGCGGGCGGCACCTTGCTCACCGACCCCGCGCAATGCCGTGCAACCGCGGACCGCCTGGGCCTGTTCCTATACGGTATCGAGCCTGCCAAGGAGGACGCACAATGAGCACCAGCTACCTGCACACCATGGTCCGGGTGAAGAACATCGACCGCAGCGTCGCGTTCTACGGGCTGCTCGGCATGCGCGAATTGCGCCGCACCGAGGTGCCGGCGGGGGAATATACCCTGGCCTTCGTCGGCTTTGACGACAACGCGCACGGCCAGGCCGAAATCGAGCTGACCTATAATTGGGGTCAGGACAGCGGCTACGAAATCGGCACCGGCTTCGGGCATTTCGCCGTCGGCGTCCCGGACGTGGCAGCCGCCTGCGAGAAGGTGCGCACCGGCGGCGGCAAGGTGACCCGCGAAGCGGGCCCGGTGAAGCACGGCACGACGGTCATCGCCTTTGTCGAGGATCCGGATGGCTATAAGATCGAGCTGATTGAGCGTCGGTAGGAAGTAAGACCAAAGGCTCCGCCTCTGGACTCCGCCAAAGGCTTAGCCTTTGGAATCCTTTAGTTTCCCAGAATGGGGGTTTGGGGCCTCCAGGCCCCAACGGGTCCAGGGCAGAGCCCTGGCCTAAGTCTTCCTCGCCAACGCCGCCTCCGCGCGCTCGATGGTGCTGATGATAGCGGCGGCGGTGCGTTGGGCGATGGGGTCGTCGCTCATCGACAGCCGGTCGGCGAGCAGCAGGGTGGGGGAGAGAATGCCGCGCAGATCGTGCCGCAGGCGGGAGACCTCCCGTTCCGCGGCCTCGGCGCGACCGTGGAGTTGGTCGATGAGGGCCTGGTCCTCTGCGCTGCGGGTCATCGGGAGGGCTCCTTCTGGCGAGTTGACGTGGCGGTGTCGGCGCGACTATAAGCCGCCGCTCTGTGCGGCAAAGCTCCGCTCACTGTTCTGGAGAGTGTCGACGTGAAGCGCACCTATCAACCATCAAAGCTGGTCCGCAAGCGCCGCCATGGCTTTCGGGCCCGCATGGCGACTGTTGGCGGCCGTCGGGTTCTTGCAAACCGCCGGGCCAAGGGCCGCAAGCGCCTCTCGGCCTGATCGGAGTTCGATGGTCGGGGCCGCGATCCGCCTCAAGCGCCGGGCCGAATTTCTCCGTGTTGCGTCCGGCGGCCGCAAGGCGGCGATGCCGGGTTTGGTGCTGCAGACGCTTGATCGCAACGATGCAGCACCCGTGCGTGTTGGCTTCACCGTGACGAAGAAGGTTGGCAACGCGGTGGTCCGCAACCGCGCCAAGCGCCGGTTGCGAGAGGTCGCGCGTCTGCTGTTGCGCGAGCGGCCATTGTCCGGGGTGGATCTCGTGCTGATCGGACGCGCCGGCACTGGCGGGCGTGACTTTCGCGCGCTGATCGACGATTTCAGTCGCGCCTTGCGCAAGACAGGGGTCGGTTAATGCGCCGGTTGCTGGTGCTTGCGGTGCGGCTGTATCAGGCGCTGCTCAGGCCGGTGCTCGGCCCAAACTGTCGTTTCACACCCTCATGCAGCGATTATGCCATGGAAGCCATCGATCGGCACGGGGCGGCGCGGGGTTCGGCACTTGCCATGTGGCGCGTGTTACGCTGCAACCCTTGGTGCGAAGGCGGCCACGATCCGGTTCCCGCTTGTTCTCCTCCTCTTGAAAGCCCGGCTGCGCGCTGATGGACAATAAACGCCTCATCCTTGCTGTGGCCCTCTCGGTGTTGATCCTGCTTGGCTTCGAGCTGATCATGCCCAAGCTGAACCACCAGCAGGTTCGCCAGCAGGCCAGCCAGGCGACGCAGGCGACACCGCCGTTGCAGGCGCCCAAGCCGGTGATCGACACTGGCTCGAACGGCTCCTCGCCGGTGGCGGTGCCGTCGCCGCGCTCGCAGGCAAAACCCGACGCGCGGCTGCCGATCGAGGCGGCGCGGGTCAAGGGCAGCCTCGATCTCACCGGCGCCAAGCTCGACGACCTGGTGCTGCGCGACTACCGCGAGACCTTGAATGCGAACTCGCCGCTGGTGCGCGTGCTCGAGCCCGGCTCGGACCCGCAGCCGAACAAGGTGCAGCTCGGCTGGAGCGCGCCGCCGGGCAGCGACATTAAGCTGCCCGACAGCACTACCCGTTGGACCGCCGACGGCCGCGCGCTCAGTGCTGATCAGCCGGTGACCCTGTCATGGAACAACGGCGCCGGCCTCACCTTCCAGCTGGTGTTTTCGGTCGACCGCGACTTCATGTTCGCGGTGACGCAGCGCGTGCAAAACGCCACCGGCAAGCCGGTTTCGCTGTATCCCTGGTCGCGGGTCAGCCGCTCCTATACGCCGGAGGTGACTGGCGGCTACCTGGTGCATGAGGGGCCGATCGCGGTGATCAACGGCCATCTCGAAGAGCGATCCTACAAGAGCCTGGAGAAGGATTCCGCGGCCAACGGCGGCGTGGCCTGGAGCGCCGAGCAGCCCTCCGGCACCCAGCATGGTTGGGCCGGGATCACTGACAAATACTGGCTTACCGCGATCATCCCGCCGGCGGCCACGGTGCAGACCGGCAGCTATCGCTACGTGCCGAACAGCGGTGCGGGTACCTACCAGATCGACTTTATCGCCGCCAGTCCGACAGTGATTGCGCCCGGTGCGTCGAGCTCCAGCGTCACCCACGTTTTCGCGGGTGCGAAGGAGGTACATCTGCTCGACGGCTACATGGACCGGCTGCACATCACCGACTTCTGGAAGGCGGTGGATTTCGGCTGGTTCGCGTTCCTGACCAAGCCGATCTTCTTCGTGCTCGACTGGCTGAACAACCGGCTCGGCAATTTTGGCCTTGCACTGTTGGCCTTCACCCTGCTGGTCAAGACCTTGTTCTTCCCGCTGGCGACCAAGTCGTTCCGGTCGATGAGCAAGATGAAGCTGCTCTCGCCCAAGATGACGGCCGTGCGCGAGCGGTTCAAGGACGACCCGATGCAGATGAACAAGGAGATGATGGCGCTCTACAAGACCGAGGGCGTCAACCCGGCGAGCGGCTGCCTGCCGATGCTGGTGCAGATCCCGGTGTTCTGGTGCCTCTACAAGGATCTCTACGTCACCATCGAGATGCGCCAAGCGCCGTTCTTTGGCTGGATACGCGACCTCTCGGTGCCGGATCCGACCAATATCTTCAACCTGTTCGGAGCGCTGCCGTTCGATCCGACGGCGATCAGCCCGATGCTGCATCTGGGCATCTGGCCGATCGTGCTGGGGGCTACGATGTTCATGCAGCAGCGCATGAACCCGCCGCCACCCGACCCGACCCAGGCCAAATTGTTCCAGATCATGCCGGTGATCTTCACCTTCGTGCTGGCCCGCCAGCCGGCTGGCTTGGTGATCTATTACTGCTGGAACAATACGCTGACGGTGGCCCAGCAATGGCTGATCATGCGCAGCACGAAGCTGGGCGGCGGTGTGGGCGGCAAGCGCGCGGCACGGCCGGTGCGAAGCTGAGCGAGGACTCCACCCAGGCGGAGCTGGACGTCGAGCCCAAGGCGGAGCCGGACTTGGAAAGTGGCCGGCTGCTGTTCGCGCGGCCTTGCCGGTTCTTCTACGCCGCACAACGGCTCGACCAGCTTCCCACCCCCGATCTGCCGGAGATCGCGTTCGCCGGGCGCTCCAATGTCGGCAAGTCGACGCTGATCAATGCACTCACCGGCCATACCGCGCTGGCGCGCGCCTCCTCGCAGCCGGGTCGCACCAAGCAGCTCAACTTCTTCAGCCTCGACGACCGGCTGGGACTGGTCGACATGCCCGGCTACGGCTACGCGCAGGCCGCGCGGGCGGTGAAGGAGGACTGGCAGGGGCTGATGTTCGACTTCCTGCGCGGGCGGCCCACCTTGCGCCGCGTGTTGCTGTTGATGGACAGCCGCATCGAGGCCAAGGCGAGCGACGAGGCGGCGATGCGGCTGTTCGACCGGGCAGCGGTGATCTTCCAGCTCGTATTGACCAAGTCGGACGCGCTGCGCCCCGCCGCACTCGCGGCCAAGCAGGCGGCGACGCTCGCGCTGGGCCGCCGGCATGCGGCTGCACATCCGGAGGTAATAACGACCAGCAGCCAGACCGGCGCCGGCATTGCCGAACTGCGCGCCACCCTGGCAAAACTGGCAACTCCCGCGTGATGACAGGAGCCACACGATGAGCAGCCTGAGCGAGGACGCGCTTGACGCCGCCCATGCCCAGGCGGCGACCCTGGCCAGCGCGCTGCCCTACCTGCGCCGCTACGCCGGCGACACCATCGTCATCAAGTATGGCGGCCATGCGATGGGCGATCCGGCGCTGTCGGAGGCCTTCAGCCGCGATATTGCGCTGCTCAAGCTGGTCGGCGTGAACCCGGTGGTGGTGCATGGCGGCGGCCCGCAGATCAACACCATGCTCGATCGGCTGGCGATCAAGTCGAGCTTCGTCGAGGGGCTGCGTGTCACCGATGCGGCGATGGTCGAGATCATCGAAATGGTCCTGTGCGGATCGGTCAACAAGCAGGTGACGGAGCTGATCAACCGCGCCGGCGCGATGGCGGTCGGCATCTCCGGCAAGGATGGCGGGCTGATCCGTGCGAGCAAGCTGCGACGCACCATTCGCGACCCCAACAGCCATATCGAACGGGCACTCGATCTGGGTTTCGTCGGCCAGCCCGACCATGTCGACACACGCCTGCTCTACGCGCTGTCCGGCTCCGGCCTGGTGCCGGTGATCGCGCCGGTGGGGGCGGGTGCCAACGGCGAGACCTTCAACATCAACGCCGATACCGCAGCCGGCGCCATCGCCGGGGCGCTGGGGGCGACGCGGCTGCTAATGCTTACCGACGTGCCCGGCGTGCTGGACGCGGACAAGCGCCTGATCGAGGAACTGACCGACGCGGACGCGCGCGCCGGCATCGCCAGCGGCATGATCTCCGGCGGCATGATCCCCAAGGTCGAGACCTGCCTTGAGGCGGTGCGTTCGGGAGCCAAGGCGGCGGTGATCCTGGACGGCAGGGTTCCGCATGCCTGCCTGCTGGAGTTGTTCACCGCGGCAGGTCCGGGAACCCTGATCAGGGCGACGTAGGTCCATGCAGATACGCTTCACCAAGATGCAGGCCGCGGGCAACGATTTCGTCCTGCTCGACGAGCGCGCGGGCGGCCTCGGGCTGGAGCCGTCGCATATCGTCCGGATCGCCGACCGCAGGCGCGGCATCGGCTGCGACCAGGTAATCCTGTTGCAGGCGTTTGAAGGGTCGGATGCGTTCCTGCGCTTTTTCAACAATAACGGCGGCGAGTCCGGCGCCTGCGGCAACGGCAGCCGCTGCGCTGGCGCCCTGATTGCCGGCGAGACCGGCCGCGATCACGTGCGGCTGCGCAGCGTGGCGGGGCCGCTGCCAGCGGAACGGCTCGCCGGCGATTGCGTGCGTGTCGATCTCGGGCCGCCGGGTCTGGGCTGGCGCGATATCCCGCTGGCGTGGGAGATGGATACGCTGCGTCTCGATCTCGCCGGCGATCCGGCCGCCTGCTCGATGGGCAATCCGCACGCGACCTCCTTCGTGGCCGATCTCGACAGTGTCGACGTGGCGCGCGCGGGGCCGGCGCTGGAGGCCGACGCGCTGTTCGTCGAGCGGGCGAATATTGGCTTTGCGGAAATCCTCACGACGTCGCGCATGCGTCTGGCGGTCTGGGAGCGTGGCGCCGGCCTTACTCCAGCCTGCGGCTCCGGGGCCTGTGCGGCGCTGGTCAATGCGCATCGGCGCGGGCTCGTCGGGCGCGCCTGTACCATCGAGATGCCGGGCGGCGTGTTGCATGTGAGCTGGCGCGAGGACGGACACGTGCTGCTGTCCGGGCCGACATCGATCGCCTTCGTCGGCAGCATGCGGCTGGAGCCATGAACGCGCCGGAGGTTCTGACCTTCGGCTGTCGGCTGAACCAGTTCGAGAGCGAGGTGATGGCTGGGCACGCGGCGGACTCGGGCGTCGATCTCGTCATCGTCAATACCTGCGCGGTGACCAAGGAGGCCGAGCGGCAGGCACGCCAGGCGATCGGGCGGGTGCGGCGCGCGCGGCCGGACACGCGGATCGTGGTCACCGGGTGCGCAGCACAGATCGACCCCCAACGATGGAGCGCGCTTGCGGGAGTCTCGCGGGTGATCGGCAATAACGAGAAGCTGCGTGCGGAGAGCTGGACCCCGCTTGCGCTGGATTCGGGTGACGCCGTCTCGGACATCATGCAGGACCGCGCGAGCGCAGCACCCATGGTGGCCGGGTTCACCGCTCGTGCGCGCGCCTTTGTCGCGGTCCAGCATGGCTGCGATCATCGCTGCAGCTTTTGCGTCATCCCCTTCGGCCGCGGGCCGAGCCGTTCGATGCCGGCCGGCGCCATCGTCGAGCAGGTGCGCGTTCTGGTGCGCGCCGGCTACCGGGAGGTGGTGCTGACCGGGGTCGATCTCACCTCCTATGGCGCGGACCTGCCGGGCCGCCCGCGCTTGGGGCAACTCGCGCGCCGGCTGCTGGCCTGTGCGCCAGAGCTTGCCAGGCTGCGGCTGTCGTCGCTCGACCCGATGGAGATCGACGAGGAACTCTGGGCGCTGCTGGCGGACGAGCCACGCCTGATGCCGCATCTGCATCTCTCTCTGCAGGCGGGCTCGGACCTGATCCTCAAGCGCATGAAGCGACGCCACCTGGCGGCCGACGCCTCCTCGGTGATCGCGCGGGCGCGTCGAGCGCGGCCCGGAGTCGCCATCGGCGCCGATCTGATCGCAGGGTTTCCGACCGAGAGCGACGCCTTGTTCGAGGAGACGCGCGCGTTCGTGCGCACGCACGCATTGCCTTATCTGCACGTGTTCCCCTACAGCGCCCGCGCTGGCACGCCGGCCGCGCGCATGCCGCAGGTGCCGATGGCGGTGCGCCGGGCGCGTGCGCGCACCCTGCGCCGGGAGGGAGAGGCGGCGGCCGCGAGCTTTCATGCCGCGATGCTTGGTGAGACCATCAGCGTGCTGCTGGAGGGCGCGTCGATGGGGCATTCGGCGCACTTCTCACCGGTGCGCGGTGAGTTGGGCGAACGCGGCGAGATCGTGCGCGCGCGGGTCACGCAATCCGACCACGCCGGATTGCTGGCGGAGAGGGTCTGAATGGCATTGGGGTTCTTCAGCCGGCTCAAGGAGGGGTTATCCCGCAGCACGCAAAAGCTCGGCGGCATCGGCGCCGCATTCAGCCGGCGAAGGCTGGATGACGCAGCTCTCGAGGAGCTTGAAGAGCTGCTGATCGCGGCCGACCTTGGCCCCGCCTTGGCCGAGCGCGTCATCGACGAATTCCGCCGCACCCGCTTCGGCAGGGAGGTCACCGACGAGGAGGTGCGCATCGCGCTGTCGGCCGAAATCGCCCGCGTGCTGACCCCAGTCGCCATCCCCTTCGTGCCGGATGTGTCGCTCAAGCCGCATGTGGTGCTGGTGGTCGGCGTTAACGGCACCGGCAAGACCACCACCATCGGCAAGATGGCGCTGCAGCATGGCCGCGAGGGGTTACGAACGGTGCTGGTGGCTGGCGACACGTTCCGCGCCGCGGCGGTCGAGCAGTTGCAGATCTGGGGAGAGCGGGTGGGTGCCCCGGTGATCGCGGGACCTCCGAACGCCGATGCGGCGGGCCTGGCCTACGAGGCTTTCGTCAAGGCGCGCGAGGAGGGGGCGGACCTGCTGCTGATCGACACCGCCGGCCGCCTGCACAATAAGGGCGCCTTGATGGAGGAGCTCGCCAAGATCATCCGCGTGCTGCGCAAGTTCGACGCATCGGCGCCGCACTCGGTACTGCTGGTGCTGGACGCCACCACCGGACAGAACGCCATCGAGCAGGTGCGTGTGTTCAAGGAGATGGTCAACGTCACCGGCCTCGTGGTCACCAAGCTCGACGGCAGCGCGCGCGGCGGCATCGTGGTGGCGCTGGCGGAGGCGTTCGCCCTGCCGATGCACGCCGTTGGCGTGGGCGAGCGCGCCGAGGATCTTCGTCCGTTCCTGGCCGAGGATTTCGCCCGCGGCCTGGTCGGCGACAGCGTGCGTTTGCAGCGGCCCGCGGACGGCACCTCGACGATCGCGTAGGTGCCGTCCGCCGGTTGTTAAGCGACGTGCTTTTTCGCAGCGACGTCGAAGCGGTCGAGCATCATCACCTTGTGCCAGGCCGCGACAAAGTCGTGGACCAGCCGCTTGTGACCATCGTCGGCGCCATACACTTCCGCGACCTGGCGCAGTTGCGCGTTTGAGCCGAAGATCAGGTCACAGCGGGTCGCGGTGAACTTCACCTCATCAGTGTCCCGGCTATTGAGCGTGAAAATCATCGCGTCCTCGTCCGCCTTCTTCCACACCAGGTCAGTACTGGTCAGGTTGACGAAGAAGTCGTTGCTCAGCACACCGGGCCGGTCGGTGAACACGCCGTGCCTCGATCCGTCCCAATTGATGTCGAGCACACGCAGGCCGCCGACGAGCGCGGTCCATTCGGGCGCCGACAAGGTCAGCAACTGAGCACGGTCAAGGAAGATATGCTCCGGGGGCACGTTGAAGCGTATCCGGTCGTTATGATAGTTCCTGAAACCGTCCGAAACGGGCTGCAACCAGTTGAACTGCACCACGTCCGTCAATTCCTGCGTGGTATCCATCCGGCCCGGCGTGAACGGGACCGTCACCTCGACACCGCCATCCCTGGCTGCCTTCTCGACCGCAGCACAGCCGCCGAGAACGATGAGGTCGGCGAGCGAGATTTTCTTGCCGCCCGCCTGCACGCTGTTGAAATCGTCCTTGATGCCGGTGAGGACGGCGACGACCGTCTCGACCTGTGCAGGATTGTTCACGGCCCAATCCTTTTGCGGCGCGAGCGCGATGCGGCCACCATTGGCACCGCCGCGCTTGTCGGAATGCCGATGCGTAGAGGCCGCACCCCAAGCCACGCCGACGAGTGCGGAAGCCGTCAGGCCGCTGCCGAGAATGCGCGCCTTAAGGGACGCGATATCGGACTCGTTGGCGACCGGATGGTCGAGAGCCGGGACCGGATCCTGCCAAATGAGGTCCTCGGCCGCCACTTCCGGCCCGAGATAACGCACCTTCGGACCCATGTCGCGATGCGTGAGCTTGTACCAGGCACGGGCGAACTCATTGGAGAAGTCATCAAAGTCCGCGAGAAATCGTTCGCAGACCGCGCGGTAGGCCGGATCCTCCTTCAGGGCGATGTCCGAAGTCATCATCATCAGCGGATTCATCACACCCGGCTTGTGCGCGTCGGGGGTCTTTGGTGCCGAGGGGTCGATCGGCGTCCATTGTATGGAACCCGACGGGCTCTCGGTCTTCTGCCACTCGAACCTGAACAGGTTCTCAAGATAGGCATTGTCCCATTGCGTCGGATTGGGCGTCCAGGAGCCCTCGATGCCGTTCGTCATGGTGTATTCGGCAAATCCCGTGCCGTCAGGATTGTGCCAGCCGAGACCCATCGCCTCGATCGGCGCACCCTCCGGTGCCGGACCGATCTTGCCGGCGTCGACCATGCCGTGG
The DNA here is from genome assembly GCF_965276875.1 of Lichenicoccus sp. Lineage (GTDB taxonomy): Bacteria > Pseudomonadota > Alphaproteobacteria > Acetobacterales > Acetobacteraceae > Lichenicoccus. Next base: position 874,218 of record NZ_OZ255701.1, on the reverse strand, counting down.
CTCTTGCCGAACGCATGACCGCCGGCGATGAGGGCGACGGTCTCGACGTCGTTCATCGCCATGCGTGCGAACGACTCTCGAATGTCGCGGGCGGAATCGAGCGGCTTGCCGCTGCCATTCGGGCCCTCGGGATTGACATAGATCAGCGCCTGATGCGTGGCGGCGAGCGGATTCTCGAGATCGTAGTGCGGCTCGTCGGGATTGCCTTCCCAGCGCTTGTCGCGATTGACCATCCTGAGCGGGTCGGCGGCACCGTTCTCGGGCTCCCAGCCTTCCGGCCCCCAGTAGGTGCCGCGGTCCGCCTCCCAGGCGTCGACGCGACCACCGCCATAGCCGAACGTCTTGAAGCCCATGATCTCGAGTGCGCAATTCCCCGTGAGGATCAACAGATCGGCCCAGGAGAGCGCTGCGCCATACTTCTTCTTAATCGGCCAGAGCAGACGGCGCGACTTGTCGGTGTTGCCGTTGTCCCACCAGGAGTTGATCGGTGCGAATCGCTGCATCGCTTGCCCCGCGCCGCCGCGGCCATCGGCAATGCGATAGGTGCCGGCAGAGTGCCAGGCCATACGGATCATCTGCGGTCCGTAATTGCCGTAATCGGACGGCCACCAGGCGACGGAGGATTGCAGGAAGCCCTTGATGTCGTTCTTGACCTCGGCCAGGTCGAGCCTGTTGAACGCTTCGGCGTAGTTGAAGCTGTAGCCGAGGGGATTGGCGACAGTGGGATTCTGGTGAAGCAGTTCGACCTTCAGCCGGTTCGGCCACCAATGGTCGAGTTGCGGCTCGGAGCCCAGGGCGCCGCCGATGCGCGTCCCGCGGAACGGGCACTCGCTTTGGTTTTCAAGGTTGGTGTTGAAATCCATTGCCGTATTCCTTTGTGTTCGCTCGCTGAGCGGTTTTCCGCTGGCTTGTGCGGTGATGCACCATGAACGGCCTGCCAGTAAGGTTGGGCTTCCCGGCGGCGAAGTCGAGCGTGACGGTGTTTTATCGTGTAGAACGCGTCGACGCTGACTTCAGGCCGGGCGCCAATCGGTGCGACCGGCAAGCCAGCGGCGTAGCGCCAGCAGGGTGTTCTCGCCGATGACGATCCTGGACAAGGCGGCGACGCAGTCCGGCGCCGGCAACGGGGTGAGGCCTGCCGCCTGGGAGGCATCGGAAAGCCCGGGCGTGGTGACGGCGCTGGCGCAGGCGGTGCGCCATAGGGCTACGAGGGCCGCCGGGGTCAGCGGCTGCAGCACCAGGGCGATATCGAGCCTGGCGGCACCGGCGGTCGCCCGCCAGGCCTCGAACAATGGTCCGGTCGGGGCCTGTCCGCTGCCGGCGCTATAGAGCTCGGGCAGGGTCGGCACGTCGGGCAGGGCGGGATCGCGGGCGGCCGCGTCGATGTCGGCGCCGAGCGAGAAGAGCGGGCGAATGCCGTTTGCCTCGTGGCTCAGGGCCGCACCGCGGGCAGGGACGTCGCGCCCGTGCAGCAGGATCGCATCGACCCGTCCGGCGAGCAGGGCGGCGCGTGCGTCCTGCGGGTCGGCGAGGCCGAACACCGGGGAGGGATTGCGGCCGAGCAGGCTCAGCCCGAGCAGGGCGGCCAGTTCAACGCCGCTCGCCGTCGAGGCGGCGACGCGCAGCGGCAAGGTGGGGCGCGCATTGCCGCCAATCACCATCGCCGAGCCGAAGCTGGTCAGCGCCGGCACCCAGTTGCCGGCGTCGAAATGCACTCTCGGGTCGCCGGCGAGCCACGCCATCGCCGCGGCACCAGGCACCAGCAGCGCGGTCGCGCCGTCGGGATTGGTCAGCGCCTCGAAGGCATTTGCACCGGTCACCCCGTCGCGGCCGCCGATCGCCGAGATGGCGAGCGGGGTGCCGGGATGCAGCGCGCCGGCGAGCGGGCTGGCGAGCAGTTGCGCCCATAGGCCAGCCGAGGCGTCCGCCGGACCGGCGACGATCATGCTGGCCTCAGTGACATTTGGGTGGGCGGCTTCCAGGGATGTGGTCCGCGCCGGCAGCCGCGCACGCGCCGCACCTGCCACGCTGGTGGCGACCAAACCGAGGGATAGGGTTCCGCCGAGCCGAAGAACGGATCGCCGCGATGAGGCCGACACTGACGCTCCGACACCATGATCGCGCGACGATACAGCGGCAGCCCCTTTACCGAAAGACGGTCTGTTGCATACTGTTATCGTGCAGCTTTGACCCAAACAGACCTGTAAGGTCTGTTTGCGTCGCTGCACTACGGCCAGCGCACCTCCGGCGGCAGGCTCATCAGGATCGCCTCGACATTGCCGCCGGTCTGCAGGCCGAACAGGGTCCCGCGATCATGCAGCAGATTGAACTCGACGTAGCGGCCACGCCGGATGAGCTGATGCTGGCGCTGCGTGTCGGTCCAGGGTTCGTGCATGCGCGCGCGGATGATCGCGGGATAGATGTCGAGAAAGGCTCGACCTACGTCGCGGGTGAAAGCGAAGTCCTGCGCGGGGTCGTCGGTCTCAAGCCGGTCGAAAAAGATGCCGCCGAGGCCGCGCGATTCGCCCCGGTGCGGCAGGAAAAAGTAGCGGTCGCACCATTCCTTGAAGCGGGGATAGTAGGCGCGGTCATGACGGTCGCAGGCGTGGCGGAGGGCGGCGTGGAAGCGGGCCGCGTCGTGCGCTGCCGCCTCGCTCTCGGGAAACATCGGTGTGATGTCGCCGCCGCCGCCGAACCAGCCCTGGGTGGTCACCAGCATGCGGGTGTTGAAGTGCGCCGCCGGCACCAGCGGGCTGCGCGGGTGGGCGACGACGCTGATGCCCGATGCCCAGAAGCGCGGATCCTCCGACGCACCGGGTATGGACGCCCGGAACTGCGGACTGAAGCTGCCCTGCACGGTCGAGACATTGACCCCGACCTTCTCCAGCACGCGCCCGCGCAGCAGGCTGATCACGCCGCCGCCACCCTCTTCCCCGCTGTGGGCGGAGTCCTCCTCAGGGCGGGTCCAGGGCTGGCGCTCAAAACGGCCAGCGGGCTCGGCGCTGTCGCCGCCCTCGCGTTCGATGGCCTCGAACGCGTCGCAGAGACGGTCGCGCAGGCTCTCGAACCAGCTTCGCGCGGCATCGCGCATGGCATCGTGTGCAGGACGCAGGTCAGTCACGCCTTGTGGCACTCCATTGGGCAGGGCCGTGTTGCAGGGTCAGGACGGCACCCATAGAGTGCGGCCGCGACTGCTGCGCGTCGAGACCCGCAGTGTGTGCAAATGGGGCCGGCAGACAGGGAGCCGTTGATGCGGGGTGCGGCGCGCTGGATTAACGAGCGGCTGCCGATCATCTCGGGCTTCAGGCGCAACTTCGTTGACTACCGGGTCCCGCGTAACCTGAACTATCTTTGGAGTTTCGGAGCCCTCGCCAGCGTGGCGCTGGTGATGCTGATCCTCAGCGGCGTCTTCCTGGCACTCCACTACACCGCGACCAGTGCCGGCGCATTCGCCAGCGTCGAGGCGATCGACCGTGAGGTCAGCAGCGGCTGGATCATCCGTTCGACACATATGGCCGGCGCCAGTCTGCTGTTTGCCGTCCTCTACGTGCATGTGTTTCGCTCGCTTTATTACGGCTCCTACAAGCGTCCGCGCGAGTTGCTGTGGCTGATCGGCGTCTGCCTGCTGCTGATGGTGATGGTCATCGCTTTCGCGGGCACCATTCTGCCTTGGGGGCAGATGAGCTATTGGGGTGCCGTGGTCGTCTCGAACGCGGTCGGAGCCATCCCCGGCTTCGGCCATCCGCTTGCAACCTGGCTGCAGGGTGGTGCTGTCGTCGGGGACGCCACGCTGCACCGGTTCTACGTGCTGCATTTCGTCTTGGGATTTCTGATCGCGGCCGGAGTCGTGCTGCATGTCGCCGCATTGCATGTCACCGGCTCGAACAATCCGCTCGGCATCGACATGCGCGAATCACGCAATACGCTGCCGTTTCATCCGTTCTACACGTCCAAGGATGCCATCGGATTGTGCGTGTTTCTGATCGCCTTCGGCGTGCTGGTGTTCTTCCTGCCGGGATGGCTGACGCAGCCGGACAATTATAGTGTGGCGAACCCGTTCGCGACACCATCCGATATAACCCCGGAATGGTACTTCGCGCCGTTCTATGCAGTGCTGCGCGCGGTGCCGTCGCGCCTCAGTGGGCTGCTGCTCTCGGCCGGCTCAGTGCTGGTGCTGTGCGCGGTGCCCTGGCTCGACACCTCGCCGGTACGCAGCGCCCGCTTCCGGCCGGTCTATCGCAAGCTGATGCTGCTGCTGGCGATGAGCTTCGTGCTGTTGCTGGTCTGCGGGCTGCATCGGCCGGAGGGGATTTGGCTGCTGCTGGCGCGACTCGCCACGGTCTATTGGTTTGGGCATTTCCTGGTGGTGCTGCCATTGCTCGGAAGGCTTGAGCCTCGGCTGTTCGTTCGTCTGCCGGTCGAGCAGCCCTGATGCGCCTCGCGGTCGCTTGCCTGCTGTTGCCGGCACTTCTGGTATCGCGGCAGGGCTGGAGCTTCGAGGGGCCATTCGGCAGCTTCGATCTCGCCAGCGCGCAGCGCGGCTATGCGGTCTATGCCCAGGTTTGCGCGGCATGCCATTCGATGCGCGCGCTGCGCTTTGCCGATCTCGCGGGGCTCGGTCTGGATACGCACGACATCCACGCCATTGCCGCGAGCCACGGCCTGCAGGCGGGCGATCATTTTCCGTCTCCCTATGCGAACGACGTGGCCGCCCGTGCCGCCAATCATGGCGCCGTGCCGCCGGACCAGTCGCGGCTTGCGATCACGCTGCCGGGCGGCGCGCGCTTCATCGCGGCCTTTCTGGATGGCTTTCTCGACACGCCGCGCAACGTCGCGCTCGCACCGCGCATGCACTACAATCTTGCGGTCGCCGGCAATGCCACGGCGATGCCGCCGCCACTGCATCAGGGCCAGGTAGATTATGCAGACGGCACCAAGGCGACGGTGCCGCACATGGCGCATGATGTCGCGACCTTTCTCGCCTGGGCAGCACAGCCGCATCTCCAGGCGCGCCACCGCCTGGGCGTGCAGGTGATCGCCTATCTGACACTGCTGCTCGGGTTGGTCGTCATCGTCAAACGGAGGGTATGGGCTAATGTCCGGACATGATTTGAGCGAGCCGGTGATCGGTGTAATCGGCGGCTCCGGCCTCTATGACATCGACGGGCTCGAGGACAAGCAGTGGCGCACCGTTGAGACCCCCTGGGGGGCGCCATCCGACGCGCTGCTCACCGGCCGGCTTGCGGGGATTGCCTGCGTGTTCCTGCCGCGGCACGGGCGCGGGCACCGCATCCCGCCCAGCCGGCTGAACTACCGCGCCAATATCGACGCCCTCAAGCGCTGCGGGGTGACCGACATCATCTCGCTTTCGGCAGTGGGCTCCCTCAAGGAAGAGCTGCCGCCCGGCCATTTCGTCATCATCGACCAGTTCATCGACCGCTCGTTCGCGCGCGAGAAGAGCTTCTTTGACACCGGCATGGTGGCGCATGTCTCGATGGCTGACCCGCTCTGCCCGCGGCTTGGCGACGTCCTCGAAGAACAGGCACGCACGCTGGCCCTGCCGGTCAGCCGCGGCGGCACCTACCTAGTGATGGAGGGGCCGCAATTCTCCACCCGGGCGGAGAGCGCGCTGTATCGCCACTGGGGCTGCGACGTGATCGGCATGACCAACATGCCCGAAGCCAAGCTCGCGCGCGAAGCCGAACTTTGTTATGCAACCGTTGCAATGGTGACCGACTATGATTGCTGGCATCCCGGTCATGACAGCGTCACGGTGGACGCCGTCATCGCGGTGATGACGGAGAACGCCGAACGCGCCAGGGCGCTGATCCGAGCCACCATTCCCCGTCTCGGCGCCGGTCGCGCGCCATGCCGGGCCGGCTGCGACCGCGCCCTGGAGCACGCGCTGATTACCGCACCCGACGCCCGCGACCCGGCCTTCTTGGGCAAACTTGACGCGGTCGCGGGGCGGCTGCTGTGAGCGTCAGATCCTTCCCGCGACCAGCAGGACGATGACGATGATCAGGACCAGTCCGAGGCCACCCGAAGGGAAATATCCCCAGCTTCCGCTGTAGCCCCAGGTGGGTAGCGCACCGATCAGGAGCAGGATCACGATGACCAGTAGGATGGTTCCAAGCATGCCGGCGTTCTCCAATGGATCGTTGCATTATGCAGCAACGAACAAGATGGCCGCGAGTTCATGCGCGGCGGTGATTTCGTGCGCGCGGTGACGGGCCTCGACGATCCCGGCTCCCTCGGGCTGTGCCCGTCGCGGCTGGCGCGCATCGACGGTTGGATGGACGGCCTGGTCGCGGACGGGCGGCTCGCGGGATTGAGTGTCGCCGTCATGCGACGCGGCGGCCTCGCCTATCGTCGCTGTCACGGCCTCGCCGACCGCGAGCGCGGCACGCCGTTCGCCGATGATACGATCGTGCGTATCTACTCGATGACCAAGCCGCTGGTCAGCGCCGCGATCATGATGCTCTACGAGGAGGGGCGTTTTCAGCTCGATGATCCGATCTCGCGCGTTCTACCGTGTTTCGCCGGCCAGCGCGTGTTCGTCGGCGGCGGCGGGGCGAACCTCGCGACAACGCCCGCGGCGCGCGACATCAGTTTCCGCGACCTGCTGACCCACACCTCCGGCCTGACCTACGGCTTCATGGAGGCGACACCGGTGGATGCGCTCTACCGCACCGAGGGCATCGATTTCCAGACCTCGGACGCGAGCCTGGGCGATCTGGTGCAACGCGCGGCGGCGCTGCCGTTGCTGGCCCAGCCCGGGCAGGCCTGGAACTACTCCATTGCCACCGACGTCCTCGGCCACTTGGTCGAAGTGCTCTCCGGCCGCGACCTTGCAACGTTCCTCATCGAGCGCATCCTCACGCCGCTCGGCATGACCGATACCGGCTTTCATGTGCCCGCGGACGAATTGCCCCGCTTTGCCGCCAACTATGCGCGCGGCAGGCGTGGGCTGCGCCTGATCGACGATCCGGCCGCCAGCCGCTTCGCCTCGCCGAAGCCGCTCTGCTCCGGCGGCGGCGGCTTGTGCGCAACGGCGGGCGATTACCTGCGCTTCTGCCGGATGATGCTCGGCGGCGGCGAACTGGACGGCGTGCGACTGCTGGGGCGCAAGACGGTGGCGCTGATGACGGCGAACCATCTGGGCTGCGACATGGCGCAGATGGGCCAGCTCCGCTTTTCGGAATCCACCTGCGAGGGAATCGGCTTCGGCCTGGGCTTCTCGGTCATGCTCGATCCGGCACGCGCGCAAATCCTCGGCAGTCCCGGCGAATATGCCTGGGGTGGTGCGGCCAGCACCGCCTTCTGGATCGACCCGGCGGAGTCGATGATCGTGATCCTGCTGACCCAGCTCATGCCGTCCTCGGCGCTGGCGATCAGGCGGGAGCTGCGCGTGCTGACCTACCAGGCGATCATCGACTGAGCAGGGCTGCCAGCTTCGAGACCGTATTGATGTTGCGTGCGGTGCCGGCCTTTGCCGACGGGATACGCAGTCGCGATTGCGCCATTCCGTCTCGATACCAGATGAAGATCTCGCGCTGTCCGAGGTGGATCTGCTCCCGGCCCTGCCCGGTGACATCGGCGAGCGCATCCTGCGGCAGTGCCTCGTCGACGAAGAGCACCGCCAGCTGGTTGGGGGGCGCGGCCGGGAACGGGTTTCGCGCCAGCACATCGGCGATTTCAGCGTCGGTCCTGACCAGAACGCCGCAGGATTTGCCGGCATAAACGTGTAGCCGCGCCTCGAGCGCGCGCCTGATTTCGGCTTCACTGAGCGGACTATGAAAGACGACGTTCCCGCTCGCAATGTAGGTTTGGACCCGCTCAAAGCCGAGTTCCACGCACATTGCCTTCAGAGTTGCCATCGGCAGCTTGCCGGTGCCGCCGACATTCACCGCCCGCAGCAACGCGACATAGGCGACCATCGCCGCGCACTCAGGTCGTGGGCTCGGCGCGGTCGCAAGTTTCGCCTTCCCCGCCCAACGGCCCCCAGAACACTACCCATGTCGCGAAATCGGCGGAGAAATTTTCGAAGCGATGCATCATACCGGCCTCGACAAAGAGGACATCGTGCGCGGCGAAACGACGGCGTTCTTCTCCCTTGATAAAGTCACCGCTTCCCCGGATGACGATATAGAGCTCGTCCTGCTTGTGGGGACCTTGGCGATCCTCGCCCTTGGGCGCGTAGAGCCCGACCTTCATGGTCCCGCGCCGGAGCCCATACCAGAACCGGAAGACGTCGGGATCGTCCGGTAGCCGGGCTTGCGCGTCCTCCAGAGAGATCATCCATGCATCGTCCATGGCAAACTCATAACGTAGAGAATTTGATGGTATGCGCTGTTTCCACAAGATTCCAGGGCATAGTCTGGGTTGTCCTCCGGGCCCGGGAGAGGGCGGGTCGTCAGGCGGAGCTGGAGCTGATGGCTGAGCAGGCAGCATCAAGGATTAACACGGTTGCGAAATCGAAGGGCTGGACCGTCGAGGCGATCCTCGCCGATCCAGGTCGTAAGGATCTGTTCGACGATCTCGGTCGCGAATTCCTTGAGACGAACCGGTCAATTCTGGAGCCTGAACTGTTGCGAAAGGCTGTCGGTGCCGAAGCCGCGTTGCGGTTGCGTATCGGCATCATGCTCCTGGAGATGGGAGCACCAAGCGGCAGTGATCTGGTGCTGGCCGCGCTCGTCGGTTCCGACCCTGATGTCGCTCGAGCAGCCTTGTGGTTTTGTCGTCATGCGAGGTGGCAGCAGGGCCATGGCCTGCTCGTTCCGCTCGATGAGCCGAAAGCCGCGGTTTTGATCCAGCCGTTCCTGTCGGCCGCGGACCCGATCACGCGACAGGCGGCCGTCGAAGCCCTGTGCCGCCTGTCGGACGCAGGATCCATCCCACGGCTGATCCGGTTGTTGACCCACGAAGACGCGCGGGTCAGGGCCGAGGCGGCATTGCACCTTGCGGTCTATTACGGCGAAGGTCGGGCGTGGCCCGTCATCCAATCGCGCTTCCTGGCGGCGACACCGGACGAGCGGTATCGTCTGCTCACTTGTTTGCAGGGCTTTGCGCTGAGTGGGGAGCAGGAAGTCCGGGCGCGAGCAGCGGCTTTCGCGCGACGGGAACTCGCCGCCCTCTATAAATGCCACGACAACAGTGCAGCCAATGATGCGAGCATCTTGCTTCGGGCCTTGCAGGCGCTGGCGCCCCCCTGGAAGGCCCGCGTGCTGAAGGAAGTGCTGGCTTCGAACATGGCGGCTTGGGTCAAGGCGCATGCCGCGGGGCAACTTGCGATGAATGCGGAGGCGTTGGTCGCCGAACAATACCTGCTTGCCTGGCTCGACCACCCGGAGTTGGCAATCCATACCTTCGAGATCATCCGGAGGTTGGGTTCAAAGGCGAACACACCGGCGATCGTCAGGCGGCTGACGTGCGAACTCGGTAGTGGCGCCCCAGGCCAACGCCTGGACGCATTGCTGGATAGCATCATCGCGATCGGGGCGGACGAGTCTGTCGATCTCGAACGCTTCATCGGCCAGGTCCAAGGATGGCGCCGGTTTGAACTCGTAATAAAATCGAAGCGTGTTCCCGCCGATACTATGCTCAGGCGTCTTGACCAGGCGGAGCTGATCGCGATGGCAGGCCGCGATGCCCGTCAGCGGTTCGCCGAGAGATGGGGGGAAGCCGACTGCTTCGATACCACGATGGAGCTGTTGTTTGCGGGCGGATGGTTTCATGCCTTCGATTGCGAGGACGCCGATACCTACCCGCGCCTCGTGGGCGAACTGGTCGCGCTGTCCGGGGGCGAAATCACCATCGGCAATACCGTCATGGCCGTCGAACCCGCATCGGGATTGACGCTGAGGCTCTCGGTAGATGGGCTAACCACATTGCTGAAGCTGGACCGTCAAGGTGACTGGATTGATGTGGAAGGCGTTTTGTCCGGGCTGAACGGGCTGCTCGAAGCGATGCACTCTCCAAGGAGGTATTACGCTCTGGCGACGAACGATCAATTCGCCTTTGTCGTTCTGGCAAGGATGGAGGCAATGGGTTCCTTGATCTCGGGCTGGGCTTTCCCCGTCGGCGACCCGAGTGCTGCACGAATGCTGGGGCAGGAGTTCGAGATGCAAGTCGTCAAGGTCAGGTGACGCAGACCAGTGTGCCTCGGCTGTTCCCGAAAGGTGGCAAGGCATAGGATCGGGTATGTGCCCCAAGCTCGAGACACCAAGGCTGACACTGCAAGGTCACACACCGAGCGACTTCGACGATCTGGCGGCGATGTGGGCCGACCCGCTTGTGGTCCGCCATATCACCGGCAAAGCTTCGACCCCGCAGGAGAGCTGGTCCCGTCTGCTGCGCAACCGCGGCCTCTGGTCGGTTCTTGGTTACGGCTACTGGTGTGTTCGCGAAACGCGGAGCGGACGCTACGTCGGCGATGTGGGCTTTGCCGACTTCCGCCGAGACAGCGGGCCGTCGGTTCGTGGCGTCCCTGAGGCCGGATGGGTCCTCGCGAGATGGGCGCACGGCCGAGGCTTCGCGCATGAGGCCGTGTCCGCAATCCTATCATGGCTGGATGGTAGCACCGAACATGAGCGGGTCGTCTGCTTCATCGTGGCCGGAAATGCGCCGTCGATCAGGATCGCCGAGAAGAGCGGCTTTGTCGCCTCGGGGATCGTCAGACTGAACGATGAAGCTGTTTCGCTATGGGAGCGCAAGCGAGCCCCGCCAGGATCAGGGCGGCGAGGCTGATCAGGCCCGCGTGCAGCAGCCAGAAGTTCGTGTCCGATACCTGGCCGAGCAGGCCGGCAAGCCAGCCGACAGCGAGGTTGGCGAGGAACAGATGCAGCACATAGGCATTGACCAAGGTAGCGCCGAGGCGGGCGGGTGCGGCACGCGAGAATAATGCCATGCCGATGGGGTAGAGGTTGGCGAAGCCGAAGTTGTTGACGAGGTGAAAGGCGAGTGCCCAGCCCAAGCCAATACTGTGCCCCCCGGACCGCCAGCAGGCGGCGGCGAGGATCAGCGGGGCGGCGGCGAGCAGGCCAGTGCCGATCGTCATCTTGACGAGGTCGTCGAGCGGGCGGCCCAGCCAGCGCCAAAACAGTATCGACAGGAGCATGGCCGCGATGCCGACCATGGCGTCGAGCGAGAGCAGCCAGGTGACCGGCATGGTCCAGCCGAGCAGCGCGAGGTCGTAGCGCCGCTTCGCCCAGACCAGGTAGCCGTTGAACAACTCCTGGTTGCCGACCATGGCCAGTGCCAGCACCGGCAGCAGCGCCAGCAGCAGTCCGACCCTGCGCCATTCTACGCGTGTCAGCTTGGATGTTGCCGCGCGCTTCGAGCGGGGCGGTTCCGACGGCAGCCAGCGGCGGCCCGCGAGATAGGTCAGCAGCCCGAGCAGCATGCCGGCGGCCGCCGCGGCGAAACCCCAGCGAAAGGCGACCCGCTCGCCCAAGGTGCCGCAGACCAGAGGGGCCAGGACCACGGCGCAGGCCGCGGAACTGGTGTAGATCTGAAAGGCGTCGGCGCGCCGGGGATCGTCCGGAGCATAAAGGCCGCCGACCTGCGCCTTGATGGTGCCGGTGCAGCCCAGCCCAACCACCAGGCAGGCCAGGGCGATTACGAAACTTGCCTCGAAGCCCATCAGCAGGTGGCCGAGGGTGAGGAGTGCCGCGCCGAGCAGGATGATGCGGGTGCGTCCGAGCAACCGGTCGGCGAGGATGCCGCCGAGGAGCGGGGTGGCCCAGATCAGCGCCCCGAACAGCCCGACAATTGCCGCGGCCAGCGCCTCGCCGTGCAGCGGCCCGTAAAGCATGCCCAGCGCCGCGCGGAAGTCGGCAAAGCCGAGCACTTGGCTGGGACGACGCAGAAGCTGGCTGGTGATGTAGAGCACCAGCAGCGACTGCATGCCGTAGTACGAGAAGCTGATCCAGCCTTCGGTAAAGGCGAGGATTGCGAGCCCGCGCGGGTGGCCGAAGAACGACCGGTCGGCCGACAGGCCCGGACGCGGGGCGGTCAGAGATGGGGCGGTCAGAGATTATGCTGCAAAAAGGCGAGGCTGCGTTCCTGAGCCAGCGCGGTGGCGGTGGCGTTGTAGCTGCCGCGTTCGCTGCAGCCGAAGCCGTGACCGGCGCCCTCATAGACGAAGATCTCGACCGTGGGCTGAGCCGCGCGGATGGCGTCGACGTCGGTCTGCGGGATGTGGTCGTCGTCGGCGCCGAAATGCAGTTGCACCGGGCAGTTCGGGGTGGCGTCCTTGGTTGCCGCGATGCCGCCGCCATACCAGCCGACTGCGGCCGCGAAACGCTTGGATTGCGTCGCCCCTGCCCAGGCCAGCGCGCCGCCCCAGCAATAGCCGATGATGCCGATCTTGCCGTGGCCCAGGGCGTCGGCGCTGGCCAGCAGGTCGGCGAGCGTCTGCTCGGGCGCGATCTTGCCGCGCAGCTCCATGCCGCGCTGCATGTCCGGACCCGTGTAGCCGAGCTCGGCACCGCGCTCGGCCCGGTCGAACAGCGCCGGCGCGATCACGTGGTAGCCGGCATCGGCGAAGCCGTCGCAGACGGTGCGCATGTGATGATTGACGCCGAAGATTTCCTGAACGACCACAAGAGAGCGCGGACTATCCGCAAGCCCGGCTTCATAGGCGGAGAACTTATGTCCGTCCGATGCGGTCAGGCTGATAGTCTTGCCCATGGTGCGCGTCCTTGATGTGAAGAAGTGGGGATGTGATGAAGTGGGAGGATGCGGAGATGGCAGAGATCGTCAACCTCAAGCGGGCCAGGAAACGTGCGGCGCGGGCTGAGGCGGCCGATGCAGCGGCGCAAAATCGCGTGCGCTTTGGACGGACGCTGGTTGAGCAGGCGGGCGCGCGGCTTGCCGCCAAAACGCGCGAGGCGCTGCTCGACGGTAAGCGGCTGACCGAGGCGGACGAGATGCCTACTGAAGAGTGAGCACCACGCGCGGCGTGCGGATGTCCGGCGGCCGGATCAGGGTCAGCGAGCCGACCCGCACCGAATGCAGCCGGCCCTCGATCTCGCGGTGCCAGAATTCCAGGAACTTGTGCAGGATCGGATAGGCGGGGGCGATATCGAGCTCCTGCCAGATATAGGATTGCAGCATGGCCGGATGGTCGGGCAGGTGGTAGAGGATCTCTGCCGTGGTCAGCCGATAGTCCTTGAGCTGCTTAGAGAGGGACATCCCCATAATCTCCGGCGCGACACTTTCATGACAGTCGCCATCGTGACCTGTCCCGACCCTGTTCCGCAACAAAAAACGCGAGTGGCGTCAAGGGCTTGGCACTCACTGCCCGGGACTGCTGCCGGAGCCTTGACACTGCTTCGGGGGCGGCCTAAATCGCCGCTTGGTCACCCTGGCACTCACTGTGCTGGAGTGCCAAACCCGGGTCGCGTCGCGTCCCAGGAGCCCCAACCGGCGGCGTCGCTTTTCGCGAGAGCGCCGCTTTTATCGAGGAGCGATCCGAATGGCGAAGTTCCGTCCCCTGCATGACCGGGTCGTGGTCCGCCGCATCACCGGCGAAGAGAAGACCGCGGGCGGCATCATCATCCCCGACACCGCCAAGGAAAAGCCGATGGAAGGCGAGATCATCGCCGCCGGCCCAGGCGCACGCAACGAGCAGGGTGCGATCGTCGCCCTGGACGTCAAGGCGGGCGACCGGGTGCTGTTCGGCAAGTGGTCCGGCACCGAAGTCAAGCTCGACGGCGAGGAGCTGCTGATCATGAAGGAGAGCGACATCATGGGCATCGTCGAGAAGGCCGCCTGATTTCGCTGATCCGATAGCAATTCTTCCACAACCAAGGAGATAAACATGGCTGCCAAGGACGTAAAGTTCGGCGGTGACGCCCGCCAGCGCATGCTGCGCGGCGTCGACATTCTCGCCGACGCGGTCAAGGTAACGCTCGGCCCCAAGGGTCGCAATGTCGTCATCGACAAGAGCTTCGGCGCGCCGCGGATCACCAAGGACGGTGTGACGGTCGCCAAGGAAATCGAGCTGACCGACAAGTTCGAGAACATGGGCGCGCAGATGGTGCGCGAAGTCGCCAGCAAGACCAACGACATCGCCGGTGACGGCACCACCACCGCGACGGTGCTGGCGCAGTCGATCGTGCGCGAGGGTCTCAAGGCGGTCGCCGCCGGCATGAACCCGATGGACCTCAAGCGCGGCATCGACAAGGCGGTCGCCATCGTCGTCGCCGAACTCGAGAAGAACACCAAGAAGATCACCACGCCCTCCGAGACCGCCCAGGTCGGCACCATGGCCGCCAACGGCGAGACCGAGATCGGCGAGATGATCAGCCAAGCCATGCAGAAGGTCGGCAACGAGGGCGTGATCACGGTCGAGGAGGCCAAGGGCATCCAGACCGAGCTCGACGTCGTCGAGGGCATGCAGTTTGATCGCGGCTATATCTCGCCGTACTTCATCACCAACGCCGAGAAGATGATCGCGGACCTGGATACCCCCTACATCCTGATCCATGAGAAGAAGCTCTCCTCGCTGCAGCCGATCCTGCCGCTGCTCGAGAGCGTCGTGCAGTCCGGCCGTCCGCTGATGATCATCGCCGAGGACGTCGATGGCGAGGCGTTGGCCACCCTGGTGGTCAACAAGCTGCGTGGCGGCCTGAAGATCGCCGCCGTGAAGGCGCCGGGCTTTGGCGATCGCCGCAAGGCGATGCTGGAAGACATCGCGATCCTGACCGGCGGCCAGGTGATCAGCGAGGATCTCGGCATCAAGCTGGAGAACGTGACGTTGGCGATGCTCGGTCGCGCCAAGAAGGTGCATATCGAGAAGGAGAACACCACGATCGTCGAGGGTGTCGGCGAGAAGTCCGACATCGTCGGCCGCTGCAACCAGATCCGCGCGCAGATCGAGGAGACCACCTCGGACTACGACCGCGAGAAGCTGCAGGAGCGTCTGGCCAAACTCGCCGGCGGCGTCGCGGTGATCCGCGTCGGCGGCAGCACCGAGGTCGAGGTGAAGGAGCGCAAGGATCGCGTCGATGACGCCCTGCATGCGACCCGCGCCGCGGTCGAGGAAGGCATCGTTCCGGGCGGCGGCACGGCATTGGCGCGCGCCTCTCTGGTGCTGGCAACCATGGTCCCCGAGAACGAGGACCAGAAGTTCGGCATCGAGATCATCCGCAAGGCGATCCAGACGCCGCTGCGCCAGATCGCCGAGAATGCCGGCGAGGACGGCGCGGTGATCGCGGGCAAGGTGCTCGAGAACAGCGCCTATGCGTTCGGCTTCGATGCGCAGCTCGGCGAGTACAAGAACCTGATCGACGCCGGCATCATCGATCCGACCAAGGTGGTCCGTACGGCCCTGCAGGACGCGGCATCCGTCGCCGGCCTGCTGGTCACCACCGAGGCGATGATCGCCGAGAAGCCCGAGAAGAAGGCCCCCGCGGGCGGACCTCCGGGCGGCGGCATGGGCGACATGGACTTCTAAGTCCAGACTGCTTCAGGCCCAAAGGAATGGGGCGGTCCTTCGGGGCCGCCCTTTTTTTCGCCACTCAGGCGAGCAATCCGTTTCGATTGACTCCTGCCTCATTTTCTGGCCCCATTACGGTATGGTAACCTAAGGGCGACCGTCCGGGCATCGGACTGGGCGCCCGGTCCGGGTGGGATGAGGAGAGACACGGTTCATGGCAACGGGCACCGTGAAGTGGTTCAACACGACAAAGGGCTTCGGCTTCATCATGCCGCAGGATGGCGGCAAGGATGTCTTCGTTCACATCACCGCGGTGCAGGCGGCGGGCCTGCGCGGCCTGAACGAAGGCCAGAAGGTCACCTACGAGATCGCCATGGAGCGCGGCAAGGCGGCGGCGACCAACCTCAAGACCGCCTGACGCACGCTCAGCCCAGCCTGGCCTGCAACAGCCTGGCCTTCTCAGCCTGGCGACAGGAACGACCGGGTCCGCGCCACGGCGTCGGCGAGGCCGGTGCGCGTGACCGTGACGCCGTCCGGAAATCCGGACAGAAGCCGGCTCGGGGCACGCCGGTCGAGCATGACGAAGACGCCGGTATCGGTCGCCGAACGGATCAGCCGTCCGAAAGCCTGACGCAGCCGCAGCCGCGCGACACGGTCGTCGTAGAGCGTCGGCTGGCCGCCGGAGAGATGGATACGCCGCTCGCGGTGCAGGATGTCCGGACGCGCCCAGGGCACCCGCTCGAACACCACCAGGCGTAGCGCCCGGCCCGGCACGTCGACGCCGTCGCGCATCGCATCGGTGCCAAGCAGGCAGGCATCCGGCTCGGTGCGGAACACGTCGACGAGGGTGGCATTGTCCATCGCGTCGACATGCTGCGCGAACAGCGCAATGCCGGCCGCCTCCAACGGGGCGGCAATACGCGCATGCACCTGGCGCAGCCGGGCGATGGCGGTGAACAGGCCCAGCCCGCCGCCGCCTGCCGCCAGGAACAAGGCACGGTAGGCGCCGGCGAGCTGGTCGGGATCGGTGTGGTCGACGTCGCCGACGATGAAGGCGCGGGTCTGCCGCGCATAGTCGAACGGGCTGGCGAGGGCCGCACGCAGGGCAGGCGAGGGCAGGTGGGTCGCACCCACGCGGGCCTCGGCGGCCGCCCACGCCGCTTGCGCGTCCGCGCCGGTCTCGTCGCGCAGCGTGGCCGAGGTGATCAGCACGCCGTGCGCGGGTGCCGCGAGGGATGCTGCGAACGGGATCGTCGGATCCAGCCAGTGCCGGTGCAGTCCGACATCACGCCCAAGCTCGCCCCGTGCCTGGAGGCGCAGGAACATCACGTGGGTCGGTATCGTATCCGGCGGCAGAGCCAAGGGGAGCGCCTGCAGCATTGCCAGCCAGGCGTCCAGGCGTGCGATGGCGCGGCGGCGTATGGCGCGGCACATCGCCTCGATGCGTCCACGTGTGCTGGAATCGAGGCTGTCTGCGTCTTCGTCGAGCCGGGCCGCGAGGCGCGTCACCAGCGTCTCCAGCGGCTCGGCGATCCGCGCCAGCGCCCGCGCCAGCGCCGCCGCCGCCTCGGTCACGTCGGGGTCTAGCGGATGCAGGTCGCACTCCGCCGTCCGCCCGTCCTTGCCCATGCGCGCCAGCACCTGCCGGCGCAGCAAAGCCAGCAGCCGCTCGGTCGGGTTGGCTTGCGCGGGTTCGTCGAGGCGGCTGCTCCAGCCTGGCGCCGGCAAGGCGCGGGCGGCAATCAGGGCGGCCTCCATCGGCGTCTCCAGTTCGGGCAGGCCCACCACCAGCTCGTCCAGCCGCCGTCGCAACCCGCGCGCGCGCGAGCGGCCGCCCTCGGCGCCGAGCAGCCAGCGACGCAGCTCCGCCGTCTCCCCGCCAGACAGCGCCGCGGAAAAGGCGCTGTCCGCCGCCTCCTGCAGGTGGTGGCCCTCGTCGAACACGTAGCGGGTTGGGATGGTGTCCTCATCGCCCGTATTCAGGCCATGGTAGGCCGCCTGGGTCATCACCAGGGCATGATTGGCCACCACCAGGTCGGCCTCGCGGGCGCGTCGTATGCCATGCTCGATGAAGCATCGGGTGTAATGCGTGCAGGCGCCGTGGATGCACTCGCCGCGACGGTCGGCAAGGCCGCTGACATAGGCCTGCCCGAAGAGTTCGGCGAACCAGCCGGGCAGGTCGCCGCCGAGCACGTCGCCATCGGCGGTCGCCGCGGCCCAGCGGGCGAGCAGGGCCAGCGGGATCAGCGCGGCCTTGGCGGCACTGCCGACCGCCTCCTCGAGGTTGAGCAGGCAGAGATAGTTCTCGCGCCCCTTGCGCAGGACCACGCGGCGGCGGCGGACATCCGGGTCGGGATGCAGTCGCCGCAGTTCGGCGTCGATCTGGCGTTGCAAATGGCGGGTGTAGGTGCTGATCCATACGGTGCCGCCATTGCGTTCCGCCCAGAGGCTGGCGGGTGCGATATAGCCGAGGGTCTTGCCGGTGCCGGTGCCCGCCTCGGCCAGGACCATGTGCGGATCGCCGCGCACCAGGCGCGCCCGGAACGCATCCGCGGCGGCGTCGGCATAGTCCGCCTGGCCGGCGCGTTGCTCGGCGTCGGGCCCGAGGAGCTCGCTTAGACGCGCGCGCGCCTCCCGCGGTGTGACCTCGGCGTTGCCCGGCGGTGGCCGCGGTGCGGTCTCCTCCCATTTCGGCAGGCGTCGCCATACGCGGATCGCCTGCGCCGGCTGCATTGCCTCCGGCGGCAGCCTGGCGCCGACACCGAGTGCTGCGCGCAGCGGCGCTGCCCAGCCCCAGCCGGCGCGGCCGAGCAGGGCGACAAGTGCGGCCATGTCGGCGCCTGACGGGGTGTGGACCAGTGAGGCCGCGCGCCGCAGCAGCATGCCGGCCAGCGTCGGCAGCAGCCCGGCATCGGCGCGCCCGATCTCCTCAATCGCGAGCCCGAGCGCCAGCGCCAGCCCGCGTGGGGTGGGAGCGGCCGGACGCGCCGGCAGCACGAAGGCGAACAGTTCGAGCAGATCAACGCAAGCCAGGTCCGGTGCGGCCAGGCGACGCAATGTCGAGGGAGCGTGCACCAGCAAGGGCGGCGGCAGGTCGGCGAGGGCGGCGCGCGCGTCGGCGGCCACGAGGTCGAGCAGCTCGCCATCCGGCGTCAGCAGCGAGACGCGGCCATGCCCCGCCACCAAAGCCGGGTTCGGGACAAGAGTGGCGAGGTTAGCGGCGCTGGCATCGGGCATCGGCCCGCCAAGCATAGGGTCATTGACCCCGCTCTGTCGCGTTCATAGCTTGCCGGCGCATGGCACCCGATCAAGCAGGCACCCTGAACACCCCCATTTCCTGGCCCTTCGAGGAGGCAGCCAAGCTGGCCGCGCGCCTGCAGTCCGCGGATCCGCGGCGCCCGGCCTTGCTCGAGACCGGCTACGGCCCGTCCGGCCTGCCGCATCTCGGCACCTTCGGCGAGGTCGCGCGCACCAGCTGGGTGCGTCGCGCCTACACCGATCTCACCGGCCGCCCGACCCGTCTGCTCGCCTTCAGCGACGACATGGACGGGCTGCGCAAGGTTCCCGACAACGTGCCCAATCGCGACATGCTGGCCGAGCATCTCGGCAAGCCGCTGTCGCGTGTGCCCGACCCGTTCGGCACCCACGAGTCGTTCGCGGCGCATAACAATACCCGGCTGCGCGCCTTTCTCGACGGCTTCGGTTTCGAATACGAGTTCGTCTCGTCGACCGAGACCTATGCCGCCGGGCGCTTTGATGCGACATTGTTGCGGGCGCTGGCGGCGCATGACGCGATCGTCGCCACCGTCGCACCAACCCTGGGTCCCGAGCGGCGCGCCACCTACTCGCCGTTCCTGCCGATTCATCCGCGCACCGGCGTGGTGATGCAGGTGAGGATCGACGCGATCGACGCGCAGGCGGGGACGATCAGTTGGCAGGACACGCAGGGCGAGCGCTTCACCACCCCGGTGACCGGGGGTGCCGCCAAGCTGCAATGGAAGGCCGACTGGGCGATGCGCTGGGCCGCCCTGGGTGTCGATTACGAGATGTCGGGCAAGGACCTGATCGACAGCGTCCGGCTGTCGGCCAAGATCTGCCGCCTGCTCGGCGCCGAGCCGCCGCTCAGCCTGACATACGAGCTGTTCCTCGACGAGCATGCGCAAAAGATTTCGAAGTCCAAGGGCAACGGCATCTCGGTCGAGGAATGGCTGCGCTATGCGCCGCCGGAGAGCCTGTCGCAGTTCATGTTCCTGGCCCCGCAGCGCGCCAAGCGGCTGTGCTTCGACGTCATCCCGCGCGCCGCCGACGAGTATCTGGCCAATCTCGCGCGCGCACCGACCCAGGATGAGGCGGCACTTCGCGGCAATGCGGCCTGGTTCATCCATGACGGCGCCCCGCCACCGGCCAGCGGCACGCCGGTGACGTTCGCGATGCTGCTCAACCTGGCCTCGGTCGCCAATACCGAAAATCCGGACGTGCTCTGGGCCTTCCTGGAGCGTTACCGACCGGGACTGACGAAGCAGGCCGAGCCGCTGCTGGCGCGCCTGGTGACACACGCCGTCGCCTACTACCGCGACTTCGTGCGGCCGCAAAAGCGCTTCCGGGCGCCGGACGCGCATGAGCGTGAAGCCCTCGCCGACCTCGCCGAGACCTTGAAGGGGTTTGCCGCGAACGCCTCGCCCGACGACCTCCAGAACCTGGTGTTCGAGGTCGGCAAGCGGCACGGGTTCGCGCCGCTGCGGGCGTGGTTCGGCTGTCTCTACGAGGTGCTGCTCGGCCAGACCGAAGGGCCGCGCTTTGGCATCTTCATCGCCCTGTACGGCATCAGTGAGACGGTGGCGCTGATCGAGGCCGCGCTGACTGCCTAGCCGGCGCCCCCTTGTGAAACCGTGGCTCAAACGGCTCGGCCGGCACTTTCCGCATTTCCTGGGATTGCTGCTGCTGGCCGGCGCGGTGTTCGTGGTGCAGCGCGAGTTTCGTCATCTCAGCCTCGATCAGGTACGCGCCGGCCTGCGTGCGATCCCGCGCCGTTCGCTGCTGATCTCGGCCGGCTTTACCCTGCTCTCTTTCTTCGTGCTGTCGTTCTATGACCGGCTCGCGGTGATCCATGTCGGGCATCGGCTCGCCTTCCGACGCACCTTCTTCGCCGCCTTCTGCTCCTATGTGCTGTCGCATAATCTGGGGGTGTCGGCGCTCTCGGGGGCGGCGGTGCGGTTTCGGCTCTACGGCATCTGGGGCCTGTCGCCGGCGGACATCGCCCAGATCGTCGCCTTCTGCTCGGTGACCTTCGCGCTCGGCGCCTGTGCCCTGGTCGGCGGCGTGCTGATCATCGAGCCGGGCGCCATACCGGTCCTGGCGCACGCCATCCCGCATGCGCTGCTGCGGCTGGCGGGGGTCGCCGCCTGGGGCACGGTGGTCGCCTATGTGGCGTTGTCCAGGCGGCGCACGCAGTTCCGTCTCTGGCGGCTGCGGATCGAGATGCCGGGGCCGCGCATGGCCATAGGCCAGGTTGTCGTCGCCAGCCTCGATGTTGGCGCCACCGCGGCGATCGCCTTTTCGCTGCTGCCACCGACGCCGGATCTCGGCTATCCGACCTTCCTCGCCATCTACATCGCCTCCTACACGGCGGGGCTGGTGGCGAGCGTGCCGGGCGGCCTGGGGGTGTTCGACGGGGCGATGCTGCTCGGCCTTTCGGCCTGGCTGCCGGCGCCGAGCATCCTTGGCATGATCCTGGTGTTCAGGATGTTCTACTACATCGTGCCGCTGTTCATCGCGGGCGCCCTGTTCGCCGGGCATGAGCTGCTGTTGCGTAGTGACGCCATTCTGGGGCGGCTGCGCGGACCCAGGGGTGCCACCAGCCTGATTATCCGGCAGAGCGAGGCGGATTTCTCCGTCACCATCGCGGTCGGCGCGGTCTCGTTGTGCGGCGCCATGCTGCTGGCTCTCGGCGTCCTCGATCCAGGCTCGGACCTTGCCGCGATCATCCCCCCGAGTGCGGCGCTGTTCGAGGGGCCGCCCAGTTTTGCATCCTGGCTGACCGGGCTCGCCGGCGACTACGTGCCGTCCCTGATCGGGGCCGCCCTCATGGGCCTGGCGATCGGCCTGTCGAACCGGGTGACCCTGGCCTGGGGGGCGACCATCGTACTGCTCTGCGTCGCCGCACTGCTCACCGCGCTGCGCGGCAACATCGTCCTGATCCCGGGCATCCTGATCCTCGCCGCCCTGCTGATCGCGCCGTTCCGCGGCTCCTACTACCGGCACGCGCGTCTGCTGAGCGAGCCGCTGGCCCCCGGCACCACGCTGCCGCTGCTGCTGCTGATCGGCTGCGTGCTGATCCTGGGACGGCTGGAGCCGCATGTGCGGGCGCTGAATACCAGCAGCTTCTGGTCGGTGGTGCTGACCCCGGGGGCGAGCAACCGCACGCGCGTCTCGCTCGCCTGCGCCGTCCTACTGATGCTGGCGGCGTTATGGCGGCTGATCTCGCCAGGACGCATCGCCACCCTCGACTGGGAAGGCGCGGGCGGCGAACGCTATTGCGCATTGGGGGAGAGCGCCATCCTGGACATCGCGCCACAGGGCGTCGTGCTGGCGGAGACCGGGCGCGCCGCGATCGCCTTCACCCGCGCCGAGATCGCCGGCGAGCGCCATCGCGACGGCCTGCTCATAGCCCTCGGAGATCCGGTGGGTGCCCGCTCCGAACAGGTCTCGGCGATCTGGCGCCTGCGCGACCTGGCGCTGCAGGAAGGGCGCGACCCGGCATTCTGGCAGGTCGGCGCGGACCTGCTGCATCTGTATGAGGATCTCGGCCTGACCGTCTGGCCGACGACGCAGGGCGGCTATCTCGCCTGCGCCGCCGAGCGTGGCGCTGGCGTGCTGCGCACCCTCAACGGTCTCAGCCGTGCGCCGCGATGAATCCTTCCGGCGTGCCGGCCTCGGGATCGACGAAGATGATGTCCTTGGGGTCGCGCCGCGGCGTGTCGATCGCCAGGAACACCACCGGGCCTTCGAACAGCGCCGGCATGGCGTGCACGACGCGCCTCTCAAAAAACAGCAACTGCCCCGGCCGGAACTCGGCCAATCGCGCCGGATCCTCCATCCAGAAGCTGCCGCGGCCCGAGATGACATAGAGATATTCGTCGCAGCCCGCATGGTAGTGCGGCGGTGTCGCGGCATAGACGCGAAACACCCGCGCGCTGGCGGCCTCGCGATCGGTCATCCTGTGATCCACCAGCAGGGTCCGCGCGGTCTCGGGCAACGACGCCGCGATGGCGGCGATGTCGAAGCAGGCCGCCCGCCCTTCCTGAGCCCGCCCTGCCTGAGTATGCCCATCTTGGTCGGGGACGGATGCGGTGTCATGGTCGTGGGCTTGCATGCGGGCTCCGATCAACAGGGACAGGCCGATGGCAGAGAACAGGGAAAACCGCTTCAAGACCCGATTGTTGCAGGGTGACCTGCAGATCGGGCTCTGGCTGGCGCTCGCCGACCCCTACGCGGCCGAATTATGCGCCGGCGCCGGTTTCGACTGGCTGCTGATCGATGCCGAGCACGCGCCCAACGACAATCGCTCGATCCTGTCGCAACTGCAGGCAATCGCGCCATACGGCTCACAGCCTGTGGTGCGGCCGCCGACCGGCGAAAGCTGGATGATCAAGCAGTTGCTGGATCTTGGTGTGGAGACGCTTCTGGTGCCGATGGTGGAGACAGCGTCACAGGCGGCAGACATCGTGGCCGCGACCCGCTATCCGCCGCACGGGATACGCGGCGTCGGCAGCGCGATCGCGCGTGCGTCGCGCTGGGGGGCGGACGAAAGCTACCTCGCCGACGCCAACGAGCGGATGTGCGTGTTGCTGCAGATCGAGAGCCGGACCGGCCTGGAGAACCTTGAGGCGATCGCCGCGGTGCCGGGAGTGGACGGCGTGTTCATCGGACCGGCCGACCTGTCCGCCTCGATGGGCTTCCTCGGCAATCCCGGCGCCGACGAGATGGTGGCCGCCATCGAAGGCGCAATCCGTCGCATTCGCCAAAGCGGTCGAGCCGCCGGAATTCTCAGCACCGACCAGGCTACCGCGCACGGCTACATCGCGCTTGGCTGCCGGTTCGTGGCCGTCGGCGTCGATACCGCACTCCTCGCCGGCGCCGGCCGCGCGCTTGCGGCCGGCTTTATGCCCGGCGGCGAGCGGCTTCAGGGTGTGTAGAAAGCCAGGCAAGGGCGTTGCCCTTGACCGGGTTCCCATTGCGCTCGCGCGACTGGGCCCGACCCTGGGGCCGAAGGCACCAGACCCCGATTCGTTTTAGGAGTGGGGGGGCTCGCTCGGACTGTCCGCGGGAGAGTCGTTCCTGTGCTCCTGGTCGTAGGCGCGCGCCTTCTGCCGCTGCGCCTTGCGATATTTGTGCCGCCGGTACATGCCCACGGCGCAGCCGCCGGCGGCGCCGATGACGGCGTGGTGATGAGCGAGATGGCCGCCGACCGCGCCGGCGGCGCCGTATTTCAGGCAGCCGCCGGGTTCGGCGCGGGCGGCCGCAGGTAGGCTCGCGGCCGCGACCGTCGCGGCGAGAGCGAGGGTGGCGAGCCTGACCCGCCTTTGATTGTGCAGCATGGCTTTCCTGCCTGTTTGATCAGCACTTGGTCTGCCCTGTCAGTCGGGCGAAATCAAGGCAGGCGCCTCTCTGCCCGCCGGCCGGCCGAGCAGGCGTGCCTGGGCCTGGGCGAGGTCGATGGCTCCGGTCAGCAACAACGATACCGCCTCGATGATCGGCGCCTCGATACCCAGCGAGGTGGCGCGCGCGGCCAAGGCCGGAGCCGTCTGCACGCCTTCGGCAACGCTGCTGCGCCGAGCCAGGATCGCGGCCAGGCTTTCGCCGCGTCCGATGGCCACGCCCAGGCTGGTATTGCGCGAGGCGAGCGAGGTACAGGTCAGCACCAGGTCGCCCAGCCCCGACAATCCGGCGGCGGTCGTCTGACTGCCGCCCACCCCCACGATCAGGCGGCCCAGCTCGGCGATGCCGCGGGTCATCAGGGCCGCGCGCGCGTTCTCGCCGAGACCGGCGCCGATCGCGGCCCCGGCGGCAATGCCGATCACGTTCTTGGCAGCGCCGCCCACCTGCACGCCGATCGGATCGTCGCTGGCATAGAGCCGGAAGGTCGCGGTTGCGAGCAGCCCGATCATCCGGCCGGTGAGGCCGGCATCGTCGCAGGCCAGCACCGCCGCCGCGGGCAGGCCACGTGCCACCTCGGCGGCGAAGTTCGGACCGGACAGCACACCGAGCGGCAGCCCGGGACGGAGGTCTGCGAGCAGTTCCAGCGGCAGCAGGCGGGTGTCCTGTTCCAGCCCCTTGCAGCAGGCGATCAACGGCGCGCGCAGGCGCAAGCCGGTCGCGACGTGGCGGAGATGCTGCATCGGCACGGCAAGCAATGCGGCGTCGGCTTCGTGTGGCATCTCGGTGGTGACGCGGATCCGCGTCGGCAGGGCGACACCCGGCAGCCGCGGGAGCGCGCCGTCCGCCAGGAGCGCCTGCGGGCGGCGGGTCCAGAGCGTCACGTCGTTGCCGGCGCGCGCTGCCTGCACCGCGAGCGCCACCCCCCAGGCGCCGGCACCGATCACCGCGAGATGCGTCCTCACGCCGCGATCAACTGCAGCGGGCCGACACGCGCGTGCGCGCCGGTCTCGCCGCTGGTGTCGGCGATCGCGTCGAGGATGTCGGCGGCGGCCTGCGCGAAACCCCACGGTGCCCCCGCCACCAGCAGGCCGCTGCCGTTCAGGCGGCTGGCATCGAGCGGCGGCCGCAGCAGCAGTTCGGCGCAGAGCAGGTCGGGCTCGCCGGCTTCGCGCAGCGCGTCGTGGAACGCGCGCAGCGGGGCGCGGTGCTTGATCGGATACCACGCGGCGACGACGCCGCCGGGGAAGCGGCGGCGCGCCAGGCGCAGGGAGGCTGCGATACGGTCGAACTCGTCCGGCTGTTCGAAAGGCGGGTCGATCAGCACCAGGCCCCGGGTCTGGCCGCGCGGCGGCAGCAGGGCGGCCAGTGCCTGCCAGCCGTCGCGGCGATGCACCGCGACGTGCGGATCACGTGCGAACAGCAGGCGCAGGCCCGCGTGCGCCTCGGAGTGCAGCTCGCAGCAGGCCAGCCGGTCGGTGTCGCGCAGCAGCGCCCGCGTCAGCAGCGGCGAGCCGGGATAGACGCCGTCGCCAAAGCCGCGCACCAGCGACAGGTAGTCTGCGAGGGCGGCGCTGGCGGGTGCTGCCAGCAGCCGGCCGATGCCGGCGCGCCACTCGCCGGTGCGCGTGGCCTCCGAGCCCGCGAGATCGGTGCGGCCGGCGCCCGCATGGGTGTCGAGCACGAACAGCGCGCCGGGCTTGCGCTGCAATGCGCGTAGCACCCAGACCAGCAGCGCATGCTTCATGCAATCGGCAAGGTTCCCGGCATGGAACGCGTGCCGGTAGTTCATGGCGCCAGACTCTGGGGCGCCCGCATCTCATCCAGCGGCCAGCGCGGCCGTGCCGGGGCGTCGAGCCCGCCCTCGGCGCCGGCGCGCAGCCGCTCGAGTGCGGCCCATGCCACCATCACCGCATTGTCGGTACAAAGCCGTATGGGCGGTGCGGCAAAGCCGATGCCGTGCCCGGCGGCGAGTGCCGCAAGGCACGCGCGCAGCGTGGCGTTTGCGGCGACCCCGCCGGCCACCACCAGCAGGGTGGCCTCAGGCATCATCCTGATGGCGTGGTCGGTGCGGTCGACCAGCACGTCGGCGACCGCGGCCTGGAAGCTCGCGGCGATGTCGGCGGCCTCGGCGCGCGGCAATGGCGCTGCCGGATCGCGCGCCGTCAGATGCTGCGCGACGGCGGTCTTCAGGCCGCTGAACGAAAAGTCGCACCCCGGCCGCCCGCGCAGCGGCCGTGGCAGGGCAAGGGCGCGCGGATCGCCCTCCTGGGCCAGCCGTTCGAGCGCCGGGCCGCCGGGCCAGCCGAGGCCGAGCAGCTTGGCGACCTTGTCGAAGGCCTCGCCGGCGGCGTCGTCGATGGTGCCGCCGAGACGCCGATAGCGGCCCAGCCCCTCCACTGCGAGGCATTGGCAATGGCCGCCGGAAACCAGCAGCAGCAAATAGGGAAACGGCGCGCCGCCGGTCACCAGACCTGGTAGCCGGGCGGTCAGGGCATGCGCCTCGATATGGTTGACTGGCACGAAGGGCACGCCGAGCGCCAGTGCCAGACCCTTGCCGAGGCCGCTGCCGACGATCAGGCCGCCGATCAGGCCGGGGCCGCAGCTTGCGGCTATGGCGCCAAGACGGGGAGCGCCCAGACCTGAGGCGGGGAGGCCCGCTTCGCCCAGCACCCGACCAACGAGCCCCGGCAGATGCGCGAGATGGGCGCGGGCGGCGATCTCCGGCACGACGCCGCCGAAGGCTGCGTGCGCGGCCTGGCTCAGCACCGCCTCGGCGAGGATCGCACCATTCGCGTCGAGCACCGCGCAGGCGGTTTCGTCGCAGGACGTCTCGATACCCAGAACGGGCCCCGCAAATCTTTCCGGCGCTGTCCATCTTTCCTTCATCGCTCGCCGGTCATAGGACAGCGCATGGGTCCCGCACAGCCATCTTCCGCACTCCAGCAGGTCGCAGCCCGGGCGGCCGCGCGGCAAACCGCGTCGCACCGGCGAACGCTGCCGCTCAGGGTCGGCACCCGCGGCTCGCCGTTGGCGCTGGTGCAGACCCGCGCCTTCCTGACCATGTTGACCCGCTTCTGCCCGGTGCTGCGCGACATGGGCGCCTTCCAGGAGCACGCCATCAACACCACCGGCGACCGGGTGCAGGACCGGATGCTCGCCGAGATCGGCGGCAAGGGGCTGTTCGCCAAGGAGATCCACGAGGCGCTGGCGGACGGGCGGATCGATTTCGCGGTGCACAGCCTCAAGGATCTGGAGACCACGCTGCCGGATGGGCTGGTGCTGGCCTGCACGCTCAAGCGCGAGGATGCGCGCGACGTGCTGATCCTCGGCCCGGATTGCACTGTGCCGGACCCCGAGGATCCGTATGCCAGCCTGCGCCAGGGCGCGGTGATCGGCACCGCCTCGGTGCGCAGGCAGGCGCAGCTGCTGCATGCGAGACCCGATCTCGGCAGCGTGCTGCTGCGCGGCAGCGTGCAGACGCGGCTGGACAAGGTCGCCGCCCGGCGCTGCGACGCGAGCATGCTGGCCCTCGCAGGCCTCAAGCGGCTGGGCATGGAGGACCGCGCCGACATCGTGCTCGATCCGGACCTCATGGTGCCCTCGGCCGGGCAGGGCATCGTCGGCGTGACCGTGCGCGAGACCGACGTCGAGTTGCGCGAACTGCTCGCCGCCATCGAGGACTACAAGGCGCGCGCGGTGTCGTTGGCCGAGCGCGCGCTTTTGGCCGAGCTGGACGGCTCCTGCCGGACGCCGATCGGCGGTCACGCGCGACTGATCCCGGTGGTGGCGGGCGAGCAGCCGGAGCTGCATCTGACCGGCCTGGTCGCGCGCCCGGACGGCTCGTTCCTGCTCAAGCGCGCGATCAGCGGCGCCACCGACGATGCCGAGCGGCTGGGCCGCGAGCTTGGCCGCTCGCTGCGCGCCGACAGCCCGCCCGACCTGTTCGCCTGATCGGTCAGTGCCGGTGCGGAACGGCGTTCTGGTGACCCGCCCGGAGCCGGGCTTAAGCGAGACCATGGCGGCGGTGGCGCGCCTCGGCTTTTCGCCGGTCGCCTGTCCGCTGCTTCGGATTACCGGCCGGCCCGCGCGCCTGCCAGCCTCGTGCCAGTTGGACGCCATCCTGCTGACCAGCGGCCAAGCGGTGGCGGCAATGGACGCGGCGGCGCGCGGTGATCCGGACCTGCGCGCGCTGCCTGTATTCGCGGTCGGCGACAGCACGGCGTCGCGCATGCGGGCCGCAGGCTTTGCGCGCACGCACAGCGCCGCCGGCGACGCTGACGACCTCGCCGCGCTGGTCTGCGCCCAAATGCCGGCACCAGCGGCGCTGCTGTTGGCGACCGGCTCGGGGCAGGGGCGGGGGCTCGCCATGACATTGCGCGCGCATGGCTACGGGCTGCATCGACGCGCCGTCTATGCGGCACGACCAATGCCGCGCCTTGCCCCCGCGGCCGAGGCGGCGCTGCGTGACCAGCGGATCGCCGCCTGCCTGTTCTTTTCGGCGGAGACCGCCCGGACCTTCGCCCAGACCTTCGCCCAGACCTTCGACCGCTGTCCCCTTGCGCCGGGCTGCGTGCTGGACGACATCACCGCCTTGGTTCTCAGCGCCGCCGTGGGCGAGGCGCTGGCCGGACTGACCTGGCGGTCCGTGCGGATTGCGCCCCGGCCCGAGGCGTCGGCACTGCTGGCGCTGCTGCACGACACCAGGAGGAATGCATGACCTATGTCCCCAGTCCCGATCGCTACAGCCAGCATGGCTATCGCCGCTGCGGCCGCTCGGGTCTCGATCTGCCGCCGGTCTCGCTCGGGCTGTGGCATAATTTCGGCGGCACCGACGTCTATGAGACCGGCCGCGCCGTGGTGCGCCGCGCCTTCGACCGCGGCGTCACGCATTTCGATCTCGCCAACAATTACGGCCCTCCCTACGGCTCGGCGGAGGAGAATTTCGGCAGGATGCTGGCGACCGACCTGCGCGCGCACCGCAATGAGCTGGTGATCTCCAGCAAGGCCGGCTGGGACATGTGGCCGGGTCCTTACGGCGTCGGCGGCTCACGCAAATATCTGATCAGCAGCCTCGATGACAGCCTGCGTCGCATGGGACTGGATTATGTCGACATCTTCTATTCGCACCGGCTGGATACCAGCACGCCATTGGAAGAGACGATGGGCGCGCTGGATCACGTCGTGCGTCAGGGCAAGGCGCTGTATGTCGGGATTTCCTCCTACTCGCCGGAGATGACACGCAAGGCGGCGGCGATCCTGCACGAATTGGGGACGCCGCTGCTGATCCATCAGCCGTCCTATTCAATGGTCAATCGCTGGATCGAGGACGAGCTGCTGGCCACCCTCGACGGGCTTGGCGCCGGCTGCATCGCCTTCTCCCCCCTCGCCCAAGGACTGCTGACGAACAAGTATCTTGGCGGCATCCCCGCCGACTCGCGTGTCGCCAAGGACAGCTCGTTCTCGCGCGACCTGCTGAACGACGAACTGCTCGGCCGGGTGCGTGCCTTGAACGAGATCGCGGCACAACGCGGCCAGAGCCTGGCGCAGATGGCGATCGCCTGGGTGCTGCGCGACCGGCGCGTGACTTCTGCGCTGATCGGTGCACGCTCGGTCAAGCAGCTCGACGACAGCCTCGATGCCGCGAACACGCTCGGGTTTGACGACAGCGAACTTGCCGAGATCGACCGTCATGCGGTTGAAGGCGGCATCGATCTGTGGCGCGGCTCCGCGACCTCCGCCGCGCCCTAAGCCGCCATGGACACCATCGCCGCCACCATCGAGGACGATCTGGCGGCGGTGCGAGGCCTGATCTCGCCGCGTTTCAACCCACCGCCGACCCCTCTGGGAAGCCGGTTGATCCATGCCGGCGCCCTGCTGCTCTGGGTCGTCCTGCTCGGCCGTGCCTTTCTCGGCGGCGGCGTGTTCGCCTGGTCCGCCGGGATCGCCTACATCCTCTACGACACCGCACTGCTTCTGTTCGTGTTCGCCCAGACGCTGGGTCTGCGGCATGGTCCGGCACCAATCGAGCCGACCGGCCTACCGCCGTCCGCCACGATCATCGTCGCGGCCCATAACGAAGCCGCCAGCCTGCCGGTGACGCTTGCGGCCTTGTTCGCGCAAAGCGATCCGGCTGATGTCATTCTGATCGCGGACGACGGGTCGACCGACACGACCGCATCCCTGCTCGAACGCGAGTACGGGCTGGTCGCGGTGCCCGGCGCGGTGAGCCGGCCAAGTGCCCTGTATCCCACGCTGCGCTGGCTGCGTCTGCCGCGTGGCGGCAAGGCGCAGGCGCTCAACGTCGCCTGCGCGATGATCGACACCGACCTCGTGCTCACGGTCGATGCCGACACCCTGCTTGATCCGCCGGCGCTGCGGGCGATGCGGGCGGCGTTCGCCGACGATCCTGACCTCGTCGCCGCGACCGGGGTGCTCAAGCCGCTTTGCGGCCCATCATTGCGCGGGCGTCTGCTGCAATGGTTCCAGACCTACGAATATGTCCGCAACTTTCTCTCGCGCTATGCCTGGATGCGCGCCGACGGACTGCTGCTGATCTCCGGTGCGTTCGCCTGCTACCGGCGTCGGGCGCTGCTGGCGGTCGGCGGCTTCGATCCCGACTGCCTGGTCGAGGATTACGAACTGACGCACCGGCTGCGCGACCATGCCGGTCGCACCGGGCAGACCTGGCATACCGCGGTGATCGGGGCGGCCCATGCGCGCACCGATGCGCCGAGCACACCAGGCGCATTCCTGCGTCAGCGCCGGCGCTGGTTCGGCGGCTTTTTGCAGACGCAGCTCTGGTATCGGCACATGGTCGGCAACCCGCGCTACGGCCATACCGGCACCGCAATGCTGCCGGTCAAGGCGATCGATACGCTGCAGCCGCTTTATGGGCTGACGGGTGCGGTGTTGCTGGTGGTCTATCTGGTGGAGGGGCGGTTCGGACTGGTGGGGCCGGTCCTGGTCATCATCGCCGCCAAGATCGCGCTGGATGTGGCCTTTCATCTCTGGTCGCTGCGCCTGTATCGGCGCTGGGTGGGTCCGAACGCGGCGCTGGCGGTTGGGCCGGCGCTGCTCGCCTCGCTGCTGGAGCCGTTCAGCTTCCAGTTGCTGCGGCATTTCGGCGCGGCACTCGGCTGGGTTTCGTTCGCAACCCGCACGAAAACCTGGCAGGTCCAGCAGCGGCTCGGCGTAGGCTCAGTGCGCTAGCCAGAAGACTCTGGCGAGAGTTCCCTGC
The DNA here is from genome assembly GCF_965276875.1 of Lichenicoccus sp. Lineage (GTDB taxonomy): Bacteria > Pseudomonadota > Alphaproteobacteria > Acetobacterales > Acetobacteraceae > Lichenicoccus. Next base: position 842,878 of record NZ_OZ255701.1, on the reverse strand, counting down.
GCTGCGCGCAAGAGACCGTTTTGTTCGGTAAAAGAGTGTGAATACTCTCCTCGGACTGTGCGCGGCCGAAACAGCAGTTGCGAGCTCAGCATCTTCGATATACGCCTAATCAGGTTGCGATGGTTTGCAGAGCGACCCGACTTTTGCATTCCTGTCATTTAAGAAGAACACAGATTTATAGAGGCTTGCCGCGATGTTCGTCGGGCTGGTGTCTGGAAACCTGATTTCGAGGCGGCATTGAGCAGTCAATAGCCGAATAATTGTACGGCGAACTGATGAGGCGACTTATCTGATGCGTGTCGCGATCGTTCATGATTGGCTCTATACGCTCGGCGGGGCGGAGAAGGTTCTCGCCGCGATGTTCCGTTGCTTCCCCCGCGCCGACCTGTTCTGCCTGTTCGATTTCCTGCCGGCCGCTGACCGCCGGACAATCGGCTATACGCAAAGCCATGTATCATTTCTTCAGCGTCTCCCAGGTGTGCGCGAGCATCACCGGATGTTCCTGCCGATCATGCCGCTGGCTATCGAGCAGCTCGATCTCTCCGCCTATGACCTGGTGATCTCGAGCAGCTACGCGGTCGCCAAGGGCGTGCTCACCGGCCCCGACCAGCTGCACCTGGCCTATGTGCACTCGCCGATGCGCTATGCCTGGGATCTGCAGCACCAGTATTTGCGCGAGTCCGGCCTGGAACGTGGTCCGAAGGGACTGCTGACCCGGCTGTTGCTGCACCGGATCAGGATGTGGGACGTGCGCACGGCCAGCGGTCCCGACGCCTACATGGCGAATTCCGGGTTCGTGGCCCGGCGCATACGCAAGATCTACGGCCGCGAGGCGCGCGTGATCCATCCGCCGGTGGAGGTTCCGGCAACGCACAAGCCGGTGCGCAAGGGACGCCATTTCATGACCGCCTCGCGGCTGGTCCCTTACAAAAACGTGCGCTGTATCGTCGAGGCGTTCCGACAGCTCCCGGGGGAGCGGCTGATCGTTGCGGGTGATGGGCCCGAGGCGGAGTATCTGCGATCGATCGCCGGGCCCAACGTGAGCTTCACGGGCTTTCTGCCGGATCGCGCGCTGCGACAGACAATGGCCAGCGCGCGCGCCTTCATCTTTGCCGCCGAGGAGGATTTCGGCATCATTCCGGTCGAGGCGCAGAGCGAGGGCACCCCGGTCATCGCCCTTGGCCGCGGCGGCGCCCGCGAGACGGTGCGCACCTGCGGCCCGCACCCCACAGGCATGTTCTTCGAGCGGCCGGAGGCGGAGTGCATCGCCGACGCGGTGCAGCGTTTCATTACCGTCGAGGACTCCTTCGCGCCGGCCGCCTGCCATGAGAACGCGACGCGCTTTTCCCAGGACCACTTCCATGAGACGTTCCGGGCCTTCGTGATGGAGCACTACGAGGCCTTCTGCGAGCGTCTTGAGGGTGCGGGTTCGCAGATGCCCTTGCTGCCACGTCCGGAACGATCCTGGGTTCCGGAACTGGCGCCCGTGCTGCAGCCGGCCAAGCGCGTAAGCCGGGTCTGAGATGTCTGGCCAGGTCATGACGGCGCCCGCGGTCGGCGGGGGGGTGGTGCCGACACCGAAGTCCAGGCGCGCGCCGCGGGTGCTCTTCCTCACCCATACCGGGCGTATCGGTGGCGCCGAGACCTGCCTGCTGGCAATCGCGCCGGCGTTCGCGGCCCCTGCTGGCGCAAGTAGCATCCTGCTGTTCCAGGATGGTGCGTTGCGCGACCGGCTGAATGCCCTCGGCATGGAGGTGTTACTGGCGCGCAAGCCGCTCGACCTGCGGGCGATCCGGCGCGACGGCGGTCTGTTGCGAACGCTGCCGCGGCTTGGCGGCATGGCGGGACTGGTGCGCCAGATACGTACGCTCGCATCGCGGCACGACCTGATCTATTGCAACAGCCAGAAGAGCTTCGTGCTCGGCGCGCTCGCCTCCCGGACAGGAGGTGCCAAGCTGCTGTGGCACCTGCACGATATCCTTGATCGCAGTCATTTCGGCCGGGCGCAGATCGCGCTGGTGGTGGCACTCGCCAACCGACGTGCCGCACGTGTGGTCGCACCCTCGCAAGCGGTCGCGGACGCGTTCGTCGCGGCCGGGGGGTGCGCGTCACTGGTCACGGTCGTGCCCAATGGTGTGCCGCCGCCGCGCGTGGTGCGTGGCGCCGACGCGCGCGCGGCGCTGCGGCAGGGCCTCGGTCTGCCGGAGGGTTTCGTCTTCGGCGTATTCAGCCGTCTCGCACCCTGGAAGGGCCAGCATATCGCGCTCGACGCGCTGGCGCTGCTGCCCGATGCCACCTGCATCATCGCCGGCTGCGCGCTGTTCGGCGAGGACGATTATGGACGTGTGCTGCATGCGCAGGCCGCGCGCCTGGGTGTTGCCTCGCGGGTGCGTTTCCTCGGCCACCGCGAGGACGTGCCGACGCTGATGCAGGCGGTGGACGTCGTGGTGCATCCCTCGATCGATCCGGAGCCGTTCGGGCTCACTCTGGTGGAGGCGATGCTGGCGGCAACGCCGGTAATCGCATCGCGCGCGGGTGCTGCCGCGGAAATCCTCGATGGCGGACAGGTGGGGACGCTGGTGCCGCCGGGCGATGCGTCGGCGCTGGCCGTGGCTCTCGCACGGGTGCGCGCGCAGCCGGAACGGCTCGCGCCGGTCGTCGCGGCCGCGCGGTTGCGCGCCGAGCGTCATTACGGGGTGGAACGGCTGCGCGGCGACATCGGCGACATCGTGCGCGCGGTGGTGGACCGATGACCGCGACCAACCTGTTTTCGATCGGCAGTGGCTGGTTCCCCGAGCGTCGCGGCGGGGCGGAGAACATGTTCTTCCACCTGTTCGAGGGGCTTCCGGCGCAAGGCTTCGCGGTGCGCGGCGTGGTGCCGGGAAGCGGCGATGTGCAGCGCCAGACATCCGAGCGGATGCGCGGTTTTGCCGTGGCAGGCACGTCGCTGGCGCGTCGTGCGCTGGCCTTGCGCCGTTCGGCGCGCGACAGTTTCGCGCAAGCCCGTCCCGACCTCGTCGCCTCGCATTTCGCGCTCTACAGCCTGCCGCTGCTCGACCGTATCTCCGGGCTGCCGCTGGTCGCGCATTTCCACGGGCCCTGGGCGCTGGAGAGCGCGCTCGAGGGTGCGGGTCTCGCCAATGTGCGGGTCAAGCGCGCGCTGGAGCGGGTCGCCTACCGTCGTGCCGATCGGGTGATCGTGCTGTCGCAGGCGTTCGCCCGGCTGGCGCAGGCGCAGTATGGCGTCGCAGACAGTGCGATCCGCTGCGTGCCGGGCGGCGTCGATTGCGACCGTTTCGCGCATGGTGCGACACGGGCGCAGGCGCGCGCGGCCCTCGGCTGGGACGCCGATCGTCCGGTGGTGTTCGCGGTGCGCCGGCTGGTCAAGCGCATGGGGCTGGACCGGCTGCTCGACGCGATGGCGCCGCTGCGTCGCACGCAGGCGCCTGGAACGCGCGATGTGGTCCTCCATATCGCGGGCACCGGGCCGGAGCGGCGGATGCTGGAGAGGCATGCGGCGGAGCGCGGCCTCTCCGACGCAGTGTGTTTCGAGGGCGCGATCGACCAGGACCGGCTGGCGCTGTGCTACCGCGCGGCGGACGTCACACTGGTGCCGACCGCGGGGCTGGAGGGCTTCGGCCTGGTGGCAATCGAGAGCCTCGCCGCCGGCACGCCAGTGCTGGTGACCCCTGTGGGCGGGCTGCCCGAGGTGGTCTCCGGCCTGTCCGGAGCGATGGTGCTGGGCGGCAGTGACGGGCCGAGCATCGCCAGCGGGATCGCCGCCTTTCTCGACGGCTCGTCGGGGCTGCCGAATGCCGCGGCCTGCCAGGAGTATGCGCGCCGTCATTTCGACTGGCGCGTGGTGACGCCGCAGGTGGCGTCGGTCTATCGGGAGGTGCTGTGATGGCGGAATCGAGGCTCTATCCAGCAGCACTGCCCGCCGTGCCGACCAAGGCCCTGTCCATGGATGAGGGGTTCGAGACCACGGTTGGCAGCGGCGCAGGCGTGGCCGGTCCGACGCCGTTGCAGGTGGCGCTCAAGCGCAAATGGGCGATCCTGGTCTTCGCGCTGCTCACCACCGCGATGGTCGGGATCGTTGTTGCGCAGTTGCCGCCGCGTTATGCGGCGAACGCCTCGATGATGATCGATCCGCGGCAGCCGCGGCTGAGCAATGGCGAGACGCTGCTGCCCAGCCAGATGGTCGATCTGGAGCTGCTGCGCACCTACATGGAGGGGCTGCACTCGCCGAGTCTCGCGCTCGACGTCGTCAAGCAGCTCGGCCTCAACCGCAACCCGGAATTCTGCGCACCCGCGAAGCACTGGGGCGGTCATACGGCGCCCTGCACGATGACGGTCGATGCTGCCGCCAAGAAGCTGGCGGGGTCTGTGGAATTCGGCAATGACGGCCGCTCGTATGTGATTTCGCTGACGGCGACGGCGAATGATCCGAAGCTTGCGGCGTCGATCGCGAATGCCTACGCGCAGGCCTTCGTCAACCGGCGTCGCGCGGTGCAGGCCGGCCTGACCGACCAGGCCGATAGCTGGCTGACCAGCCACGTCGCGCAACTGCGCGCGGGCCTGGTGGCGGCGGACCGTGCGGTCGAGCAGCAGCGCCAGGCGGGACGGCTGACCACGCTGCAGGGACAGACGTTGCTAGGGCAGAGCCTGTCGGGGATGAATACACAACTGGTCGTAGCCAGCGGCGAGCTTGCCCAGAAGCAGAGCACCCTGGCCGAGCTGCAGGACGCGGCGAAGGCCGGCCCGGGTCAGCTCGACGCCAGTGCGACGGTGCTGAGCTCGCCGATCATCCAGGGGCTGTTGCAGCAGGAGGCGATGCTGGCCTCGTCGCGGGTGGAGATGGAGCAGCGGCTGGGTGCCGCCAACACCGAAGTGGTGGCGAACGGCCTGCAGATCGCGCGGGTGCGGCGGCAGATACGCAACGAGATCGACAAGGCGGTGACCAGCGTGCGCGGCGATGTGGCCGCACTTGCGGCCCGGCGCGCGGCACTGGCCGCCAGTGTAAAGGCGTTGCAGAGCCAGGTCGGGGTGCAGGGTGTGGCGCAAACCCGGCTCGCCGACCTCCAAAGCGACGCGGTGTCGGCGCGCGGGGCCTACGATGCGGCGGCGACACGGCTTGAGCAGATCCGCGTCGAGGCGGCGATGCAGCGTCCGGACGTGCAGCTGATCGTTGAGGCAGCGCCGCCGACGTTCGCGTCGTTCCCGCGCACGCGGATGATCGTTGTCGGCACCTTCATGGCGATGCTCGGTGTCGGCGCCGGCCTCGCCTACGCGCTGGAGCTGCTGTCGCGGGTGTTCAGCACGCCAGAGCAGGTCGAGGAGCAGACCGGCTTGCGGGTGCTGGGGCTGTTCCCGAAATCGACGGGCGGCCGCGGCGATCGCGCCTGCGATCCGCGTGAGGCGGAGGCGTTGCAGGCGGTGTTCGCCGGGCTGATCGGCGGCCGCTTCCGTGGCGACGCGCGGGCGGGACGGGTACTGATGGTGACATCGGCGATGCCGGGCGAGGGCAAGACCTCGTTCTCGGTGGCGCTGGGGCGGGCGGCGACGGCGCGCAACCTGTCGGTGGCGGTGCTCGATTGCGACCTGCGACGGTCGAGCCTGCGCACCCATTTCGCCCAGCTCGACCCGCTCGGGACGGACGCCGAGGCAACCGGAGCGCCCTTCGCCGACCCCGCGTTGGAGCCCGGCACGGGGCTGCACGTGCTGGTCGCCCGCCTCAATACCCTCAACCCGCACGCGGTCCTCGCCTCAGCGGACCTGCCGCGCACGCTGCAACAGCTTCGCGCCATGCATGACGTGGTCATCATCGACACGCCGCCGGTGCTGGCGGTGCCGGACGTGCTGAGCATCGCCCCCTTGGTCGACGACGTGGTGATGCTGGTCGGCTGGCGGCAGACGCCGCGCGCCTCGGTGCAGGCCGCATTCAAGGCGCTAAGCCGGGCGGGCATACGGGTCAACGGCGTGGTGCTGAGCAAGGTCGACCTGCGTCGTTTCGCCCGCGCCACGACCGACGGCAGCTACTATGCGCGGTCGTATCCGGCCTACACCGAGCCATTGCCTGATCGTATGCCTGTTGCGCGGCGGCTTGCGTGGCGACGGCGCGCGCAGTGATAAGTCGCCTCCACCACGGGCTTTCCGGGCGTGCCAAGATCGGCACCGTGGCTCGCGTGATGTGGATACGCGTCGTCGCCCTGGGCGGCAATGTCTGTTCCGGCCTGCTCACCGCTGCGTGGCTTGGGCCTGCCGGACGCGGCGAGCAGGCGGCGCTGGTCGTCGCACCAACGGTGCTGGCCGCGTTGTGCACGTTGGGCTTGCATGCCTCGCTGATCTACAATCTTCGGGCCGATCCGGAGGAGGGCGGTCGCTATTTTGGCGCCGCGATGATCCTGACCTGTGCGACGGGGCTGGCGGCGACCGCAATCGGCTTCCTGCTCTTGCCCGAATGGCTCGGCCGTTACAGCAGCGGCACGGTCACCTTCGCCCGCCTGTTGCTTTTCGCGGTGCCGTTCGGGGTGGTCACGCCGCTGCTCTCGGGTGTCCTGGAGGCGAATGGGCAATTCGCCTTGGCCAACCGCGTGCTCTATTTCCAGAGCCTCGGCGCCTTGGCGACCCTGCTCCTGCTGGCCGCCTTCGGTCTCCTGACCCCGATCTCCGCCGCGGCGGCCTATTTCGTTCCGACCGTCCCCTCATTTCTCTTTCTTCTGGCGCGCGCTCAGGCGGTGCTTCGCCCGCGCTTTACTGTTGCGGCACCATACCCGCGCCGGCTGCTCCGCTACGGAATACGATTTTACGGTGTGGATATCCTGGGGGCCATGTCGGGGTATCTCGATCAGGTCGTGATCGTGTTTCTGCTGCAGCCGGCGGCGGTTGGCGCCTACGCCGTGGCACTGAGTTTGTCGCGCGTGCTCAACGTCGCCCAGGGCGCCATCGCCACGGTGCTGTTTCCGTCGATCGCAGCACGAGAGGCAGCGAGCGTTGTGGCGACGGTCGCGCGCGCGATGCGTGTCACTACCGTGGTGAACGCGACTGGCGCGATGGCGATCGGCGTGGCCGGCCCGTCGCTTTTGCTATTGCTCTATGGCACCCGTTTCGCCGCTGCCGTTCTGCCGTTCCAGGTGTTGCTCATTGAGGCAGTGGTTTCGAGCGCCGCGCGGACCTTGGCCCAGGCTTTCAGCGGCACCGGCCGTCCGAGCGTGGTCACGGGCGTCGAGGTCGCGGGGGTTACCACCTCACTCGCGACGATGCTTGTTCTCGTGCCTGCCTACGGCATCGTGGGCGCGGCTGGTGCGACCCTGCTCGGCGGCATGGTTCGTCTGTCCTGCGTGCTGGTAAGTTTCCGCAAGGTTCTCGGTATCGACCTGCCGCGCTTGCTGATCAGCCGTGCGGACGTTGCTTGGATGGCGGGGCGTTGAGCGGGATGTACGCCCAGCCACAAACCATCGGAGTGCTGATCTGCAGCTATCGCCGGCCGGACAGTCTGCTGCGTGGGCTGGCGGCGCTGGCGGCGCAGACCCGTATGCCGGACGATGTCCTGGTTGTGGCTCGCGCGGACGATGCCGCCACGCTCGAAGCACTTGCTGCACGGCCGCTCGCGGGACCCCTGCCGCTGCGTGTGCTGACCGTGTCGCGGCCGGGCACGGTGCACGCCCTCAATACCGGGCTGGAGTCCTGCCGCACGGACGTGCTTGCGATCACCGATGACGATACCGTGCCGCACCCCGACTGGCTTGCCCGCATTCTTGCCCATTTCTCCAAAGATCCTGCGCTCGGCGGGGTGGGTGGCCGCGATTGGTGCCATGACGGCGCGCGTTTCGAGGACCGCGGCGCATCTCCGGTTGGCCGTCTGCAATGGTTCGGCCGAACCATCGGCAACCACCATCTTGGCATCGGCGCGCCACGGGACGTCGATTTCCTCAAGGGTGCCAACATGAGCTATCGCGCCGCGGCACTCGGCGGCATGCGGTTCGATACGCGGCTTTGCGGCACCGGGGCGCAGCCATACGAGGACATCGCGTTTTCTCTCGCGGTTCGGCGCGCTGGCTGGAAGCTGCTCTATGATCCGCTGGTCGCGGTGGATCATTATGCCGCAACGCGCGAGGAGCCGCGCCATTATGCGGGTGTGGCCAAGGGCAGGGACCTGAGAGGTCTGTCCGAACTTGCCCATAACGAAGTCGTCGCACTCTGGCCCTCGCTGACCCCGGCTGGCCGCGTCGCCTACGTTGTCTGGTCCGTGTTGGTGGGCACCGGAACATCGCCCGGTCTCGTTCAGGCGATCCGCTATGTGCCACGGCTCGGCACTGGTTCGTGGCGTCGCTTTGGCACCGTGCAGCGAGCAAAAATGTCCGGGTATCGCTCGCTTCGGCAACGCGGCAGCCGAGGCACGCCGGCTCTCGCGGCACCCCGCGGCGCCCCCAGCGGGACCGCCATCCCATGAGGTTCTGCATCATTACGCCGCGTGTCGGCCGCAACGACGGGCAGGGGCGCGTCAACCTTGAGATTGCCGCCGAGGCCGCGCGCCAGGGGCATGACGTCGTCGTTATCGCCGAACATGTGAGCGGCTTGTCGGCGGACGTGCAGAGCAAGGCAATCGTCCTGCCGCCGCCTGACTGGCTGCCGACCCGCTTGTTGCGAGACCAGCTTTTCGCCTGGCGCAGCCGGAACGCCGTTGCCCGCGACAAGGCCGGTTACGACGCGATAATGGCAAACGGCTTTGTCACCTGGGCACGCTGCGACGTGAACGCCGTGCATTTCGTTCACGCCTCCTGGCTCAACTCGGCACAGCATCCTTGGCAAGGACCGCTGAGTGCGCACTCGCTCTATGCGCGGATTTATACTGGCCTGAACGTGGCTTTGGAACGGCTGGCGTTTCGCCGTTCGGCAAGGCTGGTTGCGGTTTCGGACAGCGTTGCTGGAGATCTGAGGCACAACCGCATGATCTCGGCGAAAGTATCGGTAATTTTGAACGGTGTCGATCTTGACGAGTTCCATCCCGGACCCGCGCAACGGGAAGCCCTCGGCCTGCCGGTACACGTGAAGCTGGCGTTGTTCGCCGGGGATCTAAAGTCCCCGCGCAAGAACCTCGAGACGGTGCTTAAGGCGTTGACAATGGTGCCAGATCTGCACCTTGCGGTAGCCGGACGAGAACAAGGCACGCCCTATCCCGAAATGGCACGGCAGCTTGGTGTTGCCCGGCAAGTGCATTTTCTCGGTTTTCGCCGTGACATGCCGTCCCTGATGCGAGCGTCGGACCTGTTTGTCTTTCCCTCTCGTTACGAGGCTTGTTCGTTGGTCTTGCTTGAGGCACTTGCTAGTGGCATCCCTGTGGTGACCGCCCGAAGTGCCGGCGGATCGGAGCTCATCGAGCCTGGAGTCGGTACCATCTTAAATGATTGCGAGGACGCGGAAGCGCTGGCTGCCGCGTTACGTATTGTAATCGTAGACGATCACCGGAGGCAGCAGATGGGCCGAAACGCCCGCGGTCTCGCTGAACGTTACTCCTGGGAGGCAATGGCAAGTAAGTATGTCATAGCTTTGCTGGATACGACCGCCATACGAGATGCCCCAGCATGGGCTTGGACGAACTTTCGAGGGCCTCGTGGCAGCTAGACAAGACACTACACAGAACTCCATGTTCACAGGAAGTGAACGTTGTCTACGAGATGTCATATCGGGACAGGCTCCGGGCGGCCATGGTGCATGTACGGAAACACTAGTGCACACTATTCGTTTTGGCTTCGTTTTCGTATAAACAGGGTAAAGGGAGACTGACCATCATGATCTCGCCAGGTCTCTTCAGGCTTCTACTAGCTACGATAGTCATCGGTTCGCATTTTACAAAGCTCAGCATTGGAGGTTCTGCTGTCTATCTGTTTTTCGTCCTCAGCGGTTTTTGGATCTTCCGCATGTTCCAAATGAAGTACTCCCGCGCTGAAACACCATACTTCGTCTTCCTTGCATCAAGATCTCTGCGAGTTCTCCCAATTTTCCTACTTTTTAATACCCTCGCTTTAATATTGCACTTCGGGCTGTCTGATAACGTTGCTCACTCACAGACTGTGTACGACTTTATTCCAAATGCTTTGGTGCTGGGTTACTCGAGCCTATCGCAAAAGCCACTCGCGCCGGCTTGGTCACTTGATATTGAAATGCAATTCTATATCGTATTTCCACTCATATACTACGTTATGACGAAATTGATACACTACTCATGGCGTATCGTTACGCTTTTTGTTCTTTCTGGCGGAGTCTATATTTCCTTTTTTCTCAATCGAGACGGCGCGGACAACGTACTGCCCTACCTCGGGTTCTTTCTAATCGGGTCCATCGCCGCGCAATCCAATCTAAAGCTTCCCACATGGGCAACGAGGCTTTCACCCTTGCTTTCAATGGCGTTTTTGGTTACGTTTGCCCTGCTACCAGCATTACGTGGCTGCCTATTTCCCGGTCTCAGTCCATCCAATTTCATTTGGAACCGGGCACTAAACTTTGCGCTTGCCCTGTTCCTAGCGCCCCTGGCACTTGCCTCGGTTCACGTTAGGTCCTCCTCCGGAGATCGGCTAGCCGGCGACATGTCTTACGTAATATATTGCTGTCATTGGCTAGCTGTCGTTATCGCGACGGACTTCCTCACCGGTCTAAGCAGAGAAACAAAGGCACCTTTTGTTTCCCTTCTGATTGTAGCGGCATACGCGGTGAGTTACTTTGTCTTGATCTACGTTGATCGGCCGATTGGCAGGTGGCGTGAGCGCTGGATTAGCCGTTGGCTGCAGCGCTCTATGGCGGTGACATAATTCAACGACAGAAAGCGATGGTCCGTGTGGTCGCGGCATTTTCTCAGCCGTGCTGTTTGGTTTGAGAACCTAAAAAAAGGCGACTCTCGTCTCTGCAAGTGAGCCCATCTCTGACGGCGGCGCCTTGGCGGATGGAACGGACCTGATTGAGATAGGTGAGGCGCAGACACTGCTGTCAGGTCGCCACCTAGACCGACTGTAATATTTCCGATAGCCGTTCATAAAGCAAACTCGCCGAGTGGCGAGCGACGACAGTTTTCCGTCCGTTTTCTCCAAACTCTTTCTGACGCCGATACGCAGTTTGGATTGCACGAGCGAGCTCTTCAGGAGCTCCCACGGGAACTAGAATCCCGTCAACATCGTTTTCCAGCAAATCCTCGAAAGACGGAATCCGAGTGGCTACAATAGGTGCTCCACAGCTCATGGCCTCAAGAACGACAAGCGCCGCAGCCTCCCAACTCGAAGCGGAAGCGAATACGCCACACTTTCCGTAAAGAGTGCGTAACGCATCCCGGTCTCCTATGAACCCAGTAAAATCTACGCGCCCTACAACCCCGAGTTCTGCTGCTAGTTGCTTCAGCATGGCTAGGTCGGGACCGGCCCCGACAAGTGTCAGAGAGAAATCCGGCAAAAGTTGCATCGCACGAAGCAAATCCGAAAATCGCTTCTGGGTCTCGACGAGACGTCCGACGGTTAGGACCGTTTTCGATCTAGGTAGTTCTGGTTGTGGTGGACTAAAGAAGTTAGTGTCGACCCCGTTATATAGAATTTCAGCTCTGGCACCGAATGCGAGAGCACGCTGCAAGGCTGTCTCAGACTGGCAAGTAACATGGCAGGCGAGGCCCATTGACCGACGTTTCGCCGGCCCCATCCAGTCTGCGTATATTGCGCCGTGGTCCGCACCGACGACAGGTATCTTGCTGGAGCGCACCGAGATATCGAAGCGCGGAGTCCATATCTCCTGGTGATAAAGTACATCGACCCGATCCAAGGTCAGCGCGACTTGGAGAGCGTGGCCATACCCCAGATGGGCAATATGATCACGAAGTGAAGCACCACGCTGCACACCACGAAGGCGATAAAAAAACGCGTCAGTAATACGCAACCATACGGGCAAGTGTAAAAAGCGAACACATAAATTTCCCGAAATCTGTTGCAAGCCTGCGCTGCCATAGGATAGAATGTAGATCACCACGTAGTGACCCCTATTACAAAGCCCCTGTGCATACTGCCACACAAAGTCGTTCCGATACGACGAAAGAAAAGTCTCTCGATCAAGACCAAAGGTGCCCCCGTAAAAGCCTTCAAAGGAGTCGCAGCTGAGAAAGAAAGCCACGCGTTTTCTCGAGCGAAATCCAATAGCCTCTCTTGATGACTCAACAAGCGCGTCTAAACGTCCAGGCAACTGAGGTTGTGTAGTCATCACACCATTTACCAGTTCGCAGCCTTCGATACTAAGTCGGGATGTCCTCGAAACACAAGCGGAGCTATCGGGGCAACGTAACACGAGAGACTCGGTGTCATTCCCATCTATCGCACCTGCTGCCTCCTCACCCACCGGCGGGTTTTCCCTTTTTAGCATGATGTGCGTGCGATGATCCTCTCCGAGTTCCTTAGGGAACGCGTTTACCATACAAGCCGAGCTTGTACTCGATGTCGGGCCGCTGGGCACCGTGAGGCTGGCGGACAGCACTACTTCGGTACGTGCGAGTGCAAGGGCGATGCGCACCCGGCGATGCGAACGCGGGTCTTGATCAGGCGCATCCGTAAGGTGATGAACTCAGCGCGGGCCAGCGGCTGCAGCTTGCTAACAGCGTCACGCAGCCCAGGCACCGGACCAAGGGCTTCAGTGTTCAGCACAAGCAGCATTAGGTTTGCGAGTGGCTGGGCGGCGAGCCTGAAGTGCTTGCACGCTCCAGTTAAAACGCGGCCTGCAGAAGTTGACGTGATGCCAACTTTCGCTTGCGAGTAAGGCTTTCTTATGGCATTGATCTAAATAGATACTTGCTGTAAGAGTTAGGTACGAGCCGTGCAAGAATTTGCTAGTGTCTGGCTTACGTTATGCTGTGGCCGTTCATAAAGCTGGCATTCCCGACCCGCCAAGGGTGTAACCTGCTTGGTTCAGGCTGGACGAAGCGTAGGCCGCCTGCATCCACGAGGGCGCCTTAAATGTCGCAATGGGCCTCAGTTTCGGCGAAAGGAAACTGGCGACGGAGTATCGTCGGGCTCGTCGTGTTCGTCCTGATCATAGGCGCGACCGTTGTCCTCGCTGCCGGCGGTCTGAGGCAGGGAAGCCAGTTCTTTTACATCATTGCAAGCGTAGCCGTAGGCGTAGCGTATATTCGGAGATCGCCGTGGGACTTTTTACTGTTCTCGCTTTGGGCGTGGACACTAACTCCATTTGTACGCCGCCTAATAGACTTGTATTGCGGTTTCGATCCGACCAATATTGTACTTGGGCTACCGAACCTTCTGTCCCTCTTAATGGTGGCAGATATTTTGTCGAGCGCCCGAGTCTTTCGTCTCAAGGAGTCCACGACCGGCCTTCTGCTGCTCACTCCCGTTGTATATGGGATCGTTGTAAGTCTTGTTCAAGGCAATATAATATCCGGACTGATTGGCGCCGCGGACTGGATCGTCCCGATAACTTATTACTATTTTCTTATTCGCCATGCCTCTGAGATAGCAGACCTGGAGCGGCCGCTTACAGAGTTCGTCACCCTAAACATGCTCCTTCTGGCGGTATATGGCGTAGTTCAATTCTTCGCGCCGCCCCCTTGGGACTCCGCATGGCTCATCAATTCCGGAGTGACCGCAGGCGGTCAACCAGTTGCCTACAAGATTCGTGTTTTCAGCACACTAAATTCTGCGGGAGTAGCTGCTCCCTGGTTTGAAATGCTGATAATTCTCTCGTTGCATTTTCGGACCAGGCTGGCCTCGGTTCTTACCGCTGTTTGTGTCGTCGTGCTTCTTATGACTCTCGGCAGGGCGGTCCTTGGCGCTTTGCTGGTAGCTCTTCTAATCGTGTTTCTCAGCTCCGGTGGCCGTATGCTCAGGACACTCGCGATTACTATCGTAGCCGTGGTGCTCCTCCTCGGTACGTTGTCGGCCTATTACCCATCGGTAGGTCAGCGTTTTACATCCAGGTTCGATACTGTGAACGACTTGGGTCAGGACGACAGCGCGATCCATAGGCTTGCGCTTTACCGGGCAGCCCCAGAATGGCTTGATAAGCATCCACTTGGCCTCGGTATCGGTGCACTCGGTCGCGGCGCCGTAAGTTCGGACGATGCAAACTTGATTAGCATCGATTCCGGCCCACTAGCTATCTATCTCTCTCTAGGTTGGATAGCTGGCTCCATCTATATTGCCGGTATCGTTGCTGTGTTGATTCAGGCGGCTTCGGCGGCCCGACGCTGTGGGTCTCCTGCCGCAGTGGTGGCAGCTACGGCAGCGTTCGCAGCCAGCCTTGGGCTGATTTTTGGGAACGTGACTGGACTAATCGGCGTAATTATCTGGATGTGCGCCGGCTACGCGAGTGTTCTCGGGATGACTAAGAGTCCTACCGAGTTCAGGCTGGGGGCCGCCGATGGCCGACCCGCGACGGAGATGGGCGCCTCGCGTCCTAACTGAACTCCGGGTTTTTAGAAACGATCGTGGGGCGGATTGCCGATGCCCCCGAATTTAACACTTTTTAAGTCCGCGGGAGTCTGGATGTGGAAGACGACAGAAAGTCTACGCTGGTCAAATACTTTGGTTTTCCCGCAACGCTTGTTCACGGGGACACGCTTGAGTTCGACAGATGGAGTTGGCTGAAGCAGTACTTGCCAACGACACGCAATGGCGAACGGCTTTTGGACGTTGGGTGCGGTAGCGGAGCATTCGCTATCGGCGCGGCCCTACGTGGTTATACTGTGGTGGGCCTAAGCTGGGATGAACGGAATCAAACCGTAGCAGAGTCCCGTGCAAGATTGATTGGTGTCAAAGACATTGCGTTCCCGGTACAAGACGCGCGTAAGCTCGACGAGCGGACGGATTTTCGTGGAAGTTTTGATGTAGTAATTTGTCTCGAGGTGACGGAGCATATCCTAGACGATTTCAAGCTGTTTCGCGATTTGGCTGGTTGTTTAAAACCTGGCGGACGATTGCTGGTTACGACTCCAAACCGAGACTACAAAGCGATAAGCCCTACGGATGACGGACCGTTTGAGACGGTGGAGACTGGATGGCACGTGCGTCGTGGCTATACGAAGACTATGCTGACAGAATTGTGCCAACAGGCGGCACTTGAAGTAGAGACAATTGGGTATTGTAGCTTTTTTTTCAGCCAGACGGCCACCAAGGCATTTCGGACCCTTAGGGACCGTTTTGGCGTGGCGGGCTGGGCGGCTGCGTTCCCTCTTCGACTTGTTCCGCCACTACTGGATGGTTGGGCCGGCAAGAGACTGAGCCGGCCCGGGTTTTCCATAACGCTTGTAGCATACAAGCCGCGCCTCAACCGGTCCCGCCACCCGGGTCATGAGGATGGCGGGTAAAAATGGCAATTACGGGTCGAGCGACCCCCTCTCGGATCTGACGCCCACGTATGGCTCCGACGGACCTATCTGTGCCAGACGGTGGCGGACATTCGCATGAAAGTCGCAGATGTCCCCGGTGCCACGCTGACGGCTATATTTGTCCCTGCGCTTCCGATTTCGCCACCCGCCTGGGGGTAGACGAGTAAAGAATTAGCCCCGTCATTGCAGACTACTTCCGATTGACCGATCGGGACGACGCCCAGGATTGTACCAGTTCCCGGGTTCACATAGCTGAACTGATTGACAAGACTGGTGATAGCCATGGCGTTGGATTGGTTTCCGCCACTCGCGGCTAGACCTAATGCTGTTCCTGTAGCCCCCCCCTTCGTTCCAGGATCAAGGTCAATATTCACAGTTGTGCTTCCTGCCGCAGACGTGCCAACGGACTCGCCGATTGAGCCTTCCTGGGTCAGACCACCAGCCAATCCACCGGTGGTGACGAAGACCGGCTGTCCAGCCGCTATAGCCTGGGAAGGGTCTGCCTTGGCGACATTGTAAAGGAGGTCAGAGTATGTGAGTACAGCGACGGTATGGCCGGCCCCGGCAGGAGAAGCCGTTATTCCGCTAAACGGCCTCCCGTCCTTGTAAGGAAATACCAGAAGGTATCCATTGTCGTAAACTGGCACTCCTGCCCCGACACTGGAACCTGACGACCTGAACACACCATCACCTTTGAAAGTCTCAAACCGATTCTGAGATGTGTTGTTGCCCCCCTTGATCGGAGAGACGGTGCTCGTGGCGTTGAACACAAACCCCGTATCGTTTATCCAGCTGTTGCCCACTGCGTAATCGCCCGCTTCAACAATGTCATCCTTCACGGAGCCATATGCGGACCAGAAAGTGCTTATCATAGTGTTGTTTTGAAACTCATTGACGTAAATAACTGCTGGGGCAGCGACAACGCCTCCGGAGGCATTCGTTATGGCGTAGGCGGGTTGGGAGCCTACGTCCGAGCCACCACCGCCGATGAATGTGTTGTTGACAACGGCGCCGCTCTCTCCCGAGCCGTAAATCCAGCCGTTACCAACAGCTTCAATGTAGACATTCATCAGAACGCTATTGGAAAGGACTGTATAGAGTTCCTGACTGACATTCTTCGTATTTGCTTCGTAGTAAATTCCATATGGGGAGAAGCCGGTATGGACATTCTTTATAAGGCTCGCATCAATTTGGTCTGTCGTGGCTACGCCGATGCTAGCTATCATATTGCCGGCTAAGTTGGTGTCCTCGATTAGTTGATTACCTATCGTTGATGAATAGGGCGCAAAGTAGATGCCATAGCCGTTATTTGTGAGCACCGCATCGCGGAGTGACCAATGGTCTTTAATTCCGTTAATGCCCGCTCGCATGGCACTGATTCTGATCATGTAGGCCTTATCAGATTCGCCGAGACACAGTCCGTCCATGTTATTTGGCGCTGTGCCGTTCACGCGGCTGTAACCGGGTCCAATGAGGCGAAGTCCATGATACGTAGAATTCGAGCTTTCCGGTGATCCCCGGCCACCGCTCAAGATCGCGCAAGTATCTTGACCAAGATCATTCGGCCACTGTAGGCGCGTCATCGCATACCCGTCGCCGTGGATATCAAGGTTAGGAACTTCCGACCCGGTGTCGGTGATGCCACCAGCGTTCACCAGAGAGTGGTTGAGAATGTAGTTTCCGGCTGGAATATAGACACTGCCGCCGGCCGACGTGTTCAGCCACGCTGCGGCCATGGCGCTTTGCACGCCGAGCCAGTCCATGGTCAAGGCGGCGAGCTGAGCTGGCGCGATCGTAAAGGTGATTGAAGAGCCAGCCGTGCAATCGCTCGATAAAGGCTTGGAAAGGGTGACGGTCGCGTATCCGCTCGCGTTGGGGGTGCGGCCCATGGCGGTAACGGTCGTCTCGGTAGCGATACATGCTCCGCTGACCTGCATGCCTGGTTGAAGCAGATAGTTGCCATGCGTCGGATCTTGCCATGCGGCTACGGTGGCGGACCAGTTGTTGATTCCCGTGAGCTGCTCGGCGAACGTCAGGGTGCTGGATGTGCCACCCTGGTCTGTGGACGTGGGCATGGAAAACGTGAGACCGAATGCCGGGTTGGTCATCCATGCGTAGGCCTGGACGCCGCTGACCCATTGGGTGGCGAAGGTGTTTAGTGAGGTCAGGGTTGCGGCGGGGAACTGCTGGGCCAGGGTGGTGCCGGTGTTTGTTCCGAGGGCGCCATAATCGCGGACGTTGTAGATGTCCGCGGCGCGCGCATGGAGGGTTCGTGCTGTCGGCCCGGCACCATAGGCCCAGCTGCTCGACATGTTCGCGGGCGGGGTGATGGGTGTTTGCGCGCGCGCGGCCGTGGCGAGCAGCGCCGGGACGAGGGCGGAGGCGGCGAGAAGGAGGGTTCGAATATCGCGTCTAGCCAGTGCAGCCATGAAGGTGTCTCCTGGTTCCGTTGGGCTCCCAAGGGACCGTGTCCCCAGTCTCCAAGCAAGAAAATCGAGTATGGGGCTTGCAAAACACCGGATGGACTTTCGCGGTCACGCACGCATAGTGCGCGCGTGATGATGGCTCCGCCAATGCGTTATGTGCTTCTGATTGCGTTGTTTGTCGCCGGTTGCGATACGACCACGAAGGGCGAATCCAGCAAGCCCGCGGAGAGCCACGTGCTGCGGGCGGCAGGGGCGTCGGTCACCAGCCTGAACTATGATTCAAGGGTTTTCTTTGATACCGACCAGTCGGCGCCGCGGCCGGGAGCGGCGGGTGTACTGGATGCCTTGGCCGGGCGGCTGCTTCGCGCCGAGCCGCATGCGCAGGTGGCGGTGTTGGGCCATACCGACGCGGTGGGCGGTGACGCCTACAACATGGCGCTGTCGCGCCGGCGGGCGGAGGCGGTGGTCGCGGCCCTGGAGGCGCGCGGCGTTGCGGCGTCGCGGCTGCGCGCGTTGGGCTTCGGCAAGCGCCAGCCGGTAGCCTCCGACGCCACGGAAGCCGGGCGGGCGCGCAACCGCCGCGTGGAGTTCCTGATCTCGCCCAGCCAGCGTGCGATCGACGCGGTGATCCAGGCGCGGCCGAGCTCGGTGGGGGTGCGCGAAAACCGGCCGGCCGTCCAGGCGCTGCATGCGCGCAAGCCGGCACCACTGGCGCGCGCGCCATTGGGAGCGCCTGTGCCATACTGAGCGTGCTTACGTGACGGAGCAGCTTGGCATGGCCCTCGGGCGACAGAAGCCGACAGGGGATCCGCTGGCCGAGGCGTTCGCCACCGCGATCGGCTTCGCGCCCAGCCGGGCGGCGTCGTTGCGGCAGCCGGCCGACGTGCTGCACCGGGCGGCGGCGGCCGAAGTGGCGCGCGCGCCGGTGACGCTCGACGGGCGCGGGTTCTCCGCCGGCATGCGCGAGAGCCTGCTGGCGCCGGCGCGGGCGCTGCTCGCGGAGTGGAAGCAGGCGCGGGCGGCTTTCGATGCGCGGCTGGGGCCGTATCGCGTTGATATCGAGCGGGCGGAGCGGCTGGATGCGGATCTGGCGGCGCTGATCCGTCGCCGCGACGAGGACATCGCCCAGATCGAGCGCGAGACCGAACAGAGCCATCGCTACCGCGAGCGGCGTGACGCCTTCGAGCGCGCCGAGACCCGGCTGCGCCGCTACGCCGAGGCCAACGGCAACCGGCACGCCACCATGACCGCGCGCAGCCCGCTTTATCTGCTGGCGCTGTTCTGCGTCGGCGTCACCGAATGGCTGATCAACTACACGGTGTTCCTGCTGTTCTTCGGCATCCCGGCGATCGCCGCCGGCACCACGCTGATCCTGGCGGTGCTGCTCGCCTTTGCCTCGCACGGACACGGCTCGATCCTCAAGCAATGGACCCATCGCTTCGGCCACCATGCCGAGCGGATCAAGCGCATCGGCGACTGGCGGCTGCTGGTGCTGGCGAGCCTGGCGTTGTTGGTGGTGCTGGGGGCGGCCGGCGGCTCGCGCTATGTCGCGGCCGAGCATGTGATGCGCGCACAGGCGGGGCCGAACATCCTGGGGCCGGACGTGGTGGTGCAGACCGACCCGACGGTGGAAGTGCTGATCTCGCTGCTGGCCAATCTCGGCGCCTGGCTGGTGGGCATCTTCTTTGCTTATGTGTGCCACGACATCGATCCCGACTTCATGGACGCGACCTGGCAGCGGGGGCGGGCCTGGCGCCGGTTCCACCGGCTGCGCCGCGTCGCCGATGAGCGGGTGCGCCAAACCGAGGCGCGCACCGCCAAGGAGCTGCGCGAGGCGGAGGTGGCGGCGGCGACCCGTATGGACGCGGTGGCGCAGCCGCGGGCGCTGCTCGACCAGATCGAGGCGCACGGGCAAGCGGTGCGCGAGGCGGTGCTGGGGGCGGTGCGCGGCAATGCCGAGCAGTATCGCGCAGGTCTGGCCGCGGCGCGGTCCGAAGGCACTGGCCTGGTGGTGGCCGGGGGCGAGCAGGCGCTGTCGGTGGACCGCGCGCTGCTGCTCGAGATGGAGTCCTGAGGGCATGCGCCGGCTTGGCTTGTTGGTTCTGTTGTTGCTGCTGCTGGCGCGGCCGGCGCACGCGGCGTTGTTCGGCCGCGAGGGGCTCGACCCGGCCTTCTGCAAGACGGCGGCGGTGCGCCAGACCGTGCTCTATATCGACGACATGGACATGGTAGCAGGCCGCATTGAGTGGGCGCGCCAGCTCGCGGTCAAGCTGCGCGCGACCCTGGCCCCGGGCGAGCGGCTGACGGTGGTGCGGCTGCAGACGCGCAGCGGGCAGAGCAGCGAGCTCTGGTCGGGCTGCTGGCCGGGCTATACGGCGGCGCAGCGGGCGGCGCTGGAGAAGCAGAGCTTTTTGTTCAGCCGCAATCCGCTGAGCACGCTCGGCGATCAGCGCAAATACTTCCTCGGCGATATGGGGCAGGCGTTGACCGCGATCTACGAGGCGGCCAATCGGCCGGCGGATGAGGTGCGGATCGATGCGGGCCATCCGCCGCACAAGGAGATCATTCGCGCGCTGGCCTCCGACGAGGGGCGGTTTTCCGCAAGCCAGGTCACGCTGCGCGCGATCCTGTATTCCGACATGGCCGAGAACAGCGACCTGGGCTCGGCATTCCAGCCGGGTTCGGCGCCGACCGACCTTGGGCAGCGGCTCGGCACCTATCTGCGTGGTGGGGTGTTCTATGCCTTCGGCGTCGGCGGGGAGGTGAATGGCGATCCGAACTTTCCCGAGAACGCGCGTCGCTTCTGGTTGACGGCGCTGCATTCCATGGCGGCGACGCTGGGCGGCATGGGGGCGGATCTGAACGTGCCGAACCTGTTGCCGGTGGCGGCGCACGATTACGCGGTGGCGCTGACCATGGACAAGCAGCCGCTGGAGGGCAGGCTGTCGCTGCTGACCGACCGCGACGGGGCGCTGGTCGATAGCTGGCTGGGGATTTCGCGCCTGGGCAGCACCGGGCTCGAGGGCAGCTTTACGTGCGAGGTCGGGGGCGCTTGCTTGCTGGATGCCAATACCAGCAGCGGGCTCGCGACGAATGCGCCGAGCGAGCGGGTGGTGCTGCGCGGACCCGAGGCCGGGCCGCTGGTCGGGACCTTGGGGGTGCGGGCGCAGGGGATGCGGTTTCCGCTGCGCACTGAAGATGTGAAGTAGCGATCAGATGTCGAAGCGCACGCCTTGGGCGAGCGGCACCGAGAGGCCGTAATTGATAGCGCTGGTGAGGCGGCGCATGTAGGCCTTCCAGGCGTCGGAGCCGGATTCGCGGCCGCCGCCGGTCTCCTTCTCGCCACCGAAGGCGCCACCGATTTCGGCACCGGAAGGTCCCATATTGACGTTGGCGATGCCGCAATCCGAGCCCGAGGCGGCCAGGAACAGCTCGCTCTCGCGCAAGTCGCGGGTGAAGATCGAGGAGGACAGGCCCTGCGAGACGCCGTTCTGCAGGGCGATGGCCTGGTCGAAATCATTGTATTTCATCACATAGAGGATCGGCGCGAAGGTCTCCTGCATGACGGGACCGGTCTGGTCGGGCATCAGCACCAAGGCGGGACGGACATAGTAGCTGTCGCCGTCGCCGATGCGCTCGCCGCCCGTCACCGCGCCACCGGCGTCGCGGGCGCGGGTGAGGGTGGATTGCATGGCGTCATAGGCGGTTTCGTCGATCAGCGGGCCGACCAGGTGCTCGCCGAGCAGCGGGTTGCCGACGGGGACGGCCTCGAACACGCGGCGTAATTTGGCGGTGAAGGCGTCGTGGATGCTGGCATGAACGATCAGCCGGCGCAGGCTGGTGCAGCGTTGGCCGGCGGTGCCCATGGCGGCGAAGGCGACGGCGCGCAGGGCCAGTTCCTGGTCGGCCGACGGGCAGACGATAGAGGCGTTGTTGCCGCCCAGTTCGAGGATGGCGCGGCCGAAGCGGGCGGCGACCACTTGGGCCACGTTGCGGCCCATCGCGGTGGAGCCGGTGGCTGAGAGCACGGCAATGCGGGGGTCCTGGGCGAGCGCCGCACCGGTCTCGCGGCCGCCGAGCAGCAGGCTGCAGAGGCCGGCGGGCGCGTCCTCGAAGCGGGCGGCGGCGCGGTCGAACAGCGCCTGCGTGGCGAGTGCCGTGAGCGGGGTTTTTTCCGAAGGCTTCCAGATGACCGGATCGCCGCAGACCAAGGCGAGGGCGGCGTTCCAGGCCCACACCGCGACGGGGAAGTTGAAGGCGGAGATGATCCCGACCACGCCGGCCGGATGGTATTGCTCCATCATGCGATGCTCGGGACGCTCGCTTGTGATCGTCAGGCCGTAGAGCTGGCGCGACAGGCCGACCGCGAAGTCGCAGATGTCGATCATTTCCTGGACTTCGCCGGCCCCCTCGGAGGGGATCTTGCCGGCCTCGATGCTGACCAGGCGGGCGAGGGCATCCTTGGCGGCGCGCAGCTCCTCGCCGAGCAGACGCACCAGCTCGCCGCGGCGCGGGGCGGGGACGCGGCGCCAGGGGGCGAAGGCGGCGTGGGCGGCGGCGATCGCGGCGTCGGCGGCCTCGGGGGTGGCGTGGTCGATATGGCCGATGATTTCGCCGGTCAGAGGCGAGCGTTGCGGGTGGGCGCCTTCGGTGAAGCGGGCGCGCGGCACGTCGAGGGCGGTGAGGAGTGCTGCGGTCTCGTAAGGCAGGTCTGGCGTGGTCATGGCGGAGGCATAGGCGTGGGCGGCGCATTTAGGAAGGCCTCGCGGCCCAGGGTCGAGTGGTGCCGGCCATAGGCGAGGTAGGCGACGGCGCCGAGGACGGCGTAGCCAAGCAGCAACAGGGCCGGCACCGGGTTGCCTGTGAACAGGGCGGTCGTGAGGTCGATCAGCAGGGGGGCTGCCATGATGAGGCAGAACAGGATGCCCAAACCCGGCGCGGTGCCGATCCAGATTCCGCGGACGCGTATGCCGCCGAGCGGCACGCGGAACGGCGCGATCTGGTCGGGGCGGGTGTTGCGCAGGTAGATCACGGTAAAGCTGACGATACCGAAGGCGACCGTGGTGCCGAGGCTGACCAGGTCGCTGATGATGTCGATCGGCAAGGTCGCGGCTGCGGTCGCGGTGCCGACTCCGATGGCGATGGTGCCGAGCCAGGGGGTGCGGAAGCGCGGATGCAGATCCTGGAACAGGCGCGGCAGCAGCCCGTCGCGCGACATGGTGTAGAAGATGCGCGACTGGCCGTAGAGCAGGCCCATCATCACCGAACACAGCCCGGCAACCGCGCCGATCTTGATCATTATGGCGAGCCAGGGCGTGTGCATGGCGTTCACCGCGATCGCCAGCGGGTCGGGCACGCCGAGCTGCCTATAGGGCACGATCCCGGTCAGCACGGCCGCGACGAGGATATAGACCACGGTGCAGATGGCGAGCGAGCCGATGATGCCTATGGGGATGTCGCGCCTGGGGTTGCGCGCCTCGGCGGCGGCGCAGGACACGGATTCGAAGCCGACATAGGCAAAGAAGATGACTGAGGCCGCGCGGAAGATGCCGGGCACGCCGAAATGCATGCCGCCGGTGTTGGCCGGGATGAACGGCATCCAGTTGGACGGGTGCACGGCGCGGATGCCGAACACCACGAACAGCACCAGCACCGAGACTTTGATGACGACAATGACGCTGTTGACGGCGGCGGATTCCGTGACTCCGATCACCAGGATGGCGGTGACAAGCAGGCTGGCGGCGGCGGCGACGAGGTCGAGGCCGCCGCTCCAGACCAGGCCCGTGCTGCTGGCAGTCTGCACGGTGTGGATCAGCGGGGTGTGCAGCAAGGGTGACACGGTGATGCCGAAATCATGCAGCAGGCTGGTCGCGTAGCCGGAGAACCCCGCCGCCACGGCGGCCGTCGAGATGCCGTATTCGAGCAGCAGCAGCCAGCCGGTGATCCAGGCGAACACCTCGCCTACGGCGACATAGGCGTAGGTGTAGGCGGAGCCGCTGACCGGCATCACCGAGGCGAGTTCACCGTAGGAGAGGGCGGTGAAGGCGCAGGCGAGCCCGGCCAGCATGAAGGACAGCAGCACCGCGGGGCCCGCATAGTTCGCCGCCGCGGTGCCGGTCATCACATAGATGCCGGCGCCGATGGTGGTGCCGACCCCGAGCATGACCAGGTTGACCGGGCCGAGCGTGCGCTTGAGCCCGTGGGCGGCGATCTCGGCCTCGACATGCGCCACCGGCTTGCGCAGCATCATACGACCCGAAGCGGGAGAAGGCTTCGGCGCGACTTGAGCGATTTGCATGCGACCCATGCATCAACGGTATGAAGTGCGGGTTGGGTGGGTCAAGGGGGCAGTCAGCATCATGAACCGACAAGCGCGTGCGCCGCTGGCCGTGGTTACGATGGTCTATAACGAGGCGCAGTTCCTGCCGGTCTGGCTGCGGCATTATGGGTGTCAGGTGCCGGCACGGCATTGCTACGTCATCGATCACGGTTCCACCGACGACAGCCTGGCACCCGCGCGTTTGCCGGCAGGGCTGAACGTGATCCGCATCCCCCGTTCGCCGCAGGACGACGAACGCCGTTCAAGCTTTATCTCGCAACTCTGCGGCTCCCTGCTGGTCTGGTATGAGGCGGTGATCTACGTCGATGTCGACGAGATGCTCGTCGCCGATCCGGCACTGCATGCCTCGCTCGTGGATTACGCCGCCACGCTCGGCGAGGATGCCGTGATCTCGGCGGTGGGTCTGGATGTCGTGCATTGTCCGGACGCCGAGACGGCACTCGACTGGAGCGTGCAGACCAGCCTCCAGCGCTCCTGGGTGCGGTTCACCTCCTCGATGTGCAAGCCGGCGCTGATCCGCAGGCCGGTACGCTGGGCGCCGGGCTTTCACAACATCGACGCGGCACCCACCTTCGGCGCGCTGTTTTTGTTCCATTTGCGCTACGCTGACCTGCCTTCCGGGCTACACCGGCTGGCGCGCACGCGGGCGCAGGCCTGGGTGTCCGAGCAGGCCGGATCGCACCAGCGCATGGCAGATACCGCCTGGTCCGACATGCTGCTCGGGATGGCCGGCCTGCCGCGCTGCGAGGGCGCCACGTTCGGGTTGGATGACACCGAGCTGCATGGGTGGCTGGCGAAGGTCATGCAGAGTTCGGAGTCGCGGCTGGATGCGCTCTACCGGATCGACCTGCATCTGAGCGGCGACCGGCTGTGGCGGCTTCCGAAACGCTTCATCGGGCGCTTCTGACGTTTTAACCTTTTGGCTTGCGGCCTTTTGGCGCTTTCGTCGGCGCCGCCTCGATCGCCTTCTTTTTCAGGGATGGTTTTGCCGGCAGCGTCTCCGGCGATGTCGGCGTGGCGTGGGCGGGGGCCGCCTCCGGCTTGACGGCACCGCCGGACGCACGCTTTGGCTTTGGCGTGCTGTCGGCCGTCCCTTGGTCGGTCAGGTGATCGGGGAATTCTCCGAGATTGTCCTGCAGGAACGCCTCCTCGACCGGCTCGGAGCGGGTGGGATCTTCTCCTGCCGTCTCCGGATTCGGGAGCTGGGCGCTGCCGGCGCTGTCCTCCATGCCGACCAGCTCGCGGGCGCGCTCCCAGAACTCGTGCGCGCGGCCATGCGGGCGCCCGTCGTCGATCCAGAGATGATAGGCGCGGTCGCGTATCCGACGCTCGCGGTCGGGATCGTGTTCGAGAGGATTCGCGGACATCGTTGGTCTCCATGATCCGTTACAGCAGCCGGCCGCCATTCCCGATCACGGGATGGAGAAAGCAGTCAAGAGCTTTCCGCTCTTCCCGCGCGGCAAGGGCATCGCCATCTCATGTGCATCGGGTTCGGAGAGTTTCATGGCGCAGGCAGTTCTGGGTGGAGGGTGCTTCTGGTGTCTCGAGGCGGTCTACAAGGATCTGCGCGGGGTGAGCGAGGTGATGTCCGGCTATGCCGGCGGCCATGCCGCCAACCCGAGCTATGAACGGGTCTGCAGTGGCACCACCGGACACGCCGAGGTCGTGCGGATCACCTACGACCCGGACATGCTCTCCTACACGGATCTGTTGCGAGTGTTCTTTACCATCCACGACCCTACGACACTCAATCGACAAGGCGGCGATGTGGGGACGCAGTATCGTTCTGTGATCTTCGTCGCGAACGACGAGGAGCGGCGGATGGCAGAGGCCGCGCGTGCCGAAATCGAGGCCGCGGCGGTTTGGGATGGTGATATCGTGACCGAAATCACGGACCTCCCTGCCTTCTACCCGGCGGAACCCGAGCATCACGACTATTATGCAAAGCATCCGGGGGCGGGCTATTGCCGCGTCGTGATCGCGCCGAAGGTCGCCAAATTTCGCAAGCAGTTCGCAGCACGCCTGACAGCCTAGCCGGGCCGCCCTGGCCAAACGGCGTCAATCCTGGCAGGAAGCGGCGCGGGCCTGCCGGACGGCGGGGCATCCATGCCGGAGTATCCAGCCATGAGCTACCGTCCCTATCAGCAGATCGAGCGTCGCAAGTCGCGCCAGATCCATGTCGGGCGGGTGCCGGTCGGCGGCGATGCGCCGATTACCATCCAAACGATGACCAATACACTGACAACCGACGCAGCCGCGACGATCGCGCAAATCCGGCTGTCCGAGCTTGCCGGCGTGGACATCGTGCGGGTGTCGTGCCCGGACGAGGAAAGCACGGCGGCACTCGCGGAGATCGTGCGCGAGGTCAACGTGCCGATCGTCGCCGACATCCATTTCCACTATAAGCGCGCCATCGAGGCGGCCCGCGCCGGGGCCGCGTGCCTACGCATCAACCCGGGCAATATCGGCAGCCCGGAGCGGGTGCGCGAGGTCGTGCGAGCGGCGCGCGAGCATGGCTGCTCGATCAGGATCGGCGTCAATGCCGGCTCGCTGGAGCGGCATCTGCTGGAGAAGTACGGTGAGCCGAACCCCGACGCACTCGTCGAGAGCGCGCTCGAACACGCCAAGATCCTGCAGGATCACGACTTTCACGAGTTCAAGATCAGCGTAAAGGCGTCCGACGTGTTCCTCGCCGTCGCTGCCTATCAGCAGCTCGCCGAGGTCTGCGACCATCCGCTGCATATCGGCATCACCGAGGCCGGCGGCGCGCGCGCCGGCACCGTCAAGTCGTCGATCGGGCTGGGCAATCTGCTCTGGGCCGGCATCGGCGACACGCTGCGGGTCTCGCTATCGGCGGAGCCGGCGGAGGAGGTGCGTGTCGGCTGGGAGATGCTCAAGACCCTGGGGATACGCCATCGCGGGGTGAAGATCATCTCCTGCCCATCCTGCGCCAGACAGGGGTTCAACGTGATCGCCACGGTGGCGACGCTTGAGGAGCGGCTGGCCCATATCGAGACGCCGCTGACCTTGTCGATCATCGGCTGCGTCGTGAACGGTCCGGGCGAGGCGCTGATGACCGATATCGGCATCACCGGCGGCGGCAACGGACGGCACATGGTCTATGCCGCGGGCAAGCAGGACCACACCATGCCGGCGGATCGCATGGTCGAGCACATCGTCGAGCTGGTGGAAGCCCGCGCGGAGTCTCTCCAGGCCGAGATCGATGCCCAAAAGCAAGCGGCCGATTGATGGAGCAGATTGGTCCGGTCCGCGGCACCCGCGACCTGATCGGTGAGGAGCAGCGCCGGCACATCCATGTGGTCGAGACTGCGCGTCGGATCGCCGGGGCGTATGGTTTCGACGAATGGTCGACACCGATTTTCGAGGACAGCCGAGTGTTCTCGCGCACTTTGGGCGAGACGTCGGACGTCGTCACCAAGGAGATGTACAGCTTCGCCGATCGCGGCGGCGACCTGCTGACCCTGCGGCCGGAGGGGACGGCGGCGATCTGCCGCGCCTTGGTCAGCAACGGCCTGACCCAGTCGCTGCCGCAGAAGGTGTTCTATGCCGGGCCGATGTTTCGCTACGAGCGGCCGCAGAAGGGCCGCTACCGGCAGTTCCATCAGATCGGCGCCGAGTTGATCGGCACCGCCGAGCCGCTGGCCGACGCCGAGACCATAGCACTCGCGCGCGACATCCTGGACGCGCTGGGGATTGCCGGCGAGACCGTGCTGCACCTCAACACCATGGGCGATCTGCAAAGCCGGCTGGCCTGGCGGCAGCGGCTGGTCGACTATTTCCGGGAGGTCAAGGAGAACCTGTCGGCGGAAAGCCAGGCGCGTCTGGAGCGCAACCCGGCGCGCATCCTCGACAGCAAGTCGGCCGCCGACCAGGCACTAATGGCGGGAGCGCCGCTGATCGAGCGCAGCCTGACGGACGACGCGCGGCGGTTTTGGGACGGGCTGCGCACGGCATTGGTGCGGTTCGGCGTGGCGTTCGAGGAGAACCCGCGGATCGTGCGCGGGCTGGATTATTACAGCCACACCGCCTTCGAGTTCGTCACCGGGTCGCTCGGCGCACAGGGCACGGTGCTGGCCGGCGGCCGCTACGACGGGCTGGTGGCGGAAATGGGCGGTCCGCCGACACCGGCAATCGGCTGGGCCGGCGGGATCGAGCGGCTGGGGATGCTGCTTGCGGCACCGCCAGCGGCGCCGGTGCCGGTCGCGGTGGTGCCGCTGAGCGAGGAGGCGGAGCCAGCGGCGCTGAAGGCCCTGTCGATGCTGCGCCACGCCGGGATACGTGCCGAGATGGCCTATCGCGGCAATGCGCGGCGGCGGATGGAGCGCGCCAGCCGGATTGGCGCGGGTTTCGCGGTCATCATCGGTGCCGACGAGGTCGCGCGCGACTGCGCCCAGCTCAAGCATCTGGGCAGTGGCACGCAGAGCGAGGTGGCGCTCGAAGGGCTCGTGGCGGCGATTGGGCGGAGTGCATGAATTTCGAGGAGCGGCTCGACCGTATTGTCGCGCGCTCGGACGAGCTGCGCGATGTGCTGTCCGGCACTTTGTCCGGGGAGGCATTCACGCGGGCGTCGCGCGAGTTCGCCGAACTCAGCGCGGTGGTCGAGCGGATCAATCGCTTACGTGAGAGCGAGGCGCAGGTCCGCCAGGCTTCGCTGCTGCTTACGGATCCGGAGATGCACGAGCTGGCGCAGGCGGAGCTCACGTCGCTGCAGGAGGGCTTGCCCAAACTGCGGCACGAGATCCGCCTGGCGATGCTGCCGCGCGACGAGGCGGATGCACGCAGCGCCATCCTGGAGCTGCGTCCGGCCGCCGGTGGCGACGAGGCGGCGTTGTTCGCGTCGTCGTTGTTCGATTGCTACCGGCGCTATGCGGACTCGAAGGGCTGGCGCTTCGAGGCGCTCGACTACGACGAGGACGAGCTGGGCGGGCTGCGCGGCGGCATCGCCTCGATCACCGGCCGCGGGGTGTTCGCGCGCCTGAAATACGAATCCGGCGTACACCGGGTGCAGCGCGTGCCGACGACCGAGAACCAGGGCCGGATCCACACCTCGACGGTCACGGTGGCGGTGCTGCCGGAGGCGGAGGAGGTGGATGTGACGGTCAACGACGCGGATTTGCGAATCGACGTCTACCGGGCTTCGGGCGCCGGCGGCCAGCACGTCAACAAGACCGAGAGCGCGGTGCGGATCACGCACCTGCCGAGCGGGATTGTCGTGGCCATGCAGGAGGAGCGGAGCCAGCACAAGAACCGGGCGCGCGCGATGACAATCCTGCGCGCGCGGCTGTTCGAGCGGCAGCGTGCCCAGCTGCACGACAGCCGCGCGGCCGACCGCAAGTCGCAGGTCGGCAGCGGCGACCGCAGCGAGCGCATACGCACCTACAACTTCCCGCAAGGAAGGGTCTCCGACCACCGGATCAACCTCACGCTCTACAAGATCGACCGCGTCATGGCAGGCGAGCTTGACGAGTTCATCGACGCGCTGACCACCGAGGAACAGGCCGCCCTGCTGGCGTCGGACGAGGGCTGAGTGTCGACCGGCGGGGGATTAGGAGATCGGCGTTCGGCACAGGCCGGAGCGCTGTCGGATCACCTCGACGGCACCGGGATCGGCCGGGTCGGACAGATAGAACAGGGTGAAATCCGCGGCACCGAGTGCCTCAAAGCTCTGGTGGTCAGGGTCGTAGAGCAGCCCGCTGGCGTTGACTTCGTGTATTTCCTCGCCGCCCGTCGGCGAGCGGATCGTGATCGTGCCGCACAGCGCGTAGCTGTGTCGGTCGTGGCCTTCGGGACCCACGTGTGCCGAGACCTGCACCGTGGCGGTCAGCTCGTTGGTGGCGGCATCGAGGGTGAAGGAGGCGGCGAGCCTGTCGTCGACATACAGCCGCGTGATTTCACCGATCTCGCGTGCCGAGCGCACGTCATGCACGGTGAAAGTCGCCGCGCGCGCGGCCGTGGCCGCGAACAGGGCCAGCATGGCGCAGGCGATCGGCGTTCGGTTCATGGCATGGCAGGATAGGACGGCGTGCCTGACCAAGGCCATATGGCGGCCGGACTGATCGCCTGTGCCAGTCGTCGACTGGATCTGGTCGGGATCCCGTCGGCGCCGCGCGAGGCGAGGCTGCTGCTGGCGCATGCGCTCGGCCGCCAGGCGCGTGTAATGGCGCCGCACGCCGGCGACTGGGTGGTCTCGCCCGATGCACGCGCGCGCTTTACGGACTATGTCGAGCGAAGGGCGCTGCGCGAGCCGCTTGCCTACATCACCGGAGAGCGGGGCTTCTGGACGCTCGATCTTGCGGTCTCGGAGGCCACCCTGATCCCGCGCGCCGACAGCGAGGCGCTGGTCGAGAGCGCATTGCGGCAATGGCCGGAGCGGACGCGCCCGTTGCGCATGCTCGATCTCGGTTGCGGCACCGGCTGCCTGTTGCTCGCCTGTCTGTCGGAGTATCCCGCCGCCTGGGGGCTTGGCATTGATGTGTCCGCGACGGCGTGCCGGCTTGCGGCGTCGAACGCGCGCCGCGCCGGGCTGGTGTCGCGCAGTGCCTTCCTGTGCGGCGATTGGGGCGAGGCCGTCGGTTCCGCCCAGGCCAACGCCGGTTTTGACCTGGTGTTGAGCAATCCGCCCTATATCCGATCGGAGTCGATCGCCGGACTGATGCCGGAGGTGGCCAATTTCGAACCGCGCACCGCCCTCGATGGCGGCGCCGACGGGCTTGCGGCCTACCGGATCATCCTCCCTGGTCTTGCGAGACTGTTGAAGCCCGGTGGTCTTGCGATCCTGGAAGTTGGCGCCGGGCAGTCCGGCCCGGTTCGCGCGATTGCCGAGGCATGCGGTCTTGCGTTCATCGCCTTGCAGCCCGATCTTGGTGGTCTGGACCGGGCAGTCACGCTGCGTTACGCCTGAATGGTCAGAAACCATTTGGCAGGCCTACCGCGGGGGACTACCATAAAGTGCGTTTAGATTTGGTCCGCATGCCGTGGACCTGTCTTACGGGCGCCAGGTTTGTTGGATCGATGATCCCCCTGGATGTCTGGCGCAGGGTTCGGACACGGTCGGCCTTTGAACGGCACCCGGGTTTTCCGCGATCAGCACCCTCTCGTTTGCTTCGAGGACAGGGGCGCTGGTCTTCAGGACATCCGGACGAATCGGGGCCTCGTCAATCAGGAAAGTGCTGCGACAGACTTATGAACATGAAACGCATGCGAGGCCGTAACCATCGTCCGGGCGGCGGTGGCGGGGGCGGCAGTCCGATACGCCATCATAATGGCCAAATTCCTCTTAATCGTAACCATGTGTTCGACAGCAATGGGCCGGATCTCCGGATACGCGGAACCGCCCAGCAGCTGTTCGAGAAGTATCTGCAACTCGGACGCGATGCGACCAGCTCCGGCGACCGCGTCATGGCGGAAGGATACTTCCAGCATGCGGAGCATTACTTCCGCATTATCAATGCGATAGCTCAAGCGGCTCAGCAAGGCCAAGGAGCTCAGCCAGGTCAATCCGCGCAGCAGGGCCAGCCTGGACAGCAAGGCCAATCTGGACAGCAGAACCAATCTGGACAGCAAGGTTGGGGCGCGCCGCAGGTCAACAATCAGCAGCGTGGCCGCTCGATGGACGAGCAGGATCCGGAGGATCGCGGCGGCGAGGATCCGCTGATCTCCGGCGGTGCGCCCGCACCAGCGCCTTATACGCAGCCGGCCCAAACCCAGCCGGCCCAAACCCAGCCGGCCCAAACCCAGCCGGCCCAAACCCAGCCGGCCCAAACCCAGCCAGCCCAAACCCAGCCAGCCCAAACCCAGCCAGCCCAGACCCAGCCAGCACAGAGCCAGCCAGCACAGACCCAGGTCGCGCCCAGCCAACCGGCACTCGCGCAGCCGCCGGTTGAGCCGCCGCTCGCATTGCAGCCGGAGGAGGCCCGCACTGAACCAGAGAGCCCCATCGCGGAGAGACGTTCAGCAACTGCGACCCGGCCTCCACGCGCACCACGCCCACCACGTGAACGGCGCAGTGCCGAGCCAGAGGCAGGATCACCGCGGCCAGAGACCGAACTCAGCGGCGCCTGATCCCGATCAACCCTGGGTGGGCGGCCTGATCGCTCCCGTGGGTGCCACGCCGTTCGGCGGGGTGGCGCGGGGTGCCGGGTCATCACCGATGCGAACGCGTGTCCGGGGGAGCGCCTCGGGGCATTCCTCCTGCAGGTAACGCAGGATCTTCTCGCGCACCTCGCAGCGGAGATCCCAGGTCTGCGGGGCATTGCGGGCACTGACCAGCATGCGGATTTGCACCGTATGTTCCATCACGTCGCTGACCTGCAGGTTGACCACCTTGCCGTCCCACAGCGGACTGTCCTTGACGACGTCCAGCAACTTGGCGCGGAGGGCCTCGACCTGCACCCGGTAATCGAGAAAGAAGAAGATCGAACCGATCAGGGCCGCGGAATTATGGGTCCAGTTCTGGAATGGTTTCTCCAGGAAATAGGAGATCGGCAGGATCATCCGACGCCAGTCCCAGAGCCTGACGACGACATAGGTCGAGGTGATCTCCTCGATCCAGCCCCACTCGCCCTCGACGATCACGGCGTCTTCCATGCGGATCGGCTGGGTGATGGCAATCTGCACGCCGGCGATCAGGTTGGTCAGCAACGGCCGTGCCGCGAGCCCTACGATCAGCGAGGCGGCGCCGGCGGAGGCGAACAGGCTGAGGCCATATTGCCGCACCGGCGCAAACGTCATCAGCGCGGCGGAGACCGTGACCACGAAGATCAGGATGTCGGCCGCGCGTCGCAGGATGCCGACCTGGGTGATGTGCTTTCGCGCCTGGAGGTTGTCCTCCTCGGTGGTCTTGAAGCGTGACAAATAGCCGTCCGCCGAGACCCGTACTGCGATGACGGCGCCCCAGCCCAGCAGCAGCACCAGGGTGACCAGCAGCGCCTGGGCGATCGCGGCAAACCAGGCATAGCGCAGCCCCGCGGCAGGCAGGGCGGCACCCACCGAGACGATGATGATGAAGCCGCGCATCGGCCTGCGCACCGCCTTGGCGAACGACCGCACGAAGGCGCCGCGCTCGCCGGGGAAGCGCAGCAGGACGTTGGTAATCAGCCGGCTGAGCAGCAGCGCCGCCAGGGCGACGGCGATCAGCACGATGGCCGAGGCAAGCGGGGCCGGCGCCCAGTCCAGCCAATGGCGGAAATTGATCAGGAAGTTGAGCAGGGTTTCATGCATGGACGCACTCGTACAGGCCGCGGCACGGACTGCAAGCCGATGGTTGACTTGACCGGGGCACGACGATATTGGACCGCCTGCCTGGCGCGGTGCGCCAAAGGGGCCAGGTGCGGCGGCGTAGCTCAGCGGTAGAGCAGGGGAATCATAATCCCTTGGTCGGCGGTTCAAATCCGTCCGCCGCTACCATCGCGGTCTCAGCCGGTCCAGAAGCTGCCGAAGACCTGGTCGTAGGAAACAGGTGAGAATTTGTTGAAGCCGTTGCCCGAGGACGGCGTCATCTCGCCGAAATAGACCGTGTCATTGACCGCATAGAGATCGACCCGGACGAAATCCGTGGCATCGGCCAAGGTCTCGGCAATCTGGATCATTCGATCCAGCGCGGGCGGTCGTTCCAGCGTTCCGGGATATGGTTCGACGGTCAGTGTGACCGGCAGCAGGGTCCAGTTCGGATCATAGATGTTGCGTTGATGCCTGAAAGGAGGTTGACCGAAACGGGCCATGTCCACCTGGATGAAGCGCACCTTGCCGCCGAAGACATAGAATTTGTAGTCGTCCGGCGGCTCGCCGGTGCCGTCGTCGAGAAATTCC
The DNA here is from genome assembly GCF_965276875.1 of Lichenicoccus sp. GTDB lineage: Bacteria > Pseudomonadota > Alphaproteobacteria > Acetobacterales > Acetobacteraceae > Lichenicoccus. The sequence goes on along the minus strand of NZ_OZ255701.1, from coordinate 808,920 downwards.
TCAATCAGGATGCGCGGCGTAATGCGGCGATAGAGCGGCTCCTGGTTGATATCGTAATAGTTCAGCGCGAGCCATTGCCGGCAGGTTTCGATCACGGCCCGCGAATCGACGGCAGCGCCGTCTTGAACGATGTGGACCCAGCCGCTTCCATGGGACGCCTTGACGACATAGCGGGACGGCAGTCGGTCGAACGGAATATCGGTCGGGTCCGTTGTGACGTGAAGCAGCCGAGGGAGCAGTGAGGGGTCGGACGTCTTGTCCACCACATAGGTCCGTACCGCGAGTTTGTCGGCCCAAAGTGCCAGGATCGGACGCCGGTCGAAGATCTTGCGTGCCTGCAGCTTCTCGTTGAATGTGCCGGGGAACAGGATGTTGGGCCAATAACCGAAGGTGTAACGGTACTTCTTCATCGCACGGGCGGCGACGTTGATCGACACTGGGGCATGCGCGAGGGCACGAAGGGCCGCGGATTTGAGCACGTGCCTGGTTGCGCGGAGCGCTAATCCGATGAGTTCCGGTGCGAGCGGGCGGCCGTGCGACAGAACAGACAGCTGTGTCATGAGAGATTCAGGGCTCTGGAGTGACAATCCGGTAAATTCAGCGCCCGGCCGACGCATGCCCGGAGCAGAGCAGAAACAAACTACAAGTATAAGGTAAGTATTCTTCCATGTTGAGTTGTAATGCTTGTGTCTTCTCCGTCGACACGAATCCTATGCAAGTCCGTGCGCTACGGCAACGATATAACACCTTAGATCCGTCTATTCACTTCATATTAACATGAACGACCAGGCTTGGATGAACCGCTACCGAGACGGGACGTTGGGGTCGAAAAGGAGAGCACCCATTATGTCCACCAGCAAGCCCCCGATCTGGCAGAGCATTGTCGGCATCGGTTTTGCCGCGGCGGGGATCAGCAAGCTGATCGCGGTCGAGCCGCAGGAACGCCTGTTCGCAAGCTGGGGCTGGAAGCGCAAGGATATGCAGACAATCGGCGTATCTGAACTGCTTGGTGCAGCACTCCTGATGACCGGCTCAACGCAGCGGCTGGGTGCGGCGCTGCTTTCGGCGTCTTCCGTTTGTCTGCTGACCGCGGAGCTGCGTCATGGAAATGACCGTCTGGTCACGCCACGGCTGGGAATGCTCGCCGCCGCAGTGAGTGGCTTCTGGCGCTAGGTCCTTACGAGGCCCGATCCTGCTCCAGGCGCCAGGTTCTGATTGCGTCGAGGGCCGGTTGCGCCCCGCCCAGCCAGGGTCCAAGCGCCTGATCGCATCCAGCGTCGCGTAAGCGGGTTTCGTGCGAGCCGCAGGCGACGCCCTCGGCGATGACCAGCAGGCCGAGCGCATGCGCGGTTGCCACCAGGCCGCCAAGAAACGCATCGTCCGCGCCCCCGGCATCAAGGTCGCTGACCAGCAGGCCATGCAGCTTCAGACCTGTGAGCAGGCCAGCCAGGCTGCGACGGCGTAGGAGCGTCAGGCTGGAGACGTGGGCGCCGAAGCCGCCCAACACGGCGCTCACACCAAGGTCGGCGAGAGCGGCCAGCAGATAGAGCAACTCCGGCTCATCGGTTTGCAGGCATGCCTCGCTGAACTCCAGTTCCAGGCGCGACGGGGGCAGGCCGGTCTCTGCCAGCATATCGGCTATCAAGCGCGCAAGACCGCCGGAGGCTGCCTGCGCTTCGGTCACGCGCAGCGACAGGATGGGCGTCGACACCAGCGTGGCGTGGGCGATCAGACGGCCGGCATGCCGAAGCATCGCCTCGTCGCGTCCGAGGTCACGGCCGGGCTCGCGGGCGCCGTGCAAAGCTGTTCGAGGACGTAGAGCGAAAGCCTCGATGGCGACCAGGCCACCGTCGGCAAGCTGATACCGTGGCTGGAACAGCAGGGAGGCGTGCGTGCGTTCGCCCACGCTGGCCTTTGCGCGCGATGCGCGGCCCAAGGCCGCAGGGCCCGGGTACGCAGGGCCCTGGGACGTGCGGTCCTGGCCTGCGAATAGTTTGTCTCTGACGAGAAAGCCCGACACCGCGTGCAGTCCTGGTTCCAGTAAGGCACCAAGAATGCAGCCGGAATTGTCACCAGCCGGTGAACGCGGGGTCGGATTTTATTGTCTGGGCTTTATGCGACACGCTGCCTGATCGCTGCGGTCAGGCCGGCGGTGTCGGCATCGCCGCCGAGATCGCGGGTGCGTATGCCGGCAACCAGAACCGTCTCGTTGATCGCGGCACTGAGCCGGTTGGCGAGATCGCCTCGCCCGACATGCTGCAACATGATTTCGGCGGCGAGCAGGAGGGCCAGCGGATTGGCGACCCCCCGGCCGGCGATATCGGGTGCCGACCCGTGCACCGCCTCGAAGATCGCGCAGTCCGTGCCGATATTGGCACCCGGCGCCATGCCCAGACCACCGATCAGGCCCGCGATAAGATCCGACAGGATGTCGCCGAACAGGTTGGTCGTGACGATCACGTCATATTGCCACGGATCGAGCACGAGCTGCATCGCGCAGGCGTCGACGATCCGATCGTTCATCGCGATGCGGCCCTCGTACTCGGCCGCCACCTCGCGGCCGACATCGAGGAACAGCCCGGTTAGCGCCTTGAGGATATTTGCCTTGTGGACGATGGTGACCTTTTTGCGGCCGTTACGCAGGGCGTAGTCAAAGGCGTAACGAACGATGCGTCGGCATTCCGTGCGCGTATTGAATCCCGACGAGATCGCCACCGCCTTCGGATCGTGCCCGATCGGCATGTAGTGTTCCATCGCGGCGTAGAAGCCTTCGAGGTTTTCACGCACCAGGACGATGTCGATGTTGTCGAAGCGGCCGCCCGGGATCAGTGTGCGGGCCGGCCGCAGGTTTGCATAGAGTTCGAATTCCTGCCGCAAGGTCACGTTGATGGACTTGAATCCGCCGCCGACGGGTGTCGTCAGCGGCCCCTTGAGCGCAAGGCCGGTGCGGCGGATGCTGTCCAGGGTTTTCAGCGGCAGCGGATCGCCGGTCTCCTGTAACGCGGCCATGCCGGCGAGCTGTCTGTCCCATACGAACGGCGCGCCGAGGGCGTCGAGGATCTCGACAACAGAGTCGACGATCTCCGGTCCGATGCCATCTCCGGGGATCAGGGTTGCGGGGATTGTCTCGCCGGATCTTGTCGCATGGGGCTGGGTCATTGCACGGTCGCTCCTGGTGCAGTCTGTGTTCGTGGGCCGGGCTCAGGCAACGGCGAGCGGGGCGCAGGCCTGACCGAGCCAACGCGCGGGCTCGGAGTCGAGCAGCGGGGCGATCTCCGCATGCACGCGCGCGTGGTAGGTGTCGATCCATTCGCACTCGAACCGGCTGAGCTGAGCCGTTTCGATCAGGCGGCGGTCGAACGGCGCCAGCGTCAGGGTCTCGAAGCCGAGGAAGGCCTGCGTCGCCCCCTCAAAGTCGACGGCTCGGGCCAGCAGCAGGTTCTCGATGCGTATGCCGTACTCGCCCGGGCGGTAATATCCCGGCTCGTCGGACAGGATCATGCCCGCTTCGACGGCGACCGGAGGGGAGCGCGGATTGATCCCGCAGGGGCCTTCATGCACCGAGAGATAGCTGCCGATGCCGTGGCCGGTGCCGTGGTCGTAGTCGAGCCCCGCGCCCCAGAGCGGCGCGCGCGCCAGGCTGTCCAGGCGCAGCCCGGTCGTGCCGGCGGGAAACGCCCCTGCCGCGAGGGCGACGTGACCGCGCAGCACGCGTGTGTAGTGGTCGCGTATGCTGTCCGGGGCGGCGCCGGGGCCGGTCCAGACGGTACGGGTCACGTCCGTTGTGCCGTCGACATATTGGCCGCCGCTATCGATCAGATAGAGCTCGTCCGCGCCGAGGGTGCGGTCGCTCTCGGGCGTGACCCGATAATGGATGATCGCGCCATTCGGCCCGGAGCCGGAGATCGCGGGGAAGCTCTCGCCGCGATACGCCGGCGAGGCGGCGCGCAACCCATCCAGGTGGGCGGCGGCCTGGCTCTCGCGCGCGCCCACAGCATCCGTCGTGAGCCAGTGCAGGAAGCGGCAGAGGGCGACGCCGTCGCGCAGATGCGCGGCCCGCGCGCCCGCCTGCTCGGTGGCGTTCTTGCGCGCCTTGGGCAGCAGGCAGGGATCGGCGTCGTCGCTGACACTGGCGCCGGCGTCGCGCAGGCGATCGGCGAACCAGGCGGCACTGCCCTTGCCGTCGAGCCGGATGGTCTGGCCGCCGAGGCCGGCGAGGGCGGCGCCGAGTGCATCGGGGGCCTCGAGCTGCACGCTGTTGCCGAGCCATTGCCGGGTCTCATGGCCGAGCTTGCGGGGGTCCATGAACAGGGTGACGGTCTCGTCGGCGCGCAGCAACGCAAAGCTTAGCGGCAGCGGGGTGAACGGCACGTCGTCGCCGCGAATGTTCAAAAGCCAGGCGACCGATGCGGGATCGGTCAGCATGACCGCGTCCTCGCCGCCGGCGCGCAGGATGGCCGCGACCTGCCGGCGCTTGTCGGCCGAGGCGACGCCGGCGTGGTCCAGCGTCTGCGGGATGGCCGGCTGCAAGGGCGGCGGCGGACGGTCGTGCCAGAGCCGATCGACCGGGTTGGGGGAGACCGGCACCAGGGTCAGCCCCAGGCTTTCGAAGGCGACGCGCTGCGTCTGGCTCATCAGCCAGGGATCGTAGCCGATCCGGCCGCCCGGCCGCCGCTCAACCAGCCAGCGTTCGGGCGGCGTCTCGATCATGTGTTCGCGCGACCACGAAGCGGGATCGGTCTGTGCCGCGAGCTGGAGCACGTAGCGCCCGTCGGAGAACACCGCCGCACTGTCGGCGAGCACGACGGCGACCCCGGCGCTGCCGGTAAAGCCGGTCAGCCAGGCCAGGCGCTCGGAGCCGGCGGCGACATATTCCCCCAGATGCTCGTCACCGCGCGGCAGGATGAAGCCGTCGAGACCCAGCCGGGCTAGCTCCGCGCGGAGCTCCGTAAGCTTGCTGCTTGCGTCCTCGGTCATCCTGCGTCCTTGTCCGGTGGTCCAGCGTAGAGGGCGGTTCAGTTGCGGGGGATGTCGATCGCGGCGAGGCCGTTGGCAAGCACCCAGGCGAGATCGGCGTCAAGCAGGGCGACGCAGCCTTGCGTCGGCCGCAGGTCGGGGTGGGCGACATGCAGGAAGATCGCCGAGCCCCGGCCGCGCTGCACCGGATCATCGTTGTAGGCGAGGGGTGCCAGCAGATCGTAGAGTCCATCCTCGCGCCACAGATTTTCGTGGCGCCCAGGATGCGGCAAGCGGACCATGCGGTTGTAGTCGGCATGGTCGGGATCGTCGCACCAGCCGTCTTCCGGTGCGATCGGCTCGCGTGGGAGTGAGCCGCAGGCGGGCGGCGGGCGCCGGTCGGCACGGTAGAGGAGGCGCCGCAGGGAATGCGTGCCGCTCGGCGTGGCGCCGTCGCCCTCCTGCTTGAGCGGGCTGATGCCGCCCGCGCCAAGCGCGCAGCGAAGGTCACGGCCCTGAAAACGAAGGGCAAAACTGTGCGCGCCGAGCTGTCGCACCACTGCCACTGTCAAGGGAACACCTCCAAGCCCCGCCCGCCTGCGATGGGAACAGAATGATGCAGACCGCTCCGGAAGACGATCACGATAATGTGTGGGTGCGGTTTCGGCATGTCTGCGTTTCGACTCCAATTCACTGCGTTGTGAGCAGGGCCCAAGGTGCCACATAGGCATGGGCCGTAACGACAGGCCATTTTGTCAGGGCGAGGTTTTAGATGGCGGGTGAACGCCCCATTCTGGTGATCGACGATGATGACTCGCTACGCGGGACGCTGGTCGAACAACTCCAGATCGAGTCGGAATTCTCCGTTGAACAGGCCGCCTCGATCCACGAGGCAGGCGAAAAGATCGGTAGCAACGGCGCCCGCTTCGACGCGCTGATCCTCGACGTGACGTTGCCGGATGGTGACGGCCGCGACTATTGCGCCGATCTGCGCAAGCAGGGACGGCGCATGCCGATCATCATGCTGACCGGTTCGGACGATGAAGCCGATGTGGTGCGCGGCCTCGATGCCGGCGCCAATGACTATGTCGCCAAGCCGTTCAGGATCGCCGAGCTGCTGGCCCGTCTGCGGGCACAGATGCGCATCTTCGAGAACAGCGAGGACGCCGTCTTCACCATCGGACCCTACACGTTCCGGCCCTCCGCCAAGCTGTTGCAGGAGGCGGTGCGCAACCGGCGCATCCGGCTGACCGAAAAGGAGGCCGCAATCCTGAAATTCCTCTACCGCGCCGGCACCCGGCCGGTGCCGCGGCAGGTGCTGCTCAATGAGGTGTGGGGCTACAATGCGGCGGTGACCACGCACACGCTGGAGACCCACATCTATCGGCTGCGCCAGAAGATCGAGCCCGATCCCGCGAATGCCTGCCTGCTGGTTACGGAAGGCGGCGGCTACCGGTTGGATCCGGAGGGCCGGGTCGCAGCCGCCTAAGCTACCCGGCGCGGGCGGAGGCGACGGCCGCGCGCAAATCGCCGAGGTCGACCGCCCCGGGGATGATCCGGCTGCCGATCACAAAGCTTGGGGTGCCGCTGATCCCCAGCGTGCGAGCCAGTGCCACGTTGGCGTGTAGCTGCGCGTCGATGGCGGGATCGGCCATGTCGTGCTGCAGCTTGCCCACGTTCAGGCCGGCACGGCCGGCGATGGCGCGGATTTGTGCCGCGTCCGGCTGGCCCGGGTCGGTCATCAAGGCATGTTGCAGGACCGCATACTTTCCCTGCCGTCCGGCGGCCGCGATCGCACGGGCTTCAAGCACGCTGTCAGGCCCAAGGATCGGGATCAGCTTTTCGACCAGGCGCAGCTTGGGGTCGTCGGACAGCAGCTCATCGAGCTCGGGTAGCGATTTGCGACAATAGGGGCAGCGCGGATCGTAGAACTCGACCAGTGTTACGCGACCGTTCGCATCTCCGGCGATCTCGTCGCCCGCAGCGCCGGTCAGCGCCGCCTGGTTGCGCTGTATTGCGGCGGCGCTGTCGCTCGCCTGTGCCTGTTCCTCATGCGCGCGCAGCGAGATGATGGCGTCGCTCAGGATTGAGGGATCGGCCTTCAGCGCCTGGCGCACGATGGCGATGATCTCCTGGCGCTGGCTCGGCGTGAAGCCGTCAGCGTGGGCGCGCCCGGCATCAAGCGCGAGCGTCGCCATGCTGAATGCAGCGAGCGCGGTCAATCTGCCAATGTGCCTCATGCGCGCGCTGTAGCATGGCGCGGATGGGACGCCCAGGTTGCCGCTTAGAGCGAAGCCGTCTAATGGCTTGCCACCATCACGCGGCCCTCGATGGAGAGCGGAGCTTTGCGCAAGACGAGGGCACGCCGCCCAACCTGCCCGGTGACTTTCACGTCCATCCTCGCGGCGCGCATGCTGCCGCTGGCGGCGGGGCTGTGCCTGCTCGCTGGCTGCGCCGGCGTGCAGCGGGTCAAGGCCCTGGTGGCTGGTCCTGCTTCGCCCTATCTGAGCGGCTATATTGGCGAGGTCGTGGCGGACGAGCCGCGTGCGACCCTCGTTGCCCGCGACATCCTCGCACGTGGCGGCAATGCCGCGGATGCGGCCGCAGCGCTTGGCATGAGCCTCTCAGTGACCCTGCCCTCGCGGGCTTCGCTGGGGGCGGGGGGCACCTGCCTCGCGTTCGATGCCGGCGCACCTGGGGTGGCGGATGCGATCCTGTTCCTGCCGGTGGCAGGTGACGGCTCAGACGGCCATGTCGATCGTCCGGCCTCGGTGCCGATGCTGGCGCGCGGGCTGTTCCTGTTGCAGGCGCGGCACGGCAGCGTCGGCTTCGACGAATTGGTCAGGCCGGCAGCCAGTCTCGCACGACATGGCATTACAGTGTCGCGCGCCTTGGCGGACGACCTCGCACAGGTGCAGGCACCACTGCTCGCCGATCCGGGCGCGCGCGCCATCTTCGCGCCAGGGGGCACGGCCCTGCCGCAGGTCGGCGACCGACTGGTGCAGCCGCAGCTTGCCGACACGCTCGACCATATCGCCCAGGTCGGCGTCGGCGATCTCTATACCGGAGCGCTGGCCAGTGACTTCGTCAGCGGCGCCGATGCCGCCGGTGGCGGGCTGGACATGAAGACGATGCGAATGGCACTGCCCATCGCGCGCAAGCCGCTGTTACTCGACGCGCACGCGGTGCAGATCGCCTTGCCGCCGCCGCCGGCGGCTGGCGGGCAGGCAACGCGGGCGGCGTTCGAGGCGCTTGGCAACGACGCGCCGCCGCCCCCTCCTGGCGCCACGCTTCCCGCCTCCACCAGTTTCGTGGTGCTCGATCGCGCCGGCGATGCCGTCTCCTGCGCCATCAGCATGGATAATCTGTTCGGCACCGGCAGAGTCGCCGGCGATACCGGCATCGTGCTTGGCGCCTCGCCGGCGCGGGTGTCGGCGCCGCTGCTTGCCGCGGCGATCGCCTGGAGCAAGGCGGGGCATGATTTCCGCGCCGCCGTCGCCGCATCCGGGCAGGGCCAGGCGGCGGGGGCGGCCGCCGATGCCTTGCACACTGCGCTCGACGGCAGCACGCCACTGGTGCGCCCGCATACCGGCGCCGGCCGCGCCAATGCGATCTCCTGTCCAGGCGGGTTGCCGGGTGACTCTGGCAGTTGCGTCGGCGAGACCGATCCGCGCGGCGCCGGCCTCGCCATCGGCAGCAACTAGGCGCCGCATGCTCAAGCAGGGTGCCGGCGCGCGCATCCGGCCGTTCCTGGTGATGGACGTCATCGCCCGTGCGAACGCGCGCGAGCGGGTGCTGCAGACAGGGGCCGACCGCGTCATCCGCATGGAGGTCGGCCAGCCCGGCATCGGGGCGCCGCAGGGTGCCGTGCGGGCCGCGACGCGCGCGCTGCAAGAGGGCCTGGCACTCGGCTACACTGAGGCGTTCGGACTGCCTGGGTTGCGCCAGCGCATCGCCCAGCACTACCAGGCGTTCTACGGATCGGATGTCGCACCGCGTCGGATCGCGGTCACCACCGGCGCCTCCGGCGGTTTCCTGCTGGCGTTCCTTGCCGCCTTCGACCCCGGCGACCGCATTGCCCTGGCGACGCCATACTACCCGCCCTACGTAAACATCCTGACCGCGTTGGGGCTGTGTCCGGTGTTGCTCGAGACCGGGCCCGAGAGCCGCTTCCAGCCAACCATTGCGATGCTTGAAGCGATGGCCAAGCCGCCGGAGGGATTGATCCTGGCCTCGCCGTGCAATCCGGCCGGCACCATGCTTGCGCGCGCGGAACTCGCGGCACTGGCGCAATGGTGCGACGCGCATGGTGTCAGGCTGGTCTCCGACGAGATCTACCACGGCCTGACCTGGGAGATGGACGCTGCAACCGCGGCGTCGTTCAGCGACAGCGCCATCATCGTCAACAGCTTCTCCAAATACTGGAGCATGACGGGCTGGCGGGTGGGCTGGCTGGTGCTGCCGGAGGATTTGCTGGAGCCGGCCGAGCGGCTCAAGCAGAACCTGTTCATCAGTGCCCCGCATATCTCGCAGGTGGCCGCCGAGGCGGCGCTCGACTGCGGCGACGAGGTAGCGGTCAATCTCGCCCGCTACCGCCGGGTCCGCGCGCACCTGCTCGAGACTTTGCCGAACGCCGGCTTTGCGTCGCTCTCACCGGCGCAGGGTGCCTTCTATCTCTATGCCGACATCAGCGCGCGCACGACCGATAGCGTCGCTTTTGCAGCGCAGTTGCTCGATCAGGCCGCCGTCGCGATCACGCCCGGGGTGGATTTCGACGCGCAACGCGGGCATTGCTTCGTGCGCTTCTCCTATTGCGGGCCGGAGGCGGACATGATGGCAGCTCCCGCGCGGCTCGAACGGTTCCGCAGGCGGTACGGATGAGCTTGCACGGCAGGGTGGCGCTGGTAACGGGTGCTACGAGCGGCATCGGTCTGGGAATTGCGCACGCGCTGGCCGGGGCGGGCGCCGACCTGATGCTGTCCGGGTTCGGCGAGGCGGCAGCAATCGAGCAGTCGCGGGCCGAGATCGCCCAGCGCCACGGCGTACGCGTACGCCATTCGCCGGCCGACATGGCGGATCCCGCGCAGGTCCGGGCAATGCTGACCCAGACACATGGCGAATTAGGACGGCTCGACATCCTGGTCAACAATGCCGGGATACAACACACCGCACCGACAGAGGCTTTCCCCGAGGCGCAATGGGACCGGATCATTGCGATCAACCTGTCCGGCGCCTTTCACGCGATCAAGGCGGCAATCCCCCTGCTGCGCGCGCAAGGTTGGGGACGGATTATCAACATCGCCTCAGCGCATGGCCTGGTGGGCTCGGCCGAGAAGTCCGCCTATGTGGCGGCGAAGCACGGGCTTGTTGGCCTGACCAAGGTGGTGGCCATCGAGCTGGCCGAGCACGCAATCACGGTCAATGCGATCTGCCCGGGCTGGGTGCTCACGCCCTTGGTGCAGGCGCAGATCGAGGCAAACCCCGACCCTGCTGCTGCCGCCGCGGCACTCCTCGCCGAAAAACAGCCGCTGCGCCGCTTCACCACGCCAGGGCAGATCGGTGCGCTGGCGGTGTTCCTGTGTTCCGATGCGGCGGCGACGCTGACCGGCGCATCGCTGCCGATCGATGGTGGCTGGACCGCCCGCTGAGGGTTGCTCCTTAATCAACATCAAGCTTGTTGTAGCGAAACACTGTGCTCTTGCTGAATCCAATACGTTTCGATAAAGTATTGAAGTCGAGCCTTCGCTGATGATGTGGCTCGTCTGTCAGAGAGAGTGGATAGCACAATCATGATCCGCGCTTTAACCCTTCCGCTGCTTGCCTCAGCAATGCTGATGTCCGTCTCGGCGTGCCAGATGCCCGGAGAAGACCTCAAGGCAAATGTCTACTCGGCAGACCAGGTCAACTCCCGTCAGGCGGCCAAGGTCATTCAAATCCTTGCGGTCCTGCCGGCCCAGGTCGAGGTCGACAACTCTGCCAATCGACGCACCGCGCAGCTCGCTTCCGGGGTTTTTGGCGCGGTGGCAGGCGGGTTCCTGGGGGGAGGACTGGCTCACCGCAATGTTCTGGCAACAGGCGCGGTCGGCGCCTTGGGTGGCGGTGCACTCGGGGCGGCAGGAGGCTCCTTCGTCCCGGAAACCGTTCTGGTGGGCGGTGTCTCCATTACCTACGTCGATGAGGGTCACACCTTTAATTCCGCGCAGGTCGGAAAAGCTTGCGAGTTTATTCCGGGGCGCGCCCTGGTCATCGAGACCTCTCCGACCACGACCCGTGTGCAGCCCAATGCATCGTGCCCTGTTACAACCAAGGCTTAGGTGGCCGTCGATGCGACCGGGACCGATCGTGACGATCGCATTGATGATGGTGCCTGCCGCTGCAGGTGCACAGTCCTCGATCACGAGCCAGATTGACAACGTGTATGCTGCGCAACAGCGCCAGGACGAGGCGGCCCGTGCAGCGCTGGTGGCGCAACACCAGAGAGAGCAACAGGTGTTGTTGCAGCAGCAAAGAGAGAGACGGTTGCAGGCGCAGGTTGCGGTCACGCGGGCGCGCAAGCATCAGGCGGAAGATCGTGCGAAGCGCCAGGAAGCCCGCGCCGCGACGTTGCATGAGCGGGCTTACGAAGACTAGCTCCGGTCGCTGGAAATCCAGCAGGAAACATTACATCTTCAAGCGGAAAAGAACCTGGTCGCGCGTGAGAACGAATATATTGACCGGGATCTCGCCCAGAAAAGTGCCGATACCGATGTTACACGTTCCTTGGCGGACTCGAACCGGAACCTGTCCCTCGGGATGAAAACCCTGCTCGAGAAAACCGGAGACGCCGAGGTGACACAGGCGGCACAGCCATCAGTCAGGACGTCCGCACCACCTCGAGACACAACGCTCACGGCAGATGGTTCCCGCCAGTGACGCCGTAGATTTCGGCGGTGACGTAGCTTCCTGCGAGGCCAGCAGGACGTAGATCGGCGCGATCTCGGCGGGCCGGCCGAGCGGGGTCTTGGCGCCGAAGCTCGGGATTTTACCCTGAGGCTGTCCGCCGCTCGGCTGCAGGGGTGTCCAGAACGGGCCCGGGGCCACGGCGTTGACGCGAATGCCCTTCTCCGCCACCTGTTTGGCGAGTGCCTTGGTGAACGCCACGATCGCGGCCTTGGTCGAGGCGTAGTCGAGCAGGCTCGCCGATGGCTGGTAGGCCTGTATCGATGTGGTGTTGATGATCGCAGCCCCTGGCGGCATCAGCGGGATCGCCTCCTGGCACAGCCAGAACATGGCGGTGACGTTGCTGAGGAAGGTGGGGTGCGGAAGGTCGCTTCGAACTGCTCCGTGGTAAGGTCGGCGATGTCCATCACCGCGGTCTGCTTGCCCGCGACGTTGACCAGGATGTCCAGGCCGGAGAGTTCCTGATGCGCCAATCGGACCAGTTTCCTGGCGAAGGCTTCGTCGCCGATGTCGCCCGGCAGGGCGATCGCCTTGCGGCCGGCCTCGCGGATCAGGCCGATGACTTGCGCCGCATCACGCTCCTCGGAGGGCAGATAACTCAACGCAAAGTCGGCGCCCTCACGCGCATAGGCGATGGCGGTGGCGCGGCCGATGCCGGAATCAGCACCCGTGATCAGCGCGCGCCGCCCCTCCAGCCGGCCGAAGTCCCTGTAGCTGGTCTCTCCGTGATCGGGCTTCGGGTCCATGTCCTGGCTCAGCCCAGGGGCCGATTGCGGCTGCTTGTCGAAGTCGGGTTACGGATATTGCTTCGTCGGATCCTGCATGGCGTATTGATTGTGCGTGGTCATCCGTCTCTCCGGTTGCGGGTCGGCGGCGAACGGCGCGGCCATGCGGCGGTTCGCTCAACTCTATTTGCGCCATGAGCCGATCCTTGCCGCCTGCGGTGACGGTCATCGGCGCCGGGCCGGCCGGGCTGGCCGCGGCGGAGTGCCTCGCCGAGGCCGGCTGCGTGGTGACCATCATTGAACGCATGCGCACACCGGCCCGCAAGCTGCTCATCGCCGGTCGCGGCGGGCTGAACCTCACCCATTCCGAGCCGCTGCCAGCGTTTTTGGCAAACTACGGAATCAGCCAGCCCTGGTTGGCCGCGGCGATCGCGGCGTTCTCCCCGGACGATCTGCGCGCATGGGCGGAGGGCCTCGGACAGGCCCTTTTCGTGGGCAGTAGCGGCAGGGTGTTTCCGCGGGCGATGAAGGCGTCGGGTCTGTTGCGCGCCTGGCTTGCGCGGCTGGCGGGGCTCGGCGTTGCGCTGCGTACCGGCTGCGCCTGGGAAGGCTGGAGCGAGGATGGCCGGCTGCTGCTATCGGGCGGCCTGGTCCCTGCCTCGGACGCCATCCTGCTGGCGCTCGGCGGCGCAAGCTGGCCTTGGCTGGGTTCGGATGGCGGGTGGGCACCGCTTTTGGCTGCGCGTGGGGTGGCGCTGGCGCCGTTCCGGCCGGCCAATTGCGGCATGAAGGTCGCCTGGTCGGCGCAGTTTTCCGAACGCTTTGCCGGGCGGCCGCTGAAGAACGTTGCCTTGTCGTATGGCGCCGACGTCTCGCGCGGCGACCTGATCCTGACCAAGGGCGGACTCGAGGGAGGGGCGCTCTACCCTCTGGCGGCGTCGTTACGTGATGCTATCGAGCGGGACGGATCGGCAATGCTTCGGGTCGATCTGCGCCCGGACCAGAGCTGTGCCGCGTTATCGGCGAAGCTGTCGCGCATGCGCGGGCGTGAGAGCCTGTCCAACCGCATGCGCAAGGCGGTGGCGCTGCCGCCCGAGTCCATCCATGTCGTGCGTGAGGCCCTGCTGATGCGCGCGCAGTCGGCACTGCCGCCCGAGCCGGCCGCGCTCGCGGCCCTGATCAAGGGGCTGGAGCTGCGGCTTGATGGCACCGCCGGGCTGGAGCGGGCGATCTCCACGGCTGGCGGCATCCGGCGCTGCGCCGTCGACGACCGGTTCATGCTGCACGCGTTGCCTGGCGTGTTCGTAGCCGGCGAGATGCTGGACTGGGAGGCGCCGACCGGAGGCTACCTGCTCCAGGCCAGCATCGCCACCGGCCGCGCCGCCGGCTCCGGCGTGCTGGCGTGGCTACGGGACGCCTAAAGCACGACATCGGCCCAGGTGTTTCCGTTCGACCCGAAAGTGCTTGTCTGCAATCACGCGAGCGCGTGCTTGCAGACGCTGCGCGCTTTCACGACGGCGGCAAAGTTGGCTTCCGCCCACTCGATCAGACCCAGCAGCGGCCCGGCGAAGCTCTCGCCGAGCTGCGTCAGCGAATAGGTGACCTGGGGCGGCACGGTCGGGCGGACGTCACGATCCACCAAACCGTCCATCTCCAGCGTGCGTAGCGTCTGCGTCAGCATACGCTTGGAGATATCAGGCAAAGCCCGTGCAAGAGCGCGCCGGCGTGGCCAGGATCGCCTATACGAGCGTGCTGCACGCCGACCGCTCCAGGCTCGGCCTTGCCGAAGAGCATCGCCGGACGGAGGCCCTGATCGAGGCGAGCGGCCTTGCCGTCACCTTCCTGCGGAACGGCTGGTACAGCGAGAACTACGCTGCTTCCATACCGGCTGCCCTACAGCACGGTGCGTTCATCGGCAGCGCGCGCGATGGTCGTATCGCCAGCGCCGCTCGTCTCGACTATGCCGAAGCAGCCGCAGTCGCGCTGATTGGAGACACCGACGCGCGGGTCGTCCACGAGCTTGCCGGCGACGAGGCTTATACGCTCACCGAGTTCGCGGCCGAGTTATCGCGACAGTCTGGCAAAACCATCCCTTATGTCGACCTTGCCGAAGCCGAGTACCGCGCTGCCCTGACCCGTGCTGAGTTACCGGACTCGCTCGCAGCCCTGCTTGCGGACTCCGATGCCGCCGCAGCACTTGGCGCGCTGTTCGACGACGGCCGCGAACTTTCTCACCTGATCAAGCGACCGACCACATCCTTGTCCGCCACGATTGCCGCAGCGATCAACGCATGAGGTGACGCTCGCCTGGTCAGCCAGCCATCCGGGTTCAGCGTTTCCACCAGCCGGTCCGGCGCGCGGGCGGCGCATCGATGGTGTCGATCAGGATCGGCTGGACGACCGAACTGCGCGCGGCCGGATCCGGCTCTCCCGACGGCTCCGCTGGCGGCATGGACGCGATCAGGTCGGGTGCCGGCTGCTTTGCGCGGCTTTTGCGCGGCGCCTTCGGCTTGACCGGCGGGGCCTCGGCTGCCGCCTCAGGCGCGGCGGCCAAAGTGTCGGGCTTTGGCGGCGTTGCGGCCCTGGACCTGGGTGCGGCGGCCCTGGGTGCGGCGGCCTTGGGTGTGGCGCGGGCGCGTTTTGGCTTGCTTGCCGCGGCGGGCGCTGTCTCGGATAGAAGGCTCGCCTCAGCCGTTACCTGGTGAGCATCCGGCTCCGCCTGGTGCGCGTCTTCCGGCTCCGCCGGAGGGGCGCTCTCCGGCTCGACTGCGGCCACGTTTTGCGGCTCCGCCTGGAAGGCCGGCTCTGGAGGTGAGTCCGGAGCGGCCGGCGCCACGGATGGCACGTCCGTCTCGTGGTCGATCAGCTCGAAGATGTCGTAGCTGCCGCCGAACGGATCGGCCGGGGTCGGACCACGGTAGCCAGGTTGGGGGCCAGGTTGGGAGCCAGACTCCACCTGGGGCGGACGGTGACGGCCGCCGGTGCCGCGACCACGCCTGCGGGGTGCTTCGGCTGCCGCCTGCTCGGCTGGCAGACCGGGCTCTGGGGCGAGGCCTGGCGCGACATCCGGGTCCTGGGTTGCGGACGGCGCCTCCGTGACACCAGGCAGCACCGGTGTTGCGCCATCCTCGCGGCGTCCGCCACGGCGGCGGCGGCGGCGGCGCTTGCGCTTGCGCTCCTCGTCCCCGGCCTCCCCGTTGGCGCTCACGGCATCGTCGGCATCCTGACCTTGGCTGGGCGTGTCGTCATCGCGCTCATCCTGGAGCTCGGCCTCTCGTGCCTCGAACGCCGGCTCCGGGCTGCGGGAAATGACGCCGTTCGCCGGCAGACGGCGCTCGCTTGCGACGTCCGCATTGGCCAAGGTCGGGGTGGCCAAGGTCGCATTTGCCGCGCTCGGGATCGCGGTTGCGGCACTTTGCGGCCGCAGCTTCTCAATACGCAGTTGCGGCGGGATCAGGCTGTCGTCGGCGGCGAAGCTGACCGTCATGCGGTGGCGCTGCTCGATCTCGGCCAGCCAGACGCGCTTGTTGTTGAGCACATAGAGCGCCACCGTGCTCGGCACATGCACCGCGATCTCGGCGGAGCGCTGCCTGGCGCCCTCTTCCTCGATGGCGCGCAGCACGTGCAGGGCGGCGCTGTCGGTGCCGCGGACGAAGCCAGTGCCGGCGCAATGCGGACAGGCGACGAAGGAGCTCTCGGCAATCGAGGGGCGCAGCCGCTGGCGCGACATCTCCATCAGGCCGAACGAGCTGATCTGGCCGACCTGGATACGGGCGCGGTCGTTCTTCAGCGCGTCCTTGAGGCGGCGCTCGACCATCGCATTGTTGCGCCGCGCCTCCATGTCGATGAAGTCGATGACGATCAGCCCGGCCAGGTCGCGCAGGCGGAGCTGCCGGGCGACCTCGTCGGCGGCTTCGAGGTTGGTGCGCAGCGCCGTCTCCTCGATGCCGCGCTCGCGGGTCGAGCGGCCGGAATTGACGTCGATGGCGACCAGCGCCTCGGTCTGGTTGATCACCAGGTAGCCGCCGGAGCGGAGCTGCACCGTCGGCTGCAGCATTGCGTCAAGATGGTGTTCGACCTGGTAGTGCGAGAACAGCGGCTGGCCGTGGTCGCGCCAGAGCGAGACCTTCGAGGCGTTCGCCGGCATCAGGTTGCGCATGAACTCGCGCGCCGCCTTCCAGCCGGTCTCGCCATCGACGACGATCTCCTCGATGTCGCGGGTATAGACGTCGCGGATCGCCCGCTTGATCAGGTTGGCTTCCTCGTAGACGAGGCTCGGCGCCATGGCACGCAGCGTCTGGTCGCGGATATCGTCCCAGAGCTGCAGCAGGTATTCGCAGTCGCGCCGGATTTCGGGGCGCGGCCGCTGGGCGCCGGCGGTGCGTATGATCATCGCCATGCCGCGCGGGATGTCGAGCTCGGCGGTGATCTCCTTCAGCCGACGGCGATCGGCCGCCGAGGTGATCTTGCGCGAGACACCGCCGCCACGCAGCGAGTTCGGCATCAGCACGCAGAACCGCCCGGCGAGCGAGATGTAGGTTGTGAGTGCGGCGCCCTTGTTGCCGCGCTCTTCCTTGACGACCTGGACCAGCAGGATCTGGCGGCGGCGGATGACTTCCTGGATTTTGTACTGACGCAGGAAGCGGGCGCTTTGCAGGGCGGCGCGCTCGTCGCTGCTGTCGGCCTCACCGCCGAGGCTTTCTGGCGGCGTGTCGTCCTCGGGCTCGTCGGGCTGGTCGTCGGCGCCGTCGCGGGTGTCCTCGGACGCGGCGCGTGCGGCACCCGCGTCGCCCTCTATCTGCGCCGGCTGTTCAGGGTCGGCGGCCTCGGTCTGCTCGCGCGCCTCCTCGCGGGCCTCCTCGGCGCGCGCCTCCTCCTCCTGCAGTGCGATCAGGCGTTCGCGGTCGGCAACCGGGATCTGGTAATAGTCGGGATGGATTTCGCCGAAGGCGAGAAAACCGTGGCGGTTGCCGCCATACTCGATGAAGGCGGCCTGCAGGCTCGGCTCGACCCGGATCACCTTGGCGAGATAGATATTGCCCTTGAGCTGCTTCTTCGCGGATGTCTCGACATCGTAATCTTCGAGCCTGTCACCGTCCAGCACGACGACGCGGGTCTCTTCCGCGTGCGTCGTGTCGATCAGCATACGCTTGTCCATAAAGGGAAAAACTCCGATGCGCGGCACCAGCGCCCGGGCTCGACCGGTTGTGGTCGGCAGGGCAGCACAAGGCCGCAAATTGCTTGGTGGGAGGGATAAGAGAGTCGTCAGCCGAGCGCACCGAATGCCTGTCCGTCATGCCGTAACTGCGGGTCCAACGGGAAAGCGGTGCGATCATCGGCTCCTGGCGAACTCTATGGTCTCGGCGACGCCCCGGTTGAACGTCGCAGTCAGGCGGATCGTGTCGCAGCACCCGGCTGCCGTCCTGCAGACGCTGACCCCAAGGATGCCCTGGGGTTGTGCGGCGCGCGGGCGAAACACGAGAAATGAATGTGACGTAACCGGCGAGGCTCCGCAAGCATCGTGGCGAACCCGCGCGACGCCGCGCGTCATCGGTCAATGAATTCATGGCCTTGGCTGACGGTTTGCGGTAGTCGTCAAGAGTGCCGGATGGATGAGGAGCATCGAGGATGGCAAAGGCGGGTCACATGCTGCGCCGCAGGCAGGTCGCGTACGCGGCGGTGACGCTCTCCATGGGTGCGGTGGTGCCTGCGCTGGCACACGGTCATCACACCCGACACCGTCCGAGCCCGCATTTGCCCGGCCAAGTGCTGCCGCCACCGCCGCTGGTGATGCTCGATCCCGGGCATGGCGGCAAGGATCCCGGCGCGATCGGCATCACGGGCACCTACGAGAAGCATATCGCGATCGCCGCCGCCGTCGAACTGCGCCAACAGCTTCTCGCCGGCGGCCGCTACCGGGTCTGTCTCTCACGCGACGACGACATCTTCATCCCGCTCGAGGACCGCGTCGCCACAGCGCAGGACAAGGGGGCGGCACTGTTCGTGTCGATGCATGCCGACGCGCTGCACGACACCGCCGTGCGCGGTGCCAGCGTCTACACCCTGTCGGAGACCGCGTCGGACGCGCAGACCGCCTCGCTCGCGCGCAGCGAGAACAGTGCCGACCGTTATGGCGGACCGCATGTCCATTCGGTGTCGCCCGCGGTGCAGCGGATCCTGGCCAGCCTGGTGCGCCAGGAGACGCGGGCCGGCTCGGCGCGCATGGCCCGCAATGTGGTCGACGCCTTCCGCCCGCGGGTGCGGCTGCTCGACAACCCGGACCGGCATGCCGCCTTCGTGGTGCTCAAATCGGCGGATATTCCGAGCGTGCTGGTCGAGATGGGCTTCATGTCGAACCGTCGCGACGAGGCGGCACTGCGCCAGGCGGGGCATCGGGCGATGGTGACCGGTGCGATGGCCCGGGCAATCGACAGCTATTTCGACTCGACCGGCTTCACCCGCCTGGCCGGCTGAGTGGTCGAGCGGCCGAGGGGGCGGTTTGCAGTCTGATCGCCCGGTGCTAAGCAGGACAGATGTTACCCACGGCGCATGTATTGGCTGATCGGCGACTTACGCTCCCCTGAGCGATCGTCCGGCCGTCCTTGGAGGGGGGCCGATCCCGCTTAGGGGCTGGACTGCCGCCGCCAAATATCTGCTCCCAAGGATCATTCCCCATGGCCATAGACCATCCCAATTTCGGCCGGCTCGCTGCCGACCGGGTCATCCTGTTCGACACCACCCTGCGCGACGGCGAACAGTCGCCCGGCTTCTCGATGAACCTCGCAGAGAAGCTGCGCATCGCCGAGGCGCTGGCGGAGCTTGGCGTCGATGTCATCGAGGCCGGCTTTCCGGTCGCCTCCCCTGGCGATTTCGAAAGTGTGCACGAGATCGCCAAGCTGGTGCGCGGACCGGTCGTCTGCGGTCTGGCGCGCACCGGCGGCCGCGACGACATCGCGCGCGCCGGCGAGGCGATCCGGCCGGCCGAGCGCCGGCGTCTGCACAATTTCATCTCCACGTCGCCGCTGCACATGAAATACAAGCTGCGTATGGAGCCCGACGCGGTGCTCGAACTGATCGTCAAGGGCAATGCTCTGGCGCGCAATTACACCGACGACGTCGAATGGTCAGCCGAGGACGGCAGCCGCACCGAGCCGGAGTTCCTGTGTCGCTGCGTCGAGGCGGCGATCGCCGCGGGTGCGAACACGATCAACGTCCCCGATACCGTCGGCTATGCGACGCCGGAGGACATGGCCCGAATCTTCACCATGCTGCGCGAGCGGGTGCCGGGCGCGGACAATGTCATCTTCTCCGCCCACAACCACAACGATCTGGGACTTGCGGTTGCCAATACGGTGGCGTCCCTGCGTGCCGGCGCCCGTCAGATCGAGTGCACCATCAACGGCATTGGCGAGCGGGCCGGCAATGCCGCACTCGAGGAGATCGTCATGGCGCTGCGCACCCGACAGGACGTGTTGCCATTCCGTAATAACATCGTGACCCCAAATCTGTTGCGTGTCTCGCGCATGTTGTCGACGATCACCGGCTTCGACGTGCAACCGAACAAGGCGATCGTCGGACGCAACGCATTCGCGCACGAGAGCGGTATCCACCAGGACGGTGTTCTGAAGAATGCTGCGACTTATGAGATCATGACGCCGGAGAGTGTCGGCTGGACCAAGTCGTCGCTGGTGTTGGGCAAGCATTCAGGTCGTGCCGCGTTCCGCGACAAGCTGCGCACGCTTGGCTATGCGGAAATCGGCGATAACCAGCTCAACGATGCCTTCGTTCGCTTCAAGCTTCTCGCCGACAGCAAGAAGACCGTGTTCGACGAGGATATCGTCGCCCTGTTCGATGACGAGTCGCGCGATCACGCGCATCTCCGTTTCGTCTCGCTTGATCTGCATAGCGGCTCGAAACGTGCGGCAAGGGCCGAGCTCGAACTCGAAATCGACGGCGAGCGGGTTATCGCGACGACGACGGGCAATGGCCCAGTAGACGCCGCCTTTAACGCGATCCGCAGCCTCTTTCCACACGAGGCGGTATTGACGCTCTATTCGGTAGGCGCGGTAACCGAAGGCTCAGACGCCCAAGCGCGCACCACGGTGCGGCTCTCGGAGCACGGTAAGATGGTGGACGGGCAGGGCGCGGATGCCGACACCGTGGTCTCGGCGACCCGCGCCTATCTGCACGCGCTGAACAAGCTGCTCGTCAAGCGCACGCGACACGAGCCGGAGGCGATGCTGTCCGCCTGAGGACCTAAGCCTCAGTAACCGTAATAACCACGAGGACGCTGGCGTGGGGGTGCGTTGGGCGTCGTGGCGGCACCGCCCGCCGCACCCAGCGCGCCGCCGGCGAGTGCGCCGATGGCAGCACCATTGCCGCCCCCCGCGATGGCGCCGATTACGGCACCGCCGCCGGCTCCGAGGAGACCGCCACCGATGGCACGCTGGCCGGGGCTGTAGGGATTGGTGCAGCCGCTCAGTGCCAGGCTGGCGGAGACCAGGCCGGCGAGGAGGACCGGTCTGAGAAGCGGATGGGGGAAATTGGCCGGAAGGGCTACCGACGCGGATCGTGCGCGTATCATCATGTTGTCCTGTCTGTCGTCCGGAACATCAGTATATAGACAGCGCAGAGGCGTGGAGGTTCCCGACGGATAAGGGAACGAACGCGGTGATTCAGACCTTCTCGGACTTGATCCACCATTTGACCGGCGCCGCCGCGCTCTGGCCGCGCGGTCTACCGGGTCGCGGCTTCGGCGGCGTGGGCTCACGCGCAGGGGCGGGCGACTGCGCGGCGGCGACGCCTGCCGCCAGCTTGGCTGCTGCCTCCTCGGCTGCCTCCTGAGCGTGCTGCAGGGCCTCCTGGGCCGCTTGCAAATCCATCTCGAGATGGGCGAGTCGGGTCTGCAACGCGGTGGACGTGACGCGCAGCTCTGCCGTCATGCGTTCGGCGATCTCGCGGGCCGCGCGCTCACGCTCCAGGTCCTGGCGCAGGCTATCGAGCAGTGCCTTGTCCGTTTGATTGGCGGAGTCGGGACGCGGGCGGCCGAGCGCCGCACGCACGACCGGGACTTCGCCGTCTCGGACGTAGCGGTGTCTGGTCGAGGCAGAGCCTGCGTTCGTGCGGGTGGCGGCGACTTGTGGCGAGGCGCCGCGACGACCGCCCATGAGCTCAAGTGCTTCGCGCAGTTTCGCCTCTTGCGAGGGATGTTCCGCGGCACCCCCGCCAGGCGCATTGTTGAGGGTGTTGCCCTGCAGCACGGTATTATTTGGCAATGTTGACTCTCTTGATCGATGCCCACCGCAAAGGCGGTGGTGCGGTCCGGGCGAATCGGCGCATCAGCTTGCCTCGGACATCTTGAATACTGGGGTGTTTATAAGAGAACCACACGAAAGTCACATCAAAAATGGCGTTCAGCCGACCACCTGAACACCCTTCCAGAACGCGACCCGGTCACGGATAGTTGCGGCGGCCTCCTTCGGAGCTGGATAATACCAGGCGGCATTGGCATTGGTCTGGCCGTCGACTTCAATGTTGTAATAGCTGGCGGTGCCCTTCCAGGGGCAGACGCTGGTATGCGCACTGGCGCTGACCAGATCCTGCCGCAGCGCGCTGACGGGGAAGTATGCGTTGCCTTCAACAGTAACGATATCGTCGCTTTCGGCGATGACCTGATCCTTCCAGATGGCCTGCATGATGATCTCCTGTTCCAGAACCTGTTATTCAACGGCCGGCGCCGTGCAGGCGCTGCCGGAGGGCGCGAAGGCCTCGATGATGATATCCAATCCGACGGCACCGCTCCAGCATGGCGCGCCCAGTGGCGACACCGTCTCGGCAAACGTCGCAACACTGGTATGGTCGGCTTGTCCGACCCTTCCATGCACTGCCCAGACCGGGTGGCCGCCCTGCAGCTGGCGCAAAGCGAGGCCAGGGTCGGCGGTCCAGCGGTCCGCCCGGAACGGCTCGCCCAGGCGACCCAGCGTGATGTTCATCATGGCGACGTCCACAGGCGCGTCGGTGAAGAGCAGTCCCTCCGGGGGGAGGCCGCGGCGGAGCAGCACCGCCGCCTGGTTCCACAGCGGCTTGGTTTCCAGGCGGTAATAGGGCAGCAGGTTGACGACGGACAGGGCGCCGAGGGCCGCGATCGCCACCCATGAGCTGCGCCTTGGCAGGCGTGCCAGGCCGAGTCCCGCGAACAGGAAGAACACCGGTCCGCTCCAGGCGAGATAGCGCGGCATCCAGACCGGCGAGACCAGCGACGTGACCAGCAGCCCCGCCGGCAGCATGGCCAAGGCGACCGCGGCTACCAGGACGGCGCCGTCGCGCCCGACATTGCGCAGGAGCCCGAGTCCGGCCGCCAGGGACGCAAGCCACCCGAGCCAGGGGAGACCGTCGGGAAAGGTGTAAAAGCGGATCAGGCTGGTGGTGCGTAGCAGATACACCCCCTGGATGGTCGTCCAGAACCGGTACCAGGTCAGCGGCGGCACCCAGTCGAGGCCGCTGGCCATGTCGCCGTGGGTGAGCTGGTGCATGGCGACAACCCAGGGCAGGTAGCAGGCAAGGATCACGACATGCACGAGGCCGGCGTTGATCAGCAGCCCGCGCCGCTGCTTGGGGTGTTTCGCCGCAATCAAAGCGATGGCGAGCAGCCCGGCCAGCAGCCAGTATACGGCCACACTCAAAGTATCGAGCGCGCCGATCGTGGCAACGCCGTAGAGCAGCCAGCCGATCCGCGCCGAGCCGGGTGCGCGCCACGGCCGTGCCGCTGCCGCCGGGTTGCGTAAGGTCGAGGCGAGCGACCAGAGTGCGAGCACAATGAAGCAGATGACCAATGTGTAGGATCGCGCTTCCTGGCCGTACTGCACCTGGAACGGGTTGAGTGCCAGCAGCATCGAGGCCGCGACCGCCGCCCGCCTGCCGCCGATCATTCGTGATGCGCCGTAGAGCAGCGCGCATGAGAGGGCACCGAACAGCGCCGCCGGCAGCCGCAGGCTCGCTTCATTGGTGCCCAGGGCGGTAAAGCCGCGCGAGATCAGGAAGTAGAGCGGCAAATGATGGAATGAGAGGCTGTCGACGACCAGAGCGTGGACCCCGAGGCTGGCCCGGCGCACGGTGGTTACCTCGTCGAGCCAATAGGGCTTGTCACCGAGATGATACAGACGCGCGAGCAAGGCCACGAGCACCAGCGCGACCATCAGAGCGACGTCGAGAGGCCGCCAGGCCGGCGACGTGGCTGGGATGCTGGCGTATTTGGTGGGAGAGTGCGGAGCAGACACAGGAGAAGAAGATGCAGGAACTTTGCCTTGATGTCATCGGTGGCGGCCGGCGTTCCTTGTTACGGTGTGTAAGGCTCTGTCTGCCGCTGGCCGCCCTGCTCGACGTGGCGGGATGCACCGGGGTTCCAGCGGCCGGACCGCAGGCAGGCGTCGCCCCCGGCTATGGCTATCAGTGCTTTGCCGGCGCCTATATGTGCCGGCTGCCGGAGCAGGTGCCGGTCGGCCAGCAATGCACCTGTCCCGGGATCGGCGCACCGTCCTACGGCACGGTCCGCTAGACATCATGCGGCCGCAGCGCGGTCAGACGCGACCAGGCCGCGAGCCGGACGGCAAGATCGTCTTTGCCAATCAGCTCCGCGCGGTCGCGGCCCTCTGCGTCGTGCTGAGCCATCTCGCGGGGGTGTATATCCTCATGGGACCGCTGGTCGGCTGGATCACCAGCTCGCCGGTGACGCATGTCGGCCAGCCTGCGATCCTGCATCTGACCCGTGTGCCGGACTTCAATTTCGGTGCCTTTGGGGTTGCGGTCTTCTTCCTGATCAGTGGCTTCGTCATCCCGTTCTCGCTACGCCAGCACCGCGCCGGCGCCTTCCTGGTGGCACGCGCCTTTCGTATCTATCCGACCCTTTGGGCGGCGCTGCTGCTGGAATGGCTCGCGGTGTATGCACAGAGCCATCTCTACGGTCGGCCGATGGCCTTTCACGTCCGCATGTATGTCTGGAACGGACTGCTCGCCGATACCATCATCGGCAACAATGTCGACCTGGTGAACTGGACGCTCGCGATTGAGGTCAAGTTCTACATCCTGATGGCGCTGCTGCGGCCCTGGGTGCTGGCCGGGCGAATCGCGCCGCTGCTGGCCTGGTCGGTGTTCGCGATCCTCGTGGCGGCAGCCGAGCAGCATGGCCTGATCCATCTCAGCACCGCCTTTGCCGACGAGCCGATGTATATCGGCTTCATGCTGATCGGCACCGTGTTTCACTTCCATATGACCGGGAGGCTGGGGACGGTCGCCTCGCTCGCCGGCGGGGCATTGCTCGTGCTGCTGTTCCTGCTTTGCTGGCGGGTGGGGCCGATCCAGAACCAGATCCCCTCGATCCCGGCCAGCTATATAGACGCCCTCGCCTTGTTTCTGGTGGCGTACGTAACGCGACGCGTCTTTCGGCCAATCCGCTGGCTCGATGCGCTCGCCGACATCTCCTACCCGCTGTATTTGACGCATTCGATCATCGGCTATTCGGTGATGACCTTCGTCATCGTGCGGTGCCGGCTGCCTTACGATGCGGCGCTGGCGATCGCGCTCGCCGTGGTGGTGCCGTTGGCCTGGCTGCTGCACTGCCTGATCGAGGGGCCGAGCCTGCATACCGGAAAGCGGCTGGCGCGGCGCATGGCCCCGCGCACGGCAAGTACGCCCGCGCCGGTGCTCATGGCGCCGGATTGAACGAGATCGCGCGCAGCAGGATGCCGAACGGCCTCGGGTCCGGCCTGAGGCCGAGTTCGAGCGCGCTGGTCAGCGCCGGCGTGCGCAGGGCGAGGACGATGGTGCCGTCCGGGCCGATGCAATCCGCGGGCACGACGGCGTCGTAGTCGGCAAATCCCGGGCCGACCAGCCAGTCGCCGATATGGCGTGTTCCGGCCCACACCGAGACCGGTCGCGGCGATGTCCGACTCCAGCCGTGCAGGACCGGCATGGCCAAAGCGCTGACATGCACCCGCACGGCACCCGCGGGTGGCTTTGCGAGTTTGGCGCCGAGCCAGGCGTTGGTGGCAATGCTCCAGGCGCCGCCGCCGGCTCCGGGGGGCGTCCAGCCCGCGAGGAGGGTCTGTGCTCCAGGCGTGCCGGGACGGATCGTCAGCAGGCGAGCAAGCGGCACAAGCTGCGTCGGCGGCGGTGGCGGCAGGCCCGCCAGCAGGTCCGCATGACGGGTGCAGACGATGTAGGGTGCCAGCACCCGGCAGTCCTGAGCAGGGTCCGGCAAGGCCGTGCGGAGCTGCCAGAAGCCGGGCAGGATCAGGCGCACTTCGTCCATGGCTGGCGGTGCGCGGAGCGCCTCGGTCGGCAGGCAGTCCTGCGCGTGGGTGGTGCGGGCCTGGTAGATCGAGTTGATCGACAGGCGTGTACGCGCCGCCAGCCAGAGTGGGTCGACGTTTGCCGGGATGCCGTCGCCATTGCACGGGAAGGTCGGGAGCATGGTGAGCCGGCGATGGGCACCGAGGATCGCGGCTAGCCTGGAGGCCGCGAATCCATAGGGCTTCGGCTGGATGAAGTCCGCACGGTCGATGGCGCGCAATTCGCCGGCGTCGACCACCTGCAACAGGGCCGCGAGCAGCAGCAGCGCGGGTCCTGCGCGGGGAAAGCGATGCAGCGTGATCACGGATGCGGCGATCATCAAGCTGTAGGCGACCGGCCAGAACAACCGGCCGCTGGCACGCATTTGCGCGAGCAGCCCGGATGCGAACGGCAAATGGACAAGGCGGAAATGGAAGACGAACACCCAGTTGGTGACCGCGAGCGCGCAGAGTGCCGCGCAGGCGAGCGCCAGGCCGGCATGTCGATACAGGGCGCCCCACCACATCGACCAGCCGGCCAGCGAGACGGCGATCAGGGCCAGCAGGCCGAGCCCGAGATACTGGTAACCGTCGGCCTGGCCGCCGGTGGCATCGATGGGCGCGAACCGCACGCCAGGGATGAGGGCCGAGAAGGTTGGCCAAAACGGCGCCGCCAGGTTCATCGAATAATAGCCGAAGCCGCCATCGCTGACGCCGCGCCAATAGCCGAGCAGTTGCCCCACCAACAGCACCACCGCGGAAGACGCGATGCAGGCCGCCAGCGTCCGTATCCAGCGTAGGTCGCGTCGCAGCAGCAGGGTCAGCGGGGCGGCGGCGAACAGCCCGCTCGCCATCAGCATCAGATACGGGTGGATCAGCAGGAGTGCGACCTGCAACACGCAGGCGCAACAAAGCGCCCAACTCCGGCCGCTGACGATGCGCAGATACAGCCCCAGCATGGCCAGCAGAAACACGTGCCCGTCGAGTGCGGCGTGCCAGAGCCGGAACAGGAAGGTCGGCATCGAGGCGGCGATCAGGGCGACGGCAAGGGCGGCAAGCCAGCGCCGTTCGCCGGTCCCGCGAAGGGCAAAGACGGCGGCGACCGGCTGCAGCGTCCACACCGCCGCCTGGTAGAGCGTGATCGTCTGCGCAAAGGGCGGCAGGATCGGGTGCAGCAGCTTGGCCAGCACCGCCAGCAGCGGGATGCTATCACTGAAGGCAATGCTGGCGCCGTGCTCGAGCCTGGTGTCGATCAGCAGCCGGCTGAGGTGCGGCGGCGAGAAGGAGGGCCAGGGCTGGGAGAAATAATAGAGCTGGCCGATGACGTCCTTGCCGAAATCCGGTCGCGGCGGTGCGCCCGCCGGAAGCGCGCCGGCCAGCGCCCAGCCGGGGAACACGTCAGCGACGAGCAGCACGCCGACCAGCAGGGCGGTCAGGTAGGCAGCGGCAGCGTTGCGCGCGGAAGGGAATGGAGGTCCGGGCGGGAATCGAACCCACATTCGCGGATTTGCAGTCCGCTGCATCACCACTCTGCCACCGGACCGTCTCGGCGCTGTATCTCGCGCGGGCCGGTTGCGGTCAAGTGTGGCCGGCGCTCAGTGTAACGGGCGCTCGGCTTTACGCGCTGTGCGGGCGCCTCGTATATAGCGCGCCATGACCCTGACCGACATGACGCAGTCTTCGTCCGAGCCGGATTACGTCCTGGCGCGCAATCGCATGGTCGACGGTCAGGTGCGCCCGCTGCAGGTCAGCGATGCGCGGATTATCAAGGCGATGCGTGAGATGCCGCGTGAGCGGTTCGTGCCGGCTGGGTGCGCGGCACTGGCCTACGCCGACCGGCCGGTGGCGTTGGGTTCAGGCCGGGTGCTGATGGAGCCGCGGATCATCGCGCGCATGCTGCAGACGGCGGTGCCGCGGGCCGGCGAGCGCGCGCTGGTGGTGGCGGCCGGCACCGGCTACGCGGCGGCGTTGCTAAGCCGGCTGGGACTGCGGGTCATCGCACTCGAGCAGGATCCGCAGCTTGCCAAGGAGGGCCGCGGCGTCTGCGCGGAACTGGCGCCGGCGGTGCGCTTCGAGCACGGTACGTTGGCTGACGGCTGGCCGGCGGGCGCACCCTATGAGCTTATCCTTATCGACGGCGCGGTTCGGGCCCTGCCGCCGGCGATGGCGGGACAATTGGCCGCGGGGGGGCGGCTGGCGGCGGTGCTCTGCCCGCAGGGGCGGGTCGGGACGGCGGTGCTGGCGGAGGCCTCCAATGGCGGGCTGCGCGGGCGGCCGCAGTTCGATGCGGCAACCCCCCTGATCCCTGAGCTGCTGGCGGGCCCGGCGTTCGAATTCTAGGGTCGCTGTTCCCAATTCATTGGCGGCTCACAACACTGGAAGCGGACGGCCGTGTTGTGGCACACAGAGCTCATGTTCGCGCGCGGGCGCTGCGAGGGCTGGGCTATCGGAGGGGCGGGGATGTTTGTTCGAACCGGCGCGGGGGTCGGGTTGGCAGCACTGCTGTGCAGCGGCACGGCTTTGGCACAGAAATATGATGGCAGCGGCGCGCCCAGCTTCATCCCTCACACGTTGCAGGAGGCATTCGCTTCCGCCTACCTGACCAACCCGCAATTGCAAGCGGAGCGCGCGAACCTGCGCGTCACCGACGAGAACGTGCCGACCGCATTGGCCGGCTGGCGTCCGACGATCACCGGCACCACCGGGCTGACCTATACGCAGGGAACGGTTCAACAGGGCACCGGTCTGGGAGGTGTCATCGCCACGCCGGGCTATACCGCCGGCGTGACCATTCAGCAGCCGATCTATCAGGGCGGCCATACCACGGCGCTCACCCACGAAGCGGTCAACCGGGTGCTGGCCGAGCGCGCCAACCTGATCGCCACCGAGCAGACCGTGTTCAGCAATGTGGTCAGCGCCTATGTCGGCGTCATCCAGAACCAGCAGAACCTGCAAATCCAGACCAACAACGAGCGGGTGCTGGTCCAGCAGCTGCAGGCAACCCAGGATCGCTTCAGGGTCGGCGAGATCACCCGCACCGATGTCGCGCAGGCGCAGGCGGCGCTGGCCACGGCACGCGCCCAGCGCCAGCAGGCGGAAGGGCAGTTGCAGACCGCGGAGGCAACCTACGAGCAGCAGGTGGGCATGCCGCCGGCACCGAACCTGATCCCGCCACAGCCGCTCGATCTGCCGGTGCACACCGAGCAGGAGGCGATGGCACAGGCGGTTTCGAACAATCCCAGCGTGGTCGCGGCACTGTTCACGCAATCCTCGGACAAGGACGCGTTCGATGTGGCGGTCTCGGCACTGCTGCCGAAGATTACGGCGCAAGCCGAGTACCTGCACGGCGTCAACCAGACCTTCAAGGGCTACCAGGAGGACATCAAGGAGGCGATCCTCAACTTCCAGGTGCCGATCTATCAGGGCGGGGCGGAGTACGCCGCCGCGCGCCAGGCGCGGCAGACCGAGCAATATGCGCGTCGGCAGGTCGACGTGCAGCGCAAGACCGCCCTGCAGAGCGCGATCTCGAACTGGGAGAACCTGCTGGCCTTCCGCGCCTCGATCCAGAGCGACCGGACCGCGGTGCGGGCCAACATCATCGCACTCGACGGTGTCGAGCGGCAGGTGATCGTCGGCACCAGCACCACGCTCGCCCTGTTGCAGCAGCAGCAGACCCTGCTGTCGTCGCAGCTGGCGCTGGTGCAAAGCCTGAGCAGCATGGTGACCGCCTCCTACAGTGTGGCGTCCGCGATCGGCAGGCTGACCGCGCGCGATCTGAAGCTGAACGTGCCGCTCTATGACGAAACCGCGTACTACAAGGCGGTCAAGGATCGGCTGTGGGGCTTGAACGACTACGCCGTCGGACAACCTGGACGGTAAGGCAGTGGCCAGGATCGGAATCTGAATGGTGAGCAAACCCATGGCTGCGGAGACAGCGGGCCGCCCGGCGGTGCAGGATGGCGATGAGGACGGTTCGATGGATACGATCCTTGCCTCGATCCGCCGCATTCTCAACGAGGACGAGGTGTCGCCGGCCGAGACCGCGCCGTCGCGTCCCCCCGAGGCGCGTCCCCCAGAGGCGCGTCCCCCCGAGGCGCGTCCCCCAGAGGCGCGTCCAAATGAATCGCGTTCGCAGGAGCGGGCCGAGGCGAAGTCGCCCGAGCCGGGGCCACGGGACGATGTGCTGGTGCTGAAAGAGACGATGATGGTCCCGCCGGAGAAGATTGAACCGGCCGCCTTGGTTGAAAGCCCGGCTGCCAAGAGTCCTGCTGATGCGGGTCCGCCGGCCGCTGCAAGCACGATCGAGGGGCTGATTGCCGCACGGACCCGCGCGGCCACCGCGCAATCCTTCGATGCGCTGCACGAGGCGCTGAGTCGCGAGGAGCCGGCGCCGGTATCCCGCGGGCCTGCCCTCCTGCGCGCCGGTGGGCCGACGCTCGAGGACTTGGTGCGCGACGAGCTGCGCGGCCTGCTGAGCAGCTGGCTCGACGTTCACCTGCCCGGGCTGGTCGAAACCCTGGTGCGCTCGGAAATCGAGAAGCTGACCAGACGCGGCTGACCGGATTCAGTCATGCTGGAAAAGAGCTTTTCTCCCGCTACTGTGGAGGCGTCGCTCTACGCGCTCTGGCAGAGCCAGGGCGCCTTCGAAGCCAAACCGGACAGCGGCCGGACGCCGTTCGCGGTGATGATCCCGCCGCCAAACGTCACCGGCACCTTGCATGCGGGTCATGCCTTGAACATGACGGTTCAGGATATCCTGATCCGCTGGCGCCGGATGCAGGGCTTTGACGCGTTATGGCAGCCCGGCACCGACCATGCGGGCATCGCGACCCAGCTTGTGGTCGAGCGGGCGCTGCGTGATGCCGGGACAGACAGGGAGGCGATCGGCCGCGAGGCGTTCATCGAGCGCGTCTGGGCGTGGAAAAGCGAGTCCGGCAGCACCATCACCAACCAACTCCAGCGGCTGGGCTGCTCGCTGGACTGGACGCGCGAGCGCTTCACCATGGACGAGGGATTGTCCATGGCGGTGCGCGAGGTGTTCGTCACCCTGCACCGCGAGGGGCTGATCTATCGCGACCGCAGGCTGGTGAACTGGGATCCGTCGTTCCGTTCGGCGCTGTCCGATCTGGAAGTCGAGAGCCGCGAGGTGCACGGCCATCTGTGGCACGTCCGCTACCCGCTGGAGGGTGAGCCAGAACGCTCGATCACGGTGGCGACGACGCGGCCGGAGACCATGCTCGGCGACATGGCCGTCGCCGTGCATCCTGACGACGCGCGCTATGCCGAGCTGGTCGGCCGGCACGTGCTGGTACCGCTGACCGGGCGCGCGGTGCCGATCATCGCTGACAGCACCTCCGACCCGGAAAAGGGCACCGGCGCGGTGAAGATCACGCCGGCGCATGATTTCAACGATTTCGCCGTGGGTCAGCGTCATGGTCTGGCGATGCCCAGCGTCCTGGATGCCGACGGGCGGGTGGACATTACCGAGATCGGGGATGGTTTGCGAGCCGTCGAGGGGGTGGCGGAACCGGACTTCGTACGCGGCCTTGCGGGGCAATCGCGCGAAGCGGCGCGCGCGGCGATCGTGGCGGAACTGGACCGGCTCGGCTTTCTGGAACGCACCGAGCCGCATGTCCACCAGGTGCCGCATGCCGAGCGCGGGGGTGCCGTCGTCGAGCCACGCCTGACGACGCAGTGGTATTGCGACGCGGGGCGCCTCGCCGGACCCGCGACCCTCGCGGTTGAAGACAAGCGGGTGCAGTTCGTGCCGCGCCAATGGGAGAACACCTTCTTCGCCTGGATGCGCGACATCCAGCCCTGGTGCATCAGCCGGCAGCTCTGGTGGGGACATCGCATCCCGGCCTGGTATGGGCCGGACGACGCGGTGTTCGTGGCCCGCGACGAAGCGGCGGCGCAGCGGGCGGCGGCGGAGCATTACGGGCACGACGTGGCACTCACGCGCGATCCGGACGTGCTGGATACCTGGTTCAGTTCGGGGCTATGGCCGTTCTCGACGCAGGGCTGGCCGCAGCAAACCGCGGCGTTGGTGCGGTATTATCCCAGTGCCGTGCTGGTGACCGGCTTCGACATTATCTTCTTCTGGGTCGCCAGGATGCTGATGCTGGGGCTGCATTTCATGGACGAGGTGCCGTTTCGCACCGTGTTCCTGCACGGCTTGGTGCGCGACGAGCGCGGTCGCAAGATGTCCAAGAGCCTCGGCAACGGCATCGACCCGCTGGAGATGATCGACCTCTACGGCGCCGATGCGCTGCGTTTTACGGTCTGCGCGCTGACCGGTCTGGGACGTGACGCCCGGCTCGGACCGAAGCGGGTCGAGGAATACCGCGCCTTCGTGACCAAGCTGTGGAATGCGGCGCGATTTTGCGAACTCAACGGCGTGGTGGCCGATCCCGGCTTCGATCCGACGCAGGTGCGCGCGCCGCTGGCACGCTGGATCTTGGCCGAGGCGAGGCAAGCGGCGGCGGCGGCGACGGCAGCACTCGAGGCGTTTCGTTTCGACGAGTATGCGGGGGTGCTCTACCGGTTTACCTGGAACCGCTTCTGCGACTGGTTCCTGGAGTTCGCCAAGCCGATCCTGGCGTCCGGCGAAGGCGATACGGCGCGCGAGGTGCGCGGGGTGGCGGCGCATGTGCTCGGGATCGTGCTGCGCCTGCTCAATCCGGTGATGCCGTTCGTGACAGAGACGATTTGGAGCGAATTTGGCTATGGCGCGCCGGGCAGCCTGATCAGGGCTGCGTGGCCGGGGGGGGCCGCGTTGCCGGATGATGGGCAGGTCGCCCAGGAGATCGAATGGGCGATCCGGTTCATCACGGCGATACGGACGGTGCGCTCGGAGATGAACGTGCCGCCGAGCCGGACGGCACCGGTGTTGCTGCGTGACGCCAACGCTGGGACGGTCGCTCGCGCCGAGCGTTGGGCAGAGGCGATCGGACGCATGGCACGGGTCTCGCGGGTGGGTGTCCTGGATCAGCCAATGCCCAAGGGCTCGGCGCAGGTGGTGCTCGACGAGGCGACCCTGGTGCTGCCGCTGGACGGGCTGATCGACCTGCGGGCCGAGGGTGCAAGGCTGCACAAGGAACTTGCGCGCGCGTGCGCGGACGCGGGCAAGCTTGAGGGCAAGCTCGCCAACGCCGACTTCATCGCACGCGCCAGGCCGGAGGTGGTGGAAGAGACCCGGGCCCGGCTCCAGGCGTTGCTTGACGAATGCAAACGCCTGGAGGCCGCCCTCGCGCGGCTTGATTGAGCCGCCTTAATGGCCGGCGGCACTCTCCTGTGGCAGGCTGGTGGGCACGACGCTGACCGGGGCGATGCCTTCCTTGCGGGTCAGGCCGATCTGGGTCGCGGTGTGCGGCGTAAGGTCGACGATCCGGCCGCGCGGCACCGGGCCGCGATCCTTGATCGTCACCGCCGCCGATTTGCCGGTCTTGAGGTTGGTGACACGCGCCTCGGTGCCGAGTGGGAGGGTTTTGCTGGCGGCGGCACTGGAGTGGACGTTGAAACGTTGGCCGTCGCTCATGTGCCGCCCCTGGAAGCGGTGCGAATAGATCGACGCCTTGCCGATCTGCTTATGGGCCGTTCGATGAGTGGCCTCGTGCGCCTGCGCGCCGGTGGCGAGCACGAGAAGGGTCAGCAAGCCGGTGAAGTGGGCAGAGCGCACGGGTAATCTCCAGTTTTGTATACGCGTCTCATGACGCGAAAACCGGGCAAAAGTTTGGCAGCGTTATGAATCGTTAAGTGTAATAACAAGCGGTACGTGATCCGAAGGCTGTGGCGCGTCGCGCTCCTGCCGATCCGGAGCGGTGTCGAGCAGGCGTTCGGCAATCCTCGGCGAGAGCAGAGCGTGATCGATACGCAGTCCGCGGTCGCGCGGCCAGCAACCGGCCTGATAGTCCCAGAAGGTATAGGCGCGGCCGGTCGGTTGCACCTGCCGCTGTGCGTCCGTGAGGCCCAGCCAGAGCAAGGCCCGCCAGAGGCCGCGGCTCTGCGGGCGGATCAGGGCGTCAGAGGCACCGAGCGCGCCGGATGCGTAGTCCTCGTCGGTCGGGCACACATTGTAATCGCCGGCGAGGACGAAGTCGGTCTCGGTGGCGAGCATGTCGCGTGCGTGTGCGACCAGCGCCGCCATCCAGTCGAGCTTGGCCTGATAACCGGTCTCGCCTCCGGAATTGCCGTTTGGCAGATAAAGGTTGCCCAGGACGAGATTGGGCAGGGCGATCTCGACGTAGCGTGCCGGGGTATCGGGCGGCAGGCCGGGCAGGGCTGTGCGGCGGGTGGTGGTTGGATGGCGGGTGAGGATGGCGACGCCGTTATAGCTTTTCTGGCCAACGATGACGGCGTGATAGCCGAGCTCTTTAAAGCGCGCGGCGGGAAAAGCCGTGGTCTCGCACTTTATCTCCTGGAGCAGCAGAGCATCGGGCTGTTGGCGTTGCAGCCAAGCCGCGACATGCGTCTCACGGCTGCGGATCGAGTTGACGTTCCAGGTCGCCAGCTTCATTCCGGAGCCAGCCTTGTTCAGTCAATTGCGAAACTGGTGCCGCATCCGCAGGAAGAGGTGGCATTGGGGTTGCGCACGGTGAAGTGCGCGCCCATCAGCGCCTCGCTGTAATCAAGCTGGGCGCCGCCGAGCAGGTCGAGGCTCACCTGGTCGACAAGGACCCGGGCCGCACCCGCGCGGATTTCGACGTCGTCGGACTGCTGCTCGGGGTCGAGCTTGAAGCTGTATTGAAAGCCGCTGCAGCCGCCGGCGAGCACGGCGACCCTCAGGGCCTGGGTTATGGTGTCCGGCTGTGCCGCGAGGATTTCGGCGATCCGCGCGGCGGCGCGCTCGGAGACGGTGAAGCGGGCGGCAAGGTCGGGAGCAGCGTTGTCCATGCCGCTGAAGATAGCGCTTCCAGCCGGTTTCCCCAAGAGTGCCGCCGATGGTAAGTCAAAGCGATGCAGAGCATGCAACCCGCGCCCTATGCCGTACGCGTCGAGACGGCGCGAGGTCGTCTGCATCCGGAGCCGGAAGCGGCGACGCGCAGCCCCTGGCAGCGCGATCGCGACCGGGTGATCCACTCCGCGGCGTTCCGCAAGCTGCAATACAAGACGCAGGTGTTCGTCAATCACGAGGGTGACTTCTTTCGCACCCGGCTGACGCACAGCCTGGAGGTGGCGCAGATCGCGCGCTCGATCGCGCGCGCGCTCGATTTGAACGAGGATCTGACCGAGGCGCTCGCCCTGGCCCACGATCTCGGACATACGCCCTTCGGCCATGCCGGCGAGGAGGCGTTGCGCGGCGCGATGCTGGGCCGCGGCGGGTTTGATCACAACACCCAGTCGATCCGGATCGTGGCCCTGCTGGAGCGCCGCTATGCCGCCTTCGACGGGCTCAACCTGACCTGGGAGAGCCTGGAGGGGCTGGCCAAGCATAACGGCCCGGTGCGTGATCCGTCGCCCTATCTCGTCGAGTATGACAGAGGCCATCCGCTTGATCTTGCCAGCCATGCGTCAGCCGAGGCGCAGGTCGCCTCGATGTCGGACGACATCGCCTATCACGGCCACGATCTCGATGACGGACTGCGCGCCGGGCTGCTGGATATCGCGGACCTGGCCGCGGTGCCGGTGGTAGGGGCGGCCCTCGATGAGGCGCGCGCCTGCTGCGCCGCGCGTCCCGGCGCGTCACGGCTGCGTCATGAGACCATCCGGCGGGTGATCGATCGGCTCGCCAGCGACCTGACAGAGGAGAGCCGACGCCGCCTCGCAGCCCTGGCGCCGCGCGATGCGGACGCAATCCGCCGGCACGACCGTCCGGTGATCGGCTTCAGCGCGGTCATGGCCGAGCAGAACGCCGCCATACGCAGCTTCCTGCATGCGCGGCTGTATCGGCATTGGCGGGTCAACCGGATGACGGTGAAAGCGCGCCAGGTCACGGCGACATTGTTCTCGATCCTGTCCGAAAATCCAGGCCTGCTGCCGGATGGCTGGCGCGAGAATGCCGTAATAGAAGGTGGGGAGGCCGCCCACCGGGTCGTTGCGGACTACATCGCCGGGATGACCGACCGGTTTGCGATCGAGGAACATCGCCGGCTGACGGACCCCGCGATCCCCGGTTGAAGCCGCCGGTGGAAGCAGTGGCAGCCCTGTTGCGATAGTGCGAGAGTAGCATCGAGCCCGTGCCCGATTCGG
Organism: Lichenicoccus sp.; assembly: GCF_965276875.1. Classification (GTDB taxonomy): domain Bacteria; phylum Pseudomonadota; class Alphaproteobacteria; order Acetobacterales; family Acetobacteraceae; genus Lichenicoccus. The sequence continues at coordinate 772,787 of NZ_OZ255701.1, read as the reverse complement.
CCGGGTCGCGGTCGGGTGGAGATGCGATGAACCCGGTGGATGAGGACCGCGCCCTCGACGGCGAATATACCCCCGCCAGCGGGGCGCGCGGTCGTGAGGCGATGGACCCGACGACCCGCCATCTGGCGCTGATCGCCTGCGGGATCGGGTTGCTGCTGGTCGTGCTGATCGGCGGCTGGGCGCTCAGCGGCCGCCGCAACGGTGCGATCCCGGTGATTGCGGCGCCGGCGGGTCCGGTGCGGGTCAAGCCGGTCAACCCGGGTGGCATGCAGGCCGACGGGCCCGCGGGGTTCTCGCTTGGCTCGGATGGCGGCAAGGACAGCCTGGCGCCGGCGCCGGAGACTCCGCAGCCAGGCGCGCTCGCGGCCGAGGTCGAAGCCGCGCGGCATCGCGAGGCCGCCCAAAGGCCGCCCATACACGCACCGCCTCTCCAAGCGCCGCCGAGCCAGGCGACGTCGCCGCCGAAGACCACTCCGCCACCCGCGCCTCCGCCAACACAGGCACCGGACGCGTCACGTCTGCGCACCGATGCGTCGGGCGGAGCCCGCGCGGTGCAGTTGGCGGCCGTCGACAGCGATGCTGCGGCGCTCTCCGAATGGGCGCGGCTCCGTCATGCGCATCCGGAGCTGTTCGCCGGGCGCACGCCGAGGATCGAGCGGGCCGACCATGACGGGCACGTGATCTACCGGCTACGCACCCGTGGCTTTGCCGATACCGCGGCGGCGGCGACGTTCTGCGCGGCAGCGCGCAAGGCGCGGGTGGCGTGCGCGGTCGCGGACTTCTGAGCCGGGGCCGCCGATGACCGCGCCGCCACTGGCCGCGATCGTCGGCGTCGCCGGTGCCACGCTGGACGCGGCGGAACATCGTCTGCTCGCGCAACGGCCACCGCTCGGGGTCATTCTGTTCAGGCGCAACATCGTCTCGCCGTCGCAGCTTGCCGGCCTGGTCGGCGAATTGCGCGCGGTCCTGCCGGCGGAGGCGCTGCTGATGGTCGATCAGGAGGGCGGTCGTGTCGCCCGGCTGCGTCCGCCGCACTGGCACGCGCATCCGACCGCCGCCTCGCTTGGCGCGCTCTATGGACGTGACCCGGCGGCGGGCCGTCGTGCCGCGTTCCTGACCGGGGCGCTGATTGGGCTGGACTGCGCGGCTGCCGGCTTCGACGTGGTCTGCGCGCCGGTGCTCGATCGCGCGGTGGCGGGCGCGCATGCGGTCATCGGCGATCGTGCCTTCGGCCCTGATGGCGAGACGATCGTAACGCTGGCCAGCGCCTTTGCCGACGGCCTGTTGTCGGCGGGGGTGCAGCCGGTGGGCAAGCATGTACCCGGGCACGGCCGCGCCGGCAGCGACAGCCATGTGGCGTTGCCGGAGCTGGACGGAGTCGACGCGCTGGATCTGGCGCCGTTCGCGGCGCTGGCCTGGCTGCCCTGGCTGATGACCGCGCATATCCGCTACCACGACCAGGATCCGATGCAGCCCGCGACGTTTTCGCGCAAGATCCTGGAAGGTGTGGTGCGCGACCGGCTCGGCTTCGACAACCTGCTGGTGTCCGACGATCTGGCGATGGGTGCGCTCGGGGACGTCTCACCGGGCGACCGCGCGATGCGTGCGCTACAGGCGGGCTGCGATGTGGCGCTGCATTGCTCGGGGGTCCTGGCGGAGACGCGCGCGGTGCTCGAGCGCATGGCGCCGCTGCACGATGCGGCCCTGGCGCGGCTCGAACGTGCGCGCGCGCTGGCGGCGGTTCGTCGAACCGCGGCGGAGGCGGCAGCATTGGCCGCCGAGCGTAAGCGCCTGACATGCTGACCGGCGGCGCGCCTGATTGCGGGGCGCCGCTGTTGCGGCTGGACGGGTTTGAGGGACCGCTCGATCTGCTCCTGGAATTGGCGCGCGCGCAGAAGGTCGATCTCGCACGGATCTCGATCCTGCAGCTGGTCGAGCAATATCTTGCGGTGGTGGGACAGGCGCGGCTGGAACTCGCGGCGGATTGGCTGGTAATGGCGGCGTGGCTGGCGTGGCTCAAATCCAGGCTGTTGCTACCGCAGGAGCCGGGCCATGCGGAGTCCGAAGTCGAGGCAGAGATCGTGGCCGGGCTGCTGGCCGCGCGTCTCGCCGAGCTTGCCCATGTGCGACGTGCGGCGTCCTGGCTCGCGCACAAGGACCAGCTCGGTCATGACGTGTTTGCGCGCGGTGTAAGCGAGGCGCTCACCGAGGTGGACCGCTCCGGCCTGGAGCTGGATGTGCCGCGTCTGCTCACCGCCTACCTGGCGTCGATGCGCCGCGTGGCGCGACACCGGAGCTATCGTCCCCGGCCGCTCGGCCTGTGGACGATGCAGGAAGCCCTGTCGCGTCTGCGGCGGATGCTAGGCGATGCGACGGTGGATCAGGCCGGAGCTGGCTGGTGCGGCTTCGAGGCGATCCTGGCGGAGTGGCAGCCGGCCGGGGCGGCGGCCTCGATCGTGGCACAGCGCGCGGCCGTCGCGGCGGCTTTGCTCGCCGGTCTGGAGCTGGCGCGCAGCGGTGAGGTCGAGCTTGCCCAGGCGCATGCGTTCGGGGCGATCCGGGTTCGCGGCAAGCAGCCCGCGATGCTGCGTGAGGCGGCCGAGTGAGCGAGGCTGAGCCGCCCGGATTGGCGCTCCGGCTGGCGGAGGCGATGATCTTTGCCAGCGCCGAGCCGGTCAGCGAGCGTGCCTTGCTGGACATGCTGGACAGCCAGCAGGCGCTGGAGGGGAGCGGCGTCGAGGCGTTGCGCCGCGTGCTCGACGCGCTGGTGTTGCGGTATGCGCAAAGTGGGGTGCGGCCGGTACAGGTGGCCGGCGGCTGGCAGTTCCGCACCGCGCCCGATCTGGCACCCTGCCTGACCCGGATTGTGCAGCGTCCGCGCCGGCTGCCGCGCGCGGCGATGGAGACGCTGTCGGTGATCGCCTACCACCAGCCCTGCACCCGGACGGAAATCGAGGAGATCCGCGGCGTCGCCCTCGGCCAGGCGACGTTGGACAGCCTGCTCGAGGCCTCCCTGATTGCGCCGTGCGGACGCAAGGAGGTGCCGGGGCGGCCGGTGCTATGGTCGACATCGGCCGCGTTCCTGCGGCATTTTGGCCTGCGCGACCTGCGCGATCTGCCACGACGCGAGGAACTGCTGCTCGAACCCACGGTTCCGGCCATGCCGGAGGCATGCTAACACGACGCGCCGCCAAGGAGACACCGAAAGCCTATGTTCGACTTTGCCTGGTCCGAGCTCGCGCTGATAGGCATCGTCGGGCTGATCTTCATCGGGCCTAAGGACATGCCCACCGCGATCCGCGCGGTCACCAACGTGCTCAAAAAGGGCCGCAAGCTCGCCGGCGAGTTCCAGACGCATGTCGACGAGATGGTGCGCGAAGCCGATCTCGGGGACGCGCGGGAATCGTTTCGCGAACTGCGCGGTATGAATTTGCGCGGGCAGGTGATGAAGGCGCTGGACGGCGACGGCAGCCTGCGTCGCACCCTGGCCGACAATCCACTGAGCGCCGTGCCGGCCGCCTCGGCGACGACGCTGCCGGGCGCGCCAACCGAACTGGGCAGCCAGGTATCGGTCTCGGGCGCCGAGCTGCTGCGCGCGCGCAACCGGCCACATAGCTCGGTGACGCCGATGCAGGAGGCGGAGCCGATGCCTGAGGCGGACGATCCGGCGCCGGTGGTGATCCCGCCGCGGACTGCCGCCCGGATGCGTCGCGAACGCGCTGTTGCACCGGCGCCGGCATTCATGCCGCCAGGGGTCAGGCGACCCTTTTCGGACCTGTTCTGAGCGGGCTGATAACGTTGGAAAAGCCCGTGCGTGAGGATGTTATCAACGACGAGCCGATGCCGCTGCTTGCGCACCTGGTGGAGCTGCGACGTCGTCTGATCTGGTCGGCGGTAGCGTTCCTGCTGTGCTTCCTGCTCTGCTACCACTTTTCCGCGCGGATCTATCTGTTCCTGGCACACCCGCTGGCCGAGATCATGCGCCAGAAGGGGGAGCAGCCGCATCTAATCTACACGGCGCTTTATGAGGCGTTCTTCACTTATCTCAAGGTTGGGATGTTCGGGGCGGCCTTTCTGTCGTTTCCGGTGGTGGCGATCCAGGTCTGGATTTTCGTGGCCCCCGGCCTGTATCGCAGCGAGAAGCGCGCCTTCGCGCCGTTTTTGATCGCCACGCCGGTGTTGTTTTTGCTCGGCGCCGCATTGGCCTACTATTTCGTGTTTCCAGTGGCCTGGCGGTTCTTTCTCAGCTTTCAGACATCGGCGGGCCATGACGGGCTGCAAATCCAGCTCGATGCCAAGGTCAGCGAATATTTGGCGCTCGTCATGAAGCTGATCATGGCGTTCGGCATCGCCTTCGAGTTGCCGGTGGTGCTGACGCTGCTCGCCAAGGTCGGCATCATCAATTCGAAGGGACTGAAGAAGATGCGCCGTTATGCCTATGTCGGCGCCTTCGTGGTCGCGGCCGTGCTGACGCCGCCCGATGTCATTACCCAGACGATCCTGGCGGTGCCTTTGATCATCCTCTACGAAGTCTCGATCATCTCCGCGCGTATGGTCGAGCCGAAGCCGCTGGCGGAGGAGCCGGTCTAGTGCCCGCGGCGGAGCCGAGCTAGTGCACGATGTGCGGACGCTGCGTGATGATCCGGCAGGCTTCGACAGGAATCTCGCGCGTCGCGGCCTGCCTCCGGTGGCAGCGTCCGTGCTGGCGCAGGACGAAGCGCATCGCGCGGCGCTGACCACGCTGCAGGAGCGGCAGGCGCGTCGCAATGCGTTGGCCAAGCTGATCGGTCAGGCCAGGCGCGGCGGCGTGGACAGCACGGCGATGGAGGCGGAGGCGGTGGCGCTGCGCCCGGAGATCGAGCGGCTGGAACAGGACAGTGCCCGCCTGGACGCGGAGATACGCGCGACGCTGGCCGAGTTGCCGAACCGGCTCGACCCGGCGGTTCCGGACGGCGCGGACGAGAACGCCAACCTGCTGGTGCACGAGCGTGGCATGCGTCGCAATTTCGACTTTGCGCCGAAGCAGCATTTCGAGCTCGGCGAGGCGCTCGGGATGATGGATTTCGAGCGGGCGGCGAAGCTTTCCGGCAGCCGCTTCGTGGTGCTGCGCGGGCCGCTTGCGAGGCTGGAGCGGGCACTCGGCCAGTTCATGCTGGACCTGCATACGCAGAGCCACGGCTACGTCGAGCAGGCGGTGCCGCTGCTGGTCGGCGAGGCTGCAATGTACGGCACCGATAAGCTGCCGAAATTCGCCGACCAGTCTTTCGTCACCACCGACGGACGCTGGTTGATCCCGACCGCCGAGGTGCCGCTGACCAGCCTGGTCGCCGGCGAGATCGTGCCGCATGAGACGCTGCCGATGCGGCTGGTGGCGCTGTCGCCGTGCTTTCGCAGCGAAGCGGGGGCGGCCGGGCGCGACACGCGCGGGATGCTGCGCCAGCATCAGTTCCAGAAGGTGGAGCTGGTCTCGATCGTCGCCCCCGATGCCAGCGAGGCGGAGCATGAACGGATGACCGGCTGCGCCGAGCGGGTGCTGGAGCTGCTGGAAATCCCCTATCGCCGGATGCTGCTCTGTGCCGGCGACACCGGCTTCGGGGCGGCGCGGACCTATGATCTCGAAGCCTGGTTGCCGGGCCAGAGAGCGTGGCGGGAAGTGTCGTCCTGCTCGAACACCCGCGAGTTCCAGGCGCGGCGGATGAACGCGCGCACCCGCGTGGAGGGCGGCCCGCCGGAGATGGTGCATACGCTGAACGGATCGGCGCTCGCGGTCGGGCGGACCTTGATTGCAGTCATGGAGAACGGTCAGCAGGCGGATGGCTCAATCCTGATCCCCCCGACGCTGCAACCCTATTGCGGCGGCATGACCCGGATCGGGATTACCGGCTGAGGCCCTTTCGACCCGGTGTCCGGCGTGCCAGCAGGTTGGCGACGAGGCCGGTCCAGCCGGTCTGATGCGAAGCGCCGAGGCCCTGTCCGGTGTCGCCATGGAAATACTCGTGGAACAGCACGAGGCTGGCGAAGTCGGGATCGCTCTGCAGGATCGGGCTGTCGCCAAGCGCCGGTCGGATCCCTTGCGCATCCTTGAGGAACAGCCGGGTCAGCCGGGCGGCGATGTCGTCGGCGGTCTCGCGCAGGGTTCGGAAATGGCCGGAGCCGGTCGGGCATTCGACGAGAAAATCGCGGCCGTAATAGGTGTGGAAACGGTCGAGCGCCTCGACGATGAGGAAGTTCATCGGAAACCAGATCGGGCCGCGCCAGTTCGAGTTGCCGCCGAACATGTCCGTGCGGCTTTCGCCCGGTTCATAGCCGACATGGATGCGCGCGCCCTCGCTGTCGAAGACGTAGGGGTGGTGGAGGTGGTGGCGAGACAACGAACGCACGCCGTAGTCGGAGAGGAACTCCTCCGGATCGAGCATGCGCAACAGCAGCCGCTTCATACGGTGCCCGCGCAGCAGCGACAGCAGGCGTCGCTCGCCGATCCCCGGTTCCTCCCAGCGTGAGACTAGGGCCGCGAGGTCGGGCCGGCGGCTGAGGAACAGATGCAGGCGCCGGGTGAAGCGCGGCAGCCGCCTGAGCAGGTCCGGCTCAAGCGTTTCCACCGCGAACAGCGGGCTGAGGCCGACCATCGAGCGCAGTTTGAGCTCCTGTGTGCGGCCATCGGGCAGGTTGAGCACGTCGTGGAAGAACTTGTCGGAGTCGTTCCAAAGCCCGACGCCGCGCTCGCCGATATCGTTCAGCGCCTGGGCGATATAGAGGAAATGCTCGAAGAACTTGCTGGCGATGTCCTCGAAGGCGTGGTCCTCTAGCGCGAGTTCGAGCGCGATGCGCATCATGTTGAGCGCGAACATCGCCATCCAGGCGGTGCCGTCGGTCTGGTCCAGATAGCCGCCCATCGGCAGCGGACGCGAACGGTCGAAGACGCCGATATTGTCCAGCCCAAGGAAGCCGCCCTGAAACACGTTGCGGCCCTGGTTGTCCTTTCGGTTGACCCACCAGGCGAAGTTCAGCAGCAGCTTGTGAAAGATCTGCTCGAGGAAGCTGCGGTCGCCGACCCCGTTGTTGGCGTCCTGCTCGATCTGATACACCCGCCAAGCGGCCCAGGCCTGCACCGGCGGGTTGGAATCGCCGAAATTCCACTCATAGGCTGGGATCTGGCCGTTCGGGTGCATGTAGGATTCCGACGCCAGCAGCAGCATCTGCTCCTTGGCGAAATCGGCGTCGATCAGGGCAAAGGTAATGCAGTGGAAGGCGAGATCCCACGCCGCGAACCAGGGATACTCCCATTTGTCCGGCATCGAGATGATGTCTTCGGCACTCAGATGCCGCCAGTCATGATTGCGGCCGCGGCGGCGCGCCTCGGGCGGGGTTGGCTGGGTCGGGTCGCCGCGCAGCCAGCGATAGACGTCGATGCTGTAGAACTGCTTGTTCCAGATCATTCCGGCGAGGGCCTGGCGCTGCACCAGGCGCGCGTCCGGGTCGGGGATATCCTTTTGCAGGGCGGCGTAGAAGCGGTCAGCCTCGGCGCGTCGGGTCTCTACCAGGGAATCAAAGCCCGCGAAGGGAGGGATGATCGGCTCACCGCGCACCAGGCGCACGCGCACGGTCCAGGCCTCGCCGGGAGCCAGTTCGTGCTGATGCCAGGCCATGCATTTGGTGGCCGGCCCTTCGCGTCGGACCGCGTCCTCGCAGCCGTGAATGATGCGGGCGTGAAATCCGTCCTTGAAGACGCCCTCGCTTGCGGGCTGCCCCATGATCGCGGGGTTGGTTTCGTTTTCGCAGAACAGCAGTTGGGCGCCGGCTTCGATATTGAAGGTGTAATGGCCGAGCATGCGATGTTCGGCGATGACGCAACGTCGGCCGTAGGTGCGCATCGACGGCTTGGGGTGGTTTTCGCGCCATGACCAGTGGTTGGCGAACACCAGCTGCGGGGCGACGTGCAGCGTGGCGGGCTCGGGCCCGCGGTTGGTGGCGGTAACCCGCATCAGGATGTCGGCCTCTTCGGCCTTGGCGTACTCGATGACGACATCGAAATAGCGCCGCTCGCCGAAGGCGTCGGTGTCGGTCAGCTCGAATTCGTCATCGGCCCGGCAACGCCTGCGGTTCTCCTCGACCAGGCGGTCGTAGGGGTAGGCGCTTTGCGGATATTTGTAGAGCATCCGCATGTAGGCGTGTGACGGCAACGCGTCGAGCAGCCAGTAGAGCTCCTTGACGTCCTCGCCGTGCGGGCCTTGCGGTCCGGTCAGGCCGAACAGCCGCTCCTTGAGGATGCGGTCGCGGCCGTTCCACAGCGCCAGCGACATACACAGACGCTGGGTGTCGTCGGAGAAACCGGCGAGCCCGTCCTCGCCCCAGCGATAGGCGCGGCCACGGGCCTGCTCATGCGGCAGATAGCCCCAGGCTTCTCCGTGTTCGCTGTAGTCCTCGCGCACCGTGCCCCATTGGCGGTCGCTCAAATAGGGACCCCAGAGCCGCCAGTTGCGCATGCCGTGGCGCACTTCGTCGAGGCGCCGGCGCTCGGCGTCGCGCGGCCGGGTGCTGATCGGCCGCGAGCCGCTCATCAGGGCTGGCCAATGGCATCGACCAGGGAAGCGGCGCGCTCCGGCCGAAAGCCGCTCGCAACCACGTAGAGTTCGCTTGATTCCTTGCGGCTGGCCGGCGGCTTGGCATGCCGCACGCTGGCGAAGACCTGCTTCATCGGCGCCAGCATCTGCTTCTCGGAGCCGCCCTGGAAGACCTTGGCGACGAAGCGGCCATCCGGTGCGAGCACCTGCATCGCAAACGCCAGCGCCAGCTCGGCCAGCGCGATGATCCGCAGATGGTCGGTGGCGGCATGCCCAGTGGTGTTGGGGGCCATGTCCGACAGCACCAGATCAGCCGGGCCGCCGAGCAGTGGGCGCAGGCTTGCCGCGAGCTCGGGATCGTTGAAGTCGCCCTGCAGGATGGTGGCCCCCGCGATCGGCTCGACCGGCAACAGGTCGATGCCGACGACCTCGGTCGCACCACGGCGGACCGCGACCTGCGCCCAGCCGCCGGGGGCAGCACCAAGATCGACGACGCGCATGCCAGGGCCCAGCAACGAGAAGCGGTCGTCCAGCTCGATCAGCTTGAAGGCGGCGCGCGAACGCCAGCCCTGCTTGCGGGCGGCGAGCACGTAAGGGTCATTGAGCTGCCGCGACAGCCAGCGCTGCTGCGCCTGCGAGCGTCCCCGGCTTGTGCGCAGAGACACCGCCTGCAGCCGCGTCGTCTGCACACCAGGCGCCGCGCCGGAGCCCCCGCTCTTGTCGTCGCCGCCGTGACGCTTCACCCGGTCAGGCCCTGGGTAGAACCAAGTGAGGCGCCTCGTGACCCTTTGGTGTGTTCGAACAACGCCTCGACCTCGCTTAGCCTGAATGCCCCCTATTCTCTCACGGCGCAGCCTTAGGGCAAGCGCCGTGCGCGAAGAGAGTTGCCAGCCCCGGATCGTGGTGCTACCTGCCGCCCATTCGCAGCATTGGCGGCAGCTCCGCATGATGTTCCGATTGGGGGATAGTTTAGCGGTAGAACTACCGGCTCTGACCCGGTCAGCCCTGGTTCGAATCCAGGTCCCCCAGCCACAGCGGAGGCGGAGGTCCTTCCCCAAGCCTCATCTGCTCAATTCCACCGTGACACCGGCGACGCCTGCGAGTTCGGGCCAGCGCCGTTCCGCCGTCACCGCGGGGATGCTCTCTCGTCTGGCCAACGCGAGGCAGTAGAGATCGCCCAGCGACAGGCCGCCCTTCAGTGTCAGCGGCCTTAGCATCCCGGCGTCGTACGACAGGCCCGCATCGATTGGCACCACTCGGATCGGCAACGGCCCCAGCAAGGTCTGGATATCGCCTCTGGACGCGCCGAGCTTTGCGTAATGGCTGACAATCTCAGCAAGGTTCACGGCACCCAGCAACGCTCCATCCAGCACCGCCTTCACCTGCTCGCAGCCGGGTTCGCCCAGGAGCAGGGTGAGCAAGGCGGAGGCGTCAAGCACGACAGCCGTCACTCCGCGTCAGCCTCGCGCGCACGATCGTTCAGGAAGTCATCCACCGTTGATCCAGCCTGACCATTGACCAGCCTGCGGCTGAGGGCTTGGGCGCGTACGACCACTTGACCGAGCGTCCGCAACACGATGGCGTCGCCTGCATCCTCGACGATGACCTCGCCGCCCTGAAAGAGACCGTGCTTCTTGCGAAGCCCCGCGGGCAGGCTGATCCGTCCATCCGGCATGACCTTGGTTCTCATGGCATGGCCTTATTGATATGGCTGAAGCTTCGCAGTATGGCAGGTTGGCGCCCAAACGTTAGCTTCCTATCGTAGGGCGTGGCCGCACAGGCATGGCAGCGCCTGCACGGCAAATTGCATGCGGGCCAGACGTGTAGTAACGGCCGCAGTCCGGCGGCGTTCCAGCCTTGCCGTGGCCTGGGATGCCCGGTTCCCCAGCCACATCGTGATGCGAGAGTGAGCAAAATGGCGGAGATCGCAAGGCGCATCGGCGTGCCGGACATACGGGCGCACAAGGACGGCGTCCCGATCGTGTGTCTGACCGCCTACACCACGCCGGTGGCGCGCGCGTTCGATGCGCACGCGGACCTGCTTCTGGTCGGCGATACCGTTGGCATGGTGCTCTACGGCATGAGCACGACGCTTGCGGTGACCCTGGAGATGATGATCGCACATGGTCAGGCGGTTATGCGCGGGGCGCAGCACGCCTGCGTGATGGTGGATCTGCCGTTCGGCGCCTATCAGGAATCACCGCAACTCGCCTATCGCGCGGCGGCACGTGTGCTCTCGGAGACGGGCTGTGCCGCGGTGAAGCTCGAGGGCGGCGCCGAGATGGCCGAGACGATCCGGTTCCTGGTGCAGCGAGGCATCCCCGTCTGCGGGCATATCGGTCTGATGCCGCAATCGGTGCAGGCGGCGGGCGGGTTTCGCACGACGGGCCGCAAGCAGGACGAGGCGGAGAAGCTGCGCGCGGATGCGCAGGCGGTCGACGCGGCGGGCGCCTTCGCGGTGGTCCTCGAAGGGGTGGTGGAGCCGCTGGCGGCACAAATCACCCGCGAGGTGTCTTTGCCGACGATCGGGATCGGTGCGTCGGCGGAGTGCGACGGGCAGGTGCTGGTGGCGGATGACATGTTGGGATTGTTCACCGAGTTCACGCCGCGCTTCGTCAAGCGCTACGCCGACCTCGGGGCGCAGATCGGGCCCGCGGCGGCGGCCTATGCCGAGGATGTGCGCCAGCGAAGGTTTCCCGCACCCGAGCACTGCTTCGGCGTGCGCAAGACGCGCTGAGGCCTGCGATCAGGCCAGCGCGGCCGCGGGGAGAAGGGTGACGCCGCGGGCAAGAAGGTCCTCGCGGGCCACATCAAGGCTGAAGCGGCCATCCGGGCCCGCGGCGTTGATGGCGCGGCACGCATCCTCGATCACAACTGCCTCGAAGCCGTACTGCACGGCGTCGCGCGCCGACCAGGCGACGCAGAAATCTTGGGCCAAGCCGCATAGGAACAACCGCTTGAGCCCGCGCTCGCGCAGCCAGCCGGCGAGTCCGGTGGAGCGCGTGTGGTCGTTCTCCCGGAATGCCGAATAGCTGTCGATTGCGGGATCGGTGCCTTTGCGCAGGATCATCCGTAGTCTGTCCTGGGCCAGATCGGGATGCAGTGCCGCGTTCGGTGTGCCGGCAATGGCGTGGTCCGGCCAGAGGATCTGCGGGCCGTAGGGCATCCGGATTGTGTCGTAGGGGGCGGCGTCTGGGTGGCTGCTGGCGAACGAGCTGTGGCCCGCAGGGTGCCAGTCCTGGGTGGCGAAACCCAGGGCGAAGCGGTCCTGCAGCAGATGGTTGACGAGGGGCAGCACAGTGTCGCCATCAGGGACCGCAAGCTCGCCGCCTGGCATGAAGGTCGGCTGCACATCGATGACCGCGAGGATATCCGTGCGCGGATCGATGTGCATGGCTCAGATGTCCTGGGCCGGCAAAGACAGGGTGGCGACCAGGGAGGCCGAGACGCGCCGCGCGAACGCCGCCGGGTCGCGTGGAAGCTCGCCGTCCTGGACGCGGGCGAGATCGAACAAGGTGCGCGCCGCCTCGTCGATCGCCTCGCCGCGGGCGAGCCTGGCGGCAAGCGAGCGGATCAAGGCGTGGTGCGGGTTGATCTCCAGCACCGGTGCCGAGGTCGGCAGCTTCTGGCCGGAGCGACGCATCAGCCGTTGCATCTGCAGGTCGGGACCGGATTGCGACGCCGCCAGCACGACGGCACTTTGCACCAGCCGATCGGTGCTGCGCGCCTCGGCGATCTCCTCACCCAGCGCCTCCTTGAGTGCCGGCAACAATGCGGTGATGTCAGCGGCATCGGCCTCGGGGGCGGTCTCGGCGGCATGCTTGGAGAGGTCGGCCAGGCCCTGGGTGACGCTGCGCAGCGGCTTCTCCTCGAAGCGGCTGAGCCGATCCGGCCAGAAGGCATCAACCGGATCCGACAGCAGCAGCACCTCGATACCGCGCGCCTTGAAGCCTTCGAGCTGCGGCGAGCTCGAAAGCGACTCCTGGCTCTCGCCGATCAGGTAGTAGATGGCGTCCTGCTCCGGCTTCATGCGGCCGACATACTCGGGCAGGGTCGTCGTCTCGCTGTTGTGGGTGGAGCTAAAGCGCGAGAGTGCTGCGAGCTCGTTACGGTGCTCGGCATCCTCCCACAGGCCTTCCTTGAGGGTAGGGCCGAAATTGCCCCAGAACCCGGCGAAGCTCTCCGTGTCCTTGGCGCGATTGCGCAATTCGGTGATGACGCGGTTGGTGACGGCCTTGCGTATGCGGGCCAGCACCGGCGTTGCCTGCAGCATTTCGCGCGAGACGTTGAGCGGCAGGTCCTCGGTATCGACGATGCCTTGCACGAAACGCAGCCAGGCCGGCAGCAGCTCGGCCTCATCGGTGATGAACATCCGCCTCACATGCAGGCGAACCCGGCTCTCGCGCACGGATTCGACCGGCTCGAACGGCCGCATCGAGGGGATGAACAGCATGGCCGTGAATTCGAGGGTGCCTTCGGCGTGCCAGTGCAGGGTCGCCCACGGCTTGTCGAAGGCATGACCGAGATGCTGGTAGAACTCGGTGAGTTGCTCCTCGGTGATCTCGCTCCTGGGCTTGCGCCATAGAGCGGTGCCTTCGTTGGCGGCGACCTCCTGGCCGTCGCGCTGGATGGTGATCGGCCAGGTGATGTGGTCGGCCCATTTGCGGACGATGCTCTCCAGCCGGTAGGGCTCGAGAAACTCGTCGGCGTCCGGCTTGATGTGCAGGACGATGTCGGTGCCGGGGGTCTCACGGGTCGCGGGCGCAAGCGTGAATTTGCCGCCGCCCTCGGAAGACCAGCGCCAGGCCTCGGTCTCGCCGATACGTCGCGAGGTGACCTCGACCTTTTCTGCCACCATGAAGGCGGCATAGAAGCCGACGCCGAACTGGCCGATGAGGCTGGGACGGTCCTCCGGCTTGGCCTGGGCGAGGGTCTGACCGAAGACGCGGGTTCCGGAGCGGGCGATGGTGCCGAGGTTTTGCGCGAGTTCCGCGCGGCTCATGCCGGTGCCGTCGTCGCTGATGGTGAGCAGACGCGTCGCCTTGTCCGGATCGATGCGGATTTTCGCACCCTCTGGCAGGGCTGCGGCAGCGTCGGTCAGGGCCTCGAAGCGGCGGCGGTCAGTGGCGTCGGCGGCGTTGGCGACGAGTTCGCGCAGGAAAATTTCGCGGTCGGAGTAGAGGGCGTGGACGACAAGGTCGAGCAGTCGGCCAACCTCGGCGCTGAATTCGTGGCTCTCGACGCCGTCGGGAGCCTCGACGTTCTCTTGCGGTTGGGCCTGGTCACTCATCGCAGATCTCTCCGAGCCGTTCGATACGGGCGGGGATATGCGCGGCAATCACGCGGATTTCAACGGGGCCCCTTCGACCCTGCGCTCCTGGGCCTGCTCAGTAGCGTGCGATCGGCGGGCTGCTGGTCAGCATGGCGACTGGCATGGCGCGGTAGGCGGCCAGGGTGCGGCCTTTGAAGGCGAACCGGGCCGCGCCCGGGCTGCGCTCGACCTGGCTGAGGCCGCCGAACGAGGCCCCGATCGGTGCGGCGAACCGGCGCGCGAGCGGGGATTGCAGGACCGGCGCGGGCATCGCCAGGATTGGCATTGAGCCAAGGAATGGAGTGGAGATGGACGCGATCTGACGATGCGGCATGGTCGGGTGGGCCGATGCCAAGCGGCCCAGCGCCGAGGGCACATCCGGCTGGTTGATCGGGTCGGCCCAGGCCTCGAGCACGCGGCGCTGGTAGTCGGTGCCGAGTTCGGGGGTCTGCGAGTGATAGGCGGCGGCGGCATGCGGCCAACTGCCGACCTGGTGGAACAGTTCGGTGAGGAAGCGGGCGGCATAATTGGCGTTTTGCGTGGGGTCGAACGCGTCATCGAGCGATGCAAACGCGGTAGGGTGATACATGAGATTGATCTGGGTGCAGCCGACATCGATGGAGCGTATGCCGCGTGCCTGAAAACCTTGTGCGGCCTGAACGGCCTCGTTTTTTGAGGCGTAGAAGTGACCATGACCCTCCTCGTTGATCGTCCAGGGCCACGCCCTGGCACCGTGCTGCGCGTCATCGTAGCGGCCGCTTTCGACCCGGCTGATGGCGTCGAGCAATTCGTTCGGCACGCCGGTAAGGCGTTCAGCACTCGCGGTCGCCTGCTGGCACAATGTTGCGTCGCCTGGCTGTCCGGCGAGCACGAGCCGCGGGAACAGCAGCGTCAACAAAGCGGCGACGAGAACTGCGAGGGGGCGGCGCATGCGTGGATGATGCGCGCCACGGGTTAGGAATTGGTGAACAACGGCCTATGTTGCGCTGACCAAAGCTGAGACATTGCCTGCGAGGGTGTCGAGCAGCGAACGCACGAGCGCGCGGATCGCGTCGAACGTGTCGAGTTTCTGCAGGTGCGCCTCGTTCATGTAGAGGTGCCTTGATATTTCGAGCTGCAGCACGTGGACCCGGTTGGCGGGACGACCGTAATGCCGGGTCACGTAACCGCCAGCATAGGGATCGTTTCGGCGCACCCGGTAGCCGCGTTCACGCAGGAACCGTTCGGTGAAGCGCGTAATCGATTGTGCGCATGACGTGCCGAACGCATCGCCGAGGACAAAATCGGGCTCGGTGCCGGCATGATTGCCCGCGGTGCCTCCGTTAAGGCTCGGCATGGAATGCGCATCGATCAGCAGGCAGATGCCATGCCGATCCAGGGTGTTGCTGATCAGGAGAGCCAAGGTGTCGTGATAGGGCTGCCAGCATGTGCGAATGCGCTGTTCGGCATCGGTGAAGGCGAGCTTGCCGTGGTAGATCGCCTCCCCGGACGCGACCAGCTTGGCGATGGTGCCAAATCCGGCCAGGACCCTCGCACTGCTGGTGTTGCACCAGGAGGGGAGCTTGTCTGTGAACATGACCGGGTCGAGTTCCCAGGCCTCGCGATTGACGTCGCAATAGGCGCGCGGGAACTCCGCCTGCAGCAGCGGGATGCCGGCCGCGGCCGCATCGATGAGCAATTCGTCGACGAAGCCGTCCTCGCTGCGCCGCAATCCGTCGAAGGACAGCCGCGACTCGGCAACGAAGCTGGAGGGATAGGCGCGGCCGGAATGCGGCGAGGCGACCACCATCGGAGCCGTTTGGCGCAGCGGATTGCGCACCCGGAAAGGCGGATCTGGAAGCATCGCGATGGGTTTAGGAACATCGGGTCTTGCCATGCCGCGACTTTGCGCGACCCGGCGCACCGTGTCACTTCGCAGCCGCATTGACGATAGGGTGTCGTGGGTCGCTTGCAGTCGATGGGCAGCACGGTTAGAACCCGGCGGCGGATGGGCGCGTAGCTCAGCGGTAGAGCACTGCCTTGACATGGCAGGGGCCACAGGTTCAAACCCTGTCGCGCCCACCATCCGTCTTCGGGCGCATACGGCTGGCGTCAAGTGCTGCCTGCAGGATGTAGGCGGCGGAAGCCCTGTCCACGACCGCCGCGCGTCGTTTGCGTGTCATGTCAAGATCCGTGATTAACATGCGATTGACGGCGCTTGATGAGAGGCGCTCGTCCCACAGTGCCGCGGGCAAGCCTGCCGCCGCGGACAATGCGACCAGCCAGTCCCGCGCACTCTGCGCGGCTGATCCGAAGCTGCCATCCATCGAGAGCGGCAGGCCACATACGAGCCCTCCGGCACCCTCCTTGTGCGCAATTTGCGCAATCTCCGCGGCATTGAGCGCGAGTTTCCCGCGCTTGAGTGCGCCATAGGGCGACGCCAGCAACAGGGAGACGTCCGACAATGCCAACCCGATGGTGCGCTGCCCCGGATCGAGGCCCAGCAGCCTGGTGTTCGGGGCGAGGAAAGCGCGGAGATCCGGTATGTTGAACAGAGCCATCGGCGTGGCCTATGGTCCGGCCGCGCCCCGGTTATAACGTTGTTGTTCCAATCTTCTGAAAGACCTGCCCATGCCGCTTGATCCCGGAGCCGTTCGCAAAATAGCACGCCTGGCCAGGATCTCGATCGCGGACAGCGAGGTCCGCCCGCTCCAGGACGAGTTGAACGGCATCCTGGGCTGGATCGAGCAGCTCTCCGAAGTCGACGTCGACGGGGTCATCCCCCTGGTCGGTGTGGAGCAGACGGCCCTGCGGCTGCGCGAGGATGTGGTGCAGGCGGACGCATCAGTGGACCGCGTGCTGTCGAATGCGCCGGACCGGGAAGGGCCGTTCTTTGCGGTGCCGAAGGTGGTCGAGTGATGCTGACGGAGCTTTCGATTGCGGGGGCCCTGCGCGGACTGCGCGCGCGGCAATTCAGCGCAACGGAGCTGGCGCAGGCGCATATCGATGCGGTGGGCAGCCTCAACGCGCGATTGAATGCATATCTGACCGTGACCGCGGACCAGGCTCTGCGAGCGGCGGCAAAGGCCGACCAGGCACTTGGCCGCGGCGAGGACAAGCCGCTGGGCGGCATTCCGCTCGCGATCAAGGATCTGTTCTGCACGGATGGCGTGCGCACCACCGCCGGCAGCCGCATGCTCGACGGGTTCGTGCCGCCCTACGAGAGCACGGTGACGCAGCGGCTTCTTGACGACGGCGCGGTGTTTCTCGGCAAGACCAATCTCGATGAGTTCGCGATGGGCTCGTCGAACATGAGCTCCGCGTTCGGTCCGGTGGAGAACCCGTGGCAGCATGCCGGGAAGGCCGTCAAGCTGGTGCCGGGCGGGTCTTCGGGGGGGTCTGCCGCGGCGGTCGCAGCACAAATGGCTCTGGGCGCGGTCGGCACCGATACCGGTGGCTCGATCCGCCAGCCCGCCTCGTTCTGCGGGATCGTCGGCATCAAGCCGACCTATGGCCGTTGCAGCCGCTGGGGCGTGGTGGCGTTCGCAAGTTCGCTCGATCAGCCCGGGCCGATGGCACGCAGCGTCGAGGATTGCGCGATCCTGCTGCGCTCGATGGCGGGGTTCGATGCGAAGGACAGCACCTCGGCGGACCGGCCGGTGCCCGACTATGCCCAGGCCTGCAAGCGTGACCTGCGCGGTCTGCGGGTCGGCATCCCTGCGGAATATCACGCGCCGGGCGTGCCGCCCGAGGTTGAGGCTCTGTGGGCCGAAGGGATTGCCTGGCTGCGTGATGCGGGCTGCGAGATCGTCGACGTGTCGCTGCCGCACAGTCGCTATGGTCTGCCGGCCTACTACATCGTGGCTCCGGCGGAATGCTCGTCGAACCTGGCCCGTTACGACGGCGTGCGGTTCGGCACGCGGGTGCCGGCGGACAGCCTGGACGCGATGTATGAAGCGTCGCGCTCGGCCGGCTTCGGCGCCGAGGTGAAGCGCCGGATCCTGATCGGCACCTATGTGCTCTCGGCGGGGTATTACGATGCGTATTACGCACGCGCGCAGAAGGTGCGCAGCCTGATCCTGCGCGACTTCACCGAGGTCTTCCAGAAGGTGGACGTGTTGCTGACGCCCACGGCCCCCTCGGCCGCGTTCGCCCAGGGCGAGAAGATGAATGATCCAGTCAGCATGTATCTGAACGACATCTTCACCGTTCCGGCGAGCCTGGCCGGAGTGCCGGCGCTGTCGGTGCCGGCCGGCCTGGACAGCAATGGTTTGCCGCTTGGTCTGCAACTGATCGGCCGGCCGTTCGATGAGGAGACGCTGTTTGCGGCCGCTGCCGCACTCGAGCGCGCGGCGGAGTTCGTGCAGGCGCCGAGCGTCCGCGCGGGGATGGCGGCATGAGCTATGTGCTGGAGGGTCTGACGGGTGCTTGGGAACTGGTCATCGGGCTTGAGGTGCATGCCCAGGTGATCAGCCAGGCAAAGCTGTTTTCGGGTGCTCCGGCCAGCTATGGCGGCGAGCCGAATGCGCATGTCAGCCTGGTGGATGCCGCCTTTCCGGGCATGTTGCCGGTCATCAACAAGGAGTGTGTCGCCCAGGCGGTGCGCACGGGTCTCGGTCTCAACGCACGGGTAAATCTGGAGAGCCGGTTTGATCGGAAGAACTATTTCTATGCCGACCTGCCGGCCGGCTATCAAATCAGCCAGTTCACCCGGCCGCTGATCGGTGCTGGAACCCTGGAGATCGAGCTGGCCGACGGCAGCCTGCGCCAGATCGGCATCACCCGTCTGCATCTCGAACAGGATGCAGGCAAGTCGATGCATGACCAGAGCCCGACGAAGTCGCTGATCGATCTCAACCGGGCCGGAGTCGGGTTGATGGAAATCGTCAGCGAACCGGATATGCGCAGCCCCGAAGAGGCTGGGGCGTATTTGCGCAAGCTGCGGACGATCCTGCGTTATCTCGGCACCTGTGACGGCAACATGGAGGAGGGATCGATGCGCGCGGACGTCAACGTGTCCGTGCGTCGCGCGGGCGAGCCGTTGCGCACGCGCTGCGAGATCAAGAACGTGAACTCGGTGCGCTTCGTGATGCAGGCAATCGAAATTGAGGCGCGCCGGCAGATCGAGGTTTGGGAGCGCGATGGCGTCGTCGATCAGGAGACCCGCCTGTTCGATCCGGGACGCGGCGAGACGCGCTCGTTACGCAGCAAGGAGGACGCGCACGATTATCGGTATTTCCCGGATCCGGATCTGCTGCCTTTGGTGCTCGACGAAGGCTGGCTGGCCGCGCTGAAGGCGCAGCTGCCGGAGTTGCCCGACGCGAAACGCGACCGCTTCATCACGCAATACGGGATTGCCCGTAATGACGCCGGGGTGCTGGTGGCGGACCGTGCCGTAGCCGACTATTTCGAAGTCGTCGCCGTGGGCGCGGAGCCCAGATTGGCCGCGAACTGGGTCACTGGCGACCTGTTCGCAGCGCTCAACCGGACCGGACGATCGATCGATGACAGCCCGGTGACGGCGCCGGCCTTGCGGGATCTGCTCAGGCTGGTCGGCGACCAGACCATCAACGGACGGATCGCCAAGGACGTGTTCGAGGAGATGGTGCAGACCGGCGAGCCTGCCGAAGCCCTGATCGAACGGAAAGGTCTGCGACAGATTACCGATCCCGCGGCCCTCTCGGCGGCCATCGATGACGTGATCGCCCGGCATCCGGACAAGCTTGCCGAGTTCAGATCGGGCAAGGAGAAGCTGTTTGGCTTCTTTGTCGGACAGGTGATGAAGGCAACGCAGGGCAGGGGCAATCCGGCACTCGTCAATGAGGCCCTCGGACGCAGGCTTCGACTTTAGCACGTGATGCTGTTTGACGGGTGTCCGGGCAGCGACTAGAGAGGTTCGCGTGCCGCGTGATGGGATCGCTCTTCAGCGGAGGGGTGGCCGAGTGGCTGAAGGCGGCGGTTTGCTAAACCGTTTAAGGATGTCAAGTCCTTACGTGGGTTCGAATCCCATCCCCTCCGCCAGCGGCCAGGGTCGCATGGTGTATGTGGCTGTCACTCGATAGGCCACATAGCATGATCGTTCGGCGATGGCCGAAATCATCAGATAGCGGGGCCTTTGTCGTGCGCTCTACCTGTATAACACTGATCGGTGCGGCTTGCGTTGTTTTCGCGGCGGCAGCGTTCGCGGACGAGCCGGATACGTCCGGAAACCTGGCACGGCAACAACTAAATAGAGTGATCAGTGTTTTGAAACTGCAGCCTGCGGCCGCGGGCGCGACCTGCCTGCAGGCGCTGACTGACATGCATACGACCGAAGACCAGGTCAAGCAGCTGCGAACGCGCGCTAAGGACCCCGATCTTGCCTTGGCCCTGGACGTTCTGGAGTCCGATTATGAAAACGCACACGAGCTCTGCGGGGCTGACGCGAGACGCGTCTGCTCGGGCTCCGAGCAAGCGGCCGACCTATCCTCCGCCTGTTCAAGGATGCGCGCCAATTAGCCGTGGTGCCTCGTACTGGGCGCCGGGCGCACGTACTGGAATGCGCCGACTTAAAGCTGATATCAGGCAAGATGCAATATCAGGGCCGATTGTCGAGGGTTTATGATGCGGAGCCGGCCTCCATGGCGGCTGGCGCCTTTGCGCAAGTCCCCGCGCACACACGGCGAACCATCGAGGTCGCGCGTGCCGTAGCCAAGATAATCCAGGGCTCCCGTGACACAGCAATGCCCCAGCATGCCCGGTAAAGATGTAAACGAAGTTACTTGACGAGCAATAGATTGGCACACTGCAGTATAAGCGAATTTTTCACCGGCAGAAAACTTCGTCTTTGTGAAACACAATGTATCGCGGACTTGTATCTAAATAAATATACAATACAGATGCTAAGATCGCGGTTCGGGTTTTGGCGGCAATCCTGTCCAGGCAATTTATCGTCATTACGGCAGAGATTCCTCTTGTACCAAGCCTAACGTTTTGACAGCATTGGGTCGAAGCCTGCGGGCAGAACAGACGGGATGCTCAAAAACCATGCCTCGTTCAATCAATTGGACTCGGGATCTAGACGCAAAATTGAGCCGACTTCTCGACTATCAGGGTGTTACAATAAGGACCGCGGCCGCACGGCTCGGTGTCAGTCGGAGCTTTGCGCAGCGTCGCGCCAAGCTGCTGACGACACGAGCGCGGCAACGCGCCTGCACCGAGGCGCGCGAGGCCGCCGGAACCGAGCCGCTGCCGGCCGGTCATCCAATCACGTGGAACGCGATCTGCCAGGATGCCTCTCAGTTCAAGGTGGGCATCGCCTAGGCCCAAAGCGCCCGCTGGTGCCAACCCTTTGATTTCGCAGTGTGCCGACGGCCTGGACCTCTCGCGCCGGCACACCAGACAGGGATTTATGATGAAGATTGATGGCAGGGCGGCGTTGCGGCCGGCTTCGATACCTATGTCCCTCGGTTGCAGCGTGGCGCGCGAACCGGTCGGCCGCGCCAGCCCGGAGAGACTCAAGAAAGGCAACGATTTCGAGGTTTTTGAGGGGACGCAGCGGCTATGCGGCCCGGTTGCGGCCCTGCTGCGTTCCGGCGAGATCGACGGCTCCCATGTCGCGGCAGCAGAGCGGTGGTATCGCGATTATGTTCTTGGCGTCGAGGGGGTCAGGGATCCGGACGCCAAGCGCACTGGCAAGGCGCCGGACATCCATGCGGGGATGCTCTCCCGCGTCGCCGCCTGCGAGCGGCATCGGGGTGTGCGAGGCGCGCTTGGCTTTTGTGCCGAGGTCAGGCTTCGACTCATGCTGCTCGACGAGCTCTCGTTTTCGGCAATGGCGCAAAGATTGATGCCAAAGGACGGCAACGGCAGAAAGAAGGTGGCCGCACAGATGGCCTTTCTGCTGGAGCAGCTTGCGGAACATTACCAGGCGATTGACCAGCGTCGGACCCGTGACACACACTCCACGAACGGGCGGCCCGAGACCTGATCCGACCATCGGGGGTCCGATGCGGTTTGCTCAGGGCCGCGTGGCCGGTATGGCGTCGGCATGCGATGCTGCGGATTGTGCCCGCAAGCGCGGGCGCAGTCGGTCAAAGCCGGCGGCGGCGAGGGCGCCGGCCAGCATCAGCAGCGCCATCGGCAGCGGCGTATCGTCGCCGATGAGGCCGACCAGCACGGTGCTGATCGCGCCGACCAGAAAGACGATGGTGCCATAGAGCGCCGAGGCGCTGCCGGCCTCGCGGCGGTGCGAGAGCAGCGCGCCGATCGCGGCCCCCGGAAGCATGAAGCCGAGTGCCGCCATGCAGCCCATCATGCACAGGGCGATGGCGAGTGCCGCGGGATGCGCGGTGAGAGAGAGGGCCACCATCGCCCCGGTCGCAGCAATCAGCCCGATCGCCGAGGCGCTCAGCAGCCGGCTGGCGCGGACGTATCGCTGCACGCGGGCGTTGGCCTGGGTGCCGATGATGTAGCCGACCGCATTGAGGATGAAGACCTCGCCGAAGCGGGTGGGGGACAGATGCATGCCGCCAAGGAAGACCGGCGGGGCGCCGCCGAGAAAGGCGAACAGGCTGAAGGTGCCGCAGCCGCCCTCCATCGAATGGGTCAGGAACACCCGGTCGCGCCAGACGCGGCGATAACGCACCAGCATCGGCACGAAGCGCAGCGACCGGTGCCGCTCCGGGGGCAGGGTATCGGGGAGGTAGCGCCAGATCAGCAAGGTGCAGACCACCCCGTAGAGGGCGGCGACCCAGAAGATCGCGCGCCATCCCAGATGCTCGGCAATCAGGCCGCCGGCGGTGGGTGCCAGGATCGGCACGACACCCACCACGAGGACGAGCTTGCCGACGATGCGGGCCGCGTCCAGCCCATTCGTCACCACGTCGCTGATCACCGCGCGCGGCACCGTCAGGCCGGCGGCGCCGCCGAACGCCGCGATCACCCGCCAGCAGGACAGCTCCGTCATCGAGGTGGAGATCGCGCAGCCGATCGAGGCGACCGTATACAGGCCGGTGCCGAGCAGCAGCGGCGAGCGCCTGCCGTAATGGTCGGCCAGTGGCCCGTGCGTGATCTGGCCGACGGCGAGCCCGACGAACCAGGCGGCGAGGGTGATCTGGGCGGCCCCCGGAGCCGCCGCCAACGCCCGCTTCATCGCCGGAAAGGCGGGCAGATACATGTCGGTCGAGATCGGCCCGACCGCGGTCAGCAGCGCCAGCAGCACGATGATGAAACCGGAGTCCGGCGGCAGGGTGCGCGGTCGCAACATCGTATTCAGGCCTTCGCGGTCTCCGGCTGAAACAGACCGAGGCCTCCTGGTAGCACATGCCCGGGCGGTGCTGCATCCCAGCGCGTATCGCGGGTGAACACCTCATCTCACATCGGCTTCACGACGACCAGGATGGCGATGGCGACGGCACAGCCGACGATAAGCGGCGCGAACCATTTCGATGGGGCGGTCCCGGCGGCGCCACCTGCCAGACGGCGGAGCGCGGCCGACTGCATTCCGTGCACGCCCGACAGAACGACCACGAACACCAGCTTGGCGAAAAGCCAGCCCGCATGGAACCACCCGCCCGCAAATGCGAGTGCCAGGCCAAGCGCCCAGACGAGCAGCATGGCGGGTGTCGTGACCTTCTGGTCCCAACGATGGATCGCGAGCGCCGCTCTCGCATCGAGCGGCCGCGGCGCGGTCAGGAAGAGTGCTGCACCCAGAACGCCCGCCACGAAGGCGATCGCGGCGGCCAAATGCAGCGCCTTCAACCAGGTATAGAGATCAGAGCTCATGGCGCAGCCCGCGCGGCCACGCCAAGTGCCTCTGTTTTGCGCCTGATCAGCGGCAGGTTGGTGTATCCCGCGAAGGGGATGAATGCCAAGGCCACCATGCGCAGCCATTCGGACCTGCGCCAGCCGCCCCCCGCGACGGTCTGGAAAACCGTCCAGACGTAGGCAGTGAACGTAAACCCGTGGACCGGCCCCATGACGGTCACGGCCAACGGCATGCCGAAAAGATGCTTGAGCGGGACGGCGACGCAGACGAGCAGGACGAGCGTGGTCGCCTCGACGAGTGACGCCGCCTCCAGCCGTCGGAGCTGCGCACGTTCGAGCTGGACGTGACGCCGAAGCACCCTGGCGGGTTCGCCCGCTTCCTCGTGCATGCCCATTGCGCGGAGCGCCGCCGCCGTCAGCTCCCGCCCGGCGGTCCTGGAGTGGCCGGTAACCAACAGTGCGTGAGGTCGTTTGCAACGAGAAATTGGGTCATCTGCGCCACGTCTTACCCGCGTCAAAGAGTTCCAGTAGCCCCGCCATGCCGCGTAGCCACGAGCCGGCGCAGACCGACGTCATGGAGCGAGCGCCAGCACCCCGCCTGACGAGGTCGAGCAACGTCATTCTGGGATGGATGAGCATGCCGAGAAGGCCTTGTTCTATCGAAGGCCTATGGTGACGGAGAGGACCACCCACGCGTGAGCGGCAGGAACGACAAAGAACGCGGCTTTCCTGCCAAAGGGTCTGGTTGTGGTTGAGGGTTCGGCTGCGGCGCCCTATGGCAGGATTTGCGCAATATGGGTGTTCCTGCCATGCATAGAATCGCTGTCCTCGCCCTTCATGGCGTCATCGCCTTTGACCTTTCGATC
This sequence comes from Lichenicoccus sp., assembly GCF_965276875.1. Classification (GTDB taxonomy): domain Bacteria; phylum Pseudomonadota; class Alphaproteobacteria; order Acetobacterales; family Acetobacteraceae; genus Lichenicoccus. The sequence goes on along the minus strand of NZ_OZ255701.1, from coordinate 748,323 downwards.
CCGTGCGAAGTGTTCGGGTGCGTGCGCCTGCCCAACGCCGACGACCAGTATGATGTGCGGGTCTGTGGCGAAGCCGCCGAGGTGCGAACCCGCGGCTTCGGCATCCGCGCACCGGGGACGCTGAGCGATCTCGTCGGCGCCGACACCGTCATCGTGCCGGGGGTCGAGAATGTCGCAATTCCGGTGCCGGACGCGGTCGTCACCGTCTTGCGTCGCGCCTACGCGAATGGGGCGCGCGTTGCCTCGATCTGCTCCGGCAGCTTCATCCTGGCGGCGGCAGGGTTGCTCGACGGCAGGCGCGCGACAACGCACTGGCTCGCCGCCGAGCTGTTGGCGAAGCGGTATCCCGCGGTGAGCGTAGACCCTGACGTGCTGTTCGTGGATGAGGGTCGGATCGTGACATCGGCCGGAGCGTCGGCGGGGCTCGACATGTGCTTTCACCTGCTGCGCCGCGATCATGGTCACGCCGTCGCCGCATACGCCGCGCGTCTGGCGGTGGCGCCGCTCGGCCGGGAAGGTGGGCAGGCGCAGTTCATCCGGCACGAGGCGCCGGGCTCGGCCGCCAGCCTGGCCAGCCTGCTCGAGTGGATGCGCGAAAACGCCCATCGGCCGCTCTCGGTGGACAGGCTTGCGCGTAAGGCCGCGACCAGCCCGCGTACCTTCGCCCGGCGGTTTCGTGAGCAGACCGGCACCACGCCGCTGCAATGGCTGATCGCGGCACGGGTGCGGCGTGCGCAGGAACTGCTGGAGACGACGCATCTGTCCATTGAGGAGATCGCCACCGCCGTCGGCTTCGATGGGGCGGCGGCACTGCGCGACTGCTTCCGCCGCACGGTCAGCGTCAGCCCGAAGACCTATCGCCGTTCCCTGGGTATGCCGGAGGCGCCTGCCGCGACAGCCAACGCCTCGCGCGCAAAAGATGGTCAGAGGCAGTCCGTGATGACAAATCGGTTAATCGGGGTCCTGTGATCCAAAAATGCTGTGTTGCAACATTTCATTCCTATATGCTCCCCATGTGCCGCAAGACGCTGCACAGGAGACCTTAGTACCATGTCGCAGCCTACCCCACTTCCGGGGCCGCGCCTTGGGCCGCACCCCGCCCCGCAGCCGGGCATGTATGCCTGGGACGAGCGCGACGCGCGTTCGATCGCCAGCAACACCCCGACCTACAGCAGCAGCCTGTTCATCATGCATCAGAGTCCGGCACCGGTTGAGACCAGGACGAGGGCTGGACATTCCGCTCCGGCGCGTCTGGCCTCGGCCGTCATGGCTCGCCTGCGCTCCCGCCGTCGCGCCAGCCCCCTCTGCGGCTAGCGCGCGCTCGGAGCCCCGCTTGTGGACGGGTGTGCGGCGAGCATCGCGTCGAGTGCCACCTGCAGCCCCGTCATCTCCAAGTGGAAATTGCTGTAAGTAGGCACCGGATCGACCGGGGCGAACAGCACCGGCGCTGTCGCATCGTCGGTGACCAGGTCCGCGTCGATGAAGCGGATCGCCGCCCCCGCTTCCTGGTAGCGGGGTGCGTGGTAGATATCCAAATCGCCGCGGTGCGTCAGGTTCCAGCGGTTGCTGAGCACCAGCCCCGGGCGGTTGCAGGCCCAGCGGTATTTCGCCAGCCCCGCCCCCCAAAAGGCCACGAAGAAGGCGCTGCGTTCGCTCCAGAACAGGCTTCGGGCCATGGCACCTCCGAACAGGTTGACGATCTGTACGCCCGAGTGCCGGAAGCGTCGCGCCAGTGCCTGCGCCAGCCTGAGTTCGGTGAACACCGGATGCTCGTGTCTCGCCAGCTGTCCGAAGCTGCCAAAGCTGGAGACCGGGTCATGTCCGGTTCGGGCATTATGGCCATCGAGGATGATCACGATGCGGCCGAGCCGGCGCGCGAGATGGGCAATGATGCCGGATAGTGTCGCCTCGAGATCGACGGCGGTGCGGTTTTCGACGCGGACGCCGAGCAGGATGCAGGGCGTCCGTTCGGCGGTGATGCGCGCCGCCAGCGCCCTGTCGTAAAGTGTGGGCGGCTCGCGCGCGGCGGCCTCGCGCAGCCGTAGCGACAGGCCGCGGCTGACATGCTCGTCGAGGACGCGGATCAGGCAATAGCCCTGCGCGTAGACGAAGCCGGCCAGCCGCTGCGGCCAGCGCAGCCGCCGGTCGATGCGGCCCTTGAACTCGGGAAAAATCGTCTCGAGCGGCGCGAACACCTCCGAGCCCTCGTCAGTGTCCGGCACGATCACCACCGGCAGCCGGTCGCGCGGGGCGCGCCGCAGCAGCCGGTCGAGCCCGGTCAGCTCGTTCCAGAGGTGATGGCCGGTATGCAGATCGTCCGGGCCGCGGCAGGCGGAGGCGAGGCGTCGCGCCGGCGAGCCCAGATAGTCGAGCAGACCGTCCGCCTCCTGTAGCGCGTGCAGCAGGAAAATTGCGGCCAGGTCGTCGAGCCGGGTCGCATCGTCGGCATGTTGGCGGACCACGATGTTCGCCTCCGGGATGAACAGGTCGGACTTGGCGAACAGCGCATGCGTGGCGCCGACATAGAACACCAACCCATGTCGGGGATCGACGATGCGGTAGGCGGTTCGGTGCTCGCCCAGCACCAGGCTGTCACGGGCGGCGAGCGGGTGGGCGTCGACGGGCGAGGCGCAGGCGATGCTGCCCGTGGAGAGCGCCTCGGCGAAGGCGTCCTGGAGGTTGCCGGACAGGCTGGTGGCAATCCCCTCCAGCGCCAACCCGCCGCCATCCGCGCGGTGTAGCACCAGGCCCGCGGCATCCTGCCGGTCCAGCACGCGCGTCGGCATCGGACGGCGCTTGAGGGCCAGATCCAGCAGCTCGGCGCGCATCGTGCGATTGACCCCATCGAGGCGATCCAGGGCCGCCGGCCGCCGTGGCACTGGCGCGCACAGCACGTCACGCCAGACCGCGTCCGCGATCGCCACAACGGCGTCCGCGATAGCGGCCCGCTCCGCCTCGTCGAGTGCTGCGAGCACGCTGGTGCGATGCTCCCGCGCCGCATCGAGGATCCAAGTGGCCTCAAGGCCGCTGTCGTGGACAAGATCGAGCAGCAGCCAGGGCGCGAACCCCAAGGCCGCTCCCCGAGGCCGCCAGCCGGGTATGAACGCCTCAACGGGACGCCCAGCCAGCCGGATCGGCGCGGCCACGCCGTCCGTGCCGGTGACATGCCACACGCCATCCAACTGGGCAATTTCGGGCGACGCCAAGGCGCGCTATCTCCGGCTTGCCTGAATCATCCGGGCGATGGCGGGAAACAGCCGCGCCTCGTCGACGTCGAAATTACGAAACGACGCCTGGCCGGGTGCGACATCGACCAGAAGCGGCGCCTCCGGCCGGTCGACCACGAGCTCCGCATCGACGAAGGCGAGCGGCGTCGGCGCTTCCATGTAGAGCGGGGCGTCGTAGATATGCAGGTCGCCGCGATGCGCGAGGTTGTGGTGGCTGGTGAGCACGAAACCCCGCTTGTTGCAGACCCAGCGGTATTTCGCCAGACTCGCCCCCCAGATTGAGACGAAGCAATCGCAGCGCGCGGCCCAGGTCAGGCTCGTTGCGATCGGCCGGCCGATGGTGTCCGCGATATGCAGCCGCCGGCCTTCGAAGCGCGCGCGCAGCCGACGCACCAGCTCACGCTCCACCTCGATCGGACTGCGGGCGGCGCGGGACTCGCCGTGGCTTTCGATGACCCTGCCGTCCTCGACCTCGTTGCGCGCGTTATGCCCGTCCAGCACGAGCACGGCGTCGTCGAAATGCTGCGCGATGAAGTCCGCCAATCGTTCGAGGAAGCCCGCGAGATCGGTCAGAGTGCGGTTCTCGACGCGCAGCCCGAGCAGGATCACCGGTCCGCGGCTGCGATCGCACCGGAGGGCTGCCTCGCGTTCCGCGGCGCTGCCAGCCAATCGCCCCAGGATGCGTCCGCGCAGGCCGGCCGAGACATGCTCGTGCGCGACCCGCAGGGTCATCGTCCCGGTCTCGTAGGTGTAGCGGATCAGCGCGCCGACGGAGGCGAGATCGCGACGCACGCGGCCGTTCAAGGCCGGGTAGAGCACGTCGATCGGCCCATACAGCTCGGTATGATCTACCGCGTCCAGCACGATCCATTCCGCTGGCAGCGGGGCTGCAGCGCCCAGCAGGTGATCGATGCCGCTCAGCTCGTTCCAGAGCTGGTGGCCAATGTGCACGCCGTTACGGCCACGCATGACGCTGGCGAATCGCGTGGCCCCTTGCTGAAAATAGGGCACCAGCAGTCCGGCCCAGACGCAGACATGCTGGACGATCCAGTGCGCGAGATGCGGCAGCAGTTGGATTTGCGCGATCCCCTGGGTGCGCTCCTGCTCGGGTGCCACCATCAGCCCGAGCGACGGAAACCAGACGCCGCCGACCCGGGAGCGGTGCTCGGCGATCATCACGAAGAACACCAGGCCGTGTTCGGCATCGTGAAAGCGGTAGGCGAAGTGGAAATCGTCGAGGCAGAGGCAGCCCTGCGCGCGCAACGCGGCGCCATCGACCGGGCTCGGCCAGGTCAGCGCCCCGCGGCCGAAGGCCTCCGGCAACCGGCTCTGCCAGTCGACGGCAAACGCCGCGGCAAGCTGCGCCCGCGCGATCGCATGCAGGCTGCCATCGTTGCCGCTGCGGAAAATAAGGGACGCGTCCGTCAGGTGGTCCACCAGCAGCATCGCCGGTCGGCGCAAAAGCCCGTCGAGACAGGCAGAAGCGATTGCCCGGCGGGTGGTCTCGTTGAGTTCGAGGAAGGCGCGGGCGTCCGCGTCAAGGGCCGGGCTGCCCTCCTCCAGGACCGCGCGGAGCATCCGGCCGAGCACCGGCAGCGCCTTATGGCGGAGGAGGTCGACCAGCTCCGGACCAAGCCGGTCGATGCCGTCGCCGACCCGCTGCATGCGCCAATCCAGGAACCAGGTGGCGCGGCGCCCATCGTCGTGCGCCAGCTCAAGCAGGAACAATGGCGCAAACCCGGTATGCAGCAGTGCCGCGCGCCACCCCGGCAGAAAGCCTGCGACAATCTGGCCCTCCATCATCAGCGGCACCAGGCGGCCGCCGAGACGCAGATACAAACCCCCGGCACCCATATGCACCGGATCCGGCTCAATCAGCCCATCCCGAGTTCGCGGGCCATCCTGAACTTGCGAGATTACGTCCAGCTTCCGCCTCCTCACGCCTACCGTTACAATAACGGCACTAACATGACGTGAGCGGACGGTCCATCAAAGCAGGAAATGGCGCGCCCTACTGGACTCGAACCAGTGACCCATAGCTTAGAAGGCTATTGCTCTATCCAACTGAGCTAAGGGCGCGCAAAGGTTGATCAGACCGCGTGGGGTTGGCGGGGCGGCCACGCGCAACAGTCAGTGTGTCCAGTTCTGCAGCCGGTCAAAGCGGAAATTGTCGGCATAGGCCTTGGCCTTGCGGATGCGCGGCGGCGGCAGCTCGATGTCGTAGGCGATGGCTTCGCGTTCGGCATAGGCGACCGCTTCTTCGCGGCTTGGGAACTTCAGGCGGATCTGGCTTTCCATGTCGCCGCTGCCGGTCCAGCCCATCAGCGGATCGGTGCGGCGCGGCAGCGACTGGCCATATTCGAGCACCCAATCATGCGTGTTGGCCTGACCTGACTGCATCGAGGTCTTGGGCTCCTTGAAGATACGCGCACGCATGAGCTGTATGCCTCCTGTCGGATGGTCGGGGCGGCCGGACTCGAACCGGCGGCCTCGTGTACCCAAAACACGCGCGCTACCAGGCTGCGCCACGCCCCGGACCGTGGCGGACCCTATGAGGACGGCCTGTCGATGGCAAGCAAGGTGGGCATGGCAAGCAAGGCGGCGCGCAGGTCGCCGCGATGGGTGGCGAGCAGGGCGACCGCGGCCGGCGCGTCCAGGCCATGCGCCACCAGGATCGCGGGCTTGACCCGCATTCCGCAGGCGTCGAGGGCGGCCTGTGCCGCGGCCGGCGCGCAGCCCGCGAGCGTGCAGACCATCGCCACCGCACGCTGGCGCAGCTTGGTGTTGGACGCGCGCATCTCCACCATGCGCCCGGCATAGACGCGGCCGAGCCCGGTCATGATCGCGGTCGAGAGCAGGTTCAGCACCACCTTCTGCGCCGTGCCCGCCTTCAGCCGGGTGGAGCCGGCGATCGGCTCGGCGCCGGTCTCGATCAGGATGGGATGCGACGACTGCGTCAGCAGCGGCGAGCCCGGACTGTTGGCGATCGTGATGGTCAGCGCGCCGGCCGCGTGCGCGCCGCTCGCGCAGGCGAGGGTGAACGGGGTCGCGCCACTCGCAGCAAGCGCGATCATCACGTCGCGTGGTCCGATTGCGTGCGCGCCCAGCATCTCGCCAGCGGCCTGCGTGTCGTCCTCGGCGCCTTCGATCGCCCGGGTCAGGGCGGCCGGCCCGCCGGCGATGAGCAGCAGCAGACGCGCCTCTGGCCAGTCGAAGGTCGGGGCGAGTTCGGCGCCGTCCTGTGCTGCGATCCGCGCGGAAGAGCCGGCGCCGGCATAGATCAGCCGGCCCTGGTCGCTCTCGCGCAGCCGAGCGGTCGCCGCCGACGCGGCTTGCGTGATCGCCGGCAGGGCAGGGCGGATCGCAGCCAGCGCGTCGAGCTGGCTTTCATAGAGGGCGGCGATCTGGGTTGGCAGCGGCCAGGAGTCGAGGTCGGCGAAGCGGGCGCTGGCCTGTTCGGTGCTCACGGACGCGAAAGCTATGCCCGGCCGTGCGCCAGCGGCGGCACGAACAAGGGGGCGGTGTCCCAGGGGAACAGGATCCAGGTCTCCTGCGGCACCTCGACCACGAAGCTGTCCGTCGCCGGCCGGCCGGCGGGCTTGGCGTAGAGGCAGGCGAAATAGGCACGCGGCAGCAGTTGGCGCACTAGCTGCGCGGTCACCCCGGAATCCACCAGGTCGTCGATGATCAGGAACCCCTCGCCGTCGCCGGCGACGCTTGGGTGCTTGAGCACCCGCGGTGCGCCGGCCTGCTCCTCGTCGTAGGTGAGCACGCAGACCGTCTCGATCAGCCGGCAATCCAGCTCTCTCGCGATGATCGCGGCCGGGATCAGGCCGCCTCGGGTGATCGCGACGATGCCCTTGAACGGCCCGTGCGGGATCAGTGTTTCGGCGAGCAACCTGGTGTCGCGATGCAGTTGATCCCAGGTGACGGTGGCGTAGGTCACCGCCATTCAGAACAGCCTGCCGCCATCCGGCACCTTGTGGTCGGGGCGGATCAGCACCGGCGCGCCGCTCGGATCCGGCATGCCCAGGGTCAGCACCTCGCTGACAAAGGGACCGATCCGGCGCGGTGGCAGGTTGATCACGGCGCAGATCTGCCGGCCGATGAGCTGGTCGGGCGTGTAGTGACGGGTGAGTTGCGCGGACGAGCATTTGACGCCGATGCCCCCTCCGAAATCGATCCATAGCCGGATCGCCGGGGTGCGGGCCTCGGGGAACGGCTTGGCGTCGGCGATGGTGCCGACGCGGATATCGACCTGGTCGAACGTGTTCATCTCGATCGCGTCCGCGAGCGGGGCCGGAGGAGTGCTGGTCATGGCGGCCATCTTGCGGATTTCGACGGCTTTGCCAAGCATCAGCGCCATCTGGAGAGATGGCTCCCGGAGTAGGACTCGAACCTACGACCGAGCGGTTAACAGCCGCTTGCTCTACCAACTGAGCTATCCGGGATCGGCGCGCGTTCGTATAGCGACGCATCACCGGAAAAGCAAAGCTTGGCGCATGAAGGCCGGTGCGTGACAGCTTGGCGCGCGAGGAGACGATCATGGACGAACAGGCGCGGCACTCCCGGCTCGAACGCCGCCGGCTGATCCGCCTCGGCATGCCGCTGCTCGGGCTTGCGGTCGCGGGCGGCCTTCTCGCGCGCGAAGCGGGCCGACCGCACGCGAGAGCGCAGCGGCTCACGCAAGGTTCCGCGATGCAGGCGCTGACCCTGGCCACGGCGGCGCCGCAGGATGACCCGGCACTGCTCGCAGCTCACGACCAGGACATCTTCGCGCGTTATCATATGGTTGTCGCCATGGCGCCGGGCGTGACCTCCGGCCGCGCCGCGATCGAGGCAATACGGTCCGGCCGGGCCGACGGCGCGATAGCCCCAGTGCTGGCCTGGCTGCCGGCGCTTCAGGACGGGCTTGATGCGCGTTTGGTATGTGGGCTGCGGGCGGGCAATTCGCGTCTGCTGATCCGGCGCCATGCGCCGATGCACCGCATCGAGGATCTCTACCGCCATGCGATCGGCACCGCCAATCCCGATCCCGACGACCCGGATCGGCTGTTCTTCTCGATCATGATGCGTCGCAAGGGCATGCACCCTGACCGCGATGTCACCTGGCGTGTATTTCACGAGGCAACACTCGGTGCGGCACTGGCGCAAGGCCACGTGCAGGCGATCATCGGGCACGATCCGGCGATCTGGCGGCTCGGCGAGTCGCTGGGCTTTGATCAGCTCGCCAGCAGCCAGACCGGAAGCTACGCGATTCGCGTCAGCCGGGTTCTCGGCGTGCGTGGGGCGATGCTGCGCGACAGCCCGGGGGTCGTGCTTGCGATCAGCCAGGCCATGCAGGAGGCAGTGGTCTGGGCGGCGCGGCATCCGCCACGGATCAGCCAATTGCTGGCAGCGCAGGAGAATGGCCTGACACAGCCGGAGGCCGCCCGCATGCTGCATGCAGAGGGCGGCCCGGTGCATCCCGTCGGGCCTAATCTACGCAATCAGATCGCACAATATATGGACGAGCTGAAACTCCTCGGACTCACGCCCGAGGCGAGTGATTCCAGTGGTTTGGCGAAGCGGTTTACGGCAAATGTGCGGGCGCTGGGAAGCGTGGGCAGGAGCGGCTAAGCCAAAAACACATTTCTGGGCTGTTGGATAACGCAAACCCTTCCATGGCAGCGTGCGATCGCTATATTCGCGCTGCATTGAGATCGTGGTTGCTGAAATGGACGTGCCTGCTTCCTTCCCGTCGAACCTTGTCGACAGCTTTCTCTCGCGTGGCGAGGAGATTGCCGCCGACGACGCGTATGTACAGCTGCAGGCGATGCAGCGCGAGGGCGCCGATGGCCGCGACATCCTGCGCCACGCCGTCGAGGGCGTGCTGTGGCGGCGGATCGCGGCGGTCTCCTCGTTCGGCGCGGAGTCAGCCCTGTTGCTGGCATTCGTGGCCGAGATCGACCCTTCGGTGCCGGTGATCTTCCTCGAGACCGGCAAGCATTTCCCGGAGACGCTGGCCTACCGCGCGCAACTGGCCGAGCATCTTGGTCTGCTGGACGTGCGCGATGTGGCCCCGCGCCAGACCGCACTGGCCGCAGGTGATCCGACCGGTGAGCTCTGGTACTACGATCAGGATGCGTGCTGCAGCCTGCGCAAAGTGGTGCCGCTGGAGCGGGCATTATCCCCCTTTGATGCGTGGATTTCGGGTCGCAAGCGATTCCAGACCACGACCCGTGCCGCCATGCCGTTCGTCGAGCGGGTCGGCGACCAAATCAAGCTCAACCCGCTTGCCGACTGGGACGCACGCCGGATCCACGACGAAATGGAACGTCGCGCGCTGCCGCAGCATCCGCTGGTGGCGCGCGGCTATCCGTCGATCGGCTGCGCGGTTTGCACACGCGCGGTCGGCGAGGGAGAGGATGCGCGCGCCGGACGCTGGGCGGGCTCGAGAAAGATCGAGTGCGGCATCCACGACGCCGCCCCCGTCTTATAGCGGCGCGGCATCGCCGATCCGACCGAGTTCCGCCAGCGCCCCGTCGGGAAGCAACAGCGAGGCCGCCGCCAGGTTCTCGCGAAGATGGGCCGTCGAGGACGTGCCCGGGATCAGCAGCAGATTGTCCGCGCGCTTCAGCAGCCAGGCGAGCGCCACCTGCATCGGCGTCGCATCAAGCTGCTCGGCGACGCGCGACAGGGTCGCGGATTGCAGCCGATCGAAGCCGCCGAGCGGAAAATACGGCACATAGGCGATGCCGTTTCCGGCGAGCGTGTCGATCAGGGCGTCGTCGCCACGGTGCGCGAGGTTGTAGTGGTTTTGCACACAGACCACCGGCGCGATCGTGCGCGCTTCCTCGACCTGGGCTGCGGTCACGTTGCTGAGCCCAAGATGGCGGATCAGACCCTGGCGCCGCAGTTCGGCGAGGGCTGCGAATTGCTCTGCGATCGAGCCTTCGCTCGGCGCGTGGGTTGCGCCCATGACGCGCAGGTTGACGACATCGAGCACCTCGATTCCTAGATTGCGCAGGTTGTCGTGCACCGCGGCGGTCAGTTCCCTGGGGCTCTGTGCCGGGTTCCACGAGGCATCGGCGCCGCGTATTGCGCCGACCTTGGTGACGATGGTGAGGTCCTGCGGGTAGGGGTGCAGCGCCTCGCGGATCAATTGGTTGGTGATGTGCGGACCATAGAAGTCGCTGGTGTCGATGTGGTTGATGCCGGCGGTCACCGCGTCTCGCAGCACCGCAAGAGCCGCGTCGCGATCCTTGGGCGGCCCGAACACGCCGGGCCCGGCAAGCTGCATCGCTCCATAGCCGAGGCGGTCCACCACGCGGTCGCCCAACGAAAAAGTGCCGGCAGGATTGAGGTCGGTCATGGCTTTGCTCCACTGTTGCTACGCCGTGAATATGGGATTGCGCCAAGGCGTGCGATAAGGCCTCACACTCGGCACAGGCTGTGCGGAGCGGTGGACAATGGCCGCGGATCTTCGGGACCTCTCCATCTTCGTGGCAGTTGTACGGGCAGGCGGCTTTCGCGAGGCGGCGAGACTGAGTGGCGGCAGGCTGGGCGACGGCTCCGCCTCCGGGCTGAGCGAGGCGGTGCGGCGGCTGGAGAGGCAGCTCGGCATGCGGCTGCTGCACCGTAGCACGCGCAGCGTGGCTCCCACGGAGGCGGGCCGGCGCCTGGCCGAGCGGCTGCTGCCGGCACTTGACGAGGTGGCGTCTGCCCTCGACGTCGTGAACGCGTTCCGCGACCGGCCGGCGGGCACGCTGCGCCTCAATGTGCCCGCGAGTGCGGCGCGCCTGGTGCTGCCCGGCATCGTGTCCCGTTTCCTGCATGCCTTCCCTGAGATCCGTCTCGAAGTGGTCGTCGAGGAGAGCTTCGTCGATCTGTTGGCCGAGGGCTGCGACGCCGGCATCCGCTATGACGAGCGGCTGCAGCCGGACATGATCGCGGTACCGATCGGCCCGCGCGTGCAGCGCTTCGCCACCGCCGCATCTCCGGCGTATCTCGCCGCGCACGGCGTGCCCGCGCATCCGAGCGATCTGCTCGCGCACGCCTGCCTGCGCGGCCAGTTCCGCAGTGGTGCGATGCCGGCATGGGAGTACGAGCGGGACGGCGAACTGGTTCGGATCGACCCGACGGGACCGCTGGTGGTGCGTGTGGGTGCCGCGGTCGACCTCTCCGTCACGGCCGCCATGGACGGTCTTGGCATCGTCCACCTGTTCGAGGACTGGCTCAAGCCGCACCTTGAGTCCGGCGCCCTGGTGGCGCTGCTGGAGCCCTGGTGGCAGAGCTTTCCAGGCCCCTTCCTCTACTACCCTGGGCGCCGCTACCTGCCCGCGCCGCTGCGGGCCTTCGTCGACTTCATCAGGGTCTGAAATCCCTTCCGGGCGCGCGTGGATCGTGATAGCCCACGGGCTTGCCTGCGGGTGTGGTGGAATTGGTAGACGCGCCGGACTCAAAAAGGGTTTGGTGTTGGTTCTAGAGGATTTATTTTTTCTGACGCGAATACAGGCGCTTAGCGCGGCTCTGGATGGGTCTCCCCAAACAGGCTGAAATGGGCTAGGAGCCACATAGGAGCCAAGCGGCTCGACGCGGGCGTGGTGGAACTGGTAGACGCGCCGGATTCAAAATCCGGTTCCGAGAGGAGTGTCGGTTCGATTCCGACCGCCCGCACCACAATTTCTAATTATAAACCAATGACTTAGCTTCCATCCAGCCCGGCGGTATGTGGAGCTAAAAAGGCTATTCTTTTGCGGCTCGCAGATCCTCGTGCGGTTCGCACCTCGAAGATAGGGCAATCTACATTTGAGGAGTTTCTATCACCCACCAAGCTCACCGGAGCCCCAGGTCGGGCGTTGTGGCGGATCTCTTCGAACGACGCGTCAGCGCTCAGTTATCGGCCGAAACCCACGAATTGGCGAGTCGCTCCACGTCAAGTGTCCGCCAATCGCCTAACCCAGATTCACTCAACGGAGAGATATCATGGCTGACCGGTTGCGCTGGTTGGAAACCGTAACGGCAGGCGACAGCAAGATCGTAACAAGCATCGATGGCGCCGGGCCGACGCTGGTCATGCTGCCATCCTATGGCCGCGACGGGTTCGACGATTTCGATCGTGTCACTGACCTGATGGTCGCGGAAGGTTGGCGGGTGCTGCGCCCGCAGCCGCGTGGCATCGCAGGTTCCAGCGGGCCAATGAAGGGCGTAAATATAAGCGATCTCGTCAATGACGTCGCCGGCGTGATCCGAAAGCTCGGCGATGCACCGGCCGTCGTGCTCGGTCACGCTTTCGGCAACTTCGTCGCGCACGCCCTTACGGTGGATTACCCTGACCTGGTGCGCGGCGTCATTCTAGCGCCAGCGGCGCCGGCGGCGGCTTCCACGATCGCGCCCGAAGTTGCCGAGTCTCCCATGATCGCCGGCGATCCTACCCGCCCCGAGGAGGAGCGGCTCGCTGCGTTACATCTTGCCTTTTTCGTGCCGGGACATGATCCAAGTCCGTGGTTGGACGGCTGGTACCCCGAGACGCTTGCTATGCAGCTGGGCGCGTTGAAAGCGACCAAGCTCGATCCTTTCGCGTTCGGCGGTGTGGCACCAATACTCGAGATCATCGGACGCTTCGACCCGTTCAAGCCGCAGAACCTGTGGTCAGAGATGGACGAAGGTTTGGGCGATCGGGCGACGACGGTCATAATCGACGATGCTTCGCACGCGCTGTTTCCCGAGCAGCCGGACCTTGTCGCCGAGGCCGTGCTGCGATGGGCCGCACGGCTCCAGCTCGATGAAAGGGCGGCAGCATCGTGATGGCTCGGGCCTCGGCGTCACGCGTAGGTCAGCTCCTCAAAGCGGCGCCCTACCTCCCGCGGTCGGGCTTCACCTCGTCGCCTGGGCTTCCGGCGGAGTCCAATTGTTTTGCGCTTCCCTGATTTCGCCAACGGTATCCGAAGGTTTCCCGCAACTATAGCGGGATGGTGGCCTGCGCCTCATGCGTTGAACTCCGGCCGTGCGAAGATGTCATGCTCGGTCGCCGGCTCCCTCCAAACGAAGAGGATCAGCGCCATGGCCGTGCCGGTGATGGCGAGGCTGACTAAGAGGCCTGCCGTGAAGGCCACAATGTCCCCTACGTTGGTGCCCCACCACCGCACCACGACAACGGCGACCCAATATGTCAGCGCCGTGCGCCAGGACATCCGCATGCGAGAGCTGAGGATCAGGGCCAGGGCGATCGTCGACAAACCGGCAGAGATCGGAACACCGACCTGCACCGAATGAAAGGCATGTCCGACGCCATCTCCGATGATGGTGCCCAAAGATCCTGCGGTCAGCATGGTGACCCAGTACAGACCGTTGGTCGGCGGAAGGTCGCCTGTCACGCGCCGGCGTCCAGACCGATAGTAGAACACGATGAGCCCCGCCAAAATTAAGGCGAGCACGATGCCGACCGGCACATAGCCCAAATGCTGCTTGTCGATCGAGAAATCGGCGATGTTGGTTGCGGCCGCCCGCACGATAAGGATCGCAATCCAGTAGAATGCTTCGCTGCCTCGCTTCGTCAGCCCGTCGAGCGTGACCACAAGCGTGAATAAGATGGCCAGAAAGACAAGGCTGATGGGAGCGCTGAGCTTGAAAACATCCGGGAAGACGTCGCCTAGATTTGTCCCACACATGCTGGCAAGTAAAATTGCCACCCAGTAACGAGGAGTGACCCTTGGCGTGACTCTAAGTCGCATCATCACCTCCTGTCGTTACGCTTTGTGACAGCAATAGCGGCCATACCTGACGGATGAGTCCTTGGACCTGCAAGCACTTCGTAGCTATGAATCGCAGCAGTTGTCGTCGAAAGCAAAGCCGTGCTTCACAATTTCAGAGAGACGCGATCGGGTGTTCGCTCAGTTCAGAACGGTACCCCGTGACGCGGCGGCGGCGTCAGGAAGTTTCGTGATCAAGTTGAGGGGTTTATCCTGGTGACGCTTTCCAGTGCGTCAGCGTCGCGAAGGAAGGAAATCCCTAACCCGTTATCATCCTGAAGTTCGTTGTGTATATGCGCGATCAACGCGGCCACTCGGGGTGATCGCTTTCGATTTGGTGCATAGGCGAAAGAGAGTGTCACCGTCGGAGGTCGCCAGTCATCGCATAAGCTTGCCAGAGCTCCCCGCTCAAGGTGTTCGTGCAGACACCAAAGTGGGAGCACGGCATAGCCGACGCCCTCAAGTACAGCGGAGCATGCAGCCTGAAGGTTATCGGTGGTGAACATTGCCCGTTGTCGAAGCTGGTAGATCTCGCCGTTATTGGTCAATTCGACTGTCCCCGGCACGAAGGTGGAGAGGCGCACCGCCGCCATTGGAAGCAGGTCGCTCGGATGCGAGATACCGGGCCACCCTGCCGCTGCTACAATCGCGCGCTGTATGCGGTAAACATCACGCACAACCAGATCTTCGCGATGCACGTCACCCACGCGAATCCACAGATCGTACCCCTGCGCGATCACGTCCACCCTATCATCGCGCAGGTGCCATTCGATGGCGACATCGGGGTGAGCACGTTGGAACCGCGCGGCGATTACAGCGAGGAACGTTCCGCCAGTAGCAATGGGCACGGCAACCCGGATCGTACCTGAAAGAGCCTCGTCGCCTCTGACCGCATCGTTAGCCTCGTTCCATGCCTCGGCCAGCTTTCGTGCGTGCGGAAGCAGGTCTCGACCTTCTTGTGTCAGGGTCAGCCCCTGCGACGCCCGGTCCACCAGTTTTCTGCCAAACAGGTCCTCCAATTTCCTGAGCAAGCGGCTGGCGGTCGGTTGCGAAATCCCGAGGTCGCGGGCTGCCTGCGAAACTTGGCTGGTTTCCGCGACGCGCAAGAATAGCCTGACCAGATCAAGCCGATCCATTTGAGCCAATCTCCCCTGCTATCCAGTTAATGCATACGCCGTATTCACGGACTGGATGCAGCGTTTTTCGACCCAAAGCGATTTAGGCGGTGGTTGTTCGCCCGTGCCGAGCTGCCTTCCATATGACGCAAGGAGTGCTTCCATGGCTAACAAGCAGGCTGCTCCATCCAACTTCGGGACCTACGGGCGATTCCAGGAGACGCCGGTCGCGGACATGTCTCCGGAGATGAAGGAAGCCTATGACTTCACCAAGGGATTGCGTGGCGTGGTGCCGGGACCACACCGCATCTGGATCGCCAATCCGACGCTGTCGAAGACCATCGTTCCGATCGGCCAGTACTACCAAAAGCAGTCGACGCTGACGAAGGCCGAAATCGAGATTGTCACGAACCTCATCAATGCGCGTTGGCTTAGCGCCTACGCCAGCTACGAGCACGAGATCATCGGAGAGGAGCAGGGTCACCTCGATCCGGAGAAGGTGCAGCGTCTGATCGCAGGGCTTCCCGTGTCGTTCGACGATGCGCGCGAGGAGATCGTCTATCAGGTGGCCTACGCGCTCGTGCAGCCGCGGCCGGTGTCGCGTGGCCTGTACGAAAAGGCGAAGGAGCGGATCGGCGACGCGGGCCTCGTCGATGTCGCGGTGCTGATCGGCTGGTTCACGATGGTCAGTATGACGCTGGCAACCTTCGACGTGCCGGCGGACGCGGACTCCCACGGTCTCGACCAATAACTGTTGCGAAGCCTCAGGAGATGAACATGTCCGATGCCGAAGCCTCGTTAGGCGGTCGATTGCCGCTTCTTCGACCGGCCGATCTGAACGCCGCCCAGAAGGCGTTGTGGGATCGGATGAGCACGACGGTAGCAGCCGACGTCAGCAAGACCGGCGCCGAGACGAGGACCGCCGATGACCGCTTCATCGGACCATTCAACCCGATGCTGCGGAGTCCGGAGATCGCGCAGACTTTTCTGCAGCTCCAGCTTGACGAGGCGAAGGGCACCAGCTTGTCGGAACGTGTCCGCCAAATCGTGATCCTCAGCGTGGGATCGGTCTGGCACTCCCCGTACGAACTCTATGCGCATGCCGCAGCGGCTCGTAAAGCAGGTTTCTTCGAGGATTGTGTCGCTGCGCTCGTCGCAGGCGAGCCCAGCTCCGAGCTTGCGACCGAGGAAGCGCTCGCGCAGCGTCTAGCACTTGCGCTGACCACCCAACACGCCGCCGATGACGAGCTCTACGCCGAGGCGCTGCAACGGTTCGGCGAGAAGGGTCTGGTCGACTTTGCGGTGCTTGCCGGCTGCTACCACTTGGTCTGCGGCCTGCTCAATCTCTTTGCCGTCCCCGCGCCGAAAGCCGCGTGATCAGCATTCCGAGGAGGTCCAATCCCATGCCCAGTTCACCACAGGCCAAGCTCACCGTCGTGGGCGAGTTCCCCGAACATTTCTTTCTGGAAAACCTGGCGGTCCGCGCTGACGGGTCGATGCTCGTCACGGTGGCCAATCGCAAGGAGCTGTGGTTCGTGCCTACCCCGGGCGACGCGCTGCCGGTCGAGCCGGCCCACCTCCACACGTTCGAATTCAATGCCAGCTTCGTCGTGGAGTGGAAGCCCGATCGCTTCCTGCTCGGTGTTGCTGACGTCTACGCTACCAAGGAGTCCAGGCTGTACGAGCTCGATCTGACCGGCTGGTCGCCTGGCAGCCCAGTCTCGCCGCGCCTCGTCCTTAAGTTTCCGGAACCCAAGGTCGGCCTCAATGGCGGTTGCATGATCGCACCGGACGTGTTGCTTGCCGCCGGCATGGCGGGGCTGATCTGGCGGATCGATCTCGGCGACGACGGCAACGCCTCGGCGCGCGTCTGGCTTCAGCACGACACCATGAAGAACCGTCCCGGGGAGATGAAGCCTGAGCAGCCGGGCACGAACGGCGTCCAGTTCAATCGCAAGACCGGATATCTCTACTACACGACCACCTCGCAACAAATGCTGCTGCGCGTGCAGGTCGATCCCGCCACCCAGGACGCTGCCGGACTGCCCGTGTTCATCGCTGGCGGTCGCGAATGGGACGACTTCCTGATCGACGAGGATGGGGGCGTCGCGTACGCGACCACCCACCGCGAGAACACCATCGACCGTGTGCGCTTGGCACCCGACGGCAATCGCGACGGCAGGACGGTGATTGCCGGCGATCCGTTCACCGAGACGCTGGTGGGCCCTTCGGCCGGAGCTTGGAGCCGGACTGAAGGAGAGAAGGGCCGCGTCGCATTCTTCTCGAGCGACGGCGGCACCGCCCAGCCGCCTGACGGCAAGTATCGCACGGGCAAGGTGCTCCGCGTTGAGCTGCCGCCGATCGTCTGACGAACAGCTTTTGAGGAGAGACGCCATGACAGGCCGAATGCGCTGGTTGGAGACCGTCACGGCAGGCGACAGCAAGATCGTGACCAGCATCGACGGCGCCGGGCCGACGCTGGTCATGCTGCCGTCCTACGGCCGCGATGGGTTCGACGATTTCGATCGCGTGACGGACCTCATGGTCGCGCAAGGCTGGCAGGTGCTGCGCCCGCAGCCGCGCGGTATCGCGGGATCGAGCGGGCCCATGGACGGCCTCACCTTCAGCGACCTCGCCAACGATGTGGCCGGCGTGATCCGGAAGTATGGCGAAGCGCCCGTGATCATGCTCGGTCATGCCTTCGGCAATTTCGTCGCGCGGGTCGTTGCGGTTGACCATCCCGACCTCGTGCGGGGCGTGGTTCTTGCCGCCGATTCGCCCGCGCCTTCGAAGGTCGCGCCCGAGGTGAATGAAGCCCCGTTCATCGCCGGCGATCCCAAGCGGCCCGAGGAGGAGCGCCTCGCCGCATTGCGCCTCGCCTTCTTCGCTCCGGGGCACGATCCCCATCCGTGGCTCGACGGCTGGTACCCGGAGACGCTCGCCATGCAGCAGCGTGCCGTCAAGGCCACCAACCTCGATCCCTATTGGTTCGGGGGCATAGCGCCGATGCTCGAGATCATTCCGCGCTTCGACGCATTTAAGCCGCAAGCCCTGTGGTCGGAAATGCAGGAAGGTGCCGGTGATCGAGTGACGACGGTCATCGTCGACGACGCATCGCATGCGCTGTTTCCCGAACAGCCGGACCGCGTTGCCGAGGCCATACTGCATTGGGCAGCGAAGCTCTAATCCGTGGTCGGCGGCGTCCCCCGGGCTGTTGGTCCGTATTACTCCACATCGCACTACCTGATAGTGCGAAAACTATCCGGTAACCAGCAAACGCTAGACAAACAACAACGTCCTGGTGCGACTAAGCTTGTCGTGATCGCGCCAACACCGACTTCAAGTTAGGCGCAGTGTAAACATGTCCATTTCGCAATCCATTCGCACTCGTGAACTTACTGTGGATTCAGTCACGTTTACTGCGTGCGAAGCCGGAGAAGGGTCGCTCGTGCTTATGGTCCACGGCTTTCCGGATGAGCCGGCTACGTTCGACGCGCAGCTCTTGGCGCTCGCGGAAGCGGGCTTTCACGCGGTCGCTCCGACGTTGCGTGGCTACGAGGATTTATCGCGCCATGGGTTTCAAAGCAAGAGCGGCGGGTTGAAACAAGACTTTGTATATTGATCAGGAGGCGGAGTTGAGCGACCATTCGCGCGGACTAACTGAACGCGTCCGTGCCAACGATCTGGATGGTGCTTCGGCTCGTCTGCGCGAAGGCGCCGATCCCAACGCGCGCGATCCACTCGGTTACCCCCCGCTGGCGCTCGCGGCCGGGCTGGGCCATAGGCAGATGGTCGAAATTCTGATCGCCGCTGGTGCCGATCCGCTGCTGCCGGATCAGCGTATGGGCCGAAGTCCACTCCATGCTGCTGCGCAGAGCGGCGTCGTTGGTGTCGCGCAGTTCCTGATACATCGTGGAGCTTTCATCGACGTACAAGCGCCCACCCATGGGCACACGCCTCTTATCGACGCGGTGATGTGCAAACGCCTCTCGATGGTCCGCTATCGTTGCCAGACAGGCGCGGTTCTCTCGATCCGGGCACACGGAATGTTCGCGGGAAGCTATACGGCGCTCGATCTTGCCCGGCTGCGCGGCTTTGAACCAATTATTGACGCCCTCGAAGTTTTCGACAAAGCGCAGGCGGAGAGGATCAAGCTGCTGGTGCTGCACCGTGCGGCCAAGACGGGTGATCTCGAAGCGCTCCGCGCCGCCCTCGCAGCTGGCAACGACCTCGACGAGACATGCCCGGTCGTGGGCAGTCCTGACGACGGCCACACCGCACTTATGATCGCCGCGCGGGACGGTCCACTGGAGATCGCGCGCGAACTGCTCGATGCTGGCCCCCGGGCCGATATCGTCGACCATTTTATGAAAGCGACACCCGCCCATAAGGCGGCGGTCGGCGGCCATGCTGAAGTCTTGGCACTTCTTACCGTCCACGACCTCGAAATCGAGGCGCAAGGCCCTTACAACGGCTACACGGCAATGCACGACGCAGCCTGGTTTGGGCACGCGGATGCGGTCCGCGCCTTGCTGGCCGTTGGCGCCAAAACCGAAGTAGTCGGGCTCGATGGTCGCACACCCTTAAAGATCGCCAATCAGGACCGCTACCTCGACGTAGGTGCTGCGCTGCAAGAGGCGAACCCAGCCGCACCGCAGCTCGGGCTGATGAGAATAGGAGAAACGTGATATGAACGTCGTTACTGGCGCGATACGAACACGCGTTCTCACATCAGGTCCGCTGGCCTTTACCGTTCGCGAAGCGGGGGAAGGGCCGCTTGTGCTAATGATACACGGCTTCCCCGATGAGCCGGCCACATTCGACGCACAGCTTTTGGCGCTTGCCAGCGCGGGATTTCACGTCGTGGCGCCAACGCTCCGCGGCTACGAGCCGTCGTCGCGCCCATCAGACGGCTCCTACCACCTCGTGGCTCTCGCCGGCGACGTGACGGGCTGGATGGATGCTCTGGGGGCGGAACGCGCTCACCTGGTCGGGCATGATTGGGGCGCGACTGTCGCCTACGGTGCAGCTGTTGGCGCGCCAGATCGCGTGCTCAGCCTCGCCATGATCGCCATACCGCCCCCCAAGGGCCTGTTTGAGGGAATACGCCATAGTCCGCGCCAACTTTGGCGATCGAGGTACATGGCCTTTCTTCAGCTCAAGGGCTTATCCGAGTGGTGGTTGCGGCGGAACCAAGCGGCCGGCCTGCTTCGACTCTGGCGGCGCTGGTCGCCCGGCTGGTCACCTTCACCCAAGCGGCTCGACAGTTTGCGCCGCCGCTTCTCTGATCCAACTGTGGTGCACGCAGCATTTTCCTACTACCGCCAAATCTTGGACACCAAGACCCCCGCAGGACGCGCGTCTGCGGGGCTGATTGCCGGCGCGGTCAAAATGCCGGTGCTCGGGCTTTGCGGTCGCGACGATGGCTGCTTCAGCGCGGATCTCTTTGTGGCGGCCATGTCCCCTGTGGCTTTTCCTTCCGGTGTCGTGTGCAAGACAATTGCCGACGCCGGTCACTTTGTTCACGCCGAGCGTCCAGAAGTCGTGAGCGAACACCTGCGAAGCTGGTTGGCTCAGAACTCTTAAGAGTTACGTTGGCATCGAACGATGCACCGGTCGCGGTTTGTTGCTATTTGGCTAGTGTAGCAGACGAACACCGGTTTCAGGCAAGGTAGCCCGAACTTGCTCGGTCTGTTTCAGCGAGACGTTTGAGAAAGGTGTGGGATTGACCCGTCTTGATGAACGCCCTGAAGGTTTCGGATGAACCGCACCATCAAGGACTCGACCGTCAAGTGCTACCATTACGACAGCCCACGACCAACTGCGGCGGCATCTCCAGCTTTTCATCGATGCGTACAACTACGGCTGTCGCTTGAAGATACTGCGCGGCCTCATATACTAAGCATACGTCGCCCGCATCTCGACAGAAGCCCCAAACCAATTCAAGATCGGCCCATACCGCTACTCCTTGGGACTAAACACACTTAAGCAACCTCGTTTCAGGGACGACCGCCCCCTGTCACGCACAGGTGCTGGCCGGTCACCATTGCTGCGCCATCGGATACGAGAAAGGCGATCATGCCCTTCAGGTCGTCAGGCGTGAGCATACGGCCAAGAGGGATACCTTCGACGAAATGGGCGCGCTCGTCGTCCGACACATGGGTGACTACTCCCGCACCGGCGACGATACCCGGATCGAGCGTATTGACGGTCACGCGGCGCGGTCCTAGTTCCTGCGCCAGCACCTCGACCATCAGCCGCACCGCGGCCTTGGTCGGTGCATATGCGCCGGCGTTGGCCGGCGGGTAGAGCGCGATCGTCGATGCGGTGGCGATGATCCGCCCGCCATCGGTAACGTGCCGCGCCGCCTGCTGGAGCGTGAAGAAGGTGCCCTTCACGTTGGTGTCGACGATGAGATCAAGGTCTGCCTCGCTGATCTCCGCAAACGGAGTGTCGACCTTCTCCACCCCCGCATTCGCGCACACGACATCAATCCGACCGAACCGCTCGCGCGCGGCGTCGAACAAAGTTTCGACCGAGGCCCGGCTGCGGATGTCGACGTGCATCAGCAGCGGGTCGCTGCCGATCGCGCGCAACTGCTTCGCAGTGACTTCGGCCGCGTCACCGTCCGCGTTGAAGGCCAGGACAAGATCGTGGCTCTGCTCGGCCAAGGCCCGCGCGATGGCGGCACCGACGCCTCTGGAACCGCCGGTGACGATTGCGACTTTACGTTCGTTCATGGCAGCGTCCTCTCGTGTCCTTGGATCAGATCATGCCACCGTTGGCGCGCAGCACCTGGCCGTTGACCCAGCCGCCGTCGGGGCCGGCCAGGAACGAGACGATATCGGCTATGTCCTTGGGCTCGCCGATACGGCCGAACGGGATCATCCTGCTGATCGCCTTGACCTGCTCGTCGGTCTTGCCTTGGAAGAACAGGTCGGTCGCGGTCGGCCCAGGTGCGACGACGTTGACGCTGATCCGCCGCGCGCCAAGCTCCTTCGCCAGCACGTGGCTCAGGCCTTCGACCGCCGCCTTGGTCGCGACATAGCCGCCATAGCCGGGCAAGTAGGCACCGTTCGCGCTGGACGAAAGGCTGATGATCCGGCCGCCGTCGGGCAGCCGCTTCGCCGCCTCGCGCATTCCGTTGAACACGCCCTTGACGTTGACGGCAAGCAGCCGGTCCAGGTCGGCGTCCTCCAGCTCGGCGATCGGTGCCAAATGCATGAAGCCGGCGTTGTTGACCAGTACCGAACACTCCCCCAGCGCCTCCGCCGTCCGGTCGAACAGGGACGTTATGGCAGCGGCATTGCTGACGTCGGCCTGTACGGCTAGCGCGCGGCCGCCGGACGCCGTGATGCGCTCAACTACCTCTCGCGCTGTGTCCGCTCCCGAAGAATAATTCACGGCGACCGCGAAGCCGTCACGCGCGAGGCGCTCGGCGATGGCCGCTCCCAGTCCCTTCGATGCGCCGGTGACGATGGCGGTTCCGTTACGCTGATCGGTCATGAGCAATCTTTCGTTGTGTGGCGCTTGAATTGGCAGTCGCGAAGTCCGAAACAATCATCTGTAAATTGGCAACAGCATTCGGGATCTACGAACAATGGCGATGGACCGCCTCGCGGCGATGCAGTTATTTGTGCGCATCGTCGAGCGTCGCAGCTTCAGCGCAGCCGCTAGCGACCTTGGCGTGTCGCGCGCCGCGGCGACCGAGACGATCAAGCGCCTTGAGGCGAGGCTTGGCGCGCGTTTGCTCGTGCGTACAACGCGCCACGTGACCACTACCCTCGAAGGCGAGGAGTATCACCATCGCTGCCAGTCGATCCTGGCCGACGTGGAGCAGGCCGAGGGCGACTTGGCCACCAACCGGCCGCGCGGAACATTGCGGATCAGCGTTCACGGCTATTGGGCGCGCACCTTCCTCATCCCTCATCTACCCACGTTCATGGCCCGCTTTCCCGACCTGGACCTGTTCATCGACGAGGGTGATCGCTTCGTCGACATGGTTCGGGAAGGCTTCGATTGCGTCCTGCGGCATGGTGATCCCGTCGACAGCTCCATGATGTCGCGGCTGATCTGCCGGCTGCCCGAAGTGACGTGCGCGAGCCCGGATTATCTGGCCCGACACGGCGTGCCCGCGAGCCCCGACGATTTGGAGGGTCACTCCATCGTGGGCTTTGCCTCGTCGCGCACCGGCGGCACCTTGCCGCTTGAGTTCCTCGAACGCGGTTGCCTGCGCGAGGTCAAGCTGCCCTGCCGGGTCCGCGTCATCGGCTCCGAGACTATGGTGGCGCTTGCCCGGCAGGGCTTCGGCTTGATGCAGGCGCCGCGATTCAGGCTGGAGGCGGACTTCTCAACCGGAAACCTTGTTGAAGTGCTGCCCGAGTTCGCGCCGAAGCCGACACCCGTCTTCGCGCTGTTCCCGCAAGGCCGTCAATTCTCTCCGCGTATCCGCGTCTTCCTGAACTGGCTCGGCGAGCTGCCCTACTCGTGAGGCATATAGCCCTAAGGCGCATAACAACTCAACAATAGTTCGGTGCTAGGCTTGGTTAAACTCTCCTTGAACCGCGCTGTGTCACTTTCCAAACGTTACGTCAGAGCGAGCCGATAGGCGTTGCGTATGGGTGGAACACCGAACATCCGCTTGTACTCGCGGCTGAACTGGGACGAACTCGCGTAGCCCGTAGCGAACGCAGCCCTAGTGACGTTCGTTGCGCCCGACGCGATCAGGCGTTGGGCGTCAAGCAGCCGGATGTGCCGCTGGTAGGCGAGCGGACTATACGCGGTGACGGCTTTGAAATGGCGGTGGAAGGAGGTCACACTCATCCCGACGGACGCCGCAAGCCGCTGCACGCTCATCGGCTGATGCGCGTTGCTGCAAATCCATGTCACCGCAGTCCTTATTTGGTCAAAGCGGGTATTCTTCTGGACGATCTGACGCAGCGTGCACCCCATCGGGCCCTGCAACAGGCGATAGTATAACTCGCGCTCGATCTGCTGGGTAAGCACGGGGATATCAGCGGGGCTGGCCAAAAGCCGCACGAGGCGGTCAAGTGCTTCGGTCACGTCGTCGCTGGCTTGCGCGGGCGCGAAGGTGGGAGCGCCACATTCGCCAGCATCGGGCAAATAAAGCAGCAGATTGGCAACGACGCCCGCGTCGATTGCGAGGTCCGCGGCGATATATGGCTGGTCGCACGTTGCCTCGATTCACCTGACTGGTGAACGGCAAGCCTATGGACGCGACTGCGCAGCTGCCCGACGCGAAGTTGAGCGTGTCGCCACCGATCACCAGCCGCTTCGCCCCTTGCAATACTACGTAGAACTTGGGCTCGAACAGCGCCGGCGCTGGGTCGGTCGGCGCGGCGCTGGACCAGATCGTCAGGCGCGGGACGGCGGTTGTGATGGGCGATTGAAAAGCGTGATTGACCGCGATTGTCGTCAGGGTCGCCAGCGTGCTCGGGGAAACCATCAATCCTCCTGCTTCACCCGCGAGATAGGGTATTTGGCAGGATCAGGCAAGGCTTTGGGACGATCGCGGATGCAAGCGGGACGAATGCCGCCGACATGGCTTGTCAGGAGAAAAATTGCATGTCGACCAAGATCACCGCCCTCGTCACCGGTGCCAACAAAGGCATCGGTCTCGCCGTCGCCCGCCAATTGGGCGAGCGGGGCTTTGCCGTCTGGCTGGGGTGCCGCGACCATGAGCGCGGCGAAAGCGCCGCAGCGCAGTTGCGCGACGCGGGGATTGACGCTCGCGCCGTCATACTCGACGTCGCCGATGGCGAGAGCGTCCGGCGCGCAGCGGCGAACATCGCATCCGCCGTGATGGCGCTCGATGTGCTCGTCAACAACGCGGGCATCAATCTGGGTGCCCCGGGGAAGGTGAGCGAGGAAAGCGTCGACGGCATCCGCGCCCTCTTCGAGGTTAACGCCTTCGGCGCAGTCAGGGTCACGCAGGCTTTCCTACCGCTGCTGCGGAAGTCAGCCGCCGGGCGCATCGTCATGATGAGCAGCGGCCTGGCTTCGATCGCCGCGACCCGGGACATGACAAGCGAGAACTGGGGCGTCCCTTACGCGGGTTACAGTGCGTCAAAAACCGCGCTCAACATGTTCACGGTCAAGTTTGCCAAGGAGCTACTGGCGGATGGCATTAAGGTCAACGCCGTGGATCCCGGGCTCACCGCCACCGATCTCAACGGACATATGGGTGATCGCACCGTTGACGCTGCGGCGAGCATCGCCGTCCAGCTCGCGACCATCGGCCCGATGGGGCCGACCGGCGGCTTCTTCCACGACGGCAGCGGCACTCCCTTTGCTGCGCACGCGTGGTGATGACGGCATCCCCAGCGAGGCAGCTGACCCACAGCTCCGAATCCGAGAAAGGAAGTGCGATGCCCAACGATCAAGCCCTATTGCGGCGGTTCATGGACGAGGCGTCCATCCGCAACACGATCGCCCGCTTTGCCGACAGCGCGACGAGAAACGACCACGAGATGTTCCGCACGGTATGGGACGACGAGGGGGAGTTCGTGATCGGCCAGGCGCCGCACGGTCAGCGCGCCGCTGGCGTGGAGGACATCGTGGCGATGCTCGGGCGGTTGCGCGAGGGTAAGGACTTCTTCGTCCAATTTGCAATCCCTGGCGTCATCAACATCGACGGCGACGAGGCGACCACGCGGACGCTGTGCCACGAGGCTGCACGCGGGTCTGGCCCAAGCTATTACCGGAACCACTGCGTCGCCTTCGATCGTCTGCGGCGATCGGATGACGGCTGGGTCTTCACGAACCGTTCCTTTCAGTATCTGTGGCTCGACACCTCCCCGTTCACCGGCGACGCGTTCCCGCTCTTTCCCGACAGCGTCGGCGCGTTGACCCAGTGAGTGGGCTGGCGACGGTCAGGCTAGAATGACAAGGAGTCGTGGGTCATGTTCTTTATAGCAGGCATTACCGGCCACATCGGCGGCGCGACGGCCAAGGTGCTGCTTGCCGAAGGCAGGCCGGTCCGCGCGCTCGTCCGTAATCTGTCGAAGGCGATTGAATGGGCCGATCGGGGCGTGGAGCTTCAAGCCGGCGACCTCACCGACTCGCACGCGCTCGCCGAGGCGCTGGAGGGCGTCGAGGCGGCGTTTCTGATGCAGCCCACGCCGATGGGGGTCACGCGCAATTTTCCCGAAGCCCATGCGTTGACCCACAGCATCGCCGATGCGCTCGAGCGGACGCCGCCGCCGAGGGCGGTGGTACTCTCCTCTGTCGGTTCCGAGCAGGACTGCGGGCTGGGAAACATTACGCAGACCCATCTCCTTGAGCGCGCGCTCGACCGGTTTACCTTTCCCTTAGCCTTCGTGCGGTCAGGCGCTTTGTTGGAAAACAATCTTCAGTCGCTTAAACGCGCTGGCGAAACAGGCGTTTTCGACAGTTTTCTCCAACCAGTAGACCGCGCCTTCCCGATGGCGGCAACTGCTGACGTCGGCGCAGAGGTCGCCCGCCTGCTCGTCGAGGGCTGGAAGGGCCGCAAGGTCATTGAACTGGGCTCGTACTACTCGCCCACAGAGATCGCGGAGGCGATGGGCAAGGCGCTCATGAAGCCCGTCCAAGCCCGTGCGATCCCGCGAGATCGCTGGGGGACCGTCTTGGAGCACATGGGCCTTCCACCGGAGAAGGCGGTTAACTGGGAGGAGATGCAGGACGGCTTTAACAACGGGTGGATCGACTTCGGCTGCCAAGGAACTGAGGCGGTCGCTGGAACGACCAAGCCGGTAGACATCTTCGGATTGAGTTTGCAGGCGCAGAAAGCGTGATCCAAGCCACGGAGGCCATCACCGTCGCGACTACCAATTCGTTTCAGCCATCGACCGAAACACTGATGCGCGGACGCGTGATGCTGCTGCTTATCGTTGCAGTCAGCAGCGAAGCAGTCGATGAATCCTTGGTTGTCTCGATCGTCCAGACGTTTAAACAGCGCAGCATAATCGCATTGAGGCGCTGGCCGGGTTCATCGCAGCTGCGATTGGCGGATTGTAAATGATGCCGCGCGCCCAGATGGATCGGTGTCGTTGATGGAACTTCGACATCTCCGCCATTTTGTAGCCGTCGCCGCCGAGTTGCACTTTGCGAGAGCTGCCGAGCGCCTCGGCATGGAGCAATCACCCCTCAGTCACTCGATCCGCAATCTAGAAGCTGAACTGAAGACGAAGCTGTTCCATCGAACGACCCGTCGCACTTGGCTAACCCGCGCTGGGGCGCGCTTCTACGCGGACGCCAGGCGCATTCTGAACGACGTCGATGCCTCTGCCGCGTCGCTGGTAGTCGAGCGGAACGATGACCCCGATCATGTGCGGCTGGCGCTAGCGGAGGATCTCGCCGGAGAGCCGTTCACGCGCCTGCTGTTCGAGTTGGAACATCATCGGCCCGCGGCCCTGGTCGAGGTGCGTGAACTCACGCACGGCGAAGCCGCCAAACTCGTGCGGGATTGCGGGGCCGACGTCGCGCTCACGCTCGACGGCCGCGCGTCAGAGGACTTGATCCAGGTTCGGGGTTGGGCGGAGCCGCTGATGCTGGTGGTCCCGATCGGACATCCGCTCGCCGAACGCGACGAGGTCGACCTTGGCGAGATCCGCGCCGAGCGGCTCGCGCTGCCTCGCCCGACCATCTGTCCCGGCTACCTTGCGCAGATCGACGGTCTGCTCGAACGAAGCCAAGCCAGGGTCGCCGAGCGGGTCACGGTCCGGCACTGGAACACGGCGGTCAGCTTCGCGTCGACCGGCCGAGCCTTGGCGCTGGTGCCGGCCTCTTTCGTGAACGGCGCGACCTCAGTCGCGATCGTGCCGGTCAGCCAGCCCGGCGCCGAGCTGGTGACGTGGATCCTTCACCGCGAGGAGCCGTCGCCCGCCGTCTCGCTAGTACTCGAGGTTGCCGCGCTGATCGACGCCGAGCCGGTACCGCTCGAACTACGAGTGGAGGACTGACGCGCGGCTCGGAAGGCGCGGTCGCGCTCCATGAACGCGGCGAGCATGTGCGGCACGAGCGCGACCGCATCGACGGGCTCACCGTATTCACGGGCGTAGAGTTCGGCGTAGCGGTCGAGGTCGGATTTGACTGCCGCCGGGAGCGTGATCGTCAGCCGGACCGATTCCATCTTCGGCAACGGCCCAAGGCGCAGCTTACTATTCATGGCGTAACTCCTCCCGCCCGGCTTGCCGTGGTCGTTCTGTAAGGGCGCAGCACGAGGTCTTTGTTGACGATCACCCGAACCGGGAATCCTGGCCGGACCGTCAATGTGGGCTGGATGTTCAGGTTACGCCGGGTAATCTGCTGACCGACTTGGTTGACGCTTTCCTCGGCGCTGCGCGAGGTCGCGACGACGACCGTCTGCTGTCCGGTGCCACCGAGGCCACTGTTCTGCGTCCCGAGTTCCGCGCCGACGCCAAGGAGGGTCGAAAGCGCCGCGCCGGCGAGTAGCTTGCCCCAGTGATTGTCAGTCTCGTCCTCGAGCCCGGCGAACCCCTTGGTGTCCGCCCCGGGCAAGCGGTCGAGGACGATTGACGAGCCGTCGGGCATCACCAACCGCGTCCAGACGAGCAGGATGCGGCTCTGCCCGTAAGCAATCTGGGCGTCGTAGGTGCCGAGCAAGCGCGAGCCCTGCGGGATGAGGAGCGTGCGCCCGGACACGGTGTCGTAGACCGGCTCGGTCACGGTCGCGATCGCTTGGCCCGGGAGGTCGGAGTTGAGCCCCGTCACCATCGCGGCAGGGATGATCGTCCCTGCCATGACCTGGAACGGCGACGCCGGCGTTTGCAGCCGACCGCTGGCGTAGATCTTAGTATCTACCGAGGCGTTTAGGAATGCGCTCTTCCGGTCCTGGCCGTTCTGCGTGAAGGTCTCGTCCTGACGCTGGCTCTCGGCCGAGCCCGGCAGCGGCGCGAACGGGTCGCGGCCGGCAAGCGCGGTCGGCGTTGGCGTGATGGCGGTCGCTTCTCCTTGACCCTGCTGCTCCGACCGTTGGCGGACCTGCACGAAGAGCTGTCCCCGCGCGGCGGCCTCCGCCTCCTGGCGGAGCCGCTGCTGCTCGGCCATGCGCGCCTGCTCCTCCGCGCTCGGCCCGGGCGGAGCTCCCGGCGCGGTTGCGGGAGCACCACCCTCCTGCTGCGCGCGCAGGAAGGGCCGTCCGAGGTCGCCGGGCAGCGGCGGGCCGAGCTGCGGCACGGGCGCACGGGGCATGCCCGCATAATCCCGCGGCAAAGTGTTCAGCCCTTCGGCGACCGGCTTGCGGTCGGTCGAGTAGAGCTCCTGCGGGGGAGTGCCGCCGCCATGGTTGACGCCTAGCGCCCAGATGGCGAGCCCGCCGACGGTCAGCGCCGAGACCGAGCCGAGCAGGATCAGTGCGCGCTTGGACAGGCGGGTGACCGGGCGCGGCTTGGCACGGAGGGCCAGCGCCTCGGGCGCGACCTTCGTCTGCGGCGGCACCTGCGGCGCGCCAGGAGGCGGAGCCGCCGCGGTCATGAGCCGAAGATCCCGCGCCGCCGCCCGTCGGTGCGCTCGATCCGCACCACCTGCTGCGGGTCGCCGCCGAGGCGCAGCTCGGCAGCGCCGAACAGTCGATCAACGACGTAGTAGGGCGCGCGCGAGCGGTAGTTGACCAGCTGGTTCTCGCCCGTCGGACCGACCACGAACAACGGCGGCAGCTCGCCCTGAGCGATCCCGGCCGGGAACTGGATGTAGACCTTCTCGCCGTCGTCGAACGCCCGCACCGGCCGCCAGGGCGGGTTTTCGCCGGAGATGGCGTACCGGAAGTGCAGCCGCTCAAGCGGGATGCCGTCCGCCACCGGCGCGGCCGCCTCGGCGCGGCGGTTCTGGTTCTGAAGAGCCAGAAGCCGGTCTTGGGGGTAATCCCAGGAGGCCGACGCCATCCAGGTCAGCTCGGTCGCGGTCAGCTCGATCAGGTAGGTCCGGCGATCCGTGTTGACCACGAGATTGGTCTTCAGGTCCGGCCGCGTCGGCTTGACTAGGATGTGGACTCGGGCGCTCGCGCCCGTGCCCGATGAGGTGTCGCCGATTACCCAGCGCACGGTGTCGCCGGCCGACACTGAAACCAGCTGCTCGCCTTCCTGAAGGGCGACGTCGGTCACCTTCCCGGGCGAAGCGTAGACTTGGTAGAGCGCTCCGGCCGAGTACGGCCAGACCTGGGTGGCGTTGAGGTAGCCGTAGCGCGACGGCTGCACGCGTGCGGCGCGGTTGGCGAGCGCGACGCGCGCTTGCGGGTCGCCCGGCTCGGGCGCGCTGCCGCCTCGGCCCGGCGACGGCTTGAGCTGGCCGGGCAGCGGCAGGGGCGTCGGGACTTGGACGATCTCAACCGGCTTCGGGGGATCGACCAAGGAGACGGCCTCAGTCGCGGGCGCGTCGAGGCTGATCTCGGGCGGCGGCGTGCCGTGCGCGCATGCGGCGAGCGTCAAGACCGACGCGGTCAGAGCCAAGACTTTTCCGGTCTTGATCGGGGTCATGTGTTCTCTCCTCATGACGGCCCAAGCTCCCGGCTCCAGTTCAGGCCGTTGACATAGATGCCGAGCGGGTTCTTGCGCAGCTGCGCCTCGTTGCCGGGCGACTGCACGACGATGGACAGGATGGCGGTCCAGCGGTCGGTGCCGGTCAGCGCCCCATTCTCGTAGCGGCGCTCGACCCAGCGCACCTGGAAGGAGCCCGGCGAGGCCCGCACGACGCTGGTGACTTCGACCGCGACCGATTGCTTGCCGACCTTGCCGAACGGGTCGTTGACGCGGGCGTACTCGTTCAGCACCGCCGCGCCGCGGTCGGTGGCGTAGTCGTAGGCCTCTAGCCAGTCCTGGCGGACCACGATCGGGTCGAGCGGCAGCGAGCGCACGTCGGTGATGAAGCGCGCCAGGTGATTTGCGATCTGGGCGTCGTTCGGTTGGTAAGCCTCGGCGGCCGCGCCGACGGCGCGCACGTCGCCCTGCTTGTCGACCTCGACGACATAGGGGGTGATGGTCGAGCGGCCCGACTGCCAGACCAGGCCCCCCGCCATCAGCACCGACAGGCCGAGCGAGCCGAACGCCATCATGCGCCAGTTGCGCGCCTGCGAGCGCGAAGCGCCGAGTCGCTCGTCCCAGACTTGGCCGACGCGCTGGTACGGCGTCTCGGGTTCGGGGGTGTCGGAGTAGCGGACGCCCGCTCGCTTGAAACGCATCGGTCAGATCTCCTCGTTCTGGCCGAGCGTCGGCGACGGGCCCGAGCCGCCGCTGTCGCCCGACTTCAGGGTGTGGGCGGCGGTCTCGACGCCGCGGCGGATGGTGTCGCCCCGGCGCAGGTTGCGCGCCCACCGCGGTGCGGCCTCACCGCCGGCCGGGCCGCCCTCCGCATCGGAGCTGCTTTCCTTCCCGGCCGAACCGCCGGTCCACGCGCTACGGGCAGCCGAGCGGACGCTATCGCCCGCAGCACTCGCGCCGGCGCGGGCCATGTTCGCCATCCCAGCGCCGGCGCGTGCCGCACCCGATCCGCCTGACGCGGCCGAGCCCTCCGTGAAGGAGGAACGAGCGCTGGCCGCTAGGCTGGTCGCGCCGCGCGATCCGCCCATGGCCGCGCCGCCGGCGAGACGGCCCGCGGCGAGCGCGCCGGCGCCGCCCGCGGCGATGAGGCCGGCGCCGGCGGCGGTCGCGCCGACGGCCGCGCCCGCTCCGAGCTGCGGCGCGCCGCTGACGAGGCCCGTGGCGATGCCCGGGCCGAAAATGCCGAGGCCGAGCAAGGTGACAGCGCCGAGCACGATGGCGAGCGCATCGCTGATATTGGGATCGGTTCCGGCGGCGGACTGGAATTGGCTGAACAGGCCCGTGCCGATGCCGACGATGACGGCCAGCACCATGACCTTGATGCCGGACGCCACGACGTTGCCGAGCACCTTTTCGGCTAGGAACGAGGTCTTGCCCCAAAGCGCGAACGGCACGAGCACGAAGCCCGCCAGCGTCGTCAACTTGAACTCCAGCACGCTGACGAAGAGCTGCACCGCCAGCACGAAGAAGCTGATGATGACGATGATCCAGGCGATGAACAGGACCACGATGATATCGACGTGGGTGAACACGCTGGGGAAGCCGGCGAGCTTGCCGATCTCGGTCAGCATGGGCTGACCGGCCTGCACGCCGACCTGCGCCAGGCGGCCGGGCTGAAGGAGTTGGCTGGCGTTGATGCTACCGCCCGACGCCTTCAGGCCGAGCCCGGCGAAGCTGTTGAAGATCACGCCTGCGAGGAAGTTGAAGTTGCCGATGATGAACGCGAAGGCGCCGACATAGAGGATCTTCTTGATGAGGCGTGGCATGACCTCATCGCCGCCCATCGCCCAGAACAGGCCTGCGAGGGTGATGTCGATCGCGACCAGCGTCGTCGACAAATAGGCGATCTCGGGCTGCAGCAGGCCGAAGCCTGAATCGATGTAGCGCGAGAAGGTGTCGAGGAAGCGGTCGATGACCGAGAGGTCGTTCATGGCAAGGGGATCACAGGATTGCGCTGGGGCGCTGCGGCGCCGGCCTGTGGTGCGCTTCCGGTTTCGTCGCGGGCGGCGCCGGCAGCTTCATCGTCGGCCGGCTCGGGAACGGGTCGACGCGGTGCGGCGTGTAGGGGACGCCCTGACCGAGGAAGCGGCGACGGAGCGCCTCGGACGCTGTGCGGCAGACCGACTCGGTCGCCCCCGGCGCGTTGGCCTTGCAGCCCGCCTGCACCTCGTCGAGGTGCTTGGGATCGCGCAATAGGCTGTCGACGCTGTCCTCCGCCCGCGCGGCATGGACGGCGAAGCCGATCATGACGACGGCGATGGCGGGTGATGCGAAGCGAAGGATGCGGGACGTCATGACGAGGCTCCTCGGCGGTTGACTGGTCATTGCGGGAAGACCTGGACGGGAGCCGGCGTGTAGGCGACGCCCGAGCCCATGAAGCGGGTGCGGTTGGCCTGCGCCTGTGCGTCGGCTTCGAGGGCGCGCGACTGTTCCAGCGCGGTCGCGCGGTCTTGCGCGATGCGGAGCTGCTGCGACTGCATGGTCTGCTTGGCCAGGAGCGCCAGCAGCTGGTTGGTGGCCTGGGTCGCCTGCAGGATGCCGGCGGCGCCCTGGCTCGAGCCGACGATCTGGCTCAGCGTGCCCTGGTCGGCGGTGATCGAGGCGTTGACCTGCGCCTGCATGTCGAGCGTGGTGTGGAGCGCGGCGAGCGAGTTGTTCCATCGCGTACGCGCGTCGGCGACGGTCTGGTCGAGCGAGGTGTTGGCGCCGTAACCGGACGGGTATTGCTGGCTGAACTGCTGGTCGAGCTGGCCGACCTGGGTGGCCAGTCCCTGCGCCTGGCTGATCAGCGCGTTGGTGCGGGCGATGTCCTGCTGCAGCATCGCCATCGGCGAGTAGGCGAGGCTCGCCAGGTTCTTGCCTTGGTTCACCAGCATCTGACCCTGGTTCAGGATCATCTGCGCCTCGTTCTGGAGGCTCTGGATCTGGTTGTTGATCTGCTGGAGCGACCGTGCCGCGGTCAGCACGTTCTGGCTGAAGTTGGTTGGATCGTAGACGACCCACTGGGCTTGGGCGGCGGGCACGGCGAGCGTCAAGGCGAGCGCGGCCGTGGCCGCGAGCAGGGTCTTCTTCACGGGGCGGTCTCCTCAGGTGTGGGCACGAAGGGCTGGGCGAGCTCGGCCGCCCAATCGAGGCCGCGCGTGCGCAGCCAAGCGCTGGCGAAGCGCTCGGGGCCGTGCTCAGTGAGCACCGCGTCGATCGCGGCATGATCGCGAGGGCTGGACGCGGCGACGAAGGCCAGCGCCACTTCGCCGAGCTGCAGATCGAACAGCCGGTTGCCGAGCCGGGATTGGACGTAATAGTCGCGCTTGGGCGTGGCGCGGGCGAGCATCTCGATCTGGCGGGCGTTCAGCCCGAACCCCTCGTAGATCGGCCGCAACTGCGGCTCGACCGCTTGGGGGCTGGGCAGGAAGATGCGCGTCGGGCAGCTCTCGACGATGGCGGGCGCGATGGCCGAGCGCTGGATGTCGGCGAGCGACTGCGTGGCGAACACCACGCCGACGTTCTTCTTTCGCAACGTCTTCAGCCACTCGCGGATGCGGCTTGCGAACACCGGATCATCGAGGAACACCCAAGCTTCGTCGAGGACGAGCAGCGTCGGACGTCCGTCGAACTGCGCCTCCAGCCTGTGGAACAGGTAGGTCAGCACCGGCAGCACCACGCTCTTGGCGTGGAGCAGGTCCTCCATCTCGAAGGCCTGCAGGTCGCCCAGCGTCAGGTCCTCATGGTCGGCGTCGAGCAGCCGGCCGAACGGACCGTCCAGCGTGTAGGGCTGGAGCGCCTGGCGCAGCTTGTTGGACTGCAGCAGCGTGGCCAGCCCGCTCAGCGTCCGCTCCTCAGCGGGTGCGGAGCCAAGTGAGCCCAGCGCCGACCACACCGCGTCCTTGACCTCGGGCGTCACCTCGACTCGTTCGTGACCGAGGAGTTGCTGCACCCATTCTGCCGCCCAGGCGCGCGCGCCGGGATCGTCGACGCCGCGCAACGGCTGGAAGGTCAGCCCACCTTCCAGGCCGAGGTCGTGGAACTCGCCGCCGAGCCCCAGCATGGCGGCGCGGACCGAGCGGCCCTTGTCAAAAGCGTAGATCCGGCTGTCCGGATACTTGCGGAACTGCACGATCAGGGTGGCGAGGAGCACCGATTTGCCGGCACCGGTCGGCCCGACCACGATCGCGTGGCCGACGTCGCCGACGTGGGTGGTGAGCCGGAAAGGCGTCGCGCCCTCCGTGCGGGTGATCAGCAGCGGTGGCCCATCGAGATGCTCGTTCCGCTCGGGGCCGGCCCACACGGCCGACAGCGGCATCAGATGCGCGAGGTTCAGCGTCGAGACGATCGGCTGGCGGACGTTGGCGTAAACGTGGCCGGGCACGGACGAGAGCCAAGCCTCGACCGCGTTCAGCGTTTCAGGCGAGGTGGTGAACCCGCGCCCCTGGATGACGCGCTCGACCGCCTTCAACCGCTCGGCCGCGATTCGCGGGTCCTCGTCCCAGACCACCACGGTCGCAGTGATGTAGCCAAAGGCGACTTGGTCGGAGCCGAGCGTCTGCAACGCCTCGTCGGCGTCTACCGCCTTGTTAGCGGCGTCGCTGTCGACCAGCGGGCTCTCCTGCTGGAAGATGGTCTCGCGCAACAGCGTGACGATGCCCTTGCGCTTGGCGAACCATTGCCGCCGCAGACGCGAGAGCTCCTTCTCGCCGTCGGCCTTGTCGAGAAACAGGAAGCGGGTCGTCCAGCGGTAGGGAAATCCCAACCGGTTGAGGTCGTCGAGCAGCCCCGGCCAGGTCGAGGCCGGGAAGCCGCGCACCGTCATGACGCGCAGGTGCGCTTGGCCCAGCATCGGCTCGAGGCCGCCGGTCAGCGGTTGGTCGGCGAGGTAGGCGTCTAGATAGGCCGGGACCTCGGGAACGGCGACGGCGTGGCGCCGGGTCGAGACGGTCCCGTGCAGATAGGTGAGCGTCTCGGCGTCGCTCAGCCAGGCGAGTTCGGGCAGGAAGCCGTCGAGCAGCGCGCTGACGCGGTCGCTCGCCTCGACGAAGCCGCCAAGCTGCTCGCGCCAGTCGACGGCGGGGCGCTCGGGTGCGTCGAGCATCATGGCCCCGGCGCGGGCCCGACCCTCGGGCGCAGGCAGGAAGACGAGCGTCAGATAGTAGGCGCTCTCGAACAGCTCGCCGACTTCGTTGAACGCCGCCTGGCGCTCCTGGTCGATGAGCCACGACACGGCGTCCGGGAAGGTCGCGTACGGATAAGGCGCGGCCGCGCGCCGGTCGGCCTCGACGAACAACGCCCAGCCCGAGCCGAGCCGGCGGAGCGCATTGTTCAGCCGCGCGGTGACGGCGACCAGTTCGCTCTCGGTCGAGCTGTCGAGGTCAGGACCGCGAAAGCGGGCGGTGCGCTGGAACGAGCCGTCCTTGTTGAGGACCACGCCTGGCGCCACCAGCCCGGCCCAAGGCAGGAAGTCCGACAGGCTGGCCGAGCGGCGGCGATATTCGGCGAGGTTCAGCATCGCGCCCTCATGCGTCCAGGAAACCGCGGTGCTTGATGTGCCGCGCGAACACTTGCGGGAATTGCGGCTCCACCCGCGCCGCCCAAACCGCGAGCATGTGGCCGACCAGCCAGATGCCGGCACCCGCGAACCACAATTGCAGGCCGATGCCGACCGCGGCGGCGAGCGTGCCGACCGAGATCGCTACCGTGCGCGGCGCGCCGCCCATCATCATCGGCTCGGTCAGCGAGCGGTGGAGCGGCACCTCGTAGCCGTCTGGAAGCGAGGCGCGGTTCACGAGATCAGCGCTCCGCCGCCGAACGAGAAGAACGACAGGAAAAAGGACGAGGCCGCGAACGCGATCGACAGCCCGAAGATGATCTGAATCAGCTTGCGGAAGCCGCCCGAGCTGTCGCCGAACGCCAGCGTCAAGCCCGTGGTGATGATGATGATCACCGCGATGATCTTGGCGACCGGCCCCTCGACCGAATCGAGCACCTTTTGCAACGGCGCCTCCCAGGGCATGGACGAGCCGGCTGCATAGGCCGGTGCCGAAAGGATCCCGCAGAGAAGGAAGGCCGCTGTCCCGGCGATCCGACGGCGTGCGGTTGCGAGCGTGCGTGAAGGCGTCACTGTGGGTCTCCGATCTCGTGAGGGTCGTTGGCGGTGAGGAGTTCGAGGCGGTAGCCGTCAGGTCCGAGCCCGCTGACCCGGGCGATCTCGCGGACGCGTCGGCCCGAGCCGCGCCCGGCGATGAAGGCGACGACATCGACCGCCTCGGCGATCAGCTGGCGGGGCACGGTGACGACCGCTTCCTGGATCAGCTGCTCGAGCCGGTGCAGCGCGCCGGCGGCGGAGCCGGCGTGGACGGTGGCGATTCCGCCGGGGTGGCCGGTGCACCAAGCCTTCAGCAGGTCGAGCGCCTCGGCGCCGCGGACCTCGCCGACGACGATGCGGTCGGGGCGAAGGCGGAGCGTGGAGCGGACCAGCTCGGCCATCGAGGCGACGCCCGGCTTGGTGCGCAGCGCCACCTGGTCGTCGGCGAGGCATTGCAGCTCGCGCGTGTCTTCCAGGATCAGCACACGGTCGCCGGTGCGGGCCACCTCGTCGAGAAGCGCGTTGGCGAGCGTGGTCTTGCCAGTCGAAGTGCCGCCGGCGATGACGATGTTGAGCCGCTCGCGTACGGCCTGGCGCAGGAACGCTGCCTGCGCGGGCGTGACGATGCGGTCGGAGACGTAGCGATCGAGCGTGTAGACGAGGCTCGCGCGCTTGCGGATCGCGAAGGTCGGCGCCGGCACGACGGGCGGGATCAGCCCCTCGAACCGCTCCCCGGTCTCGGGCAGCTCGGCGGAGACAATCGGCGTCTCCTTGTTGACCTCGACCCGGACGTGGGCGGCGACGAGCCGGATGATGCGGTCGCCGTCTTCGCGGGTGAGCTTGATCCCGGTCGGCGCGCGACCGCGGCTCAGCGTATCGACCCAGAGCGTGCCGTCGGGGTTGAGCAGGACCTCGACCACGTCGGGATCTTCCAGCGCCGCAGCGATCGCCGGCCCCATGGCGCTGCGCAGCATCTTGATCTGCCGCGAGGCGACCGACACGACGGGCGCTGCAGGGACGGAATGGAGCGGGCTCATGGGCCCGCTCCATCGTCCGAACTCCCTCCGCCGTTGAGGGAGGAAGCGCGCTCGCTGCTTTCCTCCTCTCCGTCCAGGCCGAAGAACTTGGCGTGGTCGGGGAAGATCTCCTCGTGAACGTCCTTGACGAAGCTGCGCCCCTTCTGGAGATGGCGGGCGAGCTGGTCGACGAACTGCTGGAAGCGCTCGCGCCCCTGCGCGCGAGCGGCGTCCTGGTGCGCGGCGGGGATCGGGGCGTTGACGGTCAGCGTGTAGCGGACGAACAGCGCAACCGTCTCGATCAGGATCGTCTGATCGCGTTCGAGCCGGTCGAACTGCCGAGTCAGCTTGTCGAGCCGCTTGGCGATTGCCGCCTCGCGCCGGTCGCCGCCGTCCGGCGACAGGTAGGACGAGAGTGCGGCGGCCACGATCGCCGACTTGGACACGCCCTTCATGCCGGCGAGCTGCGCTAGGCGGCGGCCGTGGTCCGGCTCGATGAAGATGTTGAGACGCGATCGGCTCACAGGGCGATCCCGTCGTCGGGATCGAGCGCGGTGTTCCGCGCGACGCGGCTGAACTGCCGCTCACCAGCCCGCATCGCGCGGGCCCGCTCCACTTCCAGGTCGGCGTCATCGTCGTCGAGTAGGAGGAGATCGGGGCGATGCTCCTCCTCGGCGGGCTGAGCCTGGGGCACGGTGATGTCGAGCTCGGGCTGGCGGCGCAGCCCGCCCTCCTTTTCGCTCATCAGCGCGGCGGCGCGCTGGGCGGCGTCGACCGCGGCCTGGTCGAATGCGCCCGACCAATCATCGGCGCGGGCGGCGGGCTTGTCGGTGTAGCCTTCGGTGGACAGGGTTGGCGCGGGCAGAACACGCGGCTTGAAATTAGCGTCTGAATAGAAGCGCAGCTTCTTGGCCCGGACCGGCGGATGGCCCGAGACCATCACCACCTCGTCGTCGGGCGGCAGCTGCATCACCTCGCCGGGGGTGAGAAGCTGGCGGGCGGTTTCCTGGCGGGACACCATGAGGTGCCCGAGCCACGGCGACAGCCGATGGCCGGCGTAGTTACGCTGGGCGCGCAATTCGGTCGCGGTGCCCAGCGCGTCGCTGATCCGCTTGGCGGTGCGTTCGTCGTTGGACGCGAAGGCGATGCGGACGTGGCAGTTGTCGAGGATCGAGTTGTTCGGGCCGTAGGCCTTCTCAATCTGATTGAGGCTCTGCGCGATCAGGAACGACCGCAGGCCGTAGCCCGCCATGAAGGCCAGCGCCGACTCGAAGAAGTCGAGGCGGCCGAGCGCCGGGAACTCGTCGAGCATGAAGAGGACGCGATGCTTGCGCGCGGCCCCGTCCTGCTCCTCCAGGCTCTCGGTCAACCGCCGGCCGATCTGGTTGAGGATCAGCCGGATCAGCGGCTTGGTACGGCTGATGTCCGACGGAGGCACGACGAGGTATAGCGAGACAGGATGCTCGGCCGAGACGAGGTCGGCGATGCGCCAGTCGCAGCGCGAGGTGACCGCCGCCACCGTGGGATCGCGGTAGAGGCCGAGGAACGACATGGCGGTCGAGAGCACGCCCGAGCGCTCGTTCTCTGACTTGTTCAGCACTTCACGCGCCGACGAGGCCACCACCGGGTGGACGCCGCGTGGCCCGAGGTGCGGCGTCGTCATCATCAGCTTGAGCGTGTGCTCGAACGGGTGCGCCGGGTCGGACAGGAAGTTGGCGACGCCGCAGAGCGTTTTGTCCGCACCTGCATAGAGGACGTGGAGGATGGTCCCGACCAGCAGCGAGTGGCTGGTCTTCTCCCAGTGCGAGCGTCGCTCCAGCGCGCCCTCCGGGTCGACCAGCACGTCGGCGATGTTCTGGACGTCGCGGACTTCGTGATCGCCGCGGCGGACCTCGAGCAGCGGGTTGTAGGCGGCCGAACGGTGGTCAGTCGGGTTGAAGTAGAGGCAGTGCGAGAAGCGCGACCTCCAGCCGGCGGTGATTGTGAAGTTCTCGCCCTTGATGTCGTGGATGACCGCCGAGCCGGTCCACGACAGCAGCGTCGGGACGACGAGACCTACTCCCTTGCCCGAACGGGTCGGCGCGAACGCCATCACATGCTCGGGGCCGTCGTGGCGAAGGTACTGGTCGTGAGCGCGGCCGAGGAACACGCCGGCGGGGCGGAGCATCCCCGAGCGCTTCAGGTCACGCGGCGACGCCCAGCGCGCGGAACCGTAAGTGGTGACGAGTTTGGCCTGTCGCGCTCGCCAGACCGAGCCGACCATAGCAGCGAGCGCGCCGAGCACGCCGCCTGACGCGGCGACATAGGCTCCGCGCTGGAAGACGGCGGGCGCGTAAGCGTCGAACTCGAACCACCAAACGAAGAACAGCCATGGCTGATAAAGCGGAACGCCGTGGAAGACGGTCCAGGGATGTCCGAGCTGATCTTGATAGCCGAGCGATGCGGCGGTCCATTGCGTGGTGAGCGACAAGCTCAGCACAACGATGCTGAAGACGATCACGATTTGACCGAACAGAACCTTGGTCGGCGTCATCCGACCACCTCGCCACCGGTACGCCAGCGTGCCCGACACGGCACGCCTGCGAGCGAGGGTTGATCACGGGGAAGACGACCGTCAAAGACGACGCAAGTCTCTGTTCAGACGCGGGAAGTCCGAAATCAAGCTCCGTCGTGGACCTTACAAGCCGAGCGTGTCGGCTGCCATAGCGACGTGCGCAATCGCTCGCTCGCTCGAATGACGAAACTCGCCAATGCGCGACTTTTCAGCAACAAGCCGTCGGTAGACTGATTGCAGGCCCGAAGTCAGGCAGCCAGTGGACTGCTCAGACGCCGATCCCGCGCTGGCGCGACAAGTCCCATGACACCGACCCGCCGCGCATGACGCCTGATACCGATTGTCCGAGCCGCTGTTCGAGCACCGGCTTCCACGGGACGAGGCTGAACCCGACACCATCGTCGACCATGGCGAAGCGGCCGCTCGCCAGCATCATCGAGCGACGATAGACACCGCCGACCTTTCCACCGTCGGAGACCGGCCGATGATCGAGACCAGTCTCGGCGGCGAGATTCCGTCCCACCTGGGCCACTTCGCGGTCGCGCAGCGTTGCCAGCAGGTCGCGCGCCAGCACAAGGCGTTGCCCGCGCCGTGTCGCAAGCCCCTCCTCAGCGAGGAAGGCGCCACGCTGTTCCAGCGCGCTTCGCACTTCCGCCCCGAACCCCGCCGCCGCGGGCGACGCGCCCTCGATCAGGGTGCGATCCAGCCAGGTGGCCCCGATCGCACGCGTCTGGCGGCCGATCGGCAGATGCGACCGCAGCTCGACCGACGCGCCGCCGAGCCGTCCGGCCTCTTGCGCGGCGGCGCGGTCGAGATAGTCGGCGGGCACGCGCCAGACCCCCCTCTCGATGCGCTCCACGATACCGGCGCGGCGGAGCGCTTCCAGCCGCCGCACGTGTGCGCCGACGAAGGTCTCCGGATCGTCTCCGGGACGGGCATCGCGCCGGACCTCGGCCAAGTGCCGATCGACCCGGTAAAGCCCGTCCCGTCCGACCTGGGTGGCGATGGTCCGGTCCGCCGGACGAGGCTCGCGCGAGGCGGCCCGGACCTCCGCGATGCCGCCGGTCGGATAAGCCGAGAGGTCCGCCCCCGGCGCAAGCGTGATGTAGTGCGCGCGACCGTCCACACCGTCGACTACCAGGTAGCCACGGTCCTGCAGTTCGTCGGCCAGTCCCTTCGCGGCGATCCGGCCGACGATTGTCGGCGACGCAGCCTCCGCGTCGAAGATCGCGAGCGGCCGTTCCGAACCCGACAACGCCCGCTGCATGGTGCGAATGATGTCGCCGCGCTCGCCCATGGCGCGCAGCGTCGGCTCAGCCGCCGGCGACACCGTCCAACGCATGGACATTTGGGCCTCCGCCAGACCCAGCCGCTCCAGCTCCTGCAGTCGGCCGACCAGTAATCCACGGCGGAAGCCGCCGTCGGCGCCGGCCGCAACCTCGCGGAGGTCGACGACGCCGTCGCGCGCGCGCTCAGCGAGCTGACGGTCGAGCCCGGTCCAGCGCTCATGGCCGAGCTCGCGGGTCATGCGGTCGCGCATCTCGAGCTCGGTCTGCGGACCGAGCACGTCGGTGGCCAGCTCGGAGGCGCGGCCACGAAGGCCGTGGCTGATGTAGTCGCGTGCGATGATGAGGTCGCGCCCGGTCTCGTCCACCCCGCGCAGGACGACATGGGTGTGGGGGTTGTCGGTGTCCCAGTGGTCGACCGCGACCCAGTCGAGCTTTGAGCCGAGGTCGGCCTCCATGCGCGCCATCAGGTCGCGCGTGTAGCCCTTGAGGTCGCCGATCTCGGCGGCGTCCTCGGGCGAGACGATGAACCGGAACTCATGGCGGTCGCCGACAACCCGCGCCTCGAATGCCTCGGTGTCCGCGACATCCTGCGTTGCGGAGTAGGCCTGCCCGGGCGCGCCCTCGCGGGTGACGCTGTCGCGCTGGATGTAACGGAGGTGCGCCGCGGTCGAGCCCGGCGCGGCTTGGGCATGAACCACCAGCCGCGCCTTGACCACGACGCGGCGCGCCCGAGGCCCGAGCCGGCTCCCGACGAGGCGGGCCGCGACATGGCCGCGCGCCTTCTCGGCGCCGCGTCCAAGTCGCCGCGCCAGCGGCCGCGCAGACCCGCCGCCGTTTGTCTGAGCCGCCCGGAGCACTTGGCTCGTGAACCGCGTGGCGCCGCCGTCGACCCGGTTCTTGATCTTGCCTGGTCGGGGGCGGAATTGGTCCTCGTCAGACCCGGCCATGGTGCGCTCTCCAGCGTAGCCGGTCGGACGAAGCACGCGAAAACCTGGCTGTTACGAACAGCTTGCACCTGAGCGAAGCACGGCTCCCCCTCAGGCGCGTGCCGCGCCCACCGACGTGCAGACCTGGGCGAAAGCCCCGCCGCGTGCCGCGGCCTTCTATCTTGCCCTCGCCCTCGCCCTCGCCCTCGACTTTCGTCTCTCCCTCACGGTCGTTCCTCCAGTCGGGCAAGATGCCGGGTCTGCACATCGGTCAGTTGTCACCACTGTCATTGCGCGGTTCAACGCGACGCTGATCCTGGTGCGCGAGGCGGATGAACAGCGCGTCGTTTGGCTGCATGTCCTGCTGCCCGAAATCCGACGACAGGCGCGCATTCGCCGCGACGAAGAGCGGAGCTGCTTCGGGGCGTGGGGCCACACGCAATGTCCGCCGGGAAGGAGAGAGAGCCGCGCGTCGCATCGCGTCGGCGCTGGTCAAGTCCTGCACCTGCGGCGTCGATACCGCGCCTTCGCCGGTGTCACCGAGGAGCTGCGGCGCGAGCGTCCGGACGTAGCGTTGGGTCTCATCGGGAAGCGGTCGACCGCTGCGAAGATGGTCATCGACGCGCCCAGGCCCGGCATTGTAGGCGGCCAGAAAGTGCGCTGTCCCATAGCGGTCGTACATCTCGCGCAGGAACGCGGTGCCGGCGAGGATGTTGGCGCGCGGCTCGTAGGGATCGCTGCCGAGGCCGTAGCGCCGGGTCATCTCGGCGAACGTCTCGGGCATGACCTGCATGAGGCCCATCGCACCTGCCAATGAGGTGATCGGGCGACCGTTCAGCATCGTCTGCCCGCCGCTCTCCATCCGAATGACGCCGCGCACCCACGACCGCGGCAGATTGAACCGCCGCGCCGCTTCCTCGATCATCTCGTCCCACTGCGAGATGGCCCCGCCTTGGAAGCGTGGCCGCGGGTACAGCGACGCGCCGTAGATGGTCGGATTGGTGGATTGCGGCGGCACGAGCACCGGGCCGGAAAGCGAGAAAGGTGACACGCGCACGACCGGATTGGCGGGCTGGGCTTCGCCGGGAGTTCGGTCCACGGGGGGTGCGACGGGCCTTGTCGGGACCGTCGCAGGTTCGGCGTGCCCGAGGCGCGTGGTCGACAGCAGCATAAGCGACGAACAGGCGGCGATCGCGCCCACCACGGAGATCCTCACCACGTCCATAGGGGTGTCGCCTTTCCGATGATGCTGTTGATGGAAACGGGGCCGAAATAGCGGCCGTCGAAGGAGCCGGGTGCCGACTCGTTGAACAGGAAGACCTCGCCCGGCCCCAGCACGCGGCAGCCGGTCCAGCGCGGCAGCTCGCGTCCCGCGCCGTCGCGGTCGCGGGCCATCCCGACCGGCGATGCGTCGATCGTCACCTTGTCGCCGTCGCGGCAGATGGTTTGGCCCGCGCGCGCCCGCACGAACTTCAGGATGGGCACGCCGTCGGCGAGGTAGCCGCGCTCGACTAGCAGCCGCTCGGCGCGCAGCGGCGGCCGCGCGACCACCAGGTCGCCGACCGCCAACGCGTCCGCACTGCCGACCGCATACCAGCCGAGCGGCACGCTGGCGCTGGCGTTGTAGACGACGCGCAGCGGCCAGATGTCCGCCGTCGAGACGATGACGAGTCCCGCGCCGAGCACGGCGAGATGGAAGGCGGCGATGCGGCCGAACGACAGACGCAACGTCATGGGCGCATCTCGCCGCGCAAACGGCGCTCGTCGGCCTCGGCCGGCGCATAGATGCGCGGCTCCAAGCCGGCGGCGATCCGGTTGTGCGCGGTGCGCCAGTAGCTTTCCGGAAGCGCCGCCGGATCGAGCGCCTGCGCCTCGATCGCGTCGATCAGCGCCAACGTGCGCGTCACCCTGGCGACGCCGCCGGCGCTCAGCCAGATGTGAGCGGCGGGTGCGACGCCGGGGACTGTCTCGGCGCGTTCACCGCGAG
Organism: Lichenicoccus sp.; assembly: GCF_965276875.1. GTDB lineage: Bacteria > Pseudomonadota > Alphaproteobacteria > Acetobacterales > Acetobacteraceae > Lichenicoccus. Next base: position 703,846 of record NZ_OZ255701.1, on the reverse strand, counting down.
GCACCGCCTGCAAGACCCAGAGCCGCCAATGCTCAGTCCCGTAACGGTTGGCCCGCCATTGGACGTAGCCGAACACCGCGCCCGGCTCGAACAGATCGACGCGGCAGCGCCGGTCGATGATGCGCTCGGCGGCGGGCGTGCCGAAGCGCACGCGGTCGTTCACCCGCTCGGGCAGGAACAGCACGGTGACGCGGGTCAGACCGCGCTTCGACCCGGCGGTCATTGGGCGCTCCCGTCCGGCTCGGGAAAGGCCTGCTCCAGCATCGCCCGGAGCATATCGGCGACGGTCAGGCCGCGCGTGAACGCCGCGACCTTGATGCGGCCGCGCAGCGCCGGGGTGACGTCCACCGTCAGCCGGGCGGTGAACACCTCACCCTTGACGCTGGCGGGCGCCGCGGCCGGTTCCGGCGCGCGGACCCAGGCGTCCGGGTCGCGCGGGCGCGCCACGAACGCCGCCGGCCGGGACTCACGCCCGCTCACCGCCCCGCCTCCTTCACGGCCACGCCGAACGCCGCGATCTCGCGGCCGGCGGCCTCGGCTCCGTCCGCCTCATCGACGAGCCGGCCGGTGCTGGCGGCATCGGCAAAGGCGACGCGCTGGCCGATGCGCGAGGGCAGCATCGGCGGCGACTGGTCGGCGAGCGCCGCGGCGGTATCGCGTGCGATCACCGTGCGCGCCGCACAACGATTGAGCACGAACCGAGCGCGCAGGTCAGGGCGAAACACGCGCGCCTCGTCGAGCAGGCGCAGCATCTCGGCCGAGGCCCAGCCGTCGAGCGGCGAGGGCTGCACGGGGATTAGAACGAGGTCGGCGGCGAGCAGCGCCGAGCGCGCGATGCCGGTGACGCGCGGCGGCCCGTCGATGACGACGTGGTCGGCGTCCTTCGCCATCGCGGCGGCTTCGTGGTGCAGACTTTCGCGCGCCAAGCCGACGACGCCGAAGCGGCGCGTTAGCCCTTCACGGGCGCGCTGCTCGGCCCAGTCGAGCGCCGAGCCTTGTGGGTCGGCGTCGATCAACAGCACGCGCGTGCCCTGGCCAGCCAGCTCGCCCGCGAGGTGCAGCGCCAGGGTCGTCTTGCCGACGCCGCCCTTCTGGTTGAGGAGCGCGACAATCATCGCGCCGCTCTCGGAAAGCATGGGCTGCTGACGACGGTCTCAAGCGAAGATGCTTGAACTGCGCCGCGCTCGGAAGTATTAAGGCGTTCTTCTGCGTAAAGCAGCGGGCCGGGTCGTAGTCCTGACCAGCTTTGCGCAAGCTGACGCAGATCGCCTGCGAGGCACTTGCGTTCAACTTGACCGCGCCGCTCTTCCGTTAGAAAGAATCCGAAGGATTCTAAGTTAGAAGAGTTAGAGGGCGAATTCGCCGTTGTAATACAACGACTTAGGTGCGGTCTCGGTCCCCGATAGCACGAGGATCGGGTCCCCGATAGCACGATAGCTGCGGTCCTCGATAGCACGAGGCTATTCACAGCTTATCCCCAGGGTTGCTCACAACGGCGAACCGGCGCGCGGTGCGCGCGAACGGATCGACTGGAATGGGTGCGAAGCTCAGCCGCTCGCGTCCGGCGTCGACGGCGATCTCGAGCCGGTAGCCGGGCAGCGGTTGGCGCCGGACGATCTCGCGCAGGTCGAAGGCGAAGTGCTTCAGCGCGGAAAGCGAGCCCGATTTCGCGTGGAGATGCGCGAGGTCGAAGCTCCAGCCACCCTCCTGCCGGCCGCCGTGCTTGCGGACCAGGCGGTAGAGCCAGCGCTCCAGCCCCCCGGTCAGGTCGAAATAGGCGTCGTCGATGGTGAGGACGAGCGCGTCGTCCATCACCCCGGCGTAGAACCAGTCCGGGAGGATCAGTTCGAGCCCGACGGGCCGGCCGTGCGCGTCGGCGCGCTCCTTCCACTCGTTGATCCACGAGAAGCGGTGCATCCGCCGCTCGGTGGGCTGGCGAATCGAGGTGGCGATCGTCGTCGATTGCAGCCGGTCGAGCGCCGCCTTGAGCCGGTCATAGTCGCGCGCTGAGGTGCCGCGCCCGACGAAGGTCAGAACCTCGTATGGCGTCGTCGCCATCAGGCGCGACGGCTTGGCGCCACGGTCGCGCGCCTCGACGATCTGCGAGGCCGCCCAGATCAGCACGTCGGCGTCCCAGATGGTCGCCATGCCATGCTCGGGCACGGCCTCGACACGAATGGCGATCTTGCCGGCGCGAAAGTCGATCGGACGGATGCGCGGCGACTTGGCCAGGCTGAAGAACGGGTAGGCCATGAGGTCCTGGTGGTCGCGCGCGGCGAGGTCGCCGGGCAGCGCCCGGAACAGGTCGAGCTGCTCGCGTTCGGAGCGGCGGGGATGGGGCATGGCCACGATCGCCAGCCGCTCAGCGCGTCGCCGCGAGGTATTTTGGATCGGAGGTGGTGTCGCACGAGCGGGCGTTGGCCCAGCTCTCCAGGTCCTCGATGGCGTAGACGACGCGGCGACCGAACTTGCGGAACTTCGGCCCTCCGCCGACGACGCGCTGCTTCTCCAGCGTGCGCGGCGAGAGCTTGAGGAAATCCGCCGCCTCGTCGTTCGACAGATAGCGCGAGGCGGCCCGAGGCGCGGTCTCGCGGGCTGGGGTGTCCTTGATCGCAGCCTGGGTCATCGCGTGCCGCTCCGTCCGACCGTGTCGGGCGCGGCAGAAGCGCCGCGCAGTGGGGGCAAGCTGGACGAGGCCCGGAGGCGATCGGAGGGAGGTTCGGCGCGAGCCGCTTTCCTCCTGTTACGGCTTTGCGGCTTTGCTCTTCGGCGGCTTTGGGTGGATCAGGTCGCAATAGCCGCCGTCGCGATAGGCGCGGCCGTGATCGAGCAGATAGCGGACATTGGCGCGCAGCGCGCTGTCGTTCCAGCTCAGCGGATCGCCCACGGTGCCGAAGATCAGTTCGGCGATGGCGCGCTCGGATAGGCCGTCGCGCTCGGCGTCGAGGGCCTGTAGCGAGCGCATATGCACGATCGCGTTGCGCGGCACGGCGGATGCGCGGGAGTCGAGGGGCGCGCCGGCCAGCGCCGCGTCGAGATCGGCCGCCGCCTTCATGCCCCGCCGATTTCGTAGACCGGCGGGCACCGCGTAGGCGAACGGCGCACCGTCATTCAGTGTCAGGGCGACCGCCAGACGCACGACGCGCCGCCCGAGCGTGGTGCGCATCAAGAGGCGGCGGCCGTCATGGACGAGGCTCTTCGGACCAGGGATCGCCCAGAGGCTGAACGACGCAGCGCCGTCCGTGACCGCCGGGCCGAGCGCGACGAACGGGTCGGGCTCAGGATGCCAGAAGGGCTCCGCTATGCGCGCGTCGAGGGCTGGATCCTCAAGGAAATCGCAACCCCCAAGGCTCGGCATAGCGATTGGTGCGCGCGACTTCATCCGGGCCACGAGCACGTCCGTGCCGCTGCCAGTCCTGTTCATAATTCCTGTTGCGCCGCAGATACTCCCAAGCCAAGCCGGAGGCATCGAGGCTCAATGTATAAAGGTAGGCGGCGACGGGGCCGGCAGCGTTGGACATGGCGTTACTCCGGACGGCACACGCGAAAGCGCAACGCTCCACATCCCCACCGTCGATGACACTACCACGACAAACCCTTGCCGGATGCCAACGCTCCCGGTGAGCGACATCTTGACCATGAATCGGCGAAGCAACGCATGCTCGTTCAGGTTCTGGCGGCCGTATTCGAAATGGCGAGCAACTCGTCGATGAGCTTATGCACGTCGAGCCCGATCACTTGCGCGACGTCGAGCAGCTCAACAATGTCGATGCGACGGCCCCCGCCTTCCATCGAGGAGATCACCGATTGATACCGGCCAAGTTCTTTGGCGAGATCGGCCTGGCTCAAGCCCGCGCGTTTGCGTTGCTCGACGAGCAAGTCGATCAGGCGCAGTTGTCGTGGCGTACGGAGGGTCTTGGGCATGCGCCCGTGTCGGCATTGTTGAAACCGACAGACCCAGTAATCGGAGTTCCAGATTATCAGAAAATCTGGTTATGTCCCCCGCTCAACACGGAGATCGCCATGACGTTGATCGAGCAGCGCCATCCTAGGCTCGGCCGGCTGGTGCAGCTCTGGCGGGCGCACTGCGACGGCGGGTCGTTGCCATTGGTAAGTGCGCTCGTGCCCGCCGCGCTCGCCGATTTGGCCCCCCTGACCGTGCTGCTCACGCGCACCACAAACGGAGGGCAGCAACTCACCATCACTGCCAGCGGCGCCGAAGTCGATGCGCTGTACGGCGAGTCGCTCGCGGGCGCGCCCGCCACGCGACTAACGCCGACGCGGGGCGACGCCGAGGAGGAGGCAAGGTCGGCTATCGAAACGGCGCGGCCGGTCGTGATCGAGGACGAGCTCGGAGCGCGCGGTCGCTCCTGCCGGGTCGCACGCGTGTATCTTCCCTTAGCGAACGACGACGGTTCGCCCGACGTCGTGCTCTGCGGGGTGGTCGCTGTCGCCTGAAATGCAAAGCACGCCTTCGCCCCGCCCGGTGGTCCGGGCGGGGCATCGGGGGTCGGGTCAATCGCCGTTGCGCTTGCCGTTCGGGCGCGACCAGATGAGGCTGTAGGTCTCACTGCCCTCGTCGTCGAAGAGGTTGGCGTAGATCGGAGCGGTGAAGCTCGGGTCGTCGAGCTTGAGGCCCAGGTAGGCTCGGTCCTCGTTGGAACGCTTGGCCCAGGCGGCGCCGATCTCGACCTGGCCGACGAAGACCCGGTGGGAGGGGGCGTTGTCGTTGGAGCGGGTCTCCTCGGGAACGATGCGGACGTTCTTGGCCTGGAGCGAGAGGGTGGTGATCGCGCCGGTGTAGCCGGTGCCGGACTTCTTGAAGGTGCCGATGGTCGCCATGGTGGTAGTTCCTTGTCTGATCGAGCCCGCGCCCATCGCGGCCTCGATGGCGATCGACAGGCCGGAGGTGATCGACGACGCAGCCTTCGGCCCGCAGCGCAGCGGAGGACGGCGGCCGGACAGCTTTCTTGTCTCGCGAGGAATGGCCGCTTGCGGCCAGGGGAAGAAAGTTGGCCGGCTGCCGTTGCGGCTCAGGCGATCAAGGCTTCAGCCGTCCTTCGGCCAGATCAGGCCATCACGGAGGCCGTGTGGGACGCGCGGCTCCCAAACAAGCGGGAACGCGCACCCGCGACCCTTCGCGCCTTCTGTCCGGCCGTCGCGCCGGTGACGATCGCCGCTCGGTCCGGCCGACGCCGCATGTCCGACCGGACCCGCCACGAGAACCGTCACGCCCTTCCCGGCAGGCCAGGGAGCTCGGCGCCGCGTGGGCTGACCTCCGAGATACCGACCGCTCTTCTGGGCAAGTTGAGACCCCGAAGCTCCGCGGCCGATCCCACCCAGCCCGACGCCGAGGGGCTGGGACATCAGCCTTTGGACGAGACCGTGAACGCAGGCGCGACGACATCCCGGTCCCGAGCCATGCCCGGACCATCAGGCGGGGCGACGACGGTGAGGCGAACATAGGCGACCGCCGCGGTGACCGCACCGCCCGCGAGCGCGAATACGGTCTGCCAAACCTCGCTTGGCGTCGTCCAGGCAATGATGTGCTTAGTGACCGCGAAGCCGGCGATGGCGGCCGGCGCGGCATAGACGCCGAGGATCAGGATCCGCACCGTCGGCGAGCGCACCGCCGCGATGGTCGTGCGGCCGAGCGCGAGCACGAGCGCGCCCGCGGCAAAACCCACGAGGCCCGCGCCGACGAGGCCCGAGCCGTGCGCGTAGGCTAGCGACGCGGCGCTGACGCCGGCGAAGAACGGGAGCGCGTAGACAGCGAGGTTGAAGACGATCCAGGCGAGCATGGCGAGCGCGCCGCCGGTGAGCAGGAAGGCGATGATCATGGTGAGTCTCCTAGACATGCGAGGTCTGGAGCGTCGCCACCACCACCATGACGCTGGACCATCAATATAGTCGAGATCGAGGGGACGTGGAATCCCAAAGCCGCAAACCCGCCGAAGCGGATTTGCGGTTCGTCACAAATGCGGTCCCGATCAACGAGCGAACGGATCGTATTCATGGAGGACCGTGTCGGCGTCGCCGTCGAACTCTGAGGAGGGCATCACGCCGTAGCCGTCGGCGGCCTTGAAGAGCGTGATGCAGGCCATCAACGTGGTGGCGAGGTTCCAGGCGAGGGCTTGCGCGGTGGAAAGGGACATCGAACCGGCTCCTGTCTCGGAGCGGGGACCGCCCCCGCTCGACAGGCGCCCGATGTGTCCGGCGCGGGAACGCGATCACCAAAGGCGAAGCCGCAGGCCGCAAGCTCTGCTTAGCGGACCCTTCGCGGGTTGATCGTAAAAGGTCCTGGGGCGGACCAAGGATCAGCGCGTGGGAGTGGGAGCGGTATTCGCGGCAGGAGCCGGTCTTGACCTGCCAGTCAACGTCATACTCGCGTAGACTGGTTCACTGGAGCCGATCCGAAATCACCCATGGCTTGGGGCGAAGTCATTCAGCGACCGATATTCGAGGGTCACTGCGTTGTGGCAAGAAAGACCGCGACGGTCTCGTCGGGCATGTCCCATGCGGGGAAGTGGCCGCTGGACTGGAACCAGTGCAAATCTGCCGATCGGAAAGCCGCCTTGGCGCGCGTCGCCTGACGGGGCAGGCAAAGCCGATCCTGCCGACCCCATCCGATCACGACACGACCGGTGGATGACGCGGCTGGCCCGGTCTGCTCGGGGCCCCTGGCAAGATCGTCGACCAGGGCGTCGAACGTCGGCGTGGTGCTGAGACCCGTCAGTTCGGTCGCCACGACGTGGGGGTCGAGCGCCCATGGCCGCGCGGACAATTGGGCCAGCAACGCCGTGCGCGTCACGGCATATCGGCTCAGTGTCGGCAGCAACGGCCGGATCGCGCGCAGCAATTTGCCCGACAGCCCGATGGTGACCTTGAAAAAGGTTCGTTCCCAGCCGCGCCAGAAGCCGCCCGGATCGAGCGCGATCACATTGCCGACGCAGCCACGCCGTGCAAGTTCGAGGACGATCCGTGCGCCCATCGAGCTGCCGACAATGTCGATCCCCGTCAGACTATCGTCCGCGATGTAGCGCTCGACGCTGCCAACGAGACCAACAAAGGTCCCGCTATCGGCTTCCGCCGGCGTGGCACCATGTCCGGGCAGGTCGACAGCGATCACAGTGCGATGCGCGCTGAGCGCATCGAGGATCGTGCTCCACGATTGCCAACTTCCGCCAAGGCCGTGAATGAGCAGCAGCTTTGGTCCTGTGCCGCGTTGGATATGGTTCATCTTGAGCCTTATTGGTTGCCGTAAACCCTAACCCACGAGATCGGCTCATAAAGCCACCAACGAACCCGTCGCCGCCTATTCCTGCGCGCGTGTTCTTGCGCGCGTGGCGGCTTCGCCGCTGCTCGGTCACGCGATCGATCGTCGGCAGTGTTGTCGAGAGCGGAAACGGCGCTCACGCGCCGCCTCCCTTCCGGAAATCGAAGCAAGGGATGCCGAGGCCGCGGGCCTTGTCGGCGAAGTTGTCCGTGATCCCGGAGCCGGGGAACAGCACGACCCCGATCGGCATGACGGCGAGCATCGCGTCGTTGCGCTTGAACGGGGCGGCCTTGTTGTGGCGCGTCCAGTCGGGCTTGAAGGCGATCTGCACCACCTTGCGGGTGTCGGCCCAGCAAGCGGCAATGCGCTCGGCGCCCTTGGGCGATCCGCCGTGCAGCAAGACCATGTCGGGGTGCTTGGCGTGGACCCGGTCGAGGGCCGACCAGACGGCCTTGTGGTCGTTGAACTCGTGGCCGCCCGCGAACGCGATCTTGGCGCCCTTGGGGATCAGCACCTCGGTCTCGGCACGGCGCTTGGCGGAGAGGAAGTCGCGGCTGTCGATCACCGCCGCGGTCAGCGCCTTGCGGTTGACCAGCGACCGGGAGAGCGGACGCCAGGCGGTTCCGCAGTGCGCCTCGAACCACTCGCCGGCCTGGTCGCGGATGGCCTCGTAGGTGTCGCGGCGGTCGATGCGGTCCAGTCCTTCGACGAGGAGCCGTTCGAGTTCGACCGACTTGACCTCGCTGCCGTCCTGCTCGCGCTGGCTGCGTTTCTGGGCGTCCTCGTTGTCGTCGAGGTCGCGCTGCGCCTTCTCGGCCATGCGGTGGAAGACGTGGACCTGGCTCCATAGGAGCTGTTCGAGGTCGCGTTCGAGCGGCGTGTCGGTGAAGGTCGAGACCAGGGCGTCGAAAACGTCGGCCAGCGCGCCGCTGACGGTGAGGGGTTCGGGCATCGCGCGCGGGTCCGGCTCGCCCGGGACGGGGTGGAAGCCGTGCAGTTCGAGGGTCTCGACGATGTGAGCGGTGGGTGAGCTGGCGTGCGGGGGTTCGTGGTCGGCGCTGTGGCGGTCGGTCCTCATGGCGGTGGTCCTTGTGTCGATCGGCCGCGCCCATCGCGGCCTTCGCAGGCGACGAAGACCGGGGCTGGGCCGGGCTTGCACCGAAGGGCGCGCCCTCGGGGTCCCCACGCGACTGGTCGCGTGGGGTGGGGTGCGCCCACGCGGCCGCAGCGCAGCGGAGGACGGCATGGGGCGGCTATTTTGATGCGCGAGGAGGCCGGCACGGCCGGGGAAAATAACCGACCTCAGCCGTTGCCGGCCCGGTCCGGCTCCGGTCCGATCGCTCTCTCAGAAGGCCGTGGGCGGCGGCTCTTCCGACCCTGGGACAGACGCTAAGGACCGGCCGCGCGGTCAGCCCGACACCCCCACGCCGTCCAGTCCTCACCGCCTCCCGGCGTCGCCCGTCAGAAACCGCGTCACGTCCTCCGGTGCGAGCTGCTCCCGCAGCGCCTCGACCAGCGCCTGCGTCCCCCGGCGCCGCAAGTCCTCGTTGAAGTCGCCCTCGACCGGAACTAGCTCGCGCTGCTCGATCCCGACCAGGTCCTCGCGGTCCAGCAGTCGCCTCACCGCATGGCGGCCGGCGCGATCGTTGTCCCGGACGACGTAGAGACGCCGCAGCCCCGGCGCGAACAGGAGGGCGGCGAGGTGGGCGGACGAGAGCGCGGCGACCATCGGCATGGTGGGCAGGACCGACCGCGGCGACAGCATCGTCTCCAGCCCTTCGCCGACGGCGAGCACGTCGCGGCCGACGCCGAACCGCGCGCCGTTCCCGAGGAGCTGGCCCATCGCCTTGCGCGGCGTCGAGAGCTGCGCCTTCGTCGCCTGCGCCGGGTCGAGCCAGGTGCGATGCACGCCCATGATCGTGCCGTCTAGGTCGGTCACGGCGGCCAGCAGGGCCGGTCGGCTCTCGCGCCGTCCATGCTCCCCGACCTGGTAGTAGCAGGACGGATGGAACCGAAGCGGCAGCGAACGCAGATCTGCTGTGATGCCCCGCTGGCGCAGATAGTCTTCGGCCAGTGTGCCGCGAAGGGGCTGTCCCATCGCGAACAGGCGCCGTGATGCTTCGGGTGACGATCGCGGGGCCGGGGTGGGCTTCAGCGGCTCAGGGCGCGGCAGGCTGAGGAACAGGCGCGCCTCGTCCATCGCCTCGCCGACGCCGGCGAGGTTGCGGCTCAAGCGCACAATGTCGAGGAGGTCGCCATGTTCGCCGGTCGCGGCGTCGGTCCACTTGCCCGCCGCGCCCTTCCCGGACTCGGGGCCGCGCAGGCGGACGTAAAGGCTGCGGCCCGCTGTGTTGGCGGCGTCGCCCACCAGCCAGTAGCCGCCCTCGCGCCGTCCGTTGGAGAGATAGGTGCGGCACACCGCCTCGGCGTCGCGCGCGAGACGGTGCGCCAGATCGGCGGCATGGCTGTCCACGGTCACGCCGCCGCCGCCGCGACCGAAACCTTGGCGACCAGCTTCACCGGCGCGTGCCGGTCGAGGATCGCCGCCAGGATCGTCGGTCCCTGCGCCCCGACCGGCACGAACAGCCGCAGCCGCCAGCTGATGATCTCGGAGATCAGCCCCATCGCCTTCAGCCGGTCGACCATGCCGTCGGTGAACCCGATCAGCTCGACCCGGGCGACATTCATCACCAGCGAACGGCGTACCGTCAGCCCGTCGGCGAGCTGGAGCAGCGCGCCGTTGTCGAGCACGGCCGTCCACGCCTCCGCCGGCGCCACCGCAGGGGCCTCGGTCCCGAGCGACTCGGCGACCCAGGCGGGCGATACCAGCCGCCCGATCACCCGCTCGCCGTCGTCGGTCTGCAGGCGATAGACGCGGCAGCCGTCGTCGGGGAGCCGCCGCCAGATCGGCAGCAACAGGCCGGTGACGATGTGGAAGCGGCTGTCGACGAACGCCGGCACCTTCGCCAGCTCGTCCGTCCAGGCGGCCGAGAAGGTCGCCCCGTCGGCCTCCTGCCAGTGCGTGCCCGCCAGCGCCTCGAATGGCATGGCGCGCCGTTCCATCGGCCGCAGCAGCCGGATGCGCCGTTCGACCTCGCCGTCGTCGAGGGTGACGCTGGGCGCGGGCACCTGCACGGCGGCGTGGCCCGAGCGGGCGTTGACCAGCAGCCGCGCGCGGGGTTCGGCGGCACGATCCAGCGCGTCGTCGAGACCCAGCGGCGCGGTGCGGTCGCGGCGCGTGACGGTGAACGCCCGCGTCTCCGCGCCCGTCGCCGGGTGGGTGTAGACGGTCAGCCGCTCGACGATCGTCAGGCTCTCGGCGGTGACGGTCTCGACGCCGAGGTCGTAGGTCCCCGCCGCGATCGCGCCCTCGATCCGGGCGGCGAGCAGGCCGTCGAACACCTCGAACAGGAGGTTCTGCAGCGCGATGGTGAGCGCGAGCACGCGGTTGAGGAACTGGGTGATCGGCGGCAGCTCCTCGCGGATCGCGCCGTCGCTGGTCCTGAGCGACAGGCCGGTGGCGTCCTCGAAGCGCGCGAGCGAGCAGCCGTCGACCTTGCCGAGCAGGAGCAGCATGTAGAGCTGGCGCAGCGCGGCGCGGGCATACTCGCTCTCCAGGTTGTCGGCGGCGCGGAACAGGCCCTGGCCGCCGGTCTGGCGCTGGCCGCGGGTGATCGCGCCCAGGGTGTCGAGCCGGCGCGCGATGGTGCTGAGGAAGCGCTTCTCGCCGCGCACGTCGGTGGCGATCGGCCTGAACAGCGGCGGCTGCGTCTGGTTGGTGCGGTTGGTCCGCCCGAGCCCCTGAATGGCGGCGTCGGCCTTCCACCCGGCTTCGAGCAGATAGTGAACGCGCAGCCGCCGGTTCCTGGCGCCGAGGTCGGCGTGGTAGCTGCGCCCGGTCCCGCCCGCGTCCGAGAAGACAAGGATGCGCTTGTCGTCGTCCATGAACGCCTGGGTCTCGCCGAGATTGGCGGAGCCGGGGCGGCCCTCGATGGCGAGACGGTCGACGCCGTCGTCCCCGCGGTTGCGGACGATCCGCCGCGAGCGGCCGGTCACCTCGGCGACCTGCTCGGTCCCGAACCGCTGGACGATCTGGTCGAGCGCGCCCTGCACCGGCGGCAGCGCGGCGAGCTGCTCGATCAGCCGGTCGCGCCGCTCGACCGCGTCGCGGCAGAGCACGGGCTGTCCGTCGCGGACGACCGGTCGGGAAGCGAGGTTGCCTTCGCTGTCGGTGAAGGGCTCGTAGAGCTGGGTCGGGAAGGCGTGGGCGAGGTAGTCGAGCACGTATTCGCGCGGGGTGATGTCGATCTGGACGTCGCCCCATTCCTCGGCGGGGATGTCGGCGATGCGGCGCTCCATCAGCGCCTCGCCGGTCGAGACGATCTGCACCACGCAAGCGTGGCCGGCCGCGAGGTCCGCCTCGGCGGCGGCGATCAGCGTCGGCGTCTTCATCGCCGTGATCAGGTGGTTGAAGAAGCGCTGCTTGGAACTCTCGAAGGCCGAACGCGCCGCTGACTTGGCCTGGGCGTTCAGCGTCTTCTCCCGGCCCTCGGCGTTGGTCCCGGTGACGCCCGACGCCTCCAAGGCTGCCGAGAGGTTGTGATGGATGACCTGGAAGGCGCCCGCATAGGCGTCGTAGATGCGGGTCTGCTCGGGCGTCAGCGGGTGCTCGACGATCTCGTATTCGACGCCGTCGTAGGAGAGCGAGCGGGCGGTGTAGAGGCCGAGCGCGCGTAGGTCGCGCGCCAGCACCTCCATTGCCGCGACGCCGCCCGCCTCGATCGCCGACACGAACTCGCCGCGCGTCGCGAACGGGAAGTCCTCACCGCCCCACAGGCCCAGCCGCTGGGCATAGGCGAGGTTCTGGACGGTGGTGGCGCCGGTGGCCGAGACGTAGAGCACGCGCGCGTTCGGCAGCGCGTGCTGGAGGCGAAGCCCCGCGCGGCCCTGCTGCGAGGGGGCTTGGTCGCCGCGCTCGGACTTGCCGCCGGCGGCGTTCTGCATGGCGTGGCTCTCGTCGAAGATGAGCACTCCGTCGAAGTCGGACCCGAGCCAGTCTACGATCTGCTGGACGCGGCTGACACGCTCGTCTCGGGCGTCCGAGCGCAGCGTGGCGTAGGTGGTGAAGAGGACACCCTCCTCCAGCCGGATCGGCGTGCCTTGGCGGAAGCGCGACAGCGGCGTGACCAGCAGCCGCTCCTGGCCGAGCGCGGACCAGTCGCGTTGTGCGTCCTCGATCAGCGTGTCCGATTTCGACACCCACAGCGCGCGGCGGCGACCCTTCAGCCAGTTGTCGAGGATGACGCCCGCGACCTGGCGGCCCTTGCCCGCGCCGGTGCCGTCGCCGAGCATGAAGCCGCGCCGGAAGCGCACCGCGCCTTTGGCGTCTTCGGGCGCAGCGGCCACGACATCGTAGGTGGCGTCGACCGTCCACGCGCCCGCGAGCTGGCCGGCGTGCGCCTCGCCCGCATAGACCACCGTCTCGAGCTGGGCGTCGGACAAGAGCCCCGCCGCGACTAGGGCCGGCGGCAGGTGCGGCCGGTAGCTCGGCACGGGCGGCGCGACCGACGCCATCGCGGCCGACTGAACCAGCGGCGTCGGGTGCGGCTGCGCGTCCGGGATGCGGATCGTCTGGAGCGTATAGCGCTCGTAGAGCGCCTCGGTCAGCCGGCCCGCGTCGCGCTCGACCACGTCGGCGGGCTGGTAGGCGAGTTCGGCCGCTTCGACGCTGGCAGCGGTCTCTCGGCGCGGGGCCAATGCGCGCACGGGCTTCGTCGCGGAAGCGGCTTTGCGCGGAACCGGAGATGCGGATGTGCGGGTCGGCGCGAGTGGGGCGCGCGGCGGCACGAGCCGGGTCACCCAGTCGAGCAGGGTCGCGACGTCGGGAGCCATGCCGAGGGAGGCCGGAAAGGCGGACGGATCGTCGGCGGGGACGCGGTCGATGACCGTCAGGCGGGTCTCGGTCGTGGTGCCGTGGCGGGCGTAGACGCGGCCGTCGACCGCAGTGGAGAACACGACGCGTCCGCGCTCCTGCAGCCGCACGAAGGCGTCGCGCCAGGCCGGGGTGTCCGGTGCGAGGCCAGCGCCGGTGATCGCGACCAGGCGACCGCTGGGGGCGAGCTGCGCCAGCGCCGAGCCGATATGGCGCAGCGCCGCGTCCGCGACACGGCCCTCGACGTGCGCGCCGACCGAGAACGGCGGGTTCATCAGGACCACGGTCGGCTGCACGGCGGCGTCGAGGTGGTCGTGGATGCAGGCGGCGTCGTGCCGGGTGACGGGGGTGACCGGAAAGAGGCGGTAGAGGAGGTCCGCGCGGGTCTCGGCCAGTTCGTTCAGGGCGAGGCTCGCGCCCGCGAGCTCGGCGAAGATGGCGAGGAGGCCGGTGCCCGCCGAGGGCTCGAGCACGAGGTCGCCCGCCGTGATCCCGGCCGCGACGGCGACCGCGAACGCCAGCGGCAGCGGCGTCGAGAACTGCTGCATCGCCTGGCTCTCCTGCGAGCGGCGCGTCTGCGTCAGCAACAGGCTCGCGACCTTCGCCAGCATGGCGAGCTGGGCGAAGGCCGGGCGGGCGCGCATCGCCGGGCCGAACCGGCGCAGAAACAGCACCTGCGCGGCCTCGCCCGCCTCATAGGCGTTTTTCCACGACCAGGCCCCCTCGGCGTCGGACTGACCGAACGCCTCCTCCATCGCCGCGCGCAGCGCGCGGGCGTCGACGGTTTGGCCGGCGGCCAGGTGGGGCAGGATGAGCTCGGCCGCGCGCAGGAGCGCGTCGGCCACCAAGGGCGCGGAGGCGAGCAGAAGCGACGCCGCGGGCGCGGCGGAGGAAGGATGTGACATGGAGTTGGGTCCTTGGAGAGCGGGACAGGGCCGGACCGTCGGGCGCTCTCTCTCGACCCGGACGGCTCACCCCGTCCCGGCGTCCCTCTCCCTCTCGCCAGCCGACAGACCGGCATGAAGACAGGGTCCGGCGCGACGGCGCCGGACCCTGCGGAAGACCACTGATGCCGGGCTCACGGTCGCGGCGGATCGAGCAGTCGGTACTCGCGGCCCTTGACGTTGGGGATGCGATAGAGCCCGCCGCCCGCAGGGTCGCGGAACAGCACGGTGCGGTTGCTGCGCGGGTTGGCGACGACCTGCAGCCGCGCGTGGCAGCGGCCGTCGGCGAAGCGCAAAGGCGGGTCGAACACGATTGTCTGGCCCGGTTGCGGCTTCGGCTTGGCCGACAGCCTCTGCCGTGCGGCGGCGTTCGCGCGGCAGCGTTCGCGCCATGCGATGGCGTAGGGCCGGTCGGTCGGGGTCAGCAGGTCGAGGATGGCTTCCGGGCAATCGGACTCGTTCGGTCCCATGCCCTCGTCCATGCTTTTGTAGCCGAAGATGTAGCCCTCCCGGTCGCGTCGGTTGTAGCGCCCGAGACAGACCACACCGAACACCTCGCGGCCCGTGGCCCCGAAATGCTCGACGGCGGCGTAGTAGACGCGTACGCCGACCAGCGCCGAGCGCAGCACGCGCGAGGACAGGTCGGCGCGCTCGTAGGTGAACTGCGCGTCGAGATACTGGCGCGGGCCAGAATGGCCGCCCAGCGATTGCATGTAGAGCCAGCCCATGGCGGCGTCCTTTCGTGAGGTCGGAAATGCGAAAGCCCGGCGCGAAGGCCGGGCTTTCGGGATCGGGTGAGGCAGGCGGCGTCAGGCGAAGACGACGCCCTCGTCCGGGTCGGTGGCCGGGTCGAGCACGGCGGCGAGCCAGTGTTCGCAGTCGGTCCAGGCCAGGCTCTTGCGCTGGCCGAGATCGAGCAGTTGCGCGCCGCCGCCGAAGCCGTCGAGCCGCGGCTTCGAGCAGGTCAGCGACCAGGTGAAGCCCCAGCGGCCCTTCAGGTCGAAGACCTCGGCGCAGCGCAGGACGAAGGCGATGACGTGCTCGGGGTCGCCGAAGCCGTCGCCGTCCGACAGGAACAGTGTTCCTGGATTGACCGGATCGACGGCCACCTCCAGCCCGTAGATCGGTTCGTCGTCGTCGCCCTCCTGCATGGCGGCGAGAAGGTCGAGGGCGGTTGTGGCGTGTTCGGCGGACCCGACGTCGAGCGAACAGGAAAACTGCGTGAAGGTGTCGGCCATTGTTCTTCTCCAGAAACGACGAAGCCCGGCGCGGGGGCCGGGCTTCGTCGGATGGCGAGTTGGGATGCCGCCGCCGTCAGGCGGCGCGGCGCCCGAGCTGCGGGGCGATCCTCCGCACGCGCTCGGCGAGCGCCGGGAGGTCGTCGAGCAGCGCCAGAGGGGCGAAATTGTTCATCCCGCCGGTGAAATCGCGCCGGCCTCGGCAGGTGCGGATGAGCACGCCCATGCCGGCGCCCATGCAGGACTGGCCGACCTGGATGTAGACCTGGTCGTGGTGCAGCGTGACTTCGCCGGAGACCGCGACGCCGGCCTTGTTCGAACGGAGGTCGTAGCTGCCGGCGGGCAGGCCGAGTTCAGCCGCGAGCCGCTTCAGCCGGGTGCGCGCGGTCGAATGGAAGAGGGTCTTCTGCGCGTCGTCATAGCCGCAAGGCTTTTCCCAGTTCATGGCAAGTCTCCTGAAACGACGAAGCCCGGCGCGAGGGCCGGGCTTCGTCGGGGTTGAGGGAAGGAAGAGGTCAGGCCGCGATGGCGAACGGGTCGACCTCGCGGTGGATCGGCTGGGCGCGGCCCATCCAAGGTTCGGGGCGGATGCAGCGCACCCAGTCGGCGAAGCTCGGCACGAAGCCGAGGTCCTCGCGGACGTGCTGCTCGCCGATAAGCCGCACCGGCACGACGCGGCCGGTCGAGATCGTCAGCGTCACGCCGAAGAAGCGCTCCGCCATGAACACGCCCTCGGCGTGATGCCGGAGCGCGCGGTGCCGGAAGTCGGCGACGATCATCTTCGACTCGTCAAACCAGTTATGCAGCGCGATGTAGTCCTCGGCCGTTCCGCCCCATTTCTTCGCCGACGAGAGGGCGTGGTGATAGCAATGTCCCATCGTCGCCTCCTCAGAACTGGTGAGAATAGGTTTCGACCGCGACGTAGCGGCCGTTGTAGTCGAGCGTGATCGCGCGGCCCGGCACGTCGAAGGTGAACTCGCCGTAGGCGCCGTCGTTGTTCTCCCACCCGGCGTAGAGGCTTTCGAGCAGGTCGTAGGCGATCCGCTCGACGGCCTCGGCCATCGGCACGCTGGCGGTCTCGACGCCCGAGCCGTCGGCGTCCGGTTCGAGCAGATCGACCTCAAGCTCCGACAAGCTGATCTCGCCGTGCGCGTCGCGGGCGTCGATCGACTCGATCTGGCCGGAGTCGCCGCAACCGTCGAAGGTGACGACGACGCTGACGATCCCGCCGGCAGCGAGTGCGTCGAGCAGCGCGGCCTTATTGGCAGGGTGAAGCTCGGTCTTCAGGCCCTCGCGCGCATAATATCGGGCGAGATAGTCGACCGGGGTTGCCGGTGGGGTCGATGCGGGCGCGGCTCCGCTGTCTGCGTCTGACATGATCGTTCTCCTGAGAAGGGCGCCCGGAGCGCGATCGCGCCCCGGGCGGAAGGTTGGTCACTCGGCGGCGATCGCCTGGGCGTCGAAGTCCGGTTCGGGGTCGAGGTCGGCGTCGGCCAGGTCGGCGTCGTCCTCGTCGGCAAGGAACGCCGGCAGCGCCTCGGGCTCGCCCATGGCCTCCGGCGCGTCATCGGGCACATCGGTCGGCGTGCGCAGCGGCTCGGGCACCCAGCCGGTGTCGGCCAAGAGCCGTTCGGCTTCCTTGGCCATCTCCGGCTTCTTCAGGTGGTCGATCAGCTGCGCCTCGCGCTCGCCCTTGCCCTCGCGCACCGCTTCGAGGATCCGCGACTTGGTCACTCGGCCGAGATAGTTGTCGACGCCGGGCGTCCAGCCGACCGCGGCCATGTCGAGCCCGACGGCCCGCGCCAGCCGGTCGACGTGGGCGGAACGTCCGGGCGCGCGGTTCCACGCTTCGTGGACAGCGTTGACCGTCACCGACGCGGCATGGGCGAACAGCGCCTGACGGCTGTCGGTGTCGAAGCCGCCGAGCGTCATCCAGAGCGCGCCCGGCTCCTTGGGCAGCTGCCCCGCCCACGCCTGGTGCCGCGCGGTGATCGCCTGCGCCGAGGGGCAGTCGTTCAGCCCCGGGGCCTGCGTGCCGAAGCTCGCCGACTTGGCCTCGATCTCCAGGCACGAATGGGTGCCGAAGCGGTAGAAGGCCTTCAGCGCGAGCGCGTGCAGCACGGCGAGGAAGGCCGCGTCCGGGTCGTTCGCCAGCGCGTCGCGAAGCGCCAGCGTGCGGTGGGCGGTAAGTTCGGTCAGCAGCCGCTCGGGTAGCGGCCGGATGACGTCGTCCTCCTCGGCCTCGGGCGCGCCCGCGCCGCCGACGGTGATCACCGTCCGCTGCACCGGGGCGTTGAAGCCGGTCGATCCAGTGGCGACCTCGGCGTCGCTACCCGACGGATCGGCCTCGGGCGCTTCGACCGGCGCCTCGTCCTCCGGCCGGACATAGCCGCGTTCGACCTTCAGCCCGCCCGCGCCGTCGATCGAGATGAACGCGCCCGCACGCGGGACCTCGGCGGGATCGAACACCGGCGAGCGGCTGGTGAACGCGTCCAGCGCCGCCTCGATCTCGCCGAGCCGCTGGTCGACCGCCTCGGGCAGGTCGTCGGGAGAGTCCGAATAGGTCTCCTCGATCCGCGCGTACTCGGTCCGGAGCGCGTCGTAGCGCGCCTGCTCGTCGTCGCTGAGCGGGCTCTCGGCGTGCAGCCGGCGCAGGCCGCCGGTGTGGCCCCAGCCGAAGTCGGGCGCGACCTCCATCCACTTCCACCCTTCGGCCGCGACCGTCTCGGCCTCGCGCGCCAGAGCCTCGGACGCCAGCCGGTCGAGCAGCACGGGGTCCTGCAGCCAGCCGCCGTCGTCCTCGGTGAAGAGGTCGCGCAGCAACACGCCGCCCGCCGCCTCATAGGCCTCGACGCCGACGAAGCGCGCGCGCTTGTCGCCGGGCTTGACCGCGCCGGCCGTCAGCGCGCGGCGGATCTCGTAGGGCTGCTTGTTCCAGCCCTTGGCGAGCATGTCCCACACGGCCTCCTGCCGCGCGTGGTCGGTGGTGACGGTGAACGCCATCACCTGCTCCAGCGTCATGGCCTCCTCGACATACAGGTCGAGCAGCCTGGCCGAGACCGCCGCCAGCTTCAGCCGCTGGCGCACGATCTGGGGCGTGGTGAAGAAGCGCGCGGCGATCTCCTCCTCGCCCGAGCCCTGTTCGCGCAGCATCAGGAAGGCGCGGAACTGGTCGACCGGGTGCAGCGGCTCGCGGTCGACGTTCTCGGCCAGGCTGTCCTCCTCGGCGGAGATCGCGCCGTCGCCCTCGCGAACGATGCACGGCACCGGCACGGTCTTGGCCAGCCGCCGGGCCTTGACCAGCAGTTCGAGCGCGCGGAACCGCCGGCCCCCGGCCGGGATCTCGTATTCGCCGGTCGGGGCGCCCTGGTCGTCGAGGATGGGCCGGACGTTCAAGCCCTGCAGGAGGCCGCGCCGGGCGATGCTCTCGGCGAGGTCCTCAATCGAGACGCCAGCCTTGGTCCGGCGGACGTTGGCCTGGGACAGGCGCAGCCGGTTGAACGGGATGTCGCGCGATGTGCTGAGATGGATCTTCTGGACGGAAGTCATGGGAGTTCTCCATGACGGGCCGGCCGGGAGCCTCTCTCCCGACCCTCAAGCCCGTCACGAACCTCCCCTCCGCCCTCTCCCTCTCAACGCCGTCGCCGCCGCGCCCGGCGGGTCGAGGTTGAACACCTCCGCCCCGGCCGCGCGGTACGCCTCGCCGACCACGGCGAGCGGCGCGTAAGCGAGCGCGTGCCAGGGCGGTGGGCAGGGCGTCCGGTTCACCGCCACCATCGGCCCGCGCACGGCGAGCCGCCACACGTCGTCGAAGGCCATCGCGCGGCTGTCGATCACCGGCAGGCCGGCGGCGATCGCCTCGGCCTTGATCTGGTCCACGAGGCAGCCGCTCATCCAGCCGTCGCCGTAGTAGAGCGTCGCGCCGCCCCAGCCGATGGCAAGGTGGCCGCCCGGCGTCGCGAGCGCGCGGGCGATCGGGTCAGCGTAGTCGCGTGAAGAAGGGAAAGCGGAAGCGTGCATCGGCGTATCTCCGGGACGGCGCCGAGCCCCGTGCCCGTCGCTCGCCGTCACGGCGCAAGCGCCGCCCTCGGGCGGAGGGCGGCGTGGCCACGCGATGCTGACGATCGGCTCAGCGCCCGGCGCGCCACCAGGCGATCAGCGCCTCGCGGGAGCCGTTCGCGAGCCGCAGCAACAGGTCGCCGTGGCAGGCCGCCGGGGCGCAGAAGCACACCAGATCCCGACCGCGAAGCTCGCCGAGCGCGCGCAGCAGCTGGTGCTGGTCGCGCAGCCTCGTCTCGTGTCGCGCGATGACGGTCGCGCGGTCTCCGTCCGGTCCGATCCGGAACGGATTGCCCCAGCGGCTGCCGCGGCCGATGTAGACGGCCTCGGGCGGCAGGCCGTCGCGGTGCTTGTTCAGAACCCGGCACATCGTCACCTCCTTCGTCGAACGCTCGGGTGAGCGCCGGCGGCCGCGACCGGCGGGGCCGAAGTCCGGGCCGTCACCGCCGCGATCCGCTGCGGGGAACGGCGCAGCCGTTGACTGGCCGGGCGACCCCGCCAGCCTGGCCGATCGTCGTTCATCTGCGAGCCGCGACGGTGGTGACGCGCCGGGTTCACACACCGCACAGGCCCTCGCACTCGTTGCCCCAGAGACCGAGCTGCCCCGCATTCTCGGACGTCGAGAGGTCGGCCTCGTCGAGCGCTATGGCGGAGCGGTGCAGGAAGACTTCGCCTCGGATGCCGCGCAGGCCGGTCCGGATCGCGCGGTCGATCGCGACCGCGTCGCGCCAGGCGTCCGGGTCGTCCTCGCGCATTTGCCGCCAGAGCGCGTCGGCGTGGAACGGGCAGCCGATGCAGCTCGACTTGGGCGGGACGGGGTAGTCGTGCCGCGTCAGCCAGCGCAGGCAGTCGGCGCGCGTCATCCGGGCTTCGATGAGCGGCCAGCGGTTGACCTGCCACGCCTCGAAGCTCGGCTTCATGCGGACGACTTCGTCGAACGAGATGCCGATCCACTGTTCGGCGACCGCGTGGTCGGGCGAGCGCCGGCGTGTCAGTCCGAGGCGCGCGCGCACGGCGCGGCGGATCGGCACAATCTTGTAGTCCTTGGTGCATTGGCGGCGGATCATGCCGATCTCGAAGCGTGCGCCCTTGACGGTACGGGTGAAGGCCGGGATCGACGCCCAGCGCTCGCCCCGGCCGGCGCGCAGCAGGTCGGCGCGAATGTCACCGCCGCGGACCACATGCACGGGGAACGGCAGCACGTTTGGCGAGCGCAGCCACGCCAGGTGGTCGTAGACCGCGCGCGGCTCCGAGCCGGTATCGGCGAAGATGGCGCAGTCGGGCATCGGTGCGATCTCGCCGTGCGCGGCCATCAACGCCAGCGTCGTCGACTGCACGCCCGCGCCCAGGCTGAGCACGCGCAGGCGGATGCCGTCCTCGCGCCCGTTGGCATCTGCCGAGGCGACGCCCATCACGCCGCCTCCCGCTCGTCGTCCGCGATCGCTGTGGCGGGCTGGTCGGCGCCCGGTCGGAAGGCGAGCAGATCGTCGGCGGCTTTCGAGGCGGCCGACGCGGCGCGGACGATCGCGCGGTTATCTTCGCGCAGCACTTCCAGCCACGAGCCGAGATAGTCGGCGTGCCGCACGGTCGGGGTGATGCCGAACGTCGCGCAGGTGAAGGCGGCGCAGAGTTCGGCAACCAGCTCCTCGCGCGCATACTTGGCCGAACCGAAGCCGCCCGACAGGTCGCGGTCGAGTCGGTGCGCGGCCCCTGACCAGTGGCCGAGCTCATGCAGCGCGGTCCGGTGCCAATTGATCGGCTCGAAATAGGCCTCGGGCCGGGGCACCTGGATGTAGTCTAGGCTGGTCGCGTAGAAGGCCTTGTCGCCGCCGAGACGGACGTTGGCGCCGCTGGCGCGGATCAGCGCCTCGACCTCCGGCAGGATCAGGCCCTCGGGCACCGGCGGCGGCGCGGTGACGAAATCCTCGGGCAGGCCTTCGCACTGGTCGGTCGAGAAGACGATGAAGCGCTTGAGGAACGGGATCGCCTGGGCGTCCTCGCCCGTCTCGCGGGAGCGGCGGCGCTCGTCGTCGGGCACGAAGCGGTCGGCGAAGACGACGGTGGTGCCGCGCTCGCCCTTGCGGACACTGCCGCCAAGGCCGAGCGCCTGGCGGAAGGTGAGCCAGCTCTGGCAGGAGAAGCTGCGCGCGACCACCGCGCCCCACAGGATCAGGACGTTGATCCCGGAGTAGCCGCGGCCGGTCGCGGCGTTCTTCGGCATGGCGAGCGGGGCGGCGATACCCGACGCGCCCCACGGCTGGACCCAGGGCAGCCGGCCGGCCTCGAGCTCGGTGATGATGCGGGTGGTGATCTCGTCGTAGAGGTTGGGGCGGTCGACGGGGACCGGCCGGGAAAAGGCGCGAGGCATCGCGAGGGACTCCGCGACGGGCCGCCGGGAGCCTCTCTCCCGACCCTTGACCCGTCACGGCGACAGCCGCGGCCCTCTCCCTCTCGAACGAACCGGCCCCGCCCGGGGGCGAGGCGGGGCCGGCGAGGCGCGGACGGGCGCCGCCGGGGCAACGCCCGCCCGGCCTTGGTTCAGGCGGTCTCCTCGTCTTCGTCCGTCGCGGGCTGCTTGGCGGCGAGGAGGCCGAAGTCGGTGCAGACGAGGTCGACGCCGTAGCGGGTCTCGCCGTCCTTGTCGTAGGAGCTCTGCCGCACGCGGCCGCGCGCCATGACGAGGTCGCCCTGGGCGACGTGGTCGGCGATGTATTTGCGGGCGCCCTCGCTGAAGACGACGACCTGGTTCCAGTGGGTGTCGTCCGCCCAGGCCCCGTCCTTGCCCTTGCGGCGGTAGTTGGAGGCGATCGACAGGCGGGTGACGCTCTCGCCGGCGGTGATCTTGCCGATGCGTCCGATGAGAGTGAATTCCGCGACGTTCTTCATGATGAGACTCCTTGGCTTGTCGGTTTTGACGGAGCCTGTCCGGCGACGGCCATGCGACCGGCGTCAGACGGGAATCTCGGAGGGTCCGCGGGGCTGGTCCGTGGAGACCGCGATTACCGTTGACGCCACGAGGTGGCGGCTGTGGCCAAGGTCACCGTCCCCAGAAACCGACCGAGCCGTGAGGCCAGCGATGACCGGTTCGGGGTCTCCATCGACGCCGGCTGCGGCCCTGGGCGCGCGCTCAACGTGTCGACTAGCGGCCACGGCCGGGAGGGAGGATCGGCGACGCCACGCTTCCTCCAGGCGGAAGCGTCAACGACGTCGGCCGTGCGCGCTCACGACAGGCAGACCTTCGCTCGGCGACGCGGCTTTCCTCAAAGCCGCGGAACCGTAGAGTCGGGCAAGCGGAAGGGCGGGTCGGCGATGTGCAACGACTATGAGCAGCACGTGAAGTGGCGCGAGTATCAGGAGCTGATGCAGGCGCTGGAGCTTGCCGTGCCGGCGCGTCAGGGAGAGGCAGACTTGCCCCAGGCCGACGACATCAAGATCGGCGACATCGGGCCGGTGATGCGCGTGGATGGCGACGGCGTCGCGCTCGTGCCCATGCGCTTCGGGTTTCCGCCGTCGGGGCCGAAGGGTGGGCCGGTGTTCAACTTCCGCTCGGAGGGACGCCGGTTCGACCAGAGCCAACGCTGCCTCGTCCCCGCCTCGGCCTTCTTCGAATTCACTGGGGCCAAATACCCGAAGACGAAGCATAGGTTCACGCTGAACGACGCGCCGTGCTTGGCGATCGCGGGCCTGTGGCGAGACGGGATCGGCAACCAGCCGCCGAGCTTCACCATGCTGACCACCGCGCCCGGCCCGGATGTCGCCCCGATCCACAATCGTCAGATCGTGGTCCTGCGGCCCGAGAACTGGAGCGCGTGGATCTATCTCAGCCGGCCGGAGGCGGAGCTGCTGCGCCCGCTGTCGCGGGGCTCGCTTCACGTCGAGACGGTGCGCCCCGGCCGGGATTGAGCAAGCGGCACGCAGCATGACGCACTCAGGGTTGGCAGCGCTCGGCACGGCGTTGTAGGCTCGAAGGAAGATAGGAACTACGACGCCTGGATCGATCTCGGTCCCAGCACGACGCCGCAAGATGGGCCGATCCCGCGTGTTAGTTCTCGAAGTTGATGTCAGCAGGGTCGACGTAATCGCTTGCTAAGCGGGTCCGCGATTTGTCACAGTCGATGTCGATGTCGCTGGCGATCGGAGTCGATGTCAGCAGCTTGCACTTCTCTCGAAGTGGAGGCCGGCAGATGGCGGGTGAGAGTCCCCCGGACCTGAGCCTCGTCCCCGAGCCGTTGTGGCGGGAGGCGGAGCGGCGCGCTGCCGTGATCCGTCCGCCCGCGGCGCTGCCCTCATGCCCCGGCGATCGCCATGGTCGTGCGGCCCGCGCCGATGATGGCTTCTCGGCTTGGGGCATTCGCGAACACGGAGGGCCCGTCGCGCGCGATGACGGGGATGTCGGGGAGCACGTTCCTGATCTCGACGATTGGCTGGGCCGCGTCCGCCCCGAACAGGATGACGGATGCAAGGCATGGGATAGAGAGCGCTTTGGCGAACCCCGCGAGCGCGCCCGCCGTCTTCCGGATCGTAGTCTCATCGTTCGTCGGGCACGGCTCACCATCGGGTCTTGAATATCGGCAAACAGGATCATGACGTCAGCGGCCAACAGTTGAGGCATCACTTAACTCCCGCTGATGAAGATGACGGCTTTGGTGATAAAAGCTCCTACGGACTCGCCGATAACATTTGCTAAGGGCCAGCACTTCTGGATCAACGTAGCAAGATCTACATTCTTATACTTGATCAGTACCGACGGGGGCGTCCTCGGAGGAGATGGTCTCGTCTGGGCGATCGCGTCGGCGCAGCGCCAAATACGCGCAACCAATCGCTGCCGTGATGAAGCCGGCTGCGGCGCCGACCGCTACGCCCCAGCGGGGACCAAACTGGTTTGCGATCCAGCCGACCAACGGCGCGCCGACCGGCTGTCCGCCGAGGACGATCGTGAGCAGCAGGGCCATGACGCGCCCTCGCATCTGCGGTTCCGTCGAAAGCTGGACCAGACTGGTCGTCGATGTGGTGACCGTCTGCGACGCGGCTCCGACTACGGCCAGCGCCGCGCCGAACAGCAGGGGCGTCGGCAGCACGGCCCCGGTGGCGTAGGCGCAGCCGAAGACGAGCGCGCCACCAATGATGAGGGCGGTGGTGGGGCGGCGGCGTCGCGCGGCGAGCAGCGCCCCCGCGATCGATCCGATCGCCATCGCCGAGGTGAGCAGCCCGAACCCGCGCGCCTGGAGGTGGAACGTCGAGGCGGCCATCGTCGAGATGAAGATCGGAAAATTCATGCCTAGCGCGCCGAACACCAGCAGCATCGCGAGCAGCACGATCAGATCACGCCGGCCGCGGACGTAACGGAGCCCTTCGACGAAGCTCCCGCTTTTCCGCTCCGGCCGGTCGCGCGCGACGAGGTCGCGGGTCCGCATCAGCGCCAGCGACAGGAGCACGGCCACGAACGAAGCGGCGTTGATCGCAAACACCCAACCCGAGCCGATGCCCGCGATCAGCAGTCCGGCGATCGCCGGGCCGACCAGCCGTGCGAGGTTGGCCGAGGTCGAGTTGATCGCGACCGCATTGGCGAGGTCGTCGTCGCCCACCAGGTCGGCGACGAAGGTCTGGCGGGCCGGTGCATCGAACGCGCTCGCGCAGCCGAGCAGAAGGGCGAACACATACACATGCCAAGTGCGCACCCAACCGCCGATCGTCAGGATCGCGAGGCCGAGCGCGAGCAGACCCATCGCGGCCTGCGTCGCGAGCAGCAGCTTGCGACGGTCGATGTAATCTGCGGCCGAGCCGGTCCAGGGCAGCAGCAGAACCTGCGGACCGAACTGGCAGGCCACCACCAGCCCCACCGCCGACGCATCGTGCCGGGTGAGCTCGGTCAGCACCAGCCAGTCCTGCGCGGTGCGCTGCATCCAGGCACCGACGTTCGATGTCAGCGAGCCGGCCGACCAGAGCCGGAAATTGTAGTTGCGAAGCGATCGAAGCGCGCCGCTGCTTGCGTCTGTCATGCGCCGGCGCGGTCCAGCAGCGCGACGATTTCTGCGACCGTGCCCGTCTCGCCGAGCCGAGGAAAGATGCGGTCGACACTGTTGGTATGCGCCTCCGCGCTCGTATCGGTCATCGCGTCCACGGCCAGCGTGACGTTGAAGCCCAGATCGAACGCCTGACGCGCGGTCGTATCGACGCCGATGCTCGTGGAGACGCCGGCGAGGACGATCTGCGTCACGCCGCGACGTCGCAGCTCCTGCTCCAGCCCGGTGCTGGTGAACGCCCCCCAGCTACGCTTGGTGATTACGATGTCTTGCGGATCCTGGCAGAGTTCCGGGAGAAGATCGAGCGCCTCGGGCGGCAGCTCGCCCGTGCGGCGCGCCTGTTCGGTGCGCCCCGGCGCACCGCCGGCGACGTTGACCAGCACGACGGGCAGACCCTGCTCGCGAAAGGCGCGGGCGAGGTCGGCGGCGTGGCCGACCACCTCGGCGAGCGGCTGAATGGTTGGATAGGCGGCGATCCCCTTCTGCAGGTCGATGATGACGAGCGCAGTGGTCGGATCAAGCGTGGCTATGGACATCGGTTTCTCCCGAAAAGGTGCGAGGGTCAGGCGTCTGCAATGCGCCTGAGCAGGGTGAGGGCGCTGGCGAGCCGGCGCAGTTCGTCGGGCGCCAGCTCCCGGTCGATGATGCGGACGAGCCAGTCCTGCCGCGCCGCGCGGTCGACGGTCACCCGGTCGCGGCAGGCCGGCGTGAGCGACAGGAGCGTCTGACGACGATCGGCCGGATCGGGCTCGCCGCTGACGAGACCGGCAGTCTGCAACACGGCCACGGTGGCGCCCATCGATTGCGATCTCACCCCTTCGGCTCGGGCCAGTGCGCTCGTGGTGAGAGGACCATCCCGGTCGAGACGGGAGAGCGCCGCGACCTGCGAAGGCGTCAGCTCGGTCGGGTTGGCCTGTTCGCGCAAACGACGCCTGAGCTTGCTCAACACCGAGCGCAGCTTCGCGGCGAGCGCATCCGCGTCCATGTGCTCGGACTCGTTACGGGAACTTAACATGACAGAGAGGTAATAACACCAAGACAACCTGTGAAGGATGCCTTCATAAAATTAAATTTGATTGCATTCGATTCCGGACCGGTCCGCTCTGACACTTCCGGCCGGCCCGCACCTGTTTCCCGGCGACCTTCCGCGCGGCATCGGCACCGACGTGTCAGGAACTCGACCTTTCAGGTCGGTGCGCGCGCCACCAGCGCATCGGCCTTCTCGCGATAGACGCCCACGAGCAGAGCCTCGCGGCTCGGGAAGTGAGGGTAAAGCGTACCGCCCACGCCGGCCGCTTTCGCAATGGCGTTGAGCGACGCTCCCGGATTCCTGGATCAGCTCAAGTCGTACTAGCCAAAGGGCGAAAAGTGGGAGCGTAGCCGTCGATGAGCATCGCCCAAGCAAATGTCCGCTTTACCAGGCTGCGCTCCCACAACCGGTCGGACGGGAAGCCAACCAACTGACGACGTTCGCTGACACTGGCTTTGACACGCAGCTGACATCGACTTTGAAAACCGACACCGCGCTTCGTGTGAGCGATGCGGCTGACGGGTAAACGAGGGTTTTCGCGACAGACGCCATTTGGGCTCATCTCAGTGCGCCGGAGCGTAGATAAAGCCGTCGCAAAATCTGTGTCGAGGAATCGCAGCTCGTGTTAGTTCCGCGACATGCTTCTTGGCTATGCACGAGTCTCTACCGACGATCAGACGGACGCTCTCCAGCTTGACGCATTGAAGGCGGCGGGCTGCGAGCGGACGTTCTCAGATCGCGCATCGGGTGCATCGGCCGATCGCCCCGCTCTGCGAGACGCCATCAGCCATGCGCGGCAGGGCGACACGCTGGTGGTCTGGAGGCTGGATCGGTTGGGGCGATCACTTCCCCATCTCATCGAGACCGTGAGGTCGCTCGAAACGTCCGGGGTCGGGTTCCGCAGCCTGACCGAGCATCTCGACACGACAACGCCCAACGGTCGGCTGATCTTTCACTTGTTCGGCGCGCTCGCCGAATTCGAGCGCGAGCTCATCCGTGAGCGCACGAAGGCGGGCTTGGCGGCTGCGAGGGCGCGAGGGCGCAAGGGCGGCCGACCAGCGAAGCTCAACGCGGAGCGCCTTCGGATGGCCCAACGCCTGCTGAAGGACTCGGAGTCGACCGTTTCCGAAATCGCACGAACGCTTGGAGTTCACCGTTCGACTTTGCACAAGGCGCTTTCAGCGGAAACTATCAGGCAGAGTGCTGTAAGTGCTCGAAATAAAACGGCGGCGTTAGCCGCCAGGGGAGAAAAGTAAATTGGCCGCTCCCTTGAGTGAAGCGCTCGCAACCTACTGTTCGGACACCCGAGCGTTGGAGGCGCTTCCGACTTCAACCGAGACGACGTTCTATCCGGACGTTCGAACACTGCTGACGGCCGTGCTCAAAGCCGAAAAGCTGCCTTTCGACGTGCGCACTGGAACGTCTGAAAAGGGCAAGACCAGCCACGATATGCCGGACTTCGTGCTCGGGGACGGCGCATTGTTTGTGGGGGTATACGGCGAGGTCAAGCGCGCCAGCACCGGCTTGGACGACCTCGCCGTCTCGACCGAGCAGAAGGATCAGATCGGACGATACCTCGCACAAACCGGCGTCGTGCTTCTGTGCAACGTGCGTGGATTCGGCCTGCTTGTTTGCGATCCGACCTACCTAAGGGACGGGGTGACACCTGTACCGCCAGAGAAGCGCTTGCTGCAGAAGACCGTCGATCTGTGGTCTGCCGTCAGTGGCGGTGCAAAGCCGAAGGTAGATGCCGAAGCGATCGTCGCGCTTATCGACATAGTCACCCGCGCGGTGACCGATTTGGCGCGCATCGGGGCGCCTGCCGATCTGGCGAAGATCCTCGCGCGCCAGGCGCGCGATGCGAAGGACGTGCTGCCGGATGATCTGAAACCCCTCAAGCCGTTGCTCGATGACTATCGCCAGGCGCTTGGTTTGGCCTTCGATGTCGACGACGAGAAGGGCGCACGCTTCTTCCGCTCATCGCTCGTGCAGTCCGTCTTCTATGCGCTTTTCGCGGCATGGATCCTCTGGGATAAGAAGGCCAAAGCAGACGCATCGTTCGACATCGACGACGCCCACAGCTTTCTACCGATCCCCTTCCTGGACGCGCTGCTGCACGACATCCGTCACCCATCGCGCATGAAGCACCTCGGGCTGGAGCCGCATCTTGCCCGCGCCATCGCTACGCTCAATCGCGTTGACCGACCACTGTTTCGCGGGCGGATGACGTTTCCGACCATCGATGGCGAAAGCTCGATTGCAGCGATTACCTATTTCTACGAACCCTTCCTCGAAGCGTTTGACCCAAAGCTGCGGGAGGATTTGGGCGTGTGGTACACGCCGCCCGAGATCGTTCGCTACCAAGTGCGTCGGGTTCATTATCTGCTGAAAGCCGAGCTTGGTCGCCCGCGCGGGCTCGCCAATCCCGATGTGATCGTCCTGGACCCGTGCTGCGGGACAGGTGCCTACCTCCTGGAAGTCGCGCGCTGCATCGCCGAGGAGCTGATTGCCGAGGGGGACGCGACGACCGTCGGCCTGGAGCTGACGACCGCCTTTCAGGATCGGGTGATCGGCTTCGAGATTCTGACCGCGCCGTTCGCGATCGCCCAGCTTCAGCTCTACCTGCTTCTTGAGCAGCTTGGCGCTAAGCCCGATCCGGATCGGCGGCTCGCAGTCTTCCTGACGAACGCGCTGTCGGGCTGGCATGAGCAAGGCGATGTAAAGCTCAACTTCCCCGAAATGCGCGAAGAGTTCGACGCTTCGCAGCAAGTGAAGCGTGATGCACGGATCATCGTCGTCTTGGGCAATCCGCCTTATGACCGTTTCACCGGGGCAGCCCAGGCCGAGGAAGCCGAGCTGGTTGCCCACTACAAGGGCATCAAACTCGTTGAGCAAACGAACAAGGATGGCACGGTCAAAATGGATGGATTTGGTCGTCCGTTGATGAAACAGCGCGGTAGCAGCCGGGTATACGAGGAATTCGGGGTCAAGAAGCAACTGCTGGATGATCTATACATTCGCTTCATCAGGCTCGCCGAAGAACGCATTGGCCTCGCCGCCGAATACGGCGTCGTCTCCTACATTTCGAACTCGTCGTACCTGACCGGCCGTTCCCACCCCTTGATGCGGCGATCTCTGCTCTCGAGTTTCGATGCGGTCTGGGTGGATAATCTCAACGGCGATAAATATCGCACGGGCAAGATGATCCCCAAGGGCCTCCCCGGCGCGGGCTCCCGCGATGATAGTGCTTTCACAACCGAGATGGATCCACGTGGGATTCAGCCGGGTACCGCAATCGTCACGTGGATTAAGCGTGCGGGAGAGGCGACTGCACCGACTACGACGGCCGTCCGGTATCGCGACTTCTGGGGCACGGCGGCTTGGAAGCGCCAGGCGCTAATCGCGAGCCTCCCCAACGGGAATGCCAGCACAGCCGACATAGCGCCAACTTACGAAGACATCATGCCGAGCGCGGAAGGTCGCTGGCGCTTGTCGCCGCGCGTTATGGAAGGCGGCTTCGAGGCCTGGCCTGCATTGGACGAGGTGTTCCCCACCAAGTTCCAAGGTGTGAACCACAACCGGGGCGTTGAAGGCGGAGTGATCGACGCCAGCGCCGCAACATTGGCGACCCGCCTAAAGAAATACTTTTCTGCCCAATCGTTCGCCGTTGCTGCTCTAAGCGTTCCCGAAATAGCGGCACCAAAGGCACGCTATAAGCCGGAGCGCGCTTGGAGCGTCATGAAGCACGAGGGTCATTTCAAGTCGGAAAGCATAAAGGCATTCCTTGCGTTCCCGTTCGATCAGCGATCCATCTATTACGTCGATGACCATAAATGGCTGAACGAGGCCAGACCTGAGTTCTCCCGAAATCTATCAGACAACGAGTGGTTAATAACGGTTCCGGAACCTCGCAAAGAGTCCGAGGCTTGGCCATTGTTCGGCACCACCCTCGTAAACTTGCATGTCCACGAACGCGGGTCAGTTGTCTTTCCTCGAGAGACCGTCAGTGACGACCTGCTGGCCCATCGTGATGCCAATATTGCCGAGCCGGCGTGGCGCGTGCTGCGCGACCACTTCGGGCTCGCAGGCGAGCGTAGAGAGGATCACGCGCGCGCCTTCGTCGGCAAGCTGTTCCGCGTCGCCTTCGCGACGCTTCATGCCCCAAGCTACCAGTCCGAGCATAAGAGTGCGCTGTCGAGCGACTGGGCTCATTTGCCGATAACCAAGGACGCCGATTTGCTCGGCAGGCTTGTCGACGTCGGCGAACAGGTTGCCCGCTTGCTCGACGCCGACCGCGACGCGCGCGAAGTGGTAGAGGCGGTGCTCACCCCCGAGCGCGCCAAATTACTTGGCCAGCTTCGTCGCTTGGACGGAGCCAATGTCTCGGCCGACGATCTGAAGCTGACCTTCACCTACTGGGGCGGCGGTAAAGGTAAGTGGACGCCGCGCCCGTTTCTTGAGACGGAATTGCCGGCCCCAATGTGGGATGCCGCTTGGGGCGAACGAACGGGCGATCTGTTTCTGAACGCGCAAGCCCATTTTGCGCACGTTCCCGAAGCGGTGTGGACCTACCAGCTCGGCGGGTATCCGGTTCTAAAGAAATGGCTCGGCTACCGCCAGGCCGATCGACGCGACGGCAAGCCGTTGACCGAGGGCGAGCGACGGTGGCTCCGGCAGATGATCCAGCGAGTCGCTGCACTCCTTGCCCTTGGCCCAACCCTAGACAGTTTGTACCAAGAAGCGGCGACTTCAGGGTTCACTGCGGAGGAACTTGGGATCCGATACTAAAAACTATGTATAGGCGCTTCAATCTGGCACTGCTCGTCTGTAGTCCCGCGGCCTTAATCTCTGCTTACGAGCCCAGCGGCCAAGCTGCGGCTGGACACTGTTTTGGGGCGTTGCCTAACCCCTCTCGTCGTCACCTCGGCCTCCGACAAGAAGACGTACTGAAGCGTCGTCTCGCTTTCCGGGTACCCTCACCGTATGGCGATCAAGCAGTGAAGGGCGGATCGAGCGATGATTTTTGACCGCTACGGCGCAAGGCGAGGGGTGAGATGGCTCGACCGTTGACCAAGCAAAGGGACGGGGTCCGCTACGCGCGTCCTCCGGTCGTCGAGACAAATATCGATGACGCGCTCCACTCCGATCCCACCTTCCTGCCGCGCCGCCTCCTGGTCACCGACAGGGGCGCACCCGACTATCTCCGATCGGAGTGCCTCATTCACCTTATCCGCGAGGCGCACCGGGCCGGCGACGATCGACGACGCGACACGGTTCTGCCGATCCTACTCGGCCGCTGCGAGGCGATCCTGAAGGCAAAGGTCTCGGAGCAACTGCCGAATGCTGCGGCGCTTCGTGAGGAGGTTCTCTCAGAGTTCTGCGAGCTGCTGATCGCCGATGGCACGGGGCAGGATCCCGACACGCTCGACTATTATGAATGCCGCTTCAATCACGCCTTTCGGACCTTGCGGATCGACACGCTCAGGCGAGAGCTCCGTGCAACCAATCGAGCATTCGCCTTGCCCGATGAGACGGATGTCGTTGGTCCGGAAGCCGACGAAGACGCTTTTGCGCGACTGTCGGAGGCATTCAAGACGCCTGCGACACAGCAGAGCACGCTTTTCCTGAACGACCTTTGGGAAGCGATCAACGCCCTGCCAACCGACGAGCGGAAGGCCGTCATCCTTGTCCATGTCCTTGGTTACGACGAGGAGTCGGACAAGCCGGACAAGGTGACGGCGGCGACGCTCTGCGACTGCACCGGGCGGACCATCCGCAATCGCCTATCGCGGGCGGCTGAGAAGCTGGCCCGTTTCAAGGAGGACGCATGACCCCGATCCTGACCGCCGGCGCCCCGCCTCTGCGCGAGGCGCTCTATGCCCTGTCCATGGCCGAGCGCATGCCCGACGCCGCGCTGCTCGACGACGTCGTTCGACGCTATCCCTCACATGCGAGCGAGCTGACGGAGTTCGCGATCGAACTCGCGCTCGACGCTCTGCGTGGCGACGCCGCAGCCGATGCGGCCGAGGCTGCGCTCGAGCCAGCGCAGGTGAGCCCCGCCGTCTCGCGCGCTGTGAGCCGGTTTCACAATCGCCTGCACGCATTCCGTACCGCGTCTGCGACGCGCGGATCGGCGCGCCCGGCTGAGACTGCCGCTAATCCGTTCGCCGCGTTGAGCCGCGACGAGTTCCGGGGGGTCGCCCGGAGGCTCGGGGCCAACACGGTATTCGTCGGCAAGCTGCGCGACCGCCAGATTGAAACCGACACGATGTCGGACGGCTTTCGGCAGCGCGTTGCTGACGAACTTCGGGCACCGCTGGAAGTCGTGGTCGCGCATTTCGCCCTGGCTGGTGGCGCACCCATGGCGACGCGTCAGTTCTTCAAGGCCGACGCCAAGCCGGGCTACGCCGTCAAGCAGAGCTTCGAGGAGGCGGTCAGGAGTTCAGGCCTAACCGAGGCCGAGCAGCGGCATTTGTTGAGCTTGTAAGCGATGGACGGGTTCGAGACTATCCGTCTGGCCGCATTACGCCTGCACAGGGCGCTTGTCGCGCGAGGCGCCGATCCGCTCGATCCGTCGTCGCTCGTCGCCGCGGCCGTGCAGCATCACGACCTGGAGCTGGCTTGGTTGCCGCCCGGCGACCCGGCGCTTAAGAATGCGCGGGCGCTTTTCGATGAGCAGAGCGGCACGATCTGCTGCGAGATGGCCGGCGACGTCGGCACGCGAGCCCTCCTTGTGGCGCACGAGATCGGGCACGTCGAGGTCCACGCGGGATCGTCGACTTGCGGGCAGAGCGACATCGACCCCTCGCGGTCGACAGAGGCGGCCCCGGTGGGTTTGCAGCGCGTTGAGGATTACGGCGCGCGGGAGCGGCGCGAGCTCCAGGCGAACGTGTTCGCGCGGGAGTTCCTGCTGCCCCGCGCTCACGCGGCACGGCTTCACTGCGCCGATCTCCTGACTGCGTCCGCCATAGCGGCTAGGACAGGTTTGCCGCTGGCGCTCGTTCGTCAGCAGCTCTTCGACGCGCTTTTCCTGCCGCCTCCTCCCCCGCAGTCCGCGGCGGGTCAGCCATACACGCCGCGTCCCGATCCATCACAGGATCGCGCGGCCGCCCACCGTGGATCGCCGTTCCAGCTTCAGGCCGGGCCGGGCACCGGTAAGACGCGCACTCTGATCAAGCGGGTCGTCTCGCTTCTCGACGAAGGAATCGACCCGGCCGCGATTCTCGTGCTGACCTTTTCGAACCGCGCGGCTGGCGAGTTGGCAGAGCGCCTCGCGCTAGCCGTCCCCGACGCAGCCCCGCGTATCTGGATCGGCACCTTCCACGCTTTCGGTCTCGATCTGGTGCGGCGGCACCACGACCGGCTCGGACTGACGGCCAGTCCGACGCTTTTCGACCGCAGCGACGCGATCGAAGTACTCGAGGAAATCCTGCCGACGCTTCCGCTCGTGCATTATCGCAACCTCTGGGACCCGGCGATGGTGTTGCGCGACGTTGTGGCCGCCGTCTCGCGCGCCAAGGACGAAGTGACAGATCCGGCACGCTACCGGGCGCTCGCCAACGCGATGCTGGCCTCAGCCGGCGATGACGATGCCCGCAAGGCGGCCGAGAAGTGCCTGGAGGTGGCGCACATCTACGACCTCTACGAGCACGCCGTTCGTGAGCGGGGCGCCGTCGATTTCGGCGACCTGATCATGCGGCCGGCGCTCCTCCTGGAGAGCGATCCCGAACTTCGTGTCTCGGTCCAGCTGCGGCATCGCCACGTGCTCGTCGATGAATATCAGGACGTGAACCGCGCGAGCGCGCGGCTTCTCAAGGCTATCGCAGGAGACGGACAGCGCCTCTGGGTCGTCGGTGACGCCCGGCAGTCGATCTACCGGTTCCGCGGCGCCTCGTCGGCGAACATGGTCGGGTTCGGTGATGACTATCCCGGCGCCGTCACGGATCAATTGGGCCTCAACTATCGCTCCACGAAGCAGATTGTCGACACCGTGGTCGCGGTCGCCCCACGGATGGGCGCTTCGGCCGGGATGCTCCCCCTGGCGCTGCAAGCGGATCGAGGGGTCGGACCCGCAAAGCCCGACATCCAACGCTACGATACGCTCGACGACGAGATCGAGGGCGTCGCCGCGAGCGTGCGAGAGCTCGAGACCGCCGGGGTCGCTCTGCGCGACCAATCCGTTCTCTGCCGCTCTAACAGCCGCCTGAACGAGATCGCCGCGGGCCTTGAGGCGCGCGCCATCCCGGTCCTGCATTTAGGAAGCCTGTTCGAGCGGGACGAAGTCCGAGATCTGCTGGCGCTCCTGAGCCTCGCGGTCGACCCGTTCGGCGACGCTCTCGTGCGCGTGGCTGCGGCGCCGCGCTATAGCGCGAGTCTTCAAGACATCCACGCCGCGACGCGCCACCTGCGCGCCGCCGAACGACCGGCGCTGCTCGGCCTGCAAAGCCTGTCATCAGCCGCCGGCGTGTCGCTCACGGGCGCCGCGGTGTTCGCGCGCCTGGCGAGAGATCTGGACGGTATGAAGCCGAGCATTTCCGCCTGGGACTTCCTAGCCACCTACCTGCTGGACCGCACCGATCTCGCGCGCGGGATGGGCGAGGCCGCCTCAGTGAACCAGCGCATGCGCGCGGTCGCCGTGTGGCAGTTCTTGAACTTCGTGCGGGAGCAGAGCCCGACCGGCTCGGGACTGCCAATCCAGCGCACGCTCGATCGCGTCCGTCAGCTTGTCTTGCTCGCGGAGGAGCGCGACCTACGACAGGTCCCGGCGGCCGCGTTGCACATGGATGCTGTGCGACTGATGACAGTCCATGGCAGCAAAGGCCTCGAATTCGAGGCGGTCCACGTTCCGGGGCTCACCGTGTCGAGCTTCCCGGCTACAAACCGCGGCCAGCGCTGCCCCCCGCCGCGCGGCATGATCGATGGTGCGGACGGTGTCTCTGTCGCGGACGAGGCAAAGCGGGCGCACGCTCATGAAGAGGAGTGCCTCTTCTTCGTGGCCTTGTCGCGGGCGCGTACCCGTCTGCGCCTCCATCACGCGCGCAAGCAGCCGAACGGTAAAAATCGCTCGGAGTCGCCGTATCTCGGCTGGCTCCCTGGTGGCCTCGTCGACACCGTCGCGAGACCTGCTGGCTTGCCCTTGCCGGCCGGCGCGCGCCGGCCTGAGCCGATCACGGTGACACGGACGGGAGAATGGTCGCTGACCGACACCCGGCTCACGTCTTACGAGAAATGCCCGCGTCGCTACTTCTATACGCACGTCCTGGGCCTGGGGGGCGCCCGTAAGCGCACCGCGTTCACGCAGACCCATGATTGCCTCTACGAGCTGATTCGGTGGCTGGCCGACGCCCGCCGAACGGCCGAACCGACGCTCGCCGAAGCTGAAGCGGCGCTCGAGGCGATCTGGCGGGAGCGGGGGCCGGTCGAGCACGCCTTCCGCGACGACTACCGCCGACTGGCGACGCGGCTGGTCGCGGCGCTGGTGCGCGCGGGGGCGGGACGCCGGTTCCGGGACGCCGAACCTCTGGCGCTCGACCTGCCAAACGGGCGGGTGCTGGTCGAACCGAACGAGCTCGCTGAGCTGCCCGACGGCACCGTGGTCGTGCGTCGCGTGCGGACCGGGCAGAAGCGCAGCGACGAATACGACCGGCTCGAATACACGCTCTATCAGCTCGCAGCACAGGCGCGTTTCGGTGGCGGCGTCGTGGTACAGGCGCTGCACTTGACCGACGAGACGGCCGAGGCGGTGTCCGTTACGGCGGCGAAGATCGGTCATCGCCGGACCAAGAGCGACGAGATGCTGGGGCGGATCGCTGCTGGCTGGTTTCCGCCCGAGATTGATGCCGTGAGCTGCCCGCGTTGCCCGCACTTCTTCATCTGCGCCGCTACGCCTGCGGGCGCGCTCACCGTCCTCTGACGGGTCTCATCCGGCGCCTTTCCGGGTTGCCGGACCTCCATCGATCAAGGGGGTAAGGGACGGACGTGGGGCAATCGGGCCTCGCACTTCGATCCCGGAGTGCAACGCCATGACGGCCATCGACTTGTTCTACCAGGGCGAAGGGCTCGGCGAGATCCAGCATCTCGAACTCGAGCCCGACGCTACCTTCGCCATCCTGAAGCTGCGCTTAGTCGAAGCGCACGGCATCCCGCACGGGGCGCTTCTGTTCCTCGAAGATGAGGACGACCCGGTCGAGGACGCAGTCCTCGTCATAGAGCGCGCATCCCCCGCAGGGCTGAAGGTCCATGTCCACCGCTGCCGCCACGTGGAGGTCACGGTCACCTTCAACGCCGAGACCCTGGAGCGGCGGTTCTCGCCAAGCGCGACGGTGGCCAGGGTCAAGCGCTGGGCGGCCGAGCACAAGTTCGGCATGACGGATGAGGAGGCGGGCGAGCACGTGCTGCAGGTCGCGGGCGCGCACGATCGCCCCGCGCCTGGCACCCACATCGGCGCCCTGACCGACGGCAAGGTGTGCGGCCTCGCCCTCGACCTCGTCCCCGACCAGCGGGTGAACGGCGCGAGCGGGAGCGCGGCGTGAGCGGTCCCGACCAGCGCGCCTTCGAGGCGGACGTGGCGAAGGCCACGTTCCGCATCGGCCAGGTTGAAGGTCGCTGGCACCTGGCCGGAACGCTGTGGCCCCACGCCTTTATCAGCGTGACCGCGAAGGACGGGCGCGGCTACCTCCTGCGCCTCAACTGCACGGGCTACCCGCAGACGCCGCCGACCGGCGGACCTTGGGACGCGAGCCTCAACCAGGTTCTCGCCTTCGATCTTTGGCCCCGCGGCCAAGGCGGGCGGGCATCGGCGGTCTTCCGCACCGACTGGAAGGGCGGAACCGCCCTTTATCTACCCTGTGATCGCGAGAGCTTCGTAGGTCACGAAAACTGGCGTCACGAGATGCCGTCGAAAATCTGGCGCCCGGCTGCCGGGATCGTCCAATACCTGGAGCTTGTCCATGAACTTCTCCATTGCCGGGACTATGCGCCGCCTCTTCGCGCCGCGGCATGAGCTGTCCTGTTCCTGGTTCCTCTGGCGACGCCTCCTCGCCCGGTTGCGTGAGCGCGGCCGCAACCGCTCGCGCGAGAGTGGTGCGTTTCTTCTCGGCCAACGCCAGGGCGGTCGGGCGCAAATCGTCGACTTCGTCCTCTACGACGACCTCGACCCGCACTGCCTTGACAGCGGCATCGTCCGCTTCGACGGACGCTACTTCAGCGAGCTCTGGGCGCTCTGCAAAACGCGCGGCCTGACAGTGGTTGCTGATGTCCACGTCCACCCTGACGGATCAGGCCAGAGCGACTCGGACCGGGCGCATCCGATGATCTCCCGCGCCGGGCACATCGCACTGATTCTACCCCGCTTCGCGGTCGCGCCGCAGCCGCGCCGACACCTTGGCGTGTATCGCTACGAGGGCGCCAAGCGCTGGACCACGGTGCCGCCCGACGATCGCGGTGCCTTCTTCCACATTGGCCTTTGAGGACCACGCGATGACCAACTTCGTTCCGGCCGAAACGCTGCATCGGCTCGTCAAACATGCCATCGACAGCGGCGCGGCCGAGAGCCTCGCGGATGCTGAAGCGTTGTTCCGTCGCTATCGTCTGCACATCGCAGTGCCGACCGGAGTCGAGGCCGACCCCGTGCAGCAGGCCGCGCTTCTAACCGCCGTGGCCCTCGGCCGGCGCGTCTTCCTCGGCGGCGTCACGGTCGGCGGCGGCCTTGATGCCGACTTGGCCGTACCGCTCCCGCTCGTCCGAACGCTCGCGGACGCGGTGTGCAGCCTTGGCGGGAGCCCGAGCGGGAGCGCGAACGGCGCGCCGACGGTCATCATCGGTGGCGATCCGAGCGGCCGTCGCGAAGGGTTTTGCGTTCGCACCGCCGCGGCGGGCTGGCGCGGCGGAATCGTGCCCGCGCACTCCGAACTCGTCCCTGCGCCAGGACCGGCCATGCCGCTGGCCGGGATGCTATCGGCGGCGTTGGCGGTCAACGAGGCCTACCTATTCTTGAACGGGAGCGTGCCGGCCGCGGGGCGACGGGCAGTCGGCTTGTCTTTGTGGAGTCCGGGGCCGGGGACGGACTGGCTCGCGGCCGACGAGGAGCCCGGACTGACCTATCTGCCGTCGCGGTTGTGGCTGATCGGCCTGGGACATCTTGGCCAGGCCTATCTCTGGGCGCTTGGGCTGCTGCCATTCGCTAAGCCGGGCGAAGTCTCGCTCGTTCTCCAAGACATCGACGTCATATCCCCGTCGACCGAGAGCACTTCGATTCTGACGGACGCCGGCCTGGTCGGACAGAAGAAGACCCGCGCGATGGCCGTGTGGGCCGAGAAGCGCGGGTTTGAAACGATCATCCAGGAGCGGCTGTTCGACGCGAGCTTCCGTCGACAAGCCGAGGAACCGACCGTCGCCTTGTGCGGCCTCGACAACGCCGCGGGGCGCAGGGTGCTCGATCAGGTCGGGTTCGACTTCGTCGTCGAGGCAGGGCTGGGAAGCGGTCACCGCGATTTTCGGACGATGCGCCTCCACGTCCTGCCGGGTGCGCGCTCGGCTGCGGAGATCTGGAAGGCGGCACCGGCAACGGAGACGGTCGAGGAACGACCGGCGTATGCTCGCCTGCTCGCGGACGGTGTGCTCGATCGATGTGGGATGACCTTGCTTGCAGGTAAGGCGGTGGGAGCCCCATTCGTGGGCGCGGTTGCGGCTACCTTGGCCGTCTCCGAGGTTTTGCGGCTTCTCCACGGCGGTCCTATCCACCGGTTGGTTGACCTCGATTTGCTGAGCCCCGATCAGCGGGTTGTCTCTCTTCACGCGGGAGATTTTCGGAGCCTCAACCCAGGCTTTACGCTGGCGTCTTGAATCCCGACCCCCAAACGTCTCATTTCCCAGACGGACTTTGTCGCATCTGAGATGCGTAATAGTTCTTGACGATGCGGTTAGGAAGGGCGACTTTCACGCATCTGAGATGCGAGAAAGTCCGTGACAATCCATCTAGTCGGCGAGACGACGGACAAGCGACGTGCGCACGCTCAGGCGCAAGCCGGCGACCTCGTGCCGATCGTCAGGGGCGTTTACGTCGATGCCGATGCCGACATTGAGGCGACGATCCTCGGCCACGCCGTCCGCATCGCCCACTATCTCTATCCGGCTGCCTACCTGTCGTCGGCAAGCGCGGTCCATCTCGGGCCGACCCCCGACGGGCGGCTCTTCGTGAGCGGGCGGCGGAACCAGCGCGTTCGGCTGCGCGGGCTTGAAATTATCCAGAACGAGGCGCCGGAGCATCCTTCGACGGCCACCGCCATCGTGGGTGACGACCTCGGCGAACTGCGCTTGGAGATTTCGTCGCCAAGGCAGCGCTTCCTCGAAGCCTTCCGACTGCGTAGCGAGCACGCCAGTGCAATCACCGAACCCATGCGTGTCCAGATGGCGGCCCGTCTCGTCGAGGAACACGGGTCCGCTCGCGCCGCTGCCGATGCCGCCTGGGCGCTGGCGCGCGAGAATGGCTGGTATCGGGAAGGCGAGGCGGCCGAGCGCTACCTGCTGTCCCGACTGGACGCTCGTCCCGCTGTACCGAACAAGGCGGTACTGGAATTCGTCGTCGCCTGGCATGGCGACATCCTCGGTCGGCTGCGTCACGACGGTTTCGAATGGCGCTGGACGGCGGCGAGGCGCAGCGGGCCGCCGCTGGTGCGGGAGACCGCGCCAGGAAAGCTTCCTGCCTTCATCGAGTCGCTGTTGCCGGAGGGCTGGCTCGCTCAGGTTCTGCATGACCGCGATGAGCGTGACGCGCTGCGTCACGGGAAGCGCTACATGTCGAACATCATCATCGTCCGGGACCGGCTCGAGATCGGCATTCTTCCGCCTGACGTGCTGGAGGCTGAGTTGAGTGGCCTTTCCGACGTCGGCCGTTTCACCGGACGCTATGCGGGGCCTGGCCGCGGGGATCTCGAGACGACATTCGAGCAGAACCTCGCTCGGCTCTTCGCACGGGCGGAGACGCCACGTCTCTCGGGCGTGCAGATCAAGGCGCCGATGTCCCTTACCCGGGACGGCGTCCTCGTCCCGGCGACGGAACTGCCGTTCACGCATATCCTCAAGCCCGCCGGGACGGCCGGCTTCGACACCTTACCGGTCGTCGAGTGGCTTTGCCTTGAGCTTGGACGGGCGGCCGGCTTCGACGTTCCGGCGGCCGCCCTCATCGATATGCCAGATGGGATGGCCCCTGCGCTCGTCGTGGAACGCTTTGACATCCGCCGCGGCCCCGACGACCACCGTTTGCTCGCTATGGAGGATTTCTGCTCGGTCCTCGATCTGCCCCCGTCGGCCAAGTACGACGGCACGATCGAGCGTATAGCCCGCGCCATGCGTCTGCTCTCAACCGATCCAGCGGCTGATCTGGAAACGCTGTTCAGGCGCGCACTCTTTGCCTGGCTGATCGCGGATGGCGACATGCACCTGAAGAATCTCGCTTTGCTGAAGACCGCCGAGCCGGGTTCCAGACGGTTCACGAGCGTCCGCTTTGCGCCGCTCTATGACGCGGTCACGACCCGCGTTTTTCCGGGGCTTACTGGCGATCGGATGGCGTTGAAGCTGAACGGAAAGGACGCTCGACTTAACGCGAAAGACTTCTCATCCTTAGCCCGCGTTATCGAGTTTCCGGTTGCACGCGGCGCGACGGCGATCAAGGCAATGCTTACGGCTCTTCAAGAAAGCTTGCCGACATTGGATTTGCCCAGCTTCGCTCGATCGCTGCCGACAGCTTCGACCGCTGCTGCACGGGTCAAGGCGATCGTGGCCGAGCGCGTTTCCGGGTTTTCAGTAGCCTAGCATCGATTTTGTCCGTGGTGAGGAGGGAGGGCGGCGTCAGACACGCCTCGTCAAACTCCTGCATGGTCTGCTTGTCGACTGCGCCGCTGTCGTGAAAGCCCTCCACCATTTCGTGGACGGCCGCCATCGGCTCGCTTTTGTAAGCTTTGACCATTGAGTTTCATCTCCGTCATTCGGCCGCTCGCATTCGAGACGTCCGACTAGTCCACGCTGAAAGCCATTCCACCATGATCATACCCTCAGCCCATTGACCTGGGTATCAATAGACACGGGCGTTCTCGCCGGCAGTCCGTCCGTGTCGGCGTTCGGCGGCCCACGCCTCGAGGTCCGGCACGGCGTAGCGGACGAACTTGCCGAATTTGTAGAACGGTGGGCCACCGCCGAGCGAGCGGTAGCATTCAAGCGAGTGCGGGCTGAGGGCGAGGTAGCGAGCGGCTGCTTCGGTATCGACGAACGGGATCAGCCCCGTGTCGTGGACTTCCTTGGCCCGGCGCATGATCTCCAACGGTGGCCAGCGGCCTTCGGGGTTGCGGCAGTCAGACATGCTCGAACTCCTCGACTTGAGTAACCTCGCGGCTGGGCTTCGGCGGGGCGGGGCGATTCTCGCCCTTCCGGTTCCGGTAAGGGCGGTAGTTGCCGAGCCCCGTGCT
Source organism: Lichenicoccus sp. (assembly GCF_965276875.1). GTDB lineage: Bacteria > Pseudomonadota > Alphaproteobacteria > Acetobacterales > Acetobacteraceae > Lichenicoccus. Next base: position 661,883 of record NZ_OZ255701.1, on the reverse strand, counting down.
GCCCGAACGGCGATCGACGATCGCCTTGACCGCCCTCGGCGCAGCCGCTGCGGCGGCGCTCGCAGGATCTTCGGGCTGCTTGTCGTCGATGCTGCCCTCGACCGTCGATGCTCCGCCCTGAACGACTTTGCGCCTACGCGAGGCGACGGTCTCCGCAGCCTGGCGGATCGGGTCGTCCTCGGTATGGACGTAGCGCATGAACATCGTGACCGTCTTGTGGGCGGTAAGCGCCATGCCGACCTTCACCGGCACCCCGGAGTTGGCGATGTCGGTCGCAGCGCGGTGGCGGACCGCGTGCGTTCCGCAATGCGGCAAGCCCGCGCGTTCCAGGATGCGCCGCCAGCCTGCCCAGTAGGTGTGCTTCGACATCGGCTTGGAGCCGTCGAAGAGCGCCGGAACGACGAATTTCGAGCCCGCGTAGCGCGGGGCCGCGCGCAGCAACAGCGCGGCTTCCGCGCTCAGCGGCTTCGACATGCCGCCGGTCTTGCTGTCGGGCCAGACCACCCGGCGATGCGCGAAGTCGATCCACTCCCATTGGAGTTCGAGCACCTCGGACATGCGGGCGGCGAAGTCGAACTGGAGCCGGATCGCGAGGGTGAGGAGCGGATGCTCCAGGCCTTCGGCGTCGGCATG